>JBBRYP010000001.1:0-144614 GCA_038237515.1 Gaiellales bacterium
GCCGCACTGGCCGAAATCCCTCGCAGAAGCCCGTCGAGCCAGCCGGGAACACCAACCCCGCCAGCGGGCGCCGGCTCATCGCCCCCGAAAGCCCAAACGATCGCCAAACGCCGCCTCGGTCAAGAAAACGGTGGATCGAGGCTAAGAGGGCGATATAGCCGTGGCCATGCCCGTTCTTTCCGAGCGGCTGGAGGAGGCGGCCTGAAGACCGAGCTCGACCAGGCCGATCTCGCTTGTGTCTTGTCCACGAGCCCGCGAACGATCGCGCGATGGCTCCGGGGCACGTCTCCACGGCCGGAGACTCGCGAGCGTTTTGCTCGAGGTCCTCGTGGACCTTCTCCGGCGAGGGGAGTTCAGACGCGTTCTGGGTGCGATCCACGTCATCGCCGAAGGTGTTTTCGTCTAGCTCGTGGTCTCCTCAGGCCCTGGCTTGGACTGACGGAGGAGGCGCTGGCTACCGACGATGCCGCTGTTCGCGCGATCCTCGAGCGCGCGTTCCGCGGCGAGCTCGTCCCCCAGGACCCTGGCAAAGACTGGCCGGTGAGCAGCCGATACTAACATCCGCATACATCGTATGACAACGAATGCAGACCGAAGACAGCCCCTGACATTCCGCATCCACGCAGCCACCATCGAGCGCCTGCGTAGGCGGGCTGGTGAGCTCGGCGAGTCGCAGACGGCCCTCGTGGAGCGCTACGTCGAAGAAGGGCTACGCACCGATGAACACCCCCTGATCTACTTCCGCGAAGGCGGCAACGGCCGCCGGCGCCCGGCGCTCGTTGGCACACGGCTGGACGTCTGGCAGCTGATCGAGACCATCCGGCAGAACGACAACTCGGTTGAGGAGGCCGCGAGCTACCTCGAGCTCCCGGTAGAAAAGGTGCGGGCCGCCGTTCGCTACTACGCCGACCATCAGGGCGAGATCGACGAGTGGACATCGCAGGCGCGCGCCATCGCAGACCGCGAAGAGGCACGCTGGCGCCGGGAGCAGGAACTTCTCGCTTGAGGCTTCTGCTGGACGAGATGTACTCGACCAGAATCGCCCAGCAGCTCCGCCGAAAGGGACACGATGTGGTCTCGGTCGTGGAGACGGAGCATCCCACCGGCGCGCCGGACATCGAGGTCTTCGCGACTGCGGCGGCGGAGGGGCGTGCGATCGTCACCAACAACGTCGACGACTACGTCCATCTCTTCAACGCAGCCCTCGAGGAAGGCACCAAACACGCGGGAGTCCTTCTCACCAGCGACCGCTCGCTTCCTCGCGCTCGATCCGGCGTCGGCCGGTTCGTCCGGGTGCTGGACAAGCTGCTCCGAGCGAACCCGGCGGAAGGCGCATTCACCAACCAGATTCGCTGGCTTCCGTGAGCGCGCAGAACTGCGTCGTCCAGCGCCCCTGGAGCTCCTGCAACGTCCTGCGCGTCGACGGTTGGACGAATCTTATCTGTCTAGCAGATAAGAAGCATAAGATAGGATAAGATCATTCAAATTGGACGAGCTCGCGAATCCGTATCGCCCCGGAGCAGGCACGACGCCTCCAGCCTTGCTCGGGCGCGACGAGCTCATCCGGAGCTTTGAGGTGACGCTCCGGCGCGCCAAGGCGGAGCGCCCCGGGAAGAGCGTGATGCCCGTTGGCCTCCGGGGCGTTGGCAAAACCGTTCTCCTGAACCGGTTCTCCGAGCTCGCCGAGACGGGTGGCTACTCCGTCGCCTTCATCGAGTCGACCGACGCAGGGAACTTCGCCACGATCCTGGCGGTTCGCCTGCGCAAGATCCTGCTCGAGCTCGATCGCGGCCCCGTGTCCCGGAACGTCGCCCGAGCGCTCCGCGTGCTCAAGAGCTTCACCTTGCAGCTTCCCGATGGGTCGACGATCCAGCTCGATCCGGAGCCGCTGTTCGGGGAAGCCGACTCGGGGCGCCTCGACGACGATCTCGCCGACGTTCTCGTCGCCGTCGGACAGGCGGCACGGGAGCGCTCGCGCGGCGTCCTGATCGCCCTGGACGAGGTGCAGTACCTCTCCGAGGACGAGCTCTCGGCGGTGATCGTCGCGATCCACCGATCGACACAGCTCAACCTACCGCTCGTCCTCGTCGGTGCGGGCCTCCCACAGCTCCCCGGGCTTGCGGGAGAAGCGCGTTCGTACTCGGAGCGGCTGTTCGAGTTTCCCGAGATCGGCTCGCTCGGCGAAGCCGACGCCCGAGCGGCCCTCGAGATCCCCGCTCGCAGCTCGGGCGTCTCCTTCGCGGCCGAGGCGCTCGACGAGCTCGTCGCCGCCTCGCAGGGCTACCCCTACTTCCTTCAGGAGTGGGGCTACCACGTCTGGAACCACGCGCTCGCCTCGCCGATCCCGGTTGACGACGTCCACGCGGTCAAGCCTCTGGTGCTCGCCGCGCTCGACCGCGACTTCTTCCGGGTGCGGCTCGATCGACTGACGCCGAAGGAGCGCGAGTATCTCCGGGCGATGGCCGAGCTCGGCCCCGGTCCTCACCGAAGCGGCGACATCGCCGCCAGGTTGGGTGTGCGCGTCGAAAGCGTCGGTCCGAGGCGAAGCGACCTCATCCGCAAGGGCATGATCTACAGCCCGGCTCACGGCGACACCGCGTTCACCGTTCCGCTCTTCGACGAGTTCCTGCGGCGGGTGATGCCGTGGGAGTGAGGGAGCTGCGACAGCGCGCGAGCGAGTTGCTCCGCCGGGTCGCGAGGGCGAGACGATCAAGGTGACGGATCGCGGCCATCCCGTCGCGGTGCTCGCGCCCCTGCTCGACGACGGGCCGCTCGGGCGCCTTCGTGCCTCGGGCGACTTGACCGCGGCCACCGGTACTCTCGATGACCTACCCGCGCCGCTACCGCTGGCGCAGGGGCAGGAAGCGCCTTCCGCCGTCCTCGCCCGGCTGCGCCTCGATGAGCGGTGAGCGCCACGCATCTCGACTCGTCCGCGACCGTCAAGCTCGCGCTCGAGGAGCCCGAATGCTCCGCCGCTGCCTGCATCGGCGCAGCCGTGAAGACAGAGGCGTCAAGACCTTCGTCGGGGTTCCGGATGCGCGCCTCAATGTCGCTGAATACAGCGAACAGGTGTGACTCGGTGCCGGAAAGAAAGAGCAGGCCATGGACCCTCCGATCGACGCCTGCTCACCACACAGTAGCCGTCGGGCTCCACAGGTCAAACTGACCTGTCGAGGATGATCGCATGAGCGTGCAGAACGGTCTCGTCCAGCGTCTCTGGAACTACTGCAACGTCCTGCGCGACGACGGGCTCTCCTACGGCGACTACCTGGAGCAGCTCACCTACCTGCTCTTCCTGAAGATGGCAGACGAGCAGACGAAGCCGCCGTTCGGCGCGAAGCCGTTCATCCCGGCGGGGCTCGACTGGCCGAGCCTGCTGGCGCGCGACGGCGACGACCTGGAGGTGCACTACCGGCACGTGCTGACCGAGCTCGGGCGGCGCTCGGGGATGCTTGGCGTCGTTTTTCGCAAGGCGCAGAACCGGATCCAGCAGCGAGGAGGTCGGCTAGGAATTTGATCCGGCTGCCGATTGCTTCCGAGGCTGCCACGCGTTAGGTTCGCCGCTCCGTCCGAGGTTCCCGAGCAGAGGAGCGAACATGGCATACGGCGTCGTCCACCGGTTTCCGGGTGGTACCAAGGAGCAGTACGAGGCCGCGATCGCGCAGGTTCACCCGGCCGACGGGAGCCTTCCGGAGGGCCAGCTGTTCCACGCCGCCGGCGCCACCGAGGACGGGTGGATCATCGTCGCCATCCACGACTCCGCCGAGACCTGGGAACGGTTCCGGGACGAACGGCTGCTGCCGGGGCTGGAGCAGATGGGCGACGCGGGTTTCTCCGGGCCGCCCGTGCAAACGAGCTTCGAGGTCAGCAACCTCCAGCAGAGGTAGACCGCGGAGCCCGCGGGCGCCTGCAGGAGGGAGTGACCCTCCACTACTCGCCGCGCAACCGCCTCTGACGCCAGCGGTGCAGCTCCTTCGACTTGCCCGTCGACATCGGCTGCGGCGGATCGGGCTTCCGATCGTGCTCCTCGAGCCAGCGCGCCGCCGCATCGTCCGGATCCAGGTCGGCCTCGCGCTCGCGCGCGCTCAGCTTGCGGACTCCCCGCTCCGTCAGCGGCCGTTTCCGGCTCATCCCGGCGAAGCGTAACCGCGGGCCGGGCGGCCTCCGGAAACGAGAAGCCCGCAAAGTCCGGATTTCGGCAGCGTGCGGGTCTTGACGGACGTGCCGGGGGACGGAAATAATGGGCATCGCCAAGTCCCTGCGGGCCCTCGGGTTCGCGGGGACGTGGCGTTTCTGGGGCCGTTTTTCATGGCTCTGCCGGTGGTCGCGAGGATCGGGGGGCGACGGTGAAGACGCGGACGCTGGGCAGCCAAGGGCTCGAGGTCTCGGAGATCGGCCTCGGCTGCATGGGGATGTCCGAGTTCTACGGCTCCGCGGACGACGCGGAGTCGATCGCGACGATCCGTCGCGCGCTCGATCTCGGCGTCGACTTCCTCGACACGGCCGACATGTACGGGCCCTTCACGAACGAGCAGCTCGTCGGCGCTGCGATCGCCGGGCGGCGCGACGAGGTCGTCGTCGCGACGAAGTTCGCGAACGTGCGCGGCGAGCAGGGGGAGTGGCTCGGCATCCGCGGCGACTCCGACTACGTGCGCAAGGCCTGCGACGACTCGCTGCGCCGTCTCGGCATCGAGACGATCGATCTCTACTACCAGCACCGGGTCGACGTCGGAACCCCGATCGAGGAGACGGTCGGGGCGATGGGCGAGCTCGTCGAAGCCGGCAAGGTTCGCTACATCGGCCTCTCTGAGGCGGCGCCGGCGACGATCCGCCGCGCCCACGAGGTGCATCCGATCTCCGCGCTCCAGACCGAGTACTCGTTGTGGAGCCGCGACGTCGAGGACGAGATCCTGCCGACGGTGCGCGAGCTCGGAATCGGCTTCGTCGCGTACAGCCCGCTCGGCCGCGGGTTCCTCACGGGCGCGTTCCGGTCGCTCGACGACCTCGAGGAGGGCGACTTCCGCCGCCGCGGGCCGCGCTTCCAGGGCGAGAACTTCGGGCGCAACCTCGACCTCGTCGAGCAGGTGCGGCGGATCGCGGTCGAGAAGGCCGTCACCTCGTCGCAGCTCGCTCTCGCCTGGGTACTCTCGCGGGGGGAGGACGTCGTCCCGATCCCGGGGACGAAGCGCCGCAGCTACCTCGAGGAGAACGTGGGGGCGGTGAACGTCGAGCTGAGCGGGGAGGATCTGGAGCGGATCGAGGCGGCCTTCCCCAAGGGGGCGACCGCCGGCGAGCGCTACCCGGACATGTCGAGCGTGAACAGGTGATTGCCCGCGCGAGTTCGACCTCCACCCGGCGCGCGCGTTAGGCTCCGGGGGGTCCGCAGGTTCCCTGCGGTTCTCGAACGGAGGAGACGGATGGCTGCGAAGGGCAAGAAGAGCGCGGCGACCGAAAAGGCGCCGACCACCGGCAAGCCGAAGCCGAAGAAGAAGACCTCGCGCGGGAAGTAGTCGACGCCGCTACCGGCGGGAAAGAGATGACGCGTCGCGCGAGACGTTTCACCGTACGCGCGGCCGTGGTACCGCCGTCCCAGGGAGGCGCGGCGCTCGCCGCGTCGCTGGCACGGCGTGGGCGCACGGCCGTCCGCAAGCGACTCGGCCGGATAGACGTTGCACGAGTGGCGTGATCAGAGCTGTGCGTAGCGCCGGTGGAGCATCAGCAGGTTTCCGTCCGGGTCGTGGAAGAACGCCATGTGGCAGACACCCGTGTCGACGGTCTCCCCTGCGAACCGGACGCCCTTCGCCTCCAGCGCCGCCCGCGCGGCGGCCACGTCTGCCACGCGGAATGCGACGCCGCCGAGGCTGGGAGCGAAGGGTCGCCCCTTGCTGGCTGGGTTGAAGATGTCCAGCGTCATCTGGCCCGCACGGAATTCCAGGTCGTCAGGGCCTTCGGTCTCGATCTCGAATCCGAGAGTCTCGGCGTAGAACCGCTTCGCGCATTGGATGTCCTGTGTCAGCAGCGACACGAAGTCCACATGCTCGACGCGCAGTGCGTCTTCCACGGCCCAGCCTCCCGCTAGCCTCGCTGCTGGAGCGAGCGTACCGGACGGGTCTCTTCGACCGGCCGTCGCAGGGGCCGCGCATCCGGCGTCCTGAGCCGGGTTGCTCAGGCTTTCACGACCGAGGTAGTATCACCCGGCTGCTCAGCACTGCAACCGTCCCGAGTGGACGCCGCGAGGGAGTCACGTGGAGCTTCGGTTAGGGCCGCTGGGAGCGGACATCGAGTACGCGACGATCGCCGAATGGCGCAAGGCCGAGGGGGACGGCGTCTCGGCCGGCGAGACGATCCTGCAGATCGAGACCGACAAGGTGACCCAGGACGTGGAGGCACCGGTGGCGGGGACGCTGGGCGAGATTGTGGCCGTCGAGGGCGACGAAGTGAAGGTCGGCGCCCTTCTCGCAGTGATCGAGGAAGTCGGCTCGTGAGCGCTGTCGAGACCAAGCCTCTGACCGAGCTCGAGCAGGCCTACCTGACGATGGAGCGCATCCGGGCCTTCGAGGCCAAGTCGATGGAGCTCTTCGCCGAGAAGTTCATCCGCGGCTCGGTGCATCCCTACACGGGCCAGGAGGCAATCGCGACCGGGGTCTGCGGCGTACTCCGAGGGGGCGACTACATCACGAGCACCCATCGCGGCCACGGGCACTGCATCGCGAAGGGACTCGAGCTGCGCTCGATGTTGGCGGAGATCACGGGTCGCGCAACCGGCTACTGCAAGGGGCGCGGGGGCAGCATGCACATCACCGCGATGCGCCACGGGATGCTCGGCGCGGACGCGATCGTGGCCGGATCGCTCGCCATCGCGGTCGGCGCCGCCTACGGCCTCGGGCTGCAGGGGAAGGAGGCCGTCGTCGTCGCCTTCTTCGGCGACGGCGGCGCCCAGCAGGGGATCTTCCACGAGGCGGCGAACCTGGCCGCCGTCCTCGACGCGCCGGTCGTCTTCGTCTGCGAGAACAACCAGTGGGCGATCTCGACGCCGATCTCCTGCGCGGTGAAGATCGAGAACATCGCCGACAGGGCCGCCGGCTACGGCTTTCCCGGCGAGGTCGTCGACGGAAACGACGTGCTGGCGGTGCGCGAGGTCGCGGGGCGGGCGGTGGAGCGCGCCCGGCGCGGGGACGGGCCGACGCTGATCGAGGCGAAGACCTACCGGATCACGCCGCACTCGGCCGCCACGCCGCAGGACACGCGCGACCCGGACGAACTCGCGCACTGGCGCGAGCAGGATCCGATCGGGCGGCTTTCGCGCACGCTGGTCGAGAGCGGCGAGACCAGCCAGGAGCGACTCGACGAGCTCGCCGAGCAGGCGCGGGCCGAGGTCGAGGACGCGGCGGCATACGCGCTTGACTCGCCCCACCCCGACCCGTCAGGTGTCGAGCAGGACGTCTACGCGCCGGCCGACTGGCTCCGTCCGGGGAGGCTCGCGTGAGCACGGTCGCCGTGCGGGAATTGACGATGGCGGACGCGCTGAACGAGGCGATCCGCGAGGAGATGGAGCTCGACCCGACGATCTTCGTGATCGGCGAGGACATCGCCCGGCACGGCGGCCTCTTCCGGGTCACAGCCGGGCTCCTCGACGAGTTCGGGCCGAAGCGCGTGATCGACTCGCCGATCGCCGAGGCCGGGATCACCGGCACGGGCGTCGGCGCCGCGTTGATCGGCTGCCGCCCGATCGTCGAGCTCCAGATCTTCGACTTCGTGACGCTGACGATGGACCAGCTCGTGAACCACGCCGCCAAGTGGCGCTACATGTCGGGCGGACAGGTGTCCGTCCCGCTCGTCGTCCGCGGCCCGATCTCGAACGGGATCGGGATGGCCGCACAGCACTCGCAGACCCTCGAGGCGTGGTTCGTGCACGCGCCCGGCCTGGTCGTGATCATGCCGTCGACCGCCTACGACGCGAAGGGTCTCCTGAAGAGCGCCATCCGCGACGACAACCCGGTCGTCTTCCTCGAGAAGCGCCTGCTCTACAGCCGCAAGAGTGAGGTACCCGTAGAGGAGTACCTCGTCCCGATCGGGGTGGCCGACGTGAAGCGCGAGGGGACGGACGTGACCGTCGTCGCCGCCGGCGCCTCGACTCACGTCGCGTTGCAGGCCGCACGCCAGCTCGCGCGGGAGGGAGTCGAGCTCGAGGTGGTCGACCCGCGGACGCTGAAGCCTCTCGACATGGACACGATCGCGGCATCGGTCGAGAAGACCGGCCGGCTGATCGTCGTCAACGAAGGCCCGCGAGCCGGTGGCTTCGCGAGCGAGGTCGTCGCGCGAACCCTGGATCACGTCCCGATCGATCGGCTGCGCTCGACGCCGCTGCGCGTGACGGCGAAGGACACGCCGATCCCGTACGCCGCCTCGCTCGAGCGAGAGGTACTGCCCTCGCTCGACGACCTGCTCGCGGCCGTCGCCTCCACGCTGCGGGCGTGACGCCCCCGGCGCTCGACGGCAAGGTCGCGGCGGTCACCGGCGCCGGATCGGGCCTCGGACGCGCGGCTGCGCTCGCGCTCGCGCGCGCGGGCGCGCGCGTGGCCCTGAACGATCGCGACGAGGAGGGGCTGCGCGAAACGGTCGCCCAGGTCGAGCGGGCGGGCGGGGAAGCCGTCGCCGCGCCCGGCGACGTCGTCTCGAAGGCCGACGTGCAGCAGCTCGTCGACGGGGCGGTCGCGGCGTTCGGAGGCCTCGACTTCATGCACGCCAACGCCGCGGTCAGCGTCTTCCGCGACTTCGAGACCATGACCGAGGACGACCTCGACGAGATACTCGCCATCAACCTGCGCGGGGCGCTCCTCTGCGCGCAGGCTTCGATCCCGCCGATGCGCAGCCGCGGGGGCGGCAGCATCGTCTTCGTCTCCTCCGTGCAGGGCTTTCAGGGCTTTCCGGGGTGCGTTGTCTACGCCGCCGCGAAGGCGGGCCTCGTCGCCGCTGCACGGACGCTCGCTGCCGAGATCGGCTGTCACGGCATCCGCGTCAACGCGATCGCACCGGGGACGATCGACACCCCGATGCTCCCGCGACCTCGAGCCGATGGGCGTCGCCGGATCGGAGGACGTGCTGGCCCGGGTCGAGCGCGCGAACGCGCTCGGGCGAATCGGCCGGCCAGAGGAGGTCGCGGATTCCGTCGTCTTCCTCGCCTCGGATGCGTCGAGCTACGTCACGGGCAGCTGCCTCACGGTCGACGGCGGCTTCCTCGCTGTCAAAACCGTCTAAGGGCCTGTCCAAAAAGTGAACCAGGGCGCCTGACAGGCGTCACGCGCCTCGATGCGGCGTCCTCGGTCGCGCAGATATGCCTGCATATCGACGCTCCCTGCGTTCTTGCCTCGAGACGCGTGCCGCGTGTCATCCACCGTGGCCACTTTCCGGACAGGCCCTAACGCGGAGGCGCGTTGACTGCCTACTCCCGACGTAGTAACGTCGCCGCGGGTCTCGCTAGGGGCGCAGCTACGGCGATCGAAGGAGGCTGGGCATGACGGAAGAGCATCGCGACGCGCAGACGATGGGGATCGTCGAGGGCATGGTGACCGGCGAGCTCAGCCGGCAGGAGTTCGTGAAACGGGCGACGATGCTCGGGTTCTCGATGACGGCGATCGGGAGCATGCTGGCCGCCGCCGGCAAGGCGGGCGCGGCGACGAGCGGGGCGGCGCGGGCGTTCGCCGGCCAGACGATCAGCATCCTCGTCGCGTCCGAGGGCGACGAGAAGGGCGTGCAGGACAAGCTCGGCACGATCAAGCACCGCTTTGGGATCGACGTCAAGATGACGGCGCTCCCGGTCGGACCGCTGATCGAGAAGGCGAACCAGAACCTGAAGGCGCCGACGTCGTCGTTCGACGCGATCATGGTGCTCGGCTTCTCGGTCACCCAGATGGTCGGCGGCGGCTTCTTCGAGCCGCTCGGGAGCTACGTCAAGAAGGCGCCCAAGGGCTATGACTTCCCGCACGACTTCCCCCCGGGCGAGCTCAAGTACGTCGGCTACTTCGACACCAAGCACCAGCAGTTCGGCGGCAGCACGCTGTATCTCGTCCCGGGCCTGCACGGCGGCTCGGTCGTCCTCTTCTACCGCAAGGACCTCCTCAAGGCCGCCGGGCTGAAGGTGCCGACGACCTGGTCGTCGTACCTGGCGGCGGCGAAGAAGCTGAACGCGAACGGCGTCGCAGGCAACAGCCTGATCGCGAAGTCGGGCGACGTCTCGATGTTCCTCGTCGACTGGTACACCCGGTTCATCAACATGGGCGGGAAGCTCATGAGCGGCTCGCCGCAGCAGAAGACCTACACGCCGCGGCTCACGAGCCCGCAGGCCGTCGCGGCGCTCCAGCACATGGTCGACTGCGTCGAATACGCGTCGAGCGGCGTCCTCCAGTACGACTTCACCGCCTCGACCGACGCCTTCAGCGCCGGCAAGACGGCGATGATGATCATCTGGTCGACGATCGCGGGGCCGGTCTACAACCCCAAGAGCTCGAAGGTCGCATCGAAGGTGGCCGTGGCGGTTCCGCCGGGCGGCGGCAAGGGGATCCGCGGCGGCTGGGGGATGGGCATCCCGAAGAACGCCAAGAACAAGGACGCGGCGTGGACTGTCATCTCCTACCTGACCTCGAAGGAGTGGGAGCGCTACCAGACGCTGAAGTATCAGACCGATCCCACGCGCCGCTCGACGTTCTTCAGCAAGTCGCTGAACAAGCAGCTTCCCTACCTTGCGACCGCAGGGAAGGTGTTCGACAAGGCGCAGATCCTCGAGATCGCGAACGTCCCGGAGACGTTCGAGATGGTCGGCGCGGCCTCCGAGGAGTTCAGCGCGGCTCTGTCTGGATCCTCGAGCGCCGCGGATGCGTGCAAGAAGGCGAACGACCGCTGGATCACGATCCTGAAGCGCGGCGGCCACCTGAAGAAGTAGCCGGACTCCCGCCCGGCTGACGTGGCCGCGACCGCTCCAACCGCACGAGCCGGTGGCGGCGGCAGGGTCCTCTTCGGCGTCTTCAACAGGCGTTGGGAGGCCCTGCTGCTGCTCGGCCCGTGCGTCCTCTACCTGATCGCGTTCTCGGTCTACCCGCTCGCCGTCAGCCTCTTTCGCTCCTTCGAGGACTACGACTCGCGCGCGAACACGTGGCGCTGGATCGGCGTGGGTAACTACCGCGAGCTCTTCACCTCGCGGGAGTTCTGGCACACCGTCGAGCACACCGCCGTCTTCACCTTCGGCGGGGTCGCCATCCAGGTCGTGCTCGGTGTCGCGCTCGCGCTCTTCTTCAACCAGCAGCTACGCGGCTCCGCCTTCGTGCGCGGGCTCCTGATCCTGCCGATGCTGCTGACCCCGATCGTCGTCGGGCTGATGTGGCGCATGCTGCTGAACCCGGACTGGGGCATGCTGAACTGGCTGGCGGGACGCGTCGGCTTCCATAACGTCCAGTGGCTCTCCGACCCGCAGACGGCGCTGCGCACCCTGATCGTCGTCGACTGCTGGCAGTGGACGCCGTTCGTCTTCATCATCGTCTACGCCCGCCTTCAGGCACTGCCGGCGGACGTCTTCGAGGCAGCGTCGGTCGACGGCGCGAACTGGTTCCAGCGGACGCGGTACGTGACGCTGCCGCTGCTCCTGCCGGCGATCGTCTTCGCAGCGGTTTTCCGCGGCATCGACGCCTTCCGCACCTTCGACCTCGTCTACGGGCTGACGAACGGCGGGCCCGTGCAATCGACCTCGACGCTCTCCTTCGAGGCCTTCCAGAACGGGTTCGAGTACTTCCGCTACGGCTACGCCTCGGCGGTCGCCTACGTGATGGTCGTCGTCGCCGCCGTCGGCATCACCGTCCTGCTGCGGTTCGTGCGCGTGAGGCAGGTGTACGCGTGATGCGGATCGTCGGCCGCGTCGTCTCCTACGTCGTGCTGATCCTGATCGGCCTCGTCGCGATCGCGCCGTTCGCCTACCTGCTGATCATCTCGTTCCAGAACCGGCTCGACGTGCTGACGGTGCCGCCGTCGCTTCACTTCCACTGGTCGGACATCAGCGCGAACTACCACACCGTGATCCGCGACAAGCACTTCCCGACCTTCATCCAGAACTCGATCATCGTCACCAGCGTCTCGACGCTGATCGCCCTCGTCCTCGGGGTTCCCGCGGCCTACGCCTTCTCCCGCCTGCGCTTCCGCGGCCGTGACACCTGGGCGTCGACGATCCTGAGCTTCCGGTTCATGCCGCCTGTCGCAGTGGCGATCCCGATCTACCTGCTGGTCCGCCACCTCGGCTTCCTGAACAGCTACTTCGGCCTCGTGCTGCCCTACGTCGCGTTCACGCTGCCGCTCGTCGTCTGGATCATGATCGGCTTCTTCGACGAGATCCCGCGCGAGATCGACGACGCGGCGCTCGTCGATGGCTGCTCGCGCCCCGGCGTGCTCTTCCGGGTTCTGCTGCCGCTCGCGCGGCCCGGGATCATGGTCGCCGCGACCTTCGGGCTCATCTTCATCTGGAACGAGTTCCTCGTGGGCCTCTACATCATCAACTCCGAGAACCGCGAGACGATCCCGATCGCCGCGTCGGGCCTCCTGACGGTGGAGAGCCCGATCGACTGGAACGTGGCCGCGGTGGTGGGGGTGCTGACGGTGATCCCGATCCTCGTCTTCGCCCTCTTCGCGCAGCGCTACATCGTCCGCGGCATCACGGCGGGCGCCGTCCGTTGACCCCGAGACTGCGAGGTGAGCATGACCGCCGGCACTGAGCGCGTGACCGAGCTGCAGGCTGCGATGGCGGCCAACGGCGTCGAAGCCGTCGTCCTGCGGCTCGCCGAGAACGTCGTCCTCCTCAGCGGCTGGTACGTCCAGATTCCCGGCCTCGGGATCGCAGTCGTGCCGCGCGAGGGAGCGGCGACGCTCCTCGTCCCGGAGTACGAGGCCGAAGAGGCGGAGTCGGTGTGGGGCGGCGCGCTCCGCACCTTCCCCGCGATCCGCAACGACGGGCCGGCTCCTGGGCAGGCGATCAGCGCTCTGCTCGAGGCGCTCGCTCGCGAGCACGGCGTCCGCGGTTCGGCGGTCGGGTTCGAGGGGAGCTTCGAGAGCGTCGCCCCCGGCTCGATCCATGGCGAGCCGAATGCCGTCGGCCTCCCGACCCAGCAGCTGATCCGGGACACCTTTGCGACGGAGCGGCTCGTCGACGTGACGGAGACGCTCGAGTCGATGCGCGCCGTCAAATCGGGGCGCGACCTCGCGAGGCTGCGGACGGTGAACGAGATCGCGACGATCGGACTCGAAGCATTCAGCGAGCACGCCCGGCCCGGCCGGAGCGAGGTCGAGATCATGGCCGCCGTCGAGGCGGAGATGTGCGCAAGGGGCCACGGCCACGGCGGGGCGCGGGTCGTCCGCGGCTTCGCCACCGTCTACTCCGGCCCCGACCTCGCGAGCGGCTGGCAGTACTTCCGATCGCGTACCCGTGTCGTCGAGGAGAACGACGTCGTGATGATCGAGATGGGAACGGTCGCCGACGGCTACTGGGCCGATCACACGCGCACGGTCGTCGCGGGCAAGGCGAACGATCGCCAGCGAGCGGCCTACGAGGCGATGCGTGCGGGCTCGGACGCGGCCTTCGCGGCGGCAGTGCCGGGAGCCGCCGGCGGGGCGGTCGACCGCGCCGCGCGAGAGTCCATCGCCGCGGCCGGGTTCACCCAGTTCCCCCACCACACCGGGCACGGGACCGGCTTCCGCTACCACGAGTCGCGCCCGCAGCTCGTGCCGGGAGGCACCGACGTCCTCGCCGAGGGGATGGTGATCGTCTCGGAGCCCGGGATCTACGCCGAGGAGCTCCGCGGCGGCTTCCGGCATGAGGACAACGCCGTCGTCACCGCGGACGGCGCGGTGCCGCTCGCGACGACGAGCTTCGGGCTCGAGGCCGGGGAGCGATGACCGGCGATCCCATCGTCCCGAGCGGCTTCGTCGAGACGCTCTTCCGTCTCGACGGGCGGGTCGCGGCGATCACGGGCGGCGGCTCCGGACTCGGCGCTGCGATGGCGGCCGGCCTCGCGCAAGCGGGGGCCGCGGTCGCGATCCTCGACATCAGCGAGAAGGGAGCGGCGGGAACCGTGAGCGCGATCGACGCCGACGGTGGGCAGGCGATCCCAGTCGCGGTCGACGTCACCGACAAACGCTCCGTCGACGCCGCGGCCGACCGGGTCGTGGCGGAGCTCGGGAGAGTAGACGTCCTCGTCAACAGTGCCGGCACCGCCTTTCGCAGCCCGGCCGAGGACTTCCCGGAGGAGGAGTTCGACCGCGTGCTGGCGCTGAACCTGAAGGGCACCTACCTTCCCTGCCAGTCGTTCGGGCGGAAGCTGCTCGACCAGGGGAAGGGGAGCGTGATCAACATCGCCTCGATCGGTGCCTTCGTCGCCTATCCGCACGCCTCGGCGTACCTCGCTTCGAAGGGCGGCGTCGTCCAGCTCACCCGCGGGCTCGCGCTCGAGTGGGTCGAGCGCGGCGTCCGCGTGAACGCGATCGCGCCGACGCTCTTCCGAACGCCCCTCACCGAGCGCGTGGGAAAGACCTCCTCGGTGACGAGCGACTTCATCATCGCCCGGCTCCCGCGCCGCGACCGCCTCGGCGAGCCGACGGAGATCGTCGGAGCGGCGATCTTCCTCGCGAGCGACGCCTCGCTCCTCGTCACGGGTCACACGCTCCCGGTCGACGACGGCTACCTGATGGCGTGACCGCGGACGTCGTCATCGACCGGCTCCAGGCCGTCGGGCTCTCGCTCTACGAGGCGCGCATCTACGTCGGCCTGCTCCGGCGGGGCGCCCAGAACGGGAACGAGCTCTCGAAGACCGCGGGCGTCCCTTCCTCGAAGGTGTACTCCACCGTCGACAAGATGATCGCGCAGGGGCTCGTGCACTCGATCAAGAGCGGCTCCGCGACCCAGTTCGTCTGCATCGCGCCGGAGGAGTTCGTCGGGCGCCTGCGCAAGCAGTACAACGAGCCGATCGACTACCTCGACGGGGCGCTGCCCCCGCTGAGCGGCTTTGCGCCGGCCGAGTCGTTCCTGAACGTGGCGGGGCTCCCGGCCGTGCGCGAGGCGGCGAGCGCGCTCGTCGACTCCGCCCGGGTGGGCATCCACCTCTCGCTCTGGGCGGAGGACGTCGAGCCGCTCCGTGGCTCGCTCGAGCAGGCCGCTGCGCGCGGGGTCAGGATCTTCGGGATGCTCTACTCGGCCGAGGCCGTCCTTCCGCCCGGCACCTGGGTGCGCCACAGCTACGAGGAGATCGTCGCAACCCGGCTCGGCGGCCGGATGCTGACCCTCGTCGCCGACTCCGAGGAGGCGGTGATCGCGCGAGTTCCGCGGGATGGCGAGGCGAGTGCCGTTCGTACCCGGAGCGCGGTGCTGACGCTGATCGTCCAGGAATACCTCCACCACGACATGGTGCTCCAGCGCGCGCAGATCAACATCGGCTTCGACGAGTGGGATCGCTGGTGGCAGGCCGACCCGGATCTGCGGTCGGTGATCCTGGGCACGACGCTCGAGCAGCAGAAGGCGGTCGCCATGGTCGACGCGGTCGCCCTGGTCGACGGGGACACTCCCGGGGTAGTAGGTTAAGCGGCCCGTGGACGGTGCCGCCACGATCACGGCCCCGCCGGACACGGCGGGCGCACCCCCTGCCCGGCCGTTCCTCCTCGGCGGCGAGGCGGCGGAGGCCTCTGCCTCGACCGAGGTGCTCTTCCCCTTCGACCAGAGCGTCGTCGCGACCGTCGCGCTCGCCGACGAGGCCGCGTGCGAGGAGGCGCTCGCGATCGCGACCGCGAAGCGCCGGGCCCTCGCAGCGCTGCCGCCGTTCGAGCGGGCCGAGATCCTCCTCCGCGCGGCCGAGCTCGTCGGCGGGCGAACCGAGGAGCTCGCGCGGCAGATGACCCTGGAGACGGGGAACGCCGTCTGGGAGACGCGGCTCGAGGTGCGGCGGACGACCGAGATCCTGCGCGCGGCGGCCGAGGAGGCGCGACGGGTCGTCGGCGAGATCGTCCCGATCGACGCCTGGCCGAACGGGCGCGGCCGGAGGGCGCAGACGCGGCGCTTCCCGGTCGGCCCGGTGCTCGCGATCACGCCCTACAACGCGCCGCTGCTCCTCGTCGCGCACAAACTGGCCTCCGCCTTCGCGGCCGGAAACCCCTGCGTCGTCCGCCCTGCGACGAAGACCCCGCTGTCGGCTCTCTCGCTCGGCGAGATCCTCGTCGAGGCAGGCGCCCCGCGCGGCGCGGTCAGCGTCATACCGTCCCCGACCCGGCTTGCGGAGCGGCTCGCGGTGGACGAGCGGGTGAAGGTGCTCTCCTTCACCGGCAGCGCCGCGGTGGGCTGGAAGCTCCGGCGGATCGCGCGGACACCGCGGGTGACGCTCGAGCTCGGAGGCAACGGCGCCGTGATCGTGCACGCCGACGCCGACCTCGAGTGGGCCGCGGAACGATGCTCCTTCGGCGGCTTCCTGCGGGCCGGCCAGGCCTGCATCTCCGTCCAGAGGCTCTACGTCCACCGTTCTGTCGCCGACCGCTTCACGAATCTCTACCTCGACCGGATCGGGAAGCTCACGACCGGCAATCCTCTCGACGACGCGACCGTCGTCGGCTGCCTCGTCGACGACGCGGCCGCCGACAAGGCGGCGGCGCTGATCGAGGAGGCGCGCCGGTCGGGCGCCCGCGTTCTCTGCGGCGGAGGGCGAGAGGGGCGGGTGGTCGAGCCCACACTCCTGACCGACGTTCCCCGCGAGCTTCCCGTGTGCGCCGCCGAAGCCTTCGCGCCGATCGTCGTCCTCGAGCGTTACGACGACATCGACGAGGTGATCGCACTCGCCGACGACTCGCCCTACGGCCTGCAGGCCGGCCTCTTCACCTACGACCTCCGCATCGTCGACCGTGCGTTCGAGTCGATCGAGGTGGGCGCGCTGATCGTGAACGACGCGAACACCTTCCGGGTCGACCACATGCCCTACGGCGGGGAAAAGCTGTCCGGCTTCGGCCGCGAGGGCGTGCGGTACGCCATTCGCGAGATGACCGAAGAGCGGATGCTGGTCGTCAACCCGAGGTAGTGCACCGCCGGGCGAAGACTGCGCCCCCTGCCGGCTGCGACGCGGCGCTGGATCTGCGTCCTCGATCGCGCAG
Source organism: Gaiellales bacterium (assembly GCA_038237515.1). Taxonomy (GTDB): domain Bacteria; phylum Actinomycetota; class Thermoleophilia; order Gaiellales; family Gaiellaceae; genus JBBQDZ01. Next base: position 17,158 of record JBBRYP010000001.1, read on the forward strand.
ACATGCCCGCAGATCGCGCCTCGCTGCGGCCCTGCCGAGCTTGCTCGTCGCGCGCCAGCACCATCGCCGTATCCGCCGGACGGCGCACTAGCTTCGTGGCCGGAATCGATCTCGAAGGGGTCACGAAGGTCTTCCCGAACGGCGTGCGAGCCGTCGATGCCATCGATCTCGCGATCGGCGACGGCGAGTTCGTCGTCCTGGTCGGGCCCTCCGGCTGCGGCAAGTCGACGCTCCTGCGGATGGTGGCCGGTCTCGAGGACGTGACCGGCGGCCGGATCAGGATCGGGGAGCGGGACGTCACGCAGCTCGCTCCGCGCCAGCGGGACGTGGCCATGGTCTTCCAGAACTACGCCCTCTACCCGCACATGTCGGTCCGCGAGAACCTCGGCTTCGGGCTGAAGCTGCGCAAGATGGATCGCGGCGAGCGCAAGAAGCGCGTCCAGCACGTGGCACAGATCCTCGGCCTGGAGGCGCTCCTCGACCGCAAGCCCATGGCCCTCTCGGGCGGCCAGCGGCAGCGAGTCGCCATGGGCCGTGCGATGGTGCGCGAGCCTCAGGCCTTCCTGATGGACGAGCCGCTCTCGAACCTGGATGCGAAGCTCAGGGTGTCGATGCGCTCGGAGCTCCTCCTGCTCCACGAACGGCTCCGCGTCACGACCGTCTACGTCACGCACGACCAGGTCGAGGCGATGACGCTCGGGCACCGGGTTGCGGTGATGCGCGACGGCGTCCTCCAGCAGTGCGAGTCGCCGCAGACGCTGTATCGCCGGCCGGTCAACCTCTTCGTGGCCGCGTTCATCGGCTCGCCCGCGATGAATCTCGTGGAGGCGACGGTCGAGCAGCGCGTCGTTTCCTTCGCGGGCTTCTCCTTCCCGCTCCCGGAGGGCGTCGGACTGAACGGTGAGTCGCGGAAGGTCATCCTCGGCATCCGCCCGAGCGACTTCGAGCTCGTCGGCCCCTCGACCGACCCCGTCCTTCCCCGGATTCGCGTCTCCGCTCAGGTCGTCGAGGATCTCGGCGACGAGCGGTACCTGATCTTTCCGATCGCGGCCCGGCGTGTCACGACCGAGTCGACGCGGGCTGCCACGGAGGGCGGGGAGGAGGGGCAGCTGCTCGCGGACGAGCGGGCGCTCTTCAACGCGCGCATCGACTCGCGCCGGCCGGTCAGCGCGGGCGAGGAGGTCGAGCTCGCCGTCGACCACGGCCGGCTGCACTTCTTCGACGGTGAGACAGGGGCGGCGCTCGCAACGAACTAGCGGGCGTCGGCAGCGTTCCGCCGGTTTCTCCTAGCCGGGCGAGCCGGCAAGGCGTCCGCGAACCCACGGCTCGAGGCCGCCCGCCGCGTAGACCCCCTGGAGGAAGGCAGGGACGGGCGCTGTGGCGAAGGTCTGTCCGCCGACGGAGATGCGCCCGGTGTCCGTCTCCACCTCGATCGCCGAGCCCGGCTCCGCGACCCTCGCGGCCTCTCCGCTGAGGAAGACCGGGAGCCCGAGGTTGATGCAGTTGCGGTGGAAGATCCGCGCGAAGCTCTCGCCGACGAGGCAGCGCACGCCGGATGTGCGCATCGCTTGCGGGACGTGCTCGCGGGAGGAGCCCGCGCCGAAGTTCGGTCCGCAGACGAGGACGGTGTCGCCCACGAGCTGGTCGCGGAGCGAGGGGTCGAGGCCCTCGAAGAGGTAGCGCCTCATCTCCTCCACGTCGGTGACGTTGAGGTACGCGCCCGGGTAGAGGACGTCGGTGTCGACGTTCGCCTCGGCGATCACGATCGCGCGGCCGGAGAGGATCACGAGATGTGCCCGGAGCCTCTCGCGCTCGACCGGTGCAAAGTTGTCTCGCTTCCGTCACTCGCGGTCACTGACACGCGTGCGTCTGCTCGATACGCTTTCGGCGGGTAGCGGGTGGCGCCTAACTCCCCACCCAGGGTGGGGGTTTCATGGTCTTCTCCGCACGAGACACGTCTCTCCGGGCGCTGGCCTCGCACGCCGTGGCCGTCGAAGCTTTGTCGTGAGGGGCTGCGTCTCCGCCTGCCGCTCATACCGGGACCGCATCCAAGAGCTCGGCAGGGTCGACGATCTCGCCTGCGACGGCCGCCGCCGCCGCGACCCATGCGTTCGCGAGGTGCACCTCGGCCTCGTTCGATCCCATGCGCCCGCGGAAGTTGCGGTTGGTGGTCGCGATCGCGGACTCCCCGGCGGCCAGGATTCCCATGCCGCCTCCGAAGCAGGCCCCGCAGGTCGGTGTCGAGACCATCGCACCCGCCTCGACGAAGACGTCGAGCAGCCCCTCAGCCATCGCCGCGCGGTAGACCTTCTGCGTCGCCGGCACGACGATCACCCGAACGCCGTCGGCGACGCGGCGGCCGCGCAGCACCTGGGCCGCCTGGCGCAGATCCGTCATTGTCCCGTTTCCGCAGTTCCCGATGTACACCTGCTGGATGGGCCGCCCGAGGGCGTCCCTCACCGGCACGACGTTCGCCGGAGAGTGGGGCAGAGCGACGAGCGGCGGGGTCGAGTCGAGGTCGATCTCGACGCGGCTCGCGATCGCGGCGTCGGGATCCGACCGTTCCGCGAGCCAACCGTCCTCGACGCGCCCGGCCAGGTACTCCTCCGTGATCGCGTCGGCAGGGAAGAGTCCCGTCTCCGAGCCGGCCTCGACGGCCATGTTCGCGGTGGCGAGGCGCTCGTCGATCGACAGCTCCTCGACCCCTGAACCGACGAACTCGAGCGTGTGGTTCGTGCCGCCGCCGGCCCCGAGTTCCGCGAGCACCGCGAGGATCACGTCCTTCCCCGTCACGTACGGGCGCTTCCTGCCCGTCAACTCGACCTGGATCGTCCCGGGCACGGTTTGCCAGAACTCGCCGGTCGCGAGGCAGGCGGCGATGTCGGTCGACCCGAGACCGGTGCCGAAGGCGCCGAGCGCGCCCAGGGTGCAGGTGTGCGAGTCGCCGCCGGCGATCACCGATCCGGGCACGACCCAGCCGTCCTCGATCAGCACCGTGTGCTCGATCCCGCCCCGGCCCTGTTCGTAGAAGTAGACGCCCTGCCCCGCCGACCACTCCCGAAGGAGCTTCTGCAGCTCAGCCGAGCGTGCGTCCTTTGCCGGGACGAAATGGTCGGGGATGACGACGACGCGCTTCGGGTCGAAGACCCGCTCCGCACCCATCCGCGCCATCGTCCGGAAGGCGATCGGCCCGGACACATCGTTCGTCATTACCAGGTCGCAGCGCACCATGACGACGCTCCCCGGAACGACCGCGTCGGGATCGGCCGTGTGCGCCCGGAGGATCTTCTCGGTCAGCGTGAAAGCCATCGGCCGACTCGACGATACTACCCCCGTAGTGAAGCGAATCGCACTGCTCGCCGGCGACGGGGTCGGGCCGGAGGTGACCGCCGTCGCGCGCAGCGCGCTCGATTCCCTCGAGATCGACCTCGAGTGGACGGAGCTGCCATGGGGGTCCGCCTATTTCCACGAGACGGGCGAGATGATGCCGGAGGACTCGCTCGAGGTCGTCCGCGCCTACGACGCGGTGCTGCTCGGTGCCGTGGGTGACCCGTCGCTGCCCGACCATGTCACGCTGTGGGGTCTGTTGCTTGCCCTGCGGCAGGGGCTCGACCTTTGGGCGAACGTCCGGCCCGTGCGCCTCCTCACCGGTGTTCCCTGCCCGCTCGCGGGGCGAAGCCCCGGTGACGTCGACATGCTCTTCGTGCGCGAGAACAGCGAGGGAGAGTACGCCGGCGTCGGCGGCCGCGCTCACCGCGGGCTTCCGTCCGAGGTCGCGCTGGAGACGGGAGTCTTCACGCGGGCGGGGGTCGAGCGGGTCATTCGATACGCCTTCGAGCAGGCAGGCGAGCGTCGCGGAATCGTCACGAGCGCGACCAAGTCGAACTCGTCGCGGTTCGGCTACGTCCTCTGGGACGAGGTTGCGGCCGAGGTCGCCGCCGAGCACTCCGGCGTGCGCTACGAGCGCGTGCTGGTCGACGCTCTGGCCGCGCGCATGGTGCGGGATCCTGCCAGCCTCGACGTCGTCGTCGGCTCGAATCTCTTCGCCGACATCCTCACCGACCTCGCGGCGGCGATCCAGGGTGGGATGGGAGTCGCGGCCTCGGCGAATCTCGCGCCCGGCGAGGCAACGCCCGGCATCTTCGAGCCGGTGCACGGCTCGGCTCCCGACATCGCCGGCCGCGGGATCGCGAACCCGGTCGGAGCCGTCTGGTCGGCGACCCTGCTGCTCGAGCACCTCGGGGAGCCCGAGGCCGCGGGTCGGCTGATGGCGGCGCTCGAGCAGGTCTGCGATGCCGGCATCCTCACGCCCGATCTTGGCGGCACGGCCTCGACCGCGGAGGTCGGAGCCGCGATTGTCGATCGGCTGGAAGGAGAGAGATGACTGGAGCTCTGCGCACCGCCGTCGTCGGCAGCTACCCGCAGCCGGAGTGGTTGATCGACCGTGAGCGCCTGGGTGCGCGCCTGCCTCCGCGGGTGCGGGCGCGGGAGCTCTGGCGCATCCCCGAGGAGCTCCTCCAGCAGGCGCAGGACGACGCGACCCTGCTGGCCGTTCGCGACCTGGAGCGTGCGGGCATAGACGTCCTCACAGACGGCGAGACGCGGCGCGAGAGCTACTCCAACTGGTTCGCCAACGCGCTCGAGGGCATGGCTCTCGGCAACCCGGGGACCGCCCTCGACCGCACCGGCAAGCCGAACCCGGTGCCGCGAGTCGTCGGGCCAGTGGGTCGCCGCGGCCCCGTTCAGGTTCGAGACGTCGAGTTCCTGCGCGCGGCCACGGATCGCACGATCAAGATCACGCTGCCCGGCCCGTTCACGATGAGCCAGCAGGCTCAGAACGACCACTACCCGGACGACCGCAGCCTCGCTCTCGACCTCGCGCGGGCCGTGAACGAGGAGCTCAAGGATCTCTTCGCCGCCGGCGCGGACGTCGTCCAGATCGACGAGCCCTACCTCCAGGCCCGGCCGGAGCCCGCCGCCCTCTACGCGCTCGAGGCGATCGACGTGGCTCTCGCAGACGCACCGGGGCGAACGGCGCTGCATACCTGCTTCGGCTACGCCCACGTCGTCCGGGAGAAGAGCGGTGGCTACCCCTTCCTCGCGCAGCTCAACTCGACGGCCGTCGACGAGATCTCGATCGAGACCGCGCAGCCGAGGGTCGACCTCTCGATCCTCGCGGAGCTGCCCGACAAGGCGATCGCCCTCGGTGTACTCGACCTCGCGACGCACGATGTCGAGACGCCGGAGGAGATCGCGGAGCAGGCCCGCCAGGCGCTCCGCTACGTGGACCGCGACCGGCTCCTCCTCGCGCCCGACTGCGGGATGAAGTACCTCCCGCGGGAGGTGGCGTTCGCGAAGCTCGTCGCCCTGGTAGAGGGGGCACGGCTTGCTTAGGGGCCTGTCCAAGAAGTGAACCAGGGCGCCTGACAGGCGTCAAGCGCCTCGATGCGGCGTCCTCGGTCGCGCAGATATGCCTGCATATCGACGCTCCCTGCGTCCTTGCCTCGAGACGCGTGCCGCGTGTCATCCACCGTGGCCACTTTCCGGACAGACCTAGACGCGGCTCGAGCCGCCGCGCGGAGGGCGCCCGGCGGCTCGAGGACGTCCTTGGGCGACCGCGTTAGAGCAGGCGCATGACGATCGGGCAGTTGACGACGATGCCCGTCGAGCCGAAGCGCTTGCCCTTCGGCCCCGTGATCCAGCCCTTCCGAACCATGTCGAGGTACTGGAACTCGTCGATCAGCCGCGACCGATAGCCCTTTGCGACCGCCTGCTTCGTCCACGCGCCGAGGTTGAGGTCCCACAGCGGGCTGTAGTCGAGTGCGATCGTCGGTACGCCGCCGATGACCTGGATCGGAGGCAGCGGCTTCCCGCCGGGCCCGCGGTCGTGAATGGCGCTGTTCAAGCCCTGACGCTGCGGGTTGTTCGCCCCCATCGGCCCGTTCGCGATCACGAAGAGCCGCTCGATCGGGCTGAAGGCGCTGTCGTCGCGCCCTGTCGGGACGTCGGCCATCGCCGGGGCGAGGGTCCCCTGGTCGAGGGTCGCCGGTCCCACCGCCATGTAGCTGAGCTTGCCCGAGAAGTTGAGGCCAAGCGCGTCGGCATTCGGCTTGTCGTCGGTGTCCGTGAGGATGAACCAGACGAGGCGCCCATCCTTCATCTGCCCCTTGTAGAGCGGCAGCTTGATCGTGTTGGCCACCGGGTCGATCTTCGACGCGGACCGCAGAAGCTTCACCGGTCCGACGAGCTCCTTGTCGATCTCCGAGGGCATCGGGCCGAAGTAGGTCTTGGGCACGCTCGCTCCGACCGAGGGCGGCGGCGGCGCGGGATCGTTGCTGCTCGCAGCAAAGCCCGCCCCACCGCTCGACTTGGCGAGAGCCTGGACGGTGAAGGCGCCGAAGACGAGCACCGCCAGCACCGACGACCACGCCAACATCCTGCGATGTCTGAACCTCGTTCTGATCATCATGCTCACCGCGCGGGGCGAGGAGAGCGACCGGATCCTCGGCCTCGAGCTCGGCGCAGACGACTACATCGTCAAGCCCTTCTCGCCGCGCGAGCTGGTCGCACGCGTGAAGTCGGTGCTGCGACGGGTGCAGGGGCTGAGCGCCGCGGCCTCCCGAGCTGGACAGGAGGTGATCCGGCTGGGCGAGATCGAGCTCGACCCGCGCGCGCGGACCGTGTCCGTCGAGGGCCGGCAGGTGGAGCTGACGGTTCGGGAGTTCGAGCTGCTGCTCTTCCTCATGCGGAACCCGTCGACCGTCTTCCGCCGCGACGAGCTGCTCGAGCACGTCTGGGGCTACACGTTCGGCGGGACGCCGACGGTGACGGTGCACGTGCAGCGCCTGCGGCGAAAGATCGAGCGGGATCCGGAGAACCCGGCGCGAATCGCCACGGTCTGGGGCGTCGGTTACCGCTTCGACCCATGACCCTCAGGCGGGCGCTCGCGATCGTCGCGACCGGCATGCTCGGCACGCTCGTCGCGTCGTGGACGCTTCGCGGTTCGGCCTCGTCGGCGCTGCTGCTGATCGGAAAGGCGGGGGGAGCCGCACTGGCGGTCGGAGTGTTGGGAACCGTGGCTTTGACCGTCTTCAGCCGCCGGTCGCTCGCCGCGCAGACGACGATCGTGATCGTGACGACTCTCCTCGCGATCGCGGCTGGCGCGGTCGCTGCGGGTCGCAGCATGTTCGTCTCTCCGAGCCCCTACTCGGCGCTCGCGGTCGTACTCGTGAGCTCGGGGACGGTCGGTCTGCTCACGGGGCTCTTCCTGAGCCACCGCGTAGGTCAAGGGAGCCGGAGGCTTGCGGCCATGGCGCACCGAATCGGGGCGGGAGACAGGGCGATGTCGGTCGACGAGCCGCCGACGGAGGAACTCGCGAAGCTCGCGCACGAGCTCGAGTCGATGTCGCAGCGGCTCGAGGAGAGCAGGAGCAGGGCGGCCGCCCTGGACGAGGCGCGGCGCGAGCTCGTGGCCTGGATCTCGCACGACCTGCGGACCCCCCTGGCGCGCATCCGCGCAGTGGTCGAGGCGCTCGAGGACGGGATCGTCAGCGACCCCGCCGTGGTCGCTGACTACCACCGCAAGCTGACCGCGGAGGCGGATCGCCTGGCGCAGCTCGTGGACGGGCTGTTCGAGCTCAGCCGGATCAACGCGCAGGCGGTGCCGCTGGAATTCGCCCCTGTGCGCCTGGGCGACCTCGTCTCGGACCTGGTGGCTGCGTTCCTGCCCGTCGCACGGCAGCGGAACATCACTCTCCAGGCCTCCCTGCTCGGCTCGGACTCGACGGTCGAGGCGTCGGCCGAGCACCTGGAGAGGGCACTCTCGAACCTCCTCGACAACGCGCTGCGCTACAGCAGCCACGGCGCGAAGGTCGGCGTCGAGGTCGGCTCGGCGGAGACCGGCCCCTACGTCGCGATCACCGACAGCTGCGGGGGCCTGACGGTCGAGGAGCTCGGCCGGATGTTCGACGCCGGCTTCGTCCGCGAGCGCGCCCGCCGGTCGAACAGCGGCACGGGGCTCGGCCTGGCCGTGGCGAAGGGCCTCGTGGACGCGCAGGGAGGCGCGATCGCGGTCAACGCCCACGGGTCGGGTTGTCGCTTCGTCGTCAGCCTGCCGCGTGCTGCTCGCGAGCAAGAGAGAGGCACCTAGTGCGGCGTCTCCCAACGTTTCGCTCGAAACTGACGGTTCGCCGACGCCGCACTATTCCGGCCGCTCTGGGGCCGGCGGCCGCGAAGCGGCCGAGTAGTGCGGCCTCCACCTGCCCTTCGTTTCCGGTCGAACGTTATGAGAGGCCGCACTAGACCGAGACCTCGCTCTGCGCCTCGAGCCTGTCGTGCAGCCCATTGGCCTGCGGCGCCGGCCCGACCGCGACGGAGTCGCCCGCCCTCGGGACCTCGCCCTTGCCGGCTTGCGAGAGCTCCTCCGCGACGAGACACGCCATCCGTTCGCACGCGTGGCGGGCGAAGCGCACCTGCTCACGGCGGCCGAACAACCGAAACCCGAGGCGGACGAGCGGGTTCCCGTCGCGGGCTCGCTGCGAGTAGGCGGCGATGCGGAACTGCACCCCCCCGGTGTCGAGCCACTTCCAGACCTCGTAGTCCATCTGGCCCATCTCGAGGTGCCCCTGGAGCGTGCGGTAGCTCCAGCCCCAGATCCGGACCGTGCGGCCCGCCCGCTCGGAAGTCTCGTCGCGGACGCCGCCGACGCGAACGCCGACGTGAAAGCGCAGCCCGTGGAAGCGCAGCTCGAGGAGCATGTCGCGGCCCTCGAGCGGATCGTCGCCGTGGTAGATCGCGCGCACGATCGATGGGTCGGCGAACTCGTAGTCGCTCATCAGCCGGCGCGCCGTCTCCCAGGTGCCACCTCGGACGGGGGGGCCGGGAGCCTCAGGCGGAAGCGGCTCGCAGTAGGCGTCGACGCGCCATCCCTCCGCTTGCAGCCGCTCCCGGGCGGGCGGGTCGAAGTTCACGCTCTTGCGGTGCAGCCGGTCGAGTGCGCGCCGGCTGGCGGGATCGCGCAGCAGTTGCTCAGCGGCCACGCGGGATCTCGTCGACGCGCCGCGTATGGATGTCGATCCCGCCGGTCATCCGGCCCCCGGAGAGCCGAACGATGCGCTCGAGGAACGAGATCCACATGTGAAGCTGCACCTCCTTCGCCATTCGCAGGCGGTGGTAGAGGAGGTTCGAGAGCCAGGAGGCGCTGCGGGCCCAGGACTCGATCGTGAAGGAGAGGTAGTCACCGCGCTCTGCACGGAACTCGATCTGGCCGGCCTCGAGATGGCCTGGGAGAGTCACGAAGCGGAACGAGGTGGGTGTCACGTCCACGACTCGCACCGGCCCGTCCCACGGGCCCGGCATACGCACGACGTACTCGTCGCCGACGAGCATCCTCTCCGCGTCGCCGTGAACCTTGTGGAAGCTCGCGAAGGCAGTGGGCGTGAACCAGTTGAGATCAGAGGAGACGCGCTGGACGAGCTCCTGCGGCGACATGGAGGTCTCGCGGACGTCGGTGCGGTAGCGCCGGTGGAAGAGCGGCCCCACCCCGCTCTCGGGAGACAGCACTTCCTCGAGCGAGAGCCCCACGGGAAGCTTCGGCAGCGCGTCCTCGCGCTTCGAGCCCGGCACCTCGCGCCGGTGCATCGGCGTCGTGCGCCACATGTAGTTCCAGGAGGTGAGCCCGATCCCGAAGGGCCAGAGTGCGGCGGTTACGAGGCGGCGCGCGGGGGAGGGGCGGCGGGACATGCGCTCATCGTGCATGACGAAGCTCGCGAGCGGGTACGGACTCCGCATGCTCACGAAGCTCGGGCACGACCTCGGCTTGCGCAGCTGGCAGATGCAGTCGGCCTCCCTCGGCTCGGTCGCCCTCTGCATCGGGCTCTGGATCCGCGCGAAGACGGTCGATCAGGACGAGCGCGGCAACGCGGAGCGCCGGGCACTCTTCGTCGGGCTGTGGCCGCCGATGTTCTGGCTGATCGGAGATTCACTCGAGCAGCACGAGTAGCCGCGCGGGATCCAGGCTTTCGCCGCCGCGAAGCTGCCAGCGTCTGCTGCAAACGCCGGTGCTCGCGCGGCGGCGCGCCAGACGCATAGATTGTCTCGGGAGCGACGCCGGCGGCCTGCGTCGCTGCCGCGCGGGTCTGGCGGGCGGGTTGAGTGGCGCGACGCCTCACGGACAGCCGCGGTCGCGCGTCCACTGGCCGATCCGGAAGATCACAAACTCCGCCGGACGCACCAGCGCGACGCCGACGACGCAGACGAGGCGGCCGTCGTCGAGGTCGCTCTGAGGCATCGTGCTCCGGTCGCACCTGACGAAATACGCCTCCTCGGGCTTCGCGCCGCGCAGCGCGCCGCTTTCATAGTCGCCGAGGCTCTCCAGCGGCTGGGCGGCCCCTCGGGTACGCCATGAGCCGTCGCTCCGACGAAGCCGGCGGTCGTGGTGCTGACGCCCCTGATCGGCTCGGGCCCGCGAGAGACCTCCCCGACGAAGACGCCCGGGGCGAGGTTTTCGGGCGTCGGCGGCGAGAGCAAATCACAGGTACGGCGGGAGACAACAGCCACGACAGGGGCTCGTAGCCCGCCCCTGGATGACGTTCGGGTGGCGCGGCGGCTACTGCGAGATCTGCTGGACGACCTCGCCCGTCTCGGCATCGTCGCCCTGCCGGGCAACGTCTGCCTGCGCCAGGATCCCGACGAGGCGCCCGTCCTCCTCGACGACCGGGAGCCGGCGGACCTGATGGCGCGCCATCAGGCGAAGCGCTTCGTCCAGGTTCTGATCGGGGTCGATCGTCACGAGATCCTCCGAGGCGATCTCGCGCACGGTCGTCGACTGCGGGTCGCGCCCGTCCGCGACGAGCCGGATCGCGACGTCCCGGTCGGTGACGATGCCGACGACGCGATCGCCGTCCACGATCGGAACGACGCCTGCGTCCTCGTCGCGCATTATCCGGGCAGCCTCGGCGACCGGATCCTCGCCCCGTACCGTCTTCGGGTTCGCAGTCATCATCTCCCTGATGCTCTTGGCCATCTGGAGCTCCTTTCTCGACGTCCGGGTCTCTTCCGTCTCAACGTGAACCGGTTCCACGGAAGGTGCGGGCGAAACGTCGACACTCGCCACCGCGATCCGGCGCCTCGGCCGCGGCGACGAGACGGTGGTCGCCCAGCTCGCAGAAGGCGAGCCGCGCTTCGACCTGCTCTCCGACGAACGCACGATCCTGATCGTGGCCTTCGAGGGCGCCGCCCCGATCGGGTTCGTGCTCGCCCACGAGCTCGCGCGGCGCCACGGGGAACGCTCGTCGCTCTTCGTCTATGAGCTCCAGGTGGCGGCGCCGCAACGGCGGCGCGGCGTCGCGAGGCGGCTTCTGCAAGAGCTCCGTACGCTGGCGCAGGAACGCGGGATCGCGAGGGGCTTCGTCCTGACGAACGCTGCCAACGTCGCCGCGATGCGCCTCTACGAATCGTGTGGCGGGCGCCGCCCGAGCGACGACGACGTGCTCTGGGACTTCGACTACCGGACGGGCTGACGGCGCTTCGGCAGCTCGCTAATCCGCCTGGGGATCGTCCGCAGCGTCGGTGTCCTTCGCCTCCGGGTCCGGCACCGGCGAGCCGCCGCTCTCCTCGTTGCGGTCGTCCTCCGGCGGGTCGCCGCCCGGATCCAGGCCCTGCTGCTCACCCACGGTGCAGTGGTGCCCGAAGCGGGGAAAGCCGAACCATGCTGGCGACTTACGCCACCGTCGAGGCGCGTCTCGTCGGGCCGCGGCCAGGGCCTGTCCCCGGACCTGGCGCCGGGAGCCGTGGCCGGAGCCCCGACGCGGCGTCGGTTACCGTTGGCCGAGATGAAGGTCGTCCTTCCCGACAACTCGGAGCTCGAGGTCGCGGCCGGCGCCACAGGGCTCGATGCTGCCGCGGCGATCGGGCCGAAGCTCGCCGAGCAGGCCGTCCTGCTGCGATCGAACGGCCAGGTGCAGGATCTGCGCCTTCCCCTCGAGGATGGGCAGCGGATCCAGATCCTGACCACGCGGGACACCCAAGACCCAGATGCGCTAGCGGTACTGCGCCACTCCAGCGCCCATCTCCTGGCCGAGGCGGTCCGGCGTCTCTACCCGGGCGTGAAGGTCGCGATCGGGCCCCCGATCGAGAACGGCTTCTACTACGACTTCGAGTTCCCCGAACCGATCCACGAGTCCGACCTCGAGCGGATCGAGGAGGAGATCCGGCGGGAGCTCGCCGACGGTCGCAGCTGGTGCCGCAAAGAGATCTCCCGCGACGAGGCGCGCGAGCGCTTCCGGAGCGAGGGGGAGCCGTACAAGGTGGAGCTCGTCGAGACCGCGGAAGGGCCGATCTCGCTCTACACGCAAGGGGATTTCACCGACCTCTGCCGCGGCCCGCACCTGCAGAACTCCAAGCCGATCAAGGCGCTGAAGCTGACGGCTCTCGCCGGCGCCTACTGGCGCGGCGACGAGCGCAACCCGCAGCTGACCCGCATCTACGGCACGGCCTTCTACTCGCAGGCCGACCTCGACGCCCACCTCGAGCATCTCGAGGAGGCGAAACGGCGGGATCACCGTCGCCTCGGCCGCCAGCTCGACCTCTTTCACTTCTCCGAGCGCTCACCGGGGTCGCCGCTCTGGCACCCGAAGGGCATGGCGATCTGGCACGAGCTCGAGCGGCTTCGCCGGCGCGAGAACCTCCGCCGCGGCTACCTCGAGGTGAAGACGCCGATCATCTACGACGCGGAGACCTTCGTCACCTCGGGGCACTTCCCGAAGTACGAGGATCTGATGTTCAAGCTCGACGTCGACGGCCACCCGTGGGCGCTGAAGGCGATGAACTGTCCCGGCCACATGCTCCTCTTCGGGAGCCGGCTGCGCAGCTACCGGGAGCTGCCGTTGCGCTTCGCGGAGCCCACGCCGCTCCACCGCAACGAGATCACCGGCACGCTCCACGGGCTTCTCCGGGTGCGGCAGGTGACGCAGGACGACGCCCACATCTTCTGCACCGAGGAACAGATCCAGGACGAGATCGCAGGCGTCGTCGATTATGCGCGCTACCTCTACGAGCTCTTCGGGATGGCCGCGAGCGCCGAGCTCTCGACTCGGCCCGACAACAAGCTGGGCACCGACGAGCAGTGGGACCTGACCGAGCGCGCGCTCGAGGCCGCGCTGCAGCTGAACGAGATCCCCTACGAGGTAGCCGCGGGCGAGGGCGCGTTCTACGGCCCGAAGATCGACCTCCACATGGAGGACGCGCTCGGGCGCCGCTGGCAGATAGGGACGATCCAGCTGGACTCGCAGATGCCGTCGCGCTTCGGCCTCTCCTACGTCGGCGCCGACAACGCCGAGCACCCGCTCTACGTCATCCACCGCGCGCTCTACGGGTCGTTCGAGCGCTTCATCGGCATCCTGATCGAGCACTACGGAGGAGCCTTTCCATTTTGGCTCGCACCGGTGCAGGTGCGGGTGCTGCCGGTGGGGGAGGGGCATCGCGAAGCGGCGCGGGCGCTGCGCGACTCGATCGGCGCCGCCGGTTACCGGGCCGAGGTGGACGAGCGCGACGAGACCGTCGGCAAGCGGGTCCGGGAGGCGGAGGTCGACAAGGTTCCCTTCGTGCTCGTCTACGGCGATCGCGAGAGTCCGGAGGCGCTCGCGGTGCGCAGGCGTGGGGAGGACGGCCTCGAGACCGCCAGCCTCGACGGCCTGATCTCCGAGTTCCGTCAGCTTGCTAAGGTATAAGCCTGCAAGCAGGGGCTCACGTTCCTCACCTCCGGAGCCGAGCGCTCGCCGGAGGTTGCAACCGAATCGGTTCCGAGGACGAGCCGCTGCGTGCAGCGGTCTTGTTGTGTTTCACCCCCGAAAGAAAGGATCCAGCTAGCTTGGTGACACCCCTTTGAGGCCGCGGCGGTTCGTCGAGCCGGTACGGCCGGTACGGCAGGACCAGGTGAACGAGAACATCCGCGCGTCTCAGGTGCGGCTGATCGGCGACGACGGTGCGCAGCTCGGCATCAAGCCGACGCGCGAGGCCACGGAGTACGCCTTCTCGAAGAACCTCGATCTGGTCGTCGTCGCGGCGCAGGCCGATCCGCCTGTTGCGCGGGTGATGGACTACAGCAAGTACCGCTACGAGCAGGAGCAGAAGGCCAAGCTCGCGCGGAAGCACCAGATCTCGATCAACGTCAAGGAGATCAAGTTCAGGCCGAAGATCGGAATTCACGACTACAACACGAAGAAGGGCCACGTCGAGCGATTCCTGAGCCAGCGGGCCAAGGTCAAGGTCACGATCATGTTCAGGGGCCGTGAGACCACCCACCCGGAGCGTGGGCGCGACCTCCTGATGCGGCTTGCGGAGGACGTCAAGGGGATCGGAGTCGTCGAGGCGCCACCGCTCCTCGACGGGCGCAACATGACGATGGTGCTGGGTCCGTCGAAGAACGCGGGAGTAGCCAAAGATGCCAAAGCAGAAGACACACAGCGGAGCGAAGAAGAGGTTCAAGCTGAGCTCGACGGGCAAGCTCCTGCGCCGGCGAGCAATGAAGAGCCACCTGCTCGGGAAGAAGTCGCCCAAGCGTAAGCGCAGCTTCGGCAAGGAGACCGCCGTCGCACCGGGCGACGCCCGTGGGGTCAAGCGGCTGCTGGGAAGGGGCTAGGGTCACCGATGCCGAGAGTCAAACGATCGGTTCACGCGCGGAAGAAGAGGCGCAAGGTCCTCGAGCAGGCAAAGGGGTATTGGGGGCTCAAGAAGTCGAGCTACCGGTACGCGAAGGAGCAGGTCGAGCACTCCCTCGCCTATGCCTACCGCGACCGGAAGAACCGGAAGCGCACCTTTCGGCGCCTCTGGATCATGAGGATCAACGCTGCTGCACGGACGCACGGCCTCTCGTACAACCAGTTCGTCGCGGGCTGCCGGAAGGCGAACATCGAGCTCGACCGGAAGATCCTCGCCGATCTCGCGGTCGCCGACCCCGCCGCGTTCGGCAAGATCGCAGAGCAGGCCAAGGCCGCGCTCGAAGCAGCCTGACCGTCTGCGGCCCGGGCGCCGCGGACGCGTGATCACGTCGGCGTCCAACCCGCGGCTCAAGCTCGTTCGCAGGCTTCAGGGACGCCGCCAGCGCGAGCGACTCGGGCTGTTCGTCGTCGAGGGGGAAGACCTCCTCGACGCGGCCCGTGCCGCGTCGCTCGAGCCGGTGGACGTGCTCGTCGCGGGAGAGGACGTCGTGCCGGAGCTGCTGGCCGGCGTCTCGACGCTGCCGCACGCGCCGCGCGTGGTCGCGGTCTTCCGGAGCGCCGACCTTCCGGGCGCGCAGGCGCGGGCGGTGGGGGTGGCGCTGTGGCGGGTCGCCGATCCCGGGAACGTCGGGACTCTGCTGCGGGCAGCCGACGCCTTCGGTGCCTTCGTAGCGCTCTCGGCGGGCTGCGCGGATCTCACCGGGCAGAAGGCGCTCCGCGCCTCGGCAGGCGCGGTCTTCCGCGTGCCCGTCCACTGCTTCGACGACGCGCCGGGCCGCCGCGTCGGGCTCGTGCCGGGGGAGGGCACGCCGCTGAGGGAGGTCGACCTGAGCTCACCGACCACCTTCGTCCTCGGCGCGGAGCGAGACGGCGTGCCGGCCGCGCTGCTGCGCGACTGCGCCGAGATCGCGTCCATCCCGCAGGTGGGCGAGTCGGAGTCGCTGAACGTCGGCGTGGCCGGCGCGATAGCGCTCTACGAGTGGTCGCGGCGGTCTAGCCGCTGACGCGGGCGCGGCCGACGATCGTCCGCGTTCCCTCGAGCGAGACGAGCTCGAGGGAGTAGGCGGCGCCGCCACGGGAGGCCCCGCGGTCGCGGAACGAGTACACGCCCTCCGCGCCGCCGCCGCGGGCCGTGATCAGCACGCGGTCGAGCCGGACCTGGCGGCCGGCGAGCGAGCGGTAGAGGTGGAAGCCGAGCATGCGGGAATCGGCGCCGGCGCGCCACCGCAGCTCCACCGCCCCGTCGCGGCGGCGGGCCGAGAAGCTGCGGACGGCGACTGCGGTCGGAACCTGCGTCGTCGCTGACGCCTCGGCCGAGGGAGGGCTCAGGTTCTCGGCGGTGTCGACTGCGAGCACCGTGTAGTAGTAGGTCTGACCCGCCGCCACGGTGGCGTCGATGAAGGCGGAGGCGGCTACTGGTTCCGCGTTCAGCTTGGTGTAAGGGCCTCCGGCGGTCGTGGAGCGGTAGACGTCGAAGCCCTCGACGTCCGTCTCGGACGCGTCGGACCAGTCGAGAACGACGCGAGACCCGGCCGCGGTTGCCGCTAGGCCGACCGGTGCGGCTGGCGCGACCGTGTCCGGGCGGGGCGGGATGCCGCCCTTCAGCTGGGTGCAGTCGACGGAGCGGGCGTTCGCCTCGCCGATCGCCTGCTGGAACTCGTCGTAGGAGTCCTTCGGCGTCCCGTCCGCCCACAGTGCGCCCGACTGCCAGCCGCTCAGGATCGCCTCGTCCGTGAGCAGGAAGTTGAAGAAAGAACCGACGTAGTTCTGGCAGTAGGCGAGCTGGATTCCGTCGACGATCTGCGTCGCCTGGTCGGGTGCGGCGCTCGTCGGGCTCGGCGGCGGCGAGGCCGGCTCGCCTCCCGCGTCGTCGGGGACGACCGGGACGTTCTCGGTGCCGCTGTAGAGCTGGCTCTTCGACGCGTCGATCTGCGTCTGGTAGCCACCCTCCATGTACCAGATCGAGACGCAACGGTAGTCGAGACACTGGCCCGGCGGCTGCTGCCCGGTGCCGTCGAAGGCGGTATGGAGGTTCGTCATCAACTTGTCCCAGTCGCCCTGCGCGATACGAGTCTGGCCGGGGTGCTGTCGCCAGGGCCGCTCGGCGGAGGTCGCGCCGTAGACGTGGTAGGCGACGGTGTCGAGGATCCGGAGCGCCCGGCCGCTGCCGCGGTAGGCGTCTCCGAGCCTGCGGATGAAGTTGCCGGGCGAATGGGAGATGTTGGTCGGCGCGTTCGGGTTGTCGTTGCCGTCCGGCGACAGCCCCAGCCCGAGGATGTTCACGCTCGGGCGCGCGGCATGCAGGAGGTCGTAGCAGCGTGCGAGCAGGGCCTCGTATGCTGCGGGCGAGGAGCTCGAGCCGTCGGGGTTGAACTGCGGCCGCCAGGACGCGGTCTTGTTCGGCTCGTTCCAGATCGCGATGTCACCGATCGCGGGGTAGCGGGCGAGGACGTTCCGTGTGTACGTGCAGTAGGTGTCGCGCGCGGAGTCGGTCTGGGGCGCGAGCGACGCGGTCGCTCCGACGACGACGAGCACGATCTTCAGTCCGCCGGCTGCCGCCGCGACGGCGCGGTCGAGGTCGGCGTCGTCGGCGGGCGCGAGCGTCGTCTGAGATCCGTCCCAGTTGACCGAGATGCGGAACCCCGAGGCGCCTAGGTCGCGGGCTGCCGCCGCGGCCGCGCTCGAGCTGCCGCTCCCCTTCAGCGCGTCGTCGGCGAAGCCGACGAAGAGCCCGGTGCCGGCGCGGGCCGCGGGCGCGACGAGGAGCGCCGAAGCCAAGCCCACCAGCCACGCCCGTCGAAGCACTCCCCCTCCTCCCAGACGGGCACGAGGGTAGCGCACAGATCGGCCGGTCCCGCCGGCGGCGTGGTCACTAGACTTACGGAGTGGCGTCGGTCTCCGCTATCTGGACCTCGCCCGGCAGGGGCAGTGGGCGCATGGAGAGTCACGACAGCCGGCTCGCCGTCGCCGGTCGAGGTCTCGAGGGCTGCGCCCACGCGCGACCCGGCAAGCGGGAGGTTCTGTTCGTCTCCGCGGAGCATCTGCAGGCGGTCGAGGTGGAGCCCGGGCGCATCCGAGAGAACTTCACCATCGAGGGGGCGGATGTCGAGCTCTGGCCCGTCGGCCAGCGCCTGCGCCTCGGTGACGCCGAGTTCGAGATCGCGATGCGCTGTGACCCCTGCGAGCGCATGGAGGCGCTACGTTCTGGCCTCCGCGCGGAGCTCGCCGGGCGTCGCGGGATGCTCGCCCGTGTGGTGACGACGGGCGCAGTCACCGTCGGTGACGAGCTCGTGCTCGTCGCGTAGCCGTCGGGCGCCGCCCGCCTGCCTTTCGTCCCATTCTCGACACGCTCTCGTCGCTACCTCTGAGCCAGTTCTGGGGCACCTCCGAGTCCGTCTGGGGCACCGTAGAGCGCCGAACGAGGAACGGCCCTCTACCAGGCGCCGCCCCCGCCTCCGCCCCCACCGCCGCCTCCTCCGCCCGAGAAGCCGCCCCCGCCCCCGCTGCCGGAGCTCGACGGCGGTGCGAGCGCCGACCCGAAGCCGGCGCTCAGGTCGGAGATGTTGAGCGAGCTGGCGCCCGACCCCAGATCGCCGTTCGGGCTGATCCAGAAGATCGAGCTCTGCTGGGCGTACTGCTCCGGCATGTTCAGGTGCGCCGCCTGAAGCACGCGGTCGGCGATCCCGAAAGCGATCCCGTAGACGAGGTAGCGCTCCCAGAGCTCGAGCGTGGCCGGCGCCGCCTCTCCGAGGCGAGGGAAATCCGTGAGGTAGCGACGGAACGCCTGCCAGCGGTCTGCCTCGAGCTCGGCCGTCTTCGTCCTGCGGCGCCAGAGACGCACCTGCGTCGCCGCGATCACGAGCATGAGGGCGTTGACCGCGGCGCAGATGCCCAGGGCGACCAGGACGACGTCCGACCAGCGAGGAGAGACCGATCGCCACCCCGAGATCGCGAGCCAGAGCATGATCACGGCGGCGAGACCGAAGCCGACGATGGCGAGGAGAAGCACTCCGAGCCCTGGGCCGACGAACCACTTCCGCTCGCCGATCGCGCTCTTCACCCCGTCCTTGAAGGCGGTGAAGCGCTTGCTGTTGGTCGTCCGGTGAGCCGAGATCTTCTCGCGGAAATTCGAGAGGCGCTCGGAGCCGCCGCCGAGCACCGCGTCGACGACCTCCTTCACCGGCTGCTCGAACGGCGTGAGGGAGACGGCCTGGTCGCCCTTCGCAAGCTCGAGGTCGGACACCTGCTCGTGGCGCAGGCCTCCCCAGACCTTTTTCTCCGTCGTCACCGGGGTCGATTTGAAGACATCGCGCCGGATGAGGTCGAACAGCGTCGCGGTGAACTCGAGCGACCCCGCGGCGGTGTTTTCCCGCAGGAGCGGCGGCACGAGCGCGGGCTCGAGGTCGGAGGGCGGCGCCTGCTCGTACTCCCGGTCGTACCCCGTGTTCGGCTCGCGTCCCGACCAGAGGAAGACGAAGGTGACGAGCAGGAGCGCGGGCAGGAGCGCGAGCGCCAGCAGGATCCCGATCGTCCGCCAGATGTGGTGGACGGCGTCGTGGATCTTCTTCCGGTCGGTGGCCGCCGAAGCGGCGTCCTGCCGCTCCTCCCTCAGGATCTTCTGAAGACCGTTGCCGCGCACGACCTGTGCCCCCGCCGTCGAGCCGAGGAGGCGGCGCGGAAAGATGGTGCGCAGCTCGACGAACTGGCGGTCGGGGACGTCCAGGGCCCGCAGGATCGTGAAGCGGGGCAGGCGCCGCGTGTCGCCGTGCACCCAGTAGGGGTGCCCGAAGACGCGGTAGCGGGGGCCGGTCTGGAGCCGCGCGGGCAGCTTCATCGAGGCTCGCAGCCGGTGCAGCCCGACGGGCCACTCGGATCCCCAGACCTTGAGGTTCACGTCCACGACGTCGTCGTAGGCCTTCGCGAGACCGCGGAAGCGGTAGGCGATCCGGTACGTGCGCGTCTCGTCGATCGCGCTGTAGTGCCAGACGATGCGCACCTTGTCCCCGCTGCGCGTGACGCCGTAGGTTCCCGCCGGGCTCGAGCAGCCGAGCTCCGTGCACCCGCCCGTCCGGTAGGGCCTCCCGTGCTCCGAGACGGTAATGCGGTCGATCGACTCGCCCTTCCGCAACGGGACGTCCCGGTAGGCGCCGGAGAAGATCCCGGAATAGGCGAAGGTGATGCGCTCGTCGACGAGGAGCGAACCGTCCTTCGCGATGCGGACCGCGACGTTCGCGTCGGGCAGCCCGTAGGCCTTCGCCTCCGCGAGCGCCGGCAGCGCGAACGCCAGGATCGCCGCCGCGGCGGCGAGGAGGGTGAAGCGCGATCGGCTCAGGACGTGAACTGCACGCGCGGGGCCTCGCGCGCCGCAGCTTCGATCTCGAAGTACTGCCGGGCCTTGAAGTTGAACATGTTGGCGAAGATGTTCGTCGGCACCGACTGAATGGCGTTGTCGTAGGTGAGGACGGTGTCGTTGTAGACCTGGCGCGAGACCGCGATGTTCTGCTCGACGTCGGAGAGCTGGGCCTGGAGCTGCTGGAAGTTCTCGGTCGCCCGCAGCTGCGGGTATGCCTCCGCGACGGCGAACAGGCGGCCGAGCGCGGAGGTGAGCACGTTTTCGGCGGCGGCCTGCTGCTGGACTCCCTGCGCCTGCTGCGCCGCCGTGCGCGCCTTCGTCACCTCCTCGAAGGTCCCCTTCTCGTGCGCTGCGTACCCCTTGACGGTCTCGACGAGGTTCGGGATCAGGTCGTAGCGCTTCTTCAGCTGCACGTCGACCTGGGCCCACGCGTTCTCGCTGCGGTTCCGCAGGCGGACGAGGCGGTTGTACATCGTGATCGCGATCAGGAGCAGCAGGATCACGACCGCTGCGATCACGACCACCCACACGAGTCCGGAGGCGACGATCACCGGCGGGAGCTTAGTCCGTCGCCCGGCTGCTGCCTACCCTGCACGGCGGGCGACCCAGATCGTGTCCTCGCCGCCGCGATCGGGGCTGCGGTCGAACCAGCCGTAGCAGGCCTCGATCTCGAAGCCCGCCGCTTCGAGGAGCGCGCGCCACTCGGAGGGCGACAGCCAGCTGAGCTCCATCGTGGAGGAGGCGTCGTCGCTTCGCACGGCGAGCGTCAGGCGTCGGGCCTCTTCGTCCCAGTCGGCACGTTCCCAGATTCCCGGCTCGCGCTCCAGCCAGCGGCCGTTCGTCTCGGCGATGTCCTCCGGCCCCGGCGCGAAGACGTCGAAGACAAGTTTCCCTCCCGGCAGGAGGAGGTCGCGCGCCGCACGCAGGGCCCGCAGTCGCTCCTGGTCGTCTCCCAGGTGGAGGTAGGAGCGGAACGGGCAGAGGACGAGCGGGACGCGCTCGCCAACCGGGGGCTCGGCCAGCGAGCCGAGCCGGAGGTCGAGCCGCCCCTCGACGCCGGCGAGCCGGGCCTGGGCCGCGCAGCGCTCCAGCATGCCGCGGGAGGAGTCGACGCCGATCACGCGGATCTCCTCGGCGGCCACCGGAATCGCGATGCGTCCGGTGCCGACCCCGAGCTCGACGACGGGCCCGCCCGAGCTCACCGCCTCCGCCACGTAGAAGGGGACGTCCTCGGTGACGCTCGAGCTCCAGGGGTCGTAGAGCTCGGCGATCGCGTCGTAGGGACTCGCTGCCACGGCGGGCATTCTCGCTAGTACAGTCGCCAGCGTGGACTGGGGGGCCTACGAGGCAGAGGCGCTCGCCGCCTTCGCGGCCGCCGCGAACGCGGGTGATCTCTCCGACGCGCACGCGCGCTACCTCGGCCGCCGCTCGGCGCTGCCGCAGGCCCTGCGCCAGATCCGCGACGCCGAGACCGGCCAGACCCTGAACACGCTCCGCGCCACCCTCGAGGCGGCCGAGAGGGTGGCTTCCGAGCGCCTGGCTCGGGAAGAGCTCCGGCGGCGGCTCGAGGAGGAGCGGGTCGACGTGACGCTGCCCGGCGAGCCGTTCCCGCTCGGGCAGCTCCACCCGATCACGCAGGTCCGGCGGCAGGTCGAGGACGCGTTCCTCGGGCTCGGATACGAGATCCGCGACGACCGGGAGGTCGAGACGGTCGCCTACAACTTCGACAAGCTCGCGTTCGCCCCGACCCACCCGTCGCGCTCGCCTCGCGACACGTTCTTCCTCGACGGCGGGCACGTCCTGCGGACCGAGACCTCGCCGTCGCAGATCCACGCTCTCGAGGAGCGCGAGCCGCCGATCTACATGGTCTCGATCGGACGGGTCTACCGGCGCGACGCGATCACCGCCACCCGCTACCCGATCTTCCACCAGTTCGAGGGCCTCGCGGTCGATCGAGGGCTGACGCTCGCCGATCTCAAGGGCACGCTCCTGCACGTGATGCGTGCCCTGTACGGGCCCGAGCGGCGTGTCCGGTTCCGCACGCACTTCTTCCCCTTCACCGAGCCGTCGATCGAGCCGGACGTCTCCTGCGGGATCTGCGGCGGCGCCGGCTGCCGCACCTGCAAGCACTCGGGCTGGATCGAGATGGGCGGAGCGGGCATGGTCGACCCGCGCGTCTTCGAGAACGTCGGGCTCGATGCGGCGGACTGGAGCGGCTTCGCCTTCGGCTGCGGCCTCGAGCGGGCGGCGCAGCTCCGCCACGACATCCCGGACATCCGCCTTCTCTGGGAGGGCGACCTCCGCGTCCTGAGGCAGTTCTGATGCGGGTTCCACTGTCGTGGCTGCGCGACTACGTGCCCGTCGAGATGCCTCTCCGCGAGCTGGCGGAGCGCCTGAGCGTGGCCGCCGCCGAGGTGGAGGGGATCGAGCGGCGCGGCATCTCCGATGCGGCCGGGAACCTCGAGCTCTTTCGCGTCGGGCGGGTGCTCGAGGCGGAGAAGCACTCGAACGCCGACCGGCTCCAGCTCTGCCGCGTCGACGTGGGGGAGACCGAGCCGCGCCAGATCGTGTGCGGAGCGTGGAACTTCGGTGCCGGTGCCACTGTCGCGGTCGCGCTTCCGGGGGCTCTCCTGCCGAGCGGGATCGAGCTCGACCGGCGGAAGGTTCGCGGCGAGCTCTCGGACGGGATGATCCTGGCCGAGGACGAGGTCGGGCTCGGCACCGACCACACGGGGATCATGGTGCTCCCGGACGCTCTCGAGCCGGGGGCGCCGCTCGCCGAGGCTCTACCGCTCGTCGAGGACGTGCTCGTGATCGAGGCGACCGGGAACCGCCCGGACCTGCTGGCCGTCTACGGCGTCGCACGCGAGGTCGCCGCGCTGTACGACCTGCCGCTCAGCCCTCCGCCGGGCCGCGACCCGGAACCCGCGGGGAAGGAGCCGGTGGACGTGCGGATCGAGGATCTCGCCGGCTGCCCGCGCTACGTCGGCCGTCTCTTCCGCGATGTCGAGGTCCGTCCCTCGCCTGTCTGGCTGCGCGCCCGGCTGACGGCCGCCGGCGTTCGCCCGATCTCGAACGTCGTCGACGTGACGAACTACGTGATGCTCGCGCTCGGCAACCCGCTGCACGCCTTCGACCACGCGACGCTCGAGGGCGGCCGGATCGTCGTCCGGCGGGCGCGCAAGGGCGAGGTGGTGCGTACGCTGGACGGGATCGCGCGGAAGCTCGATCCCGCCGACCTCGTGATCGCCGACGCGCAGAGGGCGATCGCCCTCGCCGGCATCATGGGCGGCGCGGAGACGGAGATCGGCGAGGCGACCCGAGAGGTTCTGGTCGAGGCCGCGAACTTCGAGCCGTTCGGGATCTTCCAGACCTCGGAGCGGCTCCGGGTGCGGACCGAGGGATCGAATCGCTGGGAGAAGGGCGTCGACCCGCACCTCGCCCCGCAGGCGGCCGCCCTCGCCACGGAGCTCCTCGTCGAGATCGCCGGGGCGAGCTGGGTGGGCGGCACGGACGTAGAGGGCGCACTCCCGGAGCGGCCGGCCATAAGATTCCACCCGTCGCGCGCCGACGCTCTGATCGGGCTGGAGACGCCTCCGCCCGAGCAGGAGGCGCTCCTGGCGCGGTTGGGGTTCGACATCGCGCGAGAGAAGGAGACGGCCTGGAGCGTGACGGTACCGACATGGCGCGCGCGTGACGTGACCCGGGCGGTGGACGTCGTCGAGGAGGTTGCCCGCTTCCGGCTCGACGAGGTGCCGTTCACGCTGCCGCTGCGGCGCGCGATGTTCGGGGCTCTGGCGCCCGAGCAGCGGCTGCGGCGGAGGGTCGAGGACGTCCTCGTCGGGCTCGGGTTCTCGGAGACCTACACGCCGTCGCTGCGGCCGGTGGAGGCCGGCCCCCCGGGCGTGCCCCTCTCGGAACCGATCTCGGTCGACCTCGCGGTTCTGCGCACGAGCCTGCTGCCGAGCCTCACCGAGGCGGCGCTGCGGAATCTCGATGTGGGCTCGCGGGAGATTCGCCTGTTCGAGATCGCCCGTGTCTACCTGCCGGGCGATACGTCGCTGCCGCGCGAGCGCGTGCGAGTCGCCGGGATCCTCGAGGGCGGCTTCGCCCGCGCGAAGGGAGTCGTCGAGGCGCTGCATGCCGCGGTGAAGGCGCCTGCGCGCTTCGAGCGCGCCGGAGCCGAGCCGCTGCACCCGGGCAAGGCCGCCCGCGTGGCCGGCGGCATCGTCGGTGAGCTCCACCCGCGGGATCTCGAGGGCGTCTGGGGGGGCTTCGAGCTCGACCTGGGCGAGCTCTTCGCCGGCATCGTCGAGCCGGTCGTCTACGAGGACGTCGTGACGTATCCCGCCGTGCGGCAGGACCTTGCGTTCGTTGTGCCGGAGGACGTCCCGGCCGGCAAGCTCGTCGAGGCCGCACGCGAGGCCGCCGGGCCCGACCTGCGCGACCTGCGCGCCTTCGACGTCTATCACGGCGCCCAGGTCGGCGAGGGGCGCAAGTCGATCGCGTTCGCAGCGCTCTTCCAGTCCCCGGAGCGAACGCTCTCCGACCGCGACGCCGCCGGCTTGCGCGACCGGATCGTCGTTGCGCTCCGCGAGCGCTTCGGCGCGGAGCTGCGTTAGGGGCCTGTCCAAAAAGTGAACCAGGGCGCCTGACAGTCGTCACGCGCCGTGGCCACTTTCCGGACATGCCCTTAGCGCAGGTACGGGTCGATCTCGCCCGGCAGCACGGTTCGCTGGACGCGGGCCCGGGCGGTCGCAAGGAGCGTCGGCACGCTCTCGCAGGTGTCGCAGGCGTAGACCTTGGCCGTGCGGTCGTCGCTGGCCGAGAGGACGGACTGCCCGTCGGGGCTGAACGCCACCGACTCGATCGTGTCGGCGTGCCAGCGAACCGAGCCGAGGAGCTTGCCGGAGGCGACCTCCCAGAAGCGCGTGATCCGATCGGCGCTACCGGTGACGAGGCGCGTGCCGTCTGGGCTGAAGGCGACGCTCGTGACGGGCTGGGTGTGGCCGCGGAGGATCAGCGGCGGGTCGCTGGTGCGCCAGCGCCAGACACGAGCGGTCCCGTCGGTGCTCGCGGTCGCGACGAGGCGTGAGTCCGGGCTGAAGACGGCCTGGTAGACCGAGCCCAGGTGGCCGGAGAGGGTCTTGACGATCTTGCCGGTCTGCCAGTTCCAGACGCGGGCGGTCCGGTCGTCGCTCGCGGTGAGGAGATAGCGCCCGTTCGGGCTGAAGACGACCGTCTCGATCGTCCGCGTGAAGCTGTCCAGCGTCTTGACCGTCTTTCCCGTTCGCGTGTCCCAGATCCGGACGGTCTGGTCGAGGCTCGACGTGGCGAGACGGCCGCCGTCGGGGCTGAACGACGCGTCCGTCAGCCAGTCGCCGTGCCCCTCGAGCACCTTCAGCATCTTCCCGGTGTGCGCGTCCCAGAGCCGGGCCGTGTTGTCGTCGCTCGAGGTGGCAACGAGCCGCCCGTCCGCACTGAAGGAGGCAGAGGTCAGCCAGTCCGTGTGGCCGACGGAGGTGTCGCTGTTGTGGCGCGCGCCGAGGACGTGGAGCGTGCGCCCCGTCTTGACGTCCCAGATCCGGGCGGTGTCGTCGTCGCTCGACGTGACCACCTCGTTGCCGTCGGCGCTGTAGGAGGCCCAGGTCACCCAGTCGGTGTGGCCGAGGAGCTCGCGTACGGGCGGCACCTGCCAGATCGCGGCGGTGCCGTCCTTGCTGGCCGACAGCACGAAGCGCCCGTCGGGGCTGAAGGCGGCGCCCGAGACCCAGTCCTCGTGGCCGCGAAGCTCGGTCAGCCGCTCCCCCGTCCCCGCCGAGTAGTCCCAGAGGCGCACACCACCGTCCTTGCTCGCCGAGGCCAGCAGCCGGCTGTTCGGGCTGAACGCGACCCCCAGCACCTCGTCCTTGTGGCCGTAGAGCAGCTGTTCCTGATGTCCCGTCAGCGGCGCCCAGACGGCGATCGTCTTGTCGGAGCTGCCGGTCGCAGCGTGCTTTCCGTCCGGGCTGTAGGCGACGCTCGTGATCGAGTCGACCTGCGACTGGATGTTGCCCTGCTCGACGCTGACGACGCGCTTCGCGCGCCAGTCCCAGACGCGGCCCTTGTTGTCGGGGCTCACGGTTCCGGTCAGGAGGTAGCGGCCGTCCGGGCTGAAGGCGGCGCTCAGGACCGAGATCGTTCGCACGGTCCCGTTGACCGTCCGCTCGTGCTTGAGCGAGACGATCTGCCGCTTCCCGTCGGCGCTCCAGACCCTGGCCATCCCATCGCTCGAGGTCGTCGCGATGTACCTGCCGTTCGGGCTGATCGCAACGCTCGAGACGTAGTCGGGCTGGTGCTGGGTGAAGATCGGCTTGCCGCTCGCCTCGTCCCAGATCCTGAAGGTCTTCCCGCTCGCGGTGACGACGCGGCGCCCGTCTGGGCTGAAGACGCCCGAAACGACGAAGTCGGGGTTCGGCTGGAGGATGCGCGCCTTACCTGTGCGCACGTCCCAGATGCGGGCAGTCTTGTCGTCGCTGGTCGTCAGGATCCGCGTGCCGTCGGGGCTGTAGACGGCGCTGTTGATCCAGTTCGCGTGACCGCGCAGGATCCGCCGGACGAGCGAGACGGAGAGCGAGATGCGCAGCGCGTCCTCGGCGGGTGCGGTGGCCCGGATATCGGTCGCGTGAACCGCGAGTGCCGTGGCGAGGCGCGGGTCGAAGTCGGCAAAGCGGATGGCGGTCGCAGCGAGACCCTGCGACTTCGCGGTCGCGCGCTCGCGCTGCGCAGTGTTCTTCTGCTGCCACGCCCAGACGCCGAGGAGCGCCGCCGCCATCCCGCCGACGATCGCGAGCGCCGCGAGCGCCATCGAAATCCGGGCCCGGCGGCGCTCGCGCGCCGCCTGCTCCTCGGCCGCCCGGCGCTCGCGCTCCTGCTCGGCCAGACTCTCCTGGAGCTCGCGCTCCTTCTCGGCCTGCACGTAGCGCGTGCGCCAGTCGAGGATCGCCGCGGCGAGGACGTCGTGGAAGATCTCGTAGCGCAGCCCGCCTGTCTCGCCCGGCGGCGGTGCGACCGGCCGGAGCACCCGGATGTCGCTGGAGGAGAGGTGCTCGATCACCGGGACGATGTCGGCCTCCGGCCGCTCGGCGTACTCCGCCAGATCGGGCAGCGCGTGCGCGATCTTCGCGCCGGAGGGGGTCACGAGCTGGCGGAAGACGTCCGCGGCCAGATCCTGCTCCTCCGCGGGCAGCGCGCCCATGACGCGGTCGAGGTGCGTTCGGACGATCCGCTCGGCGCCGCCCAGGCGGTCGAGCGTCTCCCGCCGCAGGACGTGCGATCCGGAACCGAGCTCCTCCTCCCACAGCCGGGTCATCACGAGCTGGAGGAACGGCGTCTCGATCACGTTCCCCCTGCCGTTCTTCGACTCGACGACCGTGCCGGCACCCCCGGTGCCGAGGAAGAACTGACCGGCTCGCACCTGCTCGAGCACCGCCTCGACGAGGCCGTCCTCGACGTCGACGTCGGCGTCGTCCTGGTGGAGCTCGTTCCACTTGCGGATCGGGCTCTCGATTGCCGTCCGCGCGGCCTTCAGGGACAGGTGGTCGATGCGCAGGTAGTTGTCGAAGAGGTTCGGGATGCGGCCCTTGAAGGCGTCGAGCTTCGCGAGCCCGTCCTCGCGGATACCGATCAGGAAGCTGACGCGCAGATCGGGACGGTTGAGCGAGCGGGGGAACTCGAGCGCGAAGCTGCCTGGGCCGCCCTCGCTCGGGTGGTAGAGGAAGTACTCCTCGAACTGGTCGAGGACGAGGATCAGGTCGCCGTCGATGCGCTCGCACCACTCGAAGAGCTCCTCGTCGAGGCGCTCCTTCGGCTCGACCGGCTCGACGTCCGGGAGCACCTCCGCGACCGTCGTGCGGATCGCGTCGCGGAGGCCGGCGATCGGGTCGTTCTGCCAGTTGCGGAACGAGACGGCGACGAAGTCGGGCTGGCCGAAGTCGGCGAGGTTCTGGCGGGCCAGCTGGTGGAGCCGCCGCATGGCGCCGGCATGGAGGACCGAGCTCTTGCCGACGCCGCTCTCGCCGTAGAGCAGCGTCAGCCTCGACGCCATCAGGTTCGCGATGATGATCTCGGTCTCGGACTCGCGCCCGAAGAAGTAGGGGGCATCGCCTTCCGAGTAGTAGGTGAGGCCCTTGTACGGCGTTTCGAGCCGCGGCGGTGCAGGGGCCAGGGCTCCCGTCACGCGGGCTCCACGACCGGGGTCCGAACCCGCTGCTCGAGCTCCTCGGCGTACTCCTCGAGCCGCACGTCGACGATGTCGACGCCGCGGGCGCGCGCGAGCTCCTGATCGAGAGGCGAGGGGTTGAGCTGGACCGCCCAAGACTTGTAGGAGAGCTTCTGCTCGCCCCACATCCGCCGGAGGATCACCTTCAGGTTGAAGTCGCGCATCGCGTAGCCGAGGAAGAGGAAGTGGCTCTTCTTCAGCTTCGCCGCGAGCGTCACCGGGATGAGGCTGGAGAGCTCGTAGCGCGCCAGGTAGTCGATGTAGTGATCCTGGGTGATCACGTAGCTGTCGAACTCCTGGGCCAGCGTCTTGCGGTCGACGAGGCCGTGGATCTTCAGGATCACCGTGCGCTCCTCGAGCGAGATCTCGGCGTACTCGTTCGGACGCTCGATCGGCCGCGCCTCGTCCTCGCCGTGGGCCCAGTGGAGGAACTTGCCGCGGGACTCGCCGTCGGCGCAGTAGGAGACGAGGTCGTAGGGTTCGCCCTCCGCGTCGAGCGCGCGCTCCATCGCGTCGTCGTAGTTCGTGGTGACGATCAGCTGGTGGCGCTGGGGCAGCTCCTGCTCCCGGCGGATGGTCGGGATGTCGGCGAGGAACTTGTGGAGGACGGTGGGCGGGTAGTCGGCGTCGAAGAGCTCGTGGAGCGTTTCGTAGAGCGGCCCCGAGCCGGCCATGATCGCGACGTAGTCGGCGACCCGATCCAGGTCCTGGTCTTCCTCGGGCGGGTAGTCGAAGTGCTTGGCCAGATGGGCGGCCAGCTCGGTCCCGCTCGGGTAGTACTCGCCTTGCTTCCAGGCGGTGTCCGGAGGGCGTCCGCAGAGGTTGACGCCCGCGCCGAGGAAGGGCACAACCCGGCCGTCGAGGATCCCCCGGGTGACGAGCTTGTAGTGGGTCTCCGGAACCTCAGGCATGCACGACCTCGGGCTCCGGCGTGCGTGCCGGCAACGATCCGTCGGCGGGTGCAAGGTCGACCAGTGGCCGCCACACCGGAACCTCCCCCGTGTTGTCGAGGTACTCGACGCCGATCGCCATGTAGGAGTCGCGGTAGTCGGGGTCGGGACGGTCGACCGGGATCTCGTTCCACCCGCGCGGACGGATCTCGCCGTCGCGCTCGTCCGCCGAGTACTCGCAGCGCACCGTCCGGGTGAGAAGCGCGGCGACCGCCGCCTTCACATTCGGCTCGGCAGTGTCGACGAGGCTCGAGTAGTGCACGTCGGGGTCGGCGCGCATCTGCTCGAGGATCGCCGCCAGCCCGAGAATCGCGCCGCTGGTTCCGAGGCTGCGCGTCCCGGCCACGAACACGCACCAGTGGTCGCGTCCGAGCGCCCGGGCGAACGGGTTCTCGCAGGCGAGGATCATCGCGCAGGTCGGGAAGTGCCGTTCGTCGAGCTCGAACCGCCGCGCACCCTCCAGGCCGGGGATCAGGTGGCGGTTCGTGAGCTGCAGGTTGATCGACTGAGAGCCGTAGAACGAGAGCGTGCCTGTTGGGTCGCGCAGGTCGAACGCGAGCGGCACGGTCGACGCGGGGTCGGAGAAGCTCCTGAAGATCGGCTCGAAGAGGGCTCCGTGCCAGAAGTTGGTGTCGCCGCCGCCGACGACCACGAGGTCGTGCGCCGCGAGGAACTGCATGTCGACGCAGTGCTCGGGCCACATGAAGGGGTCGGCCGGGCGCCCGCGGTCGTAGCCGGCACCGCGCAGTGCGACGGCGAGGTGGGGGAGGTAGACGACGTCCTTGATCGCGAGGGAGTGCTCCGTGTCGTGCGCGGCGCCCGTGAGGTGGCGCTCGAAGCTGTAGGGCTCGAGCGGGATCCCGAAGGCGCTCGGGTCGACGACGCACTCGGTGCGGGAGCCGCCGCGGCCCCACATGCCGGCCGGGAGCTGATCCTTCCGCGACACGTCTCGCGCCGGGGCCGCGGTGATCGAGACGGGATTTCGCGCCGTGAGCAGCGACCGCAGTCCTGCCTCGTAGACGTGGTCGATCTTCCGGCCGGCCGCCACCTGGAGGACGGGCGCTTTCGCGTCGCTGCCCCGCAGGTGGAGGTGGTAGGGCCGGTCGATCGGATCCTTCTCGACCGGCCGGCGGTAGACGAGCGAGAAGACCCAGAACTTGTAGCGGGGGGAGGAGAGGATGAAGACGGCGAGTACCCCGAGGAAGGCGCCGGCCGCGATGGCGATGTATGCCCAGAGCGGCATGACGATTCCCGAGGCCGAGAAGACCCCGGCGAGCGTGCCGGCGATCGCGATCGAGTACGGGAAGCTCTTCATCCCGTACCGGCGCACGGGGGCGATCAGGGCCTCGAGAAAACGGCGCACGGGGCTCTCCTGCGGCTCGTCCACAGTCCGATTGTAGGTCGCTCGTGCCGTTGTGCCCACGGCCGCGGCACGACCCGCCGGACGCCGGGTTGCGGTGCGTCGTTACAGGGATTCCGGGGCCAGGCGCTCAGCGAGCGCCTCGAGCACCTTGATCCGGATCTCGGGCGAGCGCTGGAGCAGCGTCCGGAAGTCGCGATCGGTGACGACGAGCACGTCGAGAGGGGACGTCGCCGTCACGGTCGCCGTCCGCGGCGAGCGGGAGATGAGCGCGATCTCGCCGAGGAAGTCGCCCGGCCCCAGCGTGTTCAGCTTGCGGCCGCGCCGGGCGACCTCCGCCGTCCCATCGAGCAGGACGAAGAACTCGCGTCCGCGCTCGCCCTCGCGAGTGAGCTCCTGACCCTCCGGCAGGTCGATCTCATCGGCGATGCCGGCAACCTGTGCGAGCTCCGCACGGGAGCAGCGGGCGAAGAGCGGAACCTCCTTCAGGAGATCGATCTTCGCGTTGCGGCGCAGCGCCACGAGCTGAGTCTAAGCCGTCGCCTGCGAGTCACGAAACCGAGCCGGCTCAGCGTTCGTATCCCTTGGCATCCGCCCGAGGAGGAGTCCGATGCCGCGTCGTGTCCTGCTGCTCGTCCCGCTCGCGCTCGTCGTCGCAGCCGCGCTCGCCGCGGCGCTCGCGCACGCCGGTGCGCGGGACAACCCGAAGCTCGTCGCCACCGTCGGGCCCGGCTTCACGATCTCGGTCGTGGACGCTTCGGGCGCGCCGGCGAAGCAGCTCGACCCGGGGACCTACGACATCGAGGTGCGCGACCAGGCGGCGATCCACGACTTCCACCTGCTCGGAACGACCGTCGACCAGGCGACCGACGTGCCCTTCGTCGGCACCGTGACCTGGACAATCACTCTCGCGGCGGGCTCCTACCATTATCAGTGCGACCCGCACGCCGCGACGATGAACGGCGAATTCACGGTCGGCAGCACGCCTCCGCCTCCGCCGCCTCCGCCTCCGCCTCCGCCTCCGCTGCCGCCTCCGCGCCCGCCGACGCCGA
The DNA here is from genome assembly GCA_038237515.1 of Gaiellales bacterium. Lineage (GTDB taxonomy): Bacteria > Actinomycetota > Thermoleophilia > Gaiellales > Gaiellaceae > JBBQDZ01. The sequence continues at coordinate 48,850 of JBBRYP010000001.1, forward strand.
AGGTCGCGAAGCTCACCGCCTCGGTCGGCCCGGGAGGCTCGATCTCACTGCGCAGTGGGACGGTGAGGGCACGCTCTCTCGACGCGGGCACCTACCGGATCACGGTGCGAGACTTGACCGCGAAGGACAACTTCCACCTCAGCGGCCCCGGCGTGAACCGCAGGACGCCTGTTGCCGGGAAGTCGACCGGCGTCTGGACCGTGAGCCTCCGAAGCGGAACCTACGCCTACCGCTCCGACGCCCACCCATCGCTGAAGGGCTCCGTGAAGGTCGCCCGCGTCTAGCTCGGGGCCTAGCTGCCGCTGACCCGGCGTGCGGGCTTCGTCAGGCCCGCACCAGGCCCGCCGGCGGCGTGAATGTCGGCCTGGCGGTCGAGCTCGGAGTTCAGCTCGGCCCCGAACAGCAGCGCGAATGCGGAGTAGTTGAGCCAGAGTAGGAGGATGACGCCGCTCGCGATCGTCCCGTAGGTCTTCGTGTAGTGCCCGGCGAAGGTCACGTAGAGGGCGAAGAGGCCGGAGAGGCCGAGCCAGAGGATGCCGCCGACGAAGGAGCCGGGCGTCACCCACTTCCAGCTCCGCTGCTCCCGGTTCGGGGCGAGCCAGTAGACGAAGGCGAAGAAGAGCAGGATCGCCGCAAAGGCGATCGGCCAGCGAAGGATGTCCCAGACGACGTTGAACGAGTTGCCGAGCCCGGCCTTCTTCGTGATCGCCTCGCCGAGCTTGCCGCCGACTACGATCAGGAGGAAGAGGCCCGCGGTCGCGATTCCGCTGAGGACGACGAGCACGATCGCGATCGCCCGGACTCTCCAGAACGGCCGTGTCTCCAGCCGGTCGTAGGCGCGGTTGACGGCCTTGATCACCGCCCCCATGGCCCCGCTCGCGGCCCACACTGCGCCGAAGAACCCCACGAGGAACGCCACCGCCTTCGTTCCGCCGCCCTGCGAGTCGTGACGGAGCGTCTCGATGAAGCGGATCACGCCATTCGGTGCGACCGTCCCGATCAGGCTCTCGACCGCGTGGAAGAGGTGGAAGATGCTGAGCAGGCCGACGAGGAACGCCATGGCCGGGAAGAAGGCGAGAAGCGAGCTGTAGGCGACCTCCTGGGACAGTCCCATGCAGTCGTCCTTCAGGAACTCCCCGAGCGTCCGCTTGAGAGCGGCCAGCCATTCGCGCGCGGAAAGGCGCTCAGGCCCCTTCGGGACCTGCCCGACCTCGGGCCGGTTTCCGGCTGGCTCAGTCGCGGTCGACAACGGCGAAGCGGCCCAGTCGCGCGAACTCGGTGCCCTCGCGTCCGCGCCGCGCGAGCAGGCGCATCGTGGCGCCGATGCCGCCCGCGAGGACGAAGCCGGCGCCTAGAGCTGCACCCGCCACGGCGGGCAGCCGCGCGCGGAGCTTTCCTGCGATGTCGGTTGCCTCGGAGACCGCCTGGCGCAAGGAGTCGACGGCGGTCGCGAGGCCGTCGCGCTCGACCTCGATCTCACGCCGCACCTGCTCCGGGGTCCGCTGCTCAGGCGGCATCGGGCTTCGCTTTCAGAGCCTGGGTCGTCAATTTCGCCTCCTCGATCGCCTGTTTGGGTACCGGCGGCGTGCCCTTCCTGATCGCGCGGAGCGCGAGGACGGCGAGCAGCAGCACGATCAGCAGGAGCGCGGCCGTCACGATCAGGAGGGCGAGCCAGGTCGACATCGCAGTCGCGAGCGCCGCCGCTCCCGTTGCCAGGCCGAAGCCGAGTGCGAAGAGGCCGAAAACGAGCGCGCCGATCGCGAGCCCGATGCCGAGCCCGAGCGAGGCCAGCTTGCGCTTCAGCTCGAGGGCGGCGAGCTCGAGCTCGAGGCGCGCGATCGCGCTGGCGCGCTCGGCGACCGTCTTGGCGGCCGCGCCCAATCCTTGGGAATCAGCTCCGGGGGTGTGCATGCCCTCTCCAGTCGATCACCTTCGCGAGGAGGACGCCTGCGGCGAGCGCTACCCCCACAATGAGGAACGGGCTCGGCCCCCCGCCGCCCTTTCTCGGCCGCGAGCCGAGCTGGGGACCGGCGGGAGCGACCACCACGGTGTCCGGTTGCTGGTTGCGCGGCGCCTCGCCCCGCGCCCGCTTCGCCATCAGGCTCGGCTTGAGCTTGCGCAGAAACGCGGCGTCCTCTGCCAGGAGCTCGGCCAGCTTCGCCTGCGCACCACCCTTCGCGGCGGCGCCCTGCGCGAGCTCCTGGAGACGCGCTGCGCCCCGGTCGATGAGTTGGTCGACCTTGTTCACGCTTTCTTCGTGGGCGGGTCCTCGCCCGTGGCGATCCGCCAGACGGCGGCGCTCGCTCGTCGCGCCGCGATCACGCTGACCGCGGAGAGGATGGCCCAGAGTCCTTTTCTCAACATGGAAGGTCCGTTGCCGAGGATATCCACCTCGAAACCTTCGGCTACCTATGCTCGCATGGTGCAGCACGACGGCAGACGGCTCCCGAAGGCCGAGCGCCAGCGTCTGATCGGGAGTCTCGTCGCTCGCCGCAGGATCGGAACGCAGCTGGAGCTGCTGGAGGCGCTGGCCGCCGCCGGCTGCGTCGTCACCCAGGCGACGATCTCGCGAGACATGCGGGAGCTCGAGCTCGAGAAGGTGCGCGATCCGGTCGGCCGGCTCCGCTACGCGACGCCGCAGCGCGCGCACCGCTCCGATCCGCGCGCGGCTCTCGCCGCGATCCTCGAGCAGTTCGGGCGCGAGGCTTCCGCCGCCCAGAACATCGTCGTCGTCGTCTCCGAGCTCGGAAGCGCTCCGGCGATCGCCCGCGCACTCGACCGTTTCGCCCATCCGAGGATCGTCGGCACCCTGGCCGGAGACGACACCTGCCTCGTGATCGCACGAAGCGCCACCGACGCCCGCGCGCTGGCGGGTGAGCTCTCCGGCCTGATCGGCTGAGCGTGCGGGAACCCGAAGGTTCCCCCACGGACCCTCCGGGTCCTGGAACGCGTGGGTTCGGCCCGCTTACTCCGGCAGGATCTCCTCGCCCGGCGGGGTTCCCGTCCATTCCTCGAGGCCCTCCGCCTCCTGCGCCGAGAGCGTCAGCTCGACCTGCCCCTCGGTGATCGGGCCGACCCGCTCCGCGGCTACGTAGCGCATGCGCTTCAGCAGCCCGACCGAGATCACGAGGCCGTTGAAGATGTCCGCCGTCGAGTCGCCGACCGTCTCCTCGATGTGGCCGACCTTCGAGCCGTCGTTCGCGACGACGCTCCAGCCGCGCTCGACGACCTTCCACGAACTGGGATCGGCGCCTTGACTCACACGGCCTTCCCGCCGACGTACCAGACAGGCCCCTGCGTCGCGACCGGCCGGGTGTCGGAGAGCGCGCGCAGCACGCGGATCTCGCCTCTGATCCCCTCGGCGTCGAGGCGCTCGAGGCAGCGCCGCACCATCTGCGGCGAGGCCCCGTAGCCGAAGCGCCGGGCGCAGCGGAAGCGAAAGCCCGGTTTCCCGCCGAAGCGGGCTGGGTTGATCGGCGCCAGCAGCAGGGCCCCTCGATCCAGGTAGTCCGTGGAGAGGAGCTCGACCTCGCAGTACAGGTCGCTCCAGTCCTCGGGAAGCGCGTCGAGCTCGGCCGACCAGGACCCGGCGAGCGTGGCGCGGCTCGTGGGCGGCTTCACGGTTGCCTCGTCGCTCGCGAGCAGCTCCAGCGTTCCCTCGATCCGCTCGTCGTCGAGCCGCGCGAGCGCACGTTCGACGGCGCCGGGGGACGGGCCCGCGCCACTGCGGGCGGCGAAGAAGCGGATCCGATTTCTGCGGCGGCCGGGCATCAGGGGAGCGAGCAGCGCGGCGGCTCGATCCGAGCGTCCCGAGTCGCTCACGGTCAGGGAAACGCGGGCGTCGCTCCAGTCGGGTGGTAGCCGCCCGACGATCCCCCGCCAGTCCCCGACGAGTCCCACGGCACGCAGCATAAACTCCGGCCGGTGGCGAAAGTCGAGCAAAAACCGGGAACCCTGTCGCCGGAGCGCCTCCGCGACTTCTACCGCGAGATGCTCCTCATCAGGCGCTTCGAGGAGAAGGTCGAGGAGCGGTTTCGCGCCGGAGAGCTGCCGGGATTCCTGCATGTGGCGATCGGCCAGGAGGCCGCCGCCGTCGGCGTCTGTCAGGCGCTCGAGGAGGGGGACGTCTTCGCCTCGACCCATCGCGCCCACGGGCACACGCTCGCGCGCGGAACCCACCCGAACGCCGTCATGGCCGAGCTGTACGGGAAGGTCGAGGGCTGCTCGCGCGGCTACGGCGGCTCGATGCACCTCTACGACGTGGAACGCGGAAACCTGGGCGCGAACGCAGTCGTCGGCGGAGGTTTGCCCGCGATCGCCGGCGCCGCGCTCGCCTTCCAGCTGCGCGGCGAGCCCCGCGTTGCCGTCGCCTTCTTCGGCGACGGGGCCACGAACATCGGCACCTTCCACGAGTCGCTGAACCTCGCCCAGCTCTGGGGACTCCCCGCCGTGTTCGTCTGCGAGGACAACAGCTGGGCGGAGTCGACGCCATCGAAGCAGCACCTGCCGGTCAAGGAGATGATCGACCGCGCCCGCGCCTTCGACATGCACGCGCTCAAGGTCGACGGCCAGGACGTGGAGGCCGTCTTCGCGGCGGCGCAGGAGGCGCTGGAGCATGCGCGCACGGGCGCCGGGCCCGTCTTCCTCGACGTCGAGACCTACCGCCTCGTCGGGCACTACGTCGGCGACCCGCAGGTCTACCGCTCGAAGGACGAGATCCGCGAGCTCCGCGAGACGCAGGACCCGCTCGACAAGCTGCGCGAGCGCCTGGAGCTCGGCGACGAGGAGCTGGAGGAGATCGACAGCGAGGTGCAGGAGCTCGTCGACGGCTCGGTCGAGTTCGCGAAGGCGGGAACCGACCCGAAGCCCGAAGACGCCCTGAAGAACGTCTACGCGTGACAGGCCGTCGAACATGGCCGAGCTGAGCTATCGCGAGGCGATCCGGGACGCGCTCACGCAGGCGATGAAGCGCGACGAGGACGTCTTCATCATGGGCGAGGACATCGCCGAGATGGGCGGCTCGATGGCCGTCACCCAGGGCCTGCTCGCCGAGTTCGGCCCGGAGCGGGTTCGCAACACTCCGATCTCCGAGATGGCGATCGTCGGTGCCGGCATCGGCGCGGCCATGCAAGGGATGCGGCCGGTCGTCGAGATCATGTACGAGGACTTCACGACGCTCTCGATGGAGCAGCTCGTGAACCAGGCTGCGAAGCACCGGTACATGTCCGGCGGCCAGGTGAAGGTGCCGCTCACGGTTCGTACCCAGGGCGGTGCGGGATGGTCTCCAGGCGCGCAGCACGCGCAGCAGCTCGAGGGGTGGTTCGTTCACGTCCCCGGCCTGAAGGTCGTCTTCGCCTCGACTCCCACAGACGTGCGGGGCCTGCTCTGGTCGTCCATCTACGACGACAATCCCGTCATCTTCTTCGAGCACCGCACGCTCTACGGGATCAAGGAGGACGTGCCTGAGGAACTCGAGCCGATCCCGCTCGGTACGGCGCGCGTGCACCGCGCCGGGGAGGACGTCACGGTCGTCGCGACCGGCCGTCTCGTCCACGAGGCGCTCGCCGCCGCCGAGGACGCCGAGTCGGAGGGGGTCTCGGTCGAGGTGGTCGACCCGCGCACGCTCCAGCCGCTCGACGAGGGCGCGATCGTCGAGTCCGTCAAGAAGACCAGCCGCTGCGTGGTGGCGCACGAGGCCGTGACGCGGATGGGTTTCGGCGCGGAGGTCGCAGCGGTCGTCCAGCACCAGGCCTTCGACTGGCTCGATGCGCCCGTCGAGCGCGTCGGTGCCAGGTTCACGCCGATCCCGTTCGCGCCTGTGATGGAGGAGTTCGTCGTCCCGCACAAGGTCGACGTGCTCGAGGCGATCTACCGCACCCTGGGACGCGCGTAGGCCATGGCCAGCGAGGTCAAGCTGCCGCGCCTCGGCCAGGGCATGGAGGCCGGGACGATCGTCAAGTGGCTGAAGTCCGAAGGAGATACCGTCGAGCGCGGCGACCCGCTCTACGAGCTCGACACCGACAAGGTGACCCAGGAGGTGGAGGCGGAGGCCTCGGGCGTCCTGCTGAAGATCGCGGTCGCGCAAGGGGAGGTCGAGGTCGGCAGGACGATCGCCTTCATCGGCGAGCAGGGCGAGAGTCTCCGATCGGAATCCAGCGATCCGCAGGGTGGCGAAGCGGCCGAGGCCGTCGCCGAGGATCAGCAGGAGGAGGGCTCGCCCGGCGCGGCGCGGGAGGCGGATCGCGAGAAGGGGCGCGCGGCATCGGCTCAGCCGGAGCCTCCGGGCGATTCTCCATCCGACCGGAACGGCGGGCGGATCAAGGCGTCGCCCCTCGCGCGGCGAATCGCGCGCGAGCGCGGCCTCGAGCTGAGCTCGATCTCGGGGACGGGACCGGAGGGGAGGATCGTCGCAGAGGACGTCGAGCGGGCCGCGGCGGCGCCCGCCAGTCCGGCCGCTGCACCGGCGGTCGCAGCTTCGGCTCGGCCCGCCGAAGGGGTCGAGATCGAGCAGCTCTCGTCGGTGCGAAAGACGATCGCGCGGCGGCTGACCCAGGCGTGGCAGGCACCCGCATTCCAGATCTCGATGTCGGCCGACATGACGCGCGCCGCCGCCCTCCGCGCGAGGCTCGTCGCGCAGGTGGCGGAGGGAGGAATCCGCCCGACCGTCTCGGACCTGCTGATGAAGGTCTGCGCGCTAGCGCTGATGCGCCACCGATCGGTGAACGCGCTGTGGGCGGAGGATCGAATCGAGCTCCACCCGACCGCGAACATCGGCATCGCCGTCGCAATCCCGAAGGGCCTCGTCGTGCCAGTGATCCCGAGCTGCGAGCGCAGGTCGATCCAAGAGATCGCGTCCGCCCGCGTGGATGTCGTCTCGCGCGCCCGCTCAGGGAAGCTCCAGCAGGCCGACCTGGCGGGGGGCACGTTCACGATCTCGAACCTCGGCATGTACGGCGTCGAGCAGTTCGCCGCCGTCCTCAACCCGCCGCAGGCGGCGATCCTCGCGGTGGGGGCGATCGAGGATCGGGCGGTCGTCGAGAGCGGCGAGGTCGTTGCCCGGCCGCTGATGACGATGACGCTGACCTGCGATCACCGTACGCTCGACGGCGCGACCGCGGCCGACTTCCTCCGCACGGTGAAGGATTTCCTGGAAGAGCCCGGCCTGGCGCTGTGACCGTCTGGTACCGGGTTCGCGATCTCGACGCCGCGCGCGCCTTCTATCGGGAGAAGCTCGGCTTCACGGAGCACTACCACGACCCCGGCGGCGAGTGGGCCCGGCTCGAGCGGGACGGCATGGAGGTGTGCCTCGCGGCGGGCGAGCCAGAGGAGGGAGGCGTCGCGGTCGTCGACGTCGAGGACGTCAAGGCGGAGGCCGAGCGTCTGCGGGAGGCCGACGTGAAGGTGGGAGTCGTCGTGGAGCTCCACGGTCAGCTGCGCCTGCTCGACGTCTTCGACGCGGACGGGAACCGCCTTCAGCTTGCGCAGGAACTCGAGGGGGACGGCCGGTAGGAAGGGCTCGGGTTGGCGCACTCAGCCGAGTCCACCAGGTGAGGGGCGGGGAAGGCGCGGCGGAGGCGAGCCGCCGGTTCCCGATGGGTGATGAGGCCGCTACTCGAGCTCGGCCCTCATCGTCTGCGTGCGGCCTTGCTCCCCGATCCCGACGAAGCCGTGGCGCTCGTAGAGCTGAATCGCGGGATTTCCAGGCTCGACGCTGAGGCTGATCGCGTGGTGGCCTGCGGCGCGCGCGCGTTTTAGGAGCTCCGTCAGGAGCGCCGACCCGTACCCGTGGTGGCGGCGGCTCGGCACGACCGCCACGGTCAACTCCGGCGTCTGGTCGTCCACGAAGCCGTAGCCTGCCTCGCGGTCGCTGTAGAGGCGAAACCAGGCGGCTCCGACGCGCGTGGCGTCTTCCAGGCCGATCACGGCCGTATCGCCGCGCCTGCCCCAGCGGTCGACGTAGCGCGAGACCGGGAGGTCGTCCACAAGTGATGCGCTCGCGTACGCGTGACGGAGCATGTCGCGCATGAACCGAACGTCTTGAGGCCCGCCGCCCCGAACGATCACCACCGGAGTGTAGGACGAGGGCGCCTGCTCGAATCGCTGCACGTCCGACTACTCCCGCCTGCAAAGGCCGCCGGGGGGTCTCGGGGGCAAGAGGCTCCGCCAGGTGAACGACCCATCCCACCCTCGCCGAGAAAAGGGGCCGCTAGGATCGGCGGCAAGCGAGCTAGGAGCAGAAATGGAGTGTGACGTTGCCGTCCTCGGGGGCGGTCCCGCCGGTTACACGGCGGCGATTCGGGCGGCTCAGCTCGGCGCGAAGACGGTTTGCGTCGAGCGCGAGCCCGAACTCGGGGGTACTTGCCTCCGGGTCGGCTGCATTCCGACGAAGGCGTGGGTTCAGACCGCTTACGCCCTGAAGGAGGCCGAGGAGACCTTCGCGAAGCTCGGTGTCGAGGTCGGTGAAGCAAGGCTCGACTTCGACGCGTCGAACGAATGGAAGCGCCAGGTCGTGAAGCAGATGACGAGCGGGGTCGCCGGGCTCTTGAAGGCGAACGGCGTGGAGTGGATCAAGGGCGCCGGGCGCTTCAAGGACGCGAACACGATCGCGGTGGAGGGCGGCGAGGACGTGTCCTTCAAGAGCGCGATCGTCGCGACCGGGTCCTTCCCGCTACGGCCACCCATCGAGGGCCTGGACTCCCCGCGCTGCGTCGACTCCACCGGCCTCCTCGCGCAGGAAACCGTGCCGCGGCGGCTCGTCGTGCTCGGCGGCGGCATCATCGGCTGCGAGTTCGCCTCGATCTTCCGCCGCTTCGGCTCGGAGGTGACGATCGTCGAGATGCTGCCCCGCCTGATCCCGCAGGAGGACGAGGATGCCTCCAAGGAGCTCGCCAGGCAGTTCGGCAAGCGGGGGATCGCGCTCCAGCTCGATAAGCAGTGCAAGCGCGTCGAGGAGCTCGGCGACGGCCTTCGCGTCGAGTTTGGCGAGGGCGAGACGGTCGAGGCCGACCTGATGCTCGTCTCCGTCGGCCGAGGGCCACTCGTCGAGGGGCTCGGCCTCGAGGAGATCGGCGTCGAGCTCGACCGCCGCAAGGGCATCGCCGCGGACGAGCACCGGCGCACGACGGTTCCCCACATCTATGCGGCGGGCGACTGCGCGGGCTACTGGCAGCTCGCGCATACGGCGTTCCGAGAGGGAGAAGTGGCGGCCGAGAACGCGACGGGCCACGAGGCGATCGTCGACAACCGCGGCGTCCCGCGGCCGATCTACACCGATCCTGAGATCGCGGCGGTCGGCCTCACCGAGGCGGAGGCGCGCGAGCAGTACGGGGACGAGATCGCGACAGGCTCCTTCCCGTGGGTCGCGAACGCGCGCGCGGTGATGCAGAACGACACGGTCGGCTGGGTCAAGTCGATCCACGAGACCCACTACGGGGAGCTGCTCGGCCTCGTGATGGTCGGGCCCCACGTGACGGACATGATCGAGGTCGGCGTCGTCGCGCTCGACGCGGAGGCGACGGTCGAGACGGTCGCCGACGGGATGGCGCCGCACCCGACCCTTTCCGAGGCGATCAAGGAGGCCGGTCTCGTCGCGCTTGGCCGCGCGATTCACCTCCCGCCGAAGCGGCGGGCCTCCGCGAAGACGCCCGCCTGATCCGGTGGGGACGCTCGTGCCGGCGACCCGCACGGACTCCGGGCGCAAGCGACGACGCTTGCTGGCGCAACCCTCCCGGGACGTGCTCGTCGAGTCGTGCCCTGCAGCTTCCGTTCGTCGGTCGAAGTGCTCCGACGTTTGAGGATCCTCCGAAACGTCTACTCTTCACTTGGGGGACGCGGCCTCGTTCCCTGATCCGGGGTTCGCCCCGGACCTCTCTCCCTAGAGCGCCGCCCCTAGCCGCAAGGGGGCGGCGCTCGTTTTTCGGGATAGCCTGGGCGCGGACGAAAGGAGCGAGATGGGGATGATGAACAAGCGGAACGCCGTCCTCGGCTGGGCGGTGTGGAACGCCGGCAAGCGAATCGCGAAGCGCAAGGCGAAGAACGTCGTGCCGGGCGCCGGCGGAGACGCGGGCGGAAAGTCGAAGCGCGCGGCGATCCTCGGCGCTGCCCTCGCCGCGCTCGCCGGGCTCTGGTTCTGGCGCAGGCGCGGCTCCGGCGACCGCACCGATTTCGACAGCGTCTGACCGTCGTGATGGAACCGGCAACTTCGCCGTCCTGACCCGCGATCACGGGCGCAGCTTCCAGCGCGACAACGCAGTTCACGCCACTCCGCATCCCTAGGATGGGACGAATGCGGATCGCGCTCGTCACCGGCGCCAACAGCGGCATCGGATACGCGATTGCGAAGCGACTCCTCGAAGACGGCTACGCGCTCGGCTTCGCGACGCAGAACCGCGACGACGGGAAGGTGGACGCCTTCGATCGGCTTGCTCATCTCGGGCCGGTTCGGTGGGTCTCGGGCGATCTCGCCGACCCGGAGGTGCCCGGCAGGCTCGTCGCCGAGACCGTGGCTGCCTTCGGCGCGCTGGACGTGCTTGTCAACAACGCCGGCCTCTCCACGGCGGGCCCGGTGCTCGAGCTGACCGTCGAGGATTTCGACCTGACGTTCTCTGTGGACGTGCGGGCGGCGTTCCTCGCCTCGCAGGCGGCCGCGCGAGCCATGAGCGACGGCGGCGTGATCGTCAACGTAACCTCGATCCACGAGACGACGCCGCGCCGGGGCTTTGCCGTCTACGCTTCTGCCAAGGCCGCACTGGGGATGCTTACACGCTCTCTCGCCCTCGAGCTCGCGCCCCTCGGGATCCGAGTGAACGCCGTTGCGCCCGGCGCGATCGCGACGCAGCGGAACAGCGAGGCGGAGGCGCTGGGCGGGGAGGTTCCGCTCGGCCGGCCGGGGCGCCCCGACGAGGTCGCGGCGCTCGTCGCCTTCCTCTGCTCGGACGAGGCGAGCTACGTGACCGGAGCGAGCTACCTCGTCGACGGCGGGGCTTCGCAGCAGGTGATCGACGTGCCCGCCGGGCGACGCTAGACCGAGTCTCAGCCCCTCTTCGAGAGTCTCGCGAGGAGGCGGCAGAAATGGAGACCGACCGTGCCGCCACGGTTGTAAACCGCTGCGGCCGATCGGTCAGGCGGCGCGCCGGGTGCGGTCCTGGGGCCGACCTACAATGGCCGTCCCGTGGCCCCCTCGCCGTCGCTGCCCTTCGTCCACCTCCACGTCCACTCCGAGTACTCGATCCTCGACGGGGCCTGCCGTATTCCGGCGCTCGTCGGCCGCGCGGCCGAGCTCGAGATGCCTGCGGTCGCGCTCACCGATCACGGTTCGCTCGCGGGCGCGGTGGAGCTCTACCGAGAGGCGCGAAAGGTCGGTGTGAAGCCCGTGCTCGGCTGCGAGGTCTACGTCGCCGAAGATCGTCACGCGCAGGCGAAGGGATACGCGCACCTGACCCTGCTCGCGGAGCGGAACGAGGGCTACGCGAACCTGATCAAGCTCTCCTCGCTCGGCTACCTGGAGGGGTACTACTACAAGCCACGCGTGGACTGGGAGCTGCTCGAGCGCCACTCCGGCGGCCTGATCGCGCTCTCCGGATGCCTGTCGGGCCGGGTCTGCAAGGCTCTCGAGGAGAGCCGCGCGGAGGACGCGGCCGCCGACCTCGACCGGCTGGCGCAGGTGTTCGGCCGGGACTCGACCTACGTGGAGATGCAGAACGCCGGCCTCGAGGTTCAGCAGCGGATCAACCCGGGTCTCACAGAGCTGGCGGCGAGCGCGAAGCTTCCCCTCGTCGCCACGGGCGATGTCCACTATCTCCGCCACGAGGATGCTCGCGCACACGAGGCGCTGCTCTGCATCCAGTCGGGCGACTCGCTGCGCAACCCCGATCACTGGCGCTTCGACACCGACCAGTTCTACTTCAAGACCTCGGAGGAGATGGCCCTCGATTTCCCCGGACACGAGGAGGCGATGCGCCGCACGGTCGAGATCGCGGAACGCTGCTCGGTGACGATGGAGCTCGACCGGATCCTGCTGCCCCACTATCCGGTGCCCGACGGGCGCGACGCGTTCGACTACCTCGTCGAGCTCTGCGAGAAGGGTCTCGGGCGCCGCTACGACAAGGTCACGCCGGAGCTCCAAGAACGCCTCCGCTTCGAGCTGAAGACGATCCGCGAAATGGGGTTCGCCGACTACTTCCTGATCGTCTGGGACTTCATCGCGTTCTCGAAGCGGAACGGGATCTCGGTCGGCCCCGGCCGCGGCTCCGCCGCCGGCTCGCTCGCCGCCTACTGCCTCGAGATCACCGATGTCGACCCGATCCGGTACGGCCTCCTCTTCGAGCGGATGCTCAACCCCGGCCGGAAGTCGATGCCGGACATGGACATCGACTTCGCCGTCGAGGGCCGCGACCGCGTCATCAACTACGTCGCGGAGAAGTACGGGCGCGACCGCGTCGCGCAGATCATCACCTTCGGGACGATGGCCGCGCGAGCCGCCGTACGCGACGCCGGTCGCGTCCTCGAGATCCCGTATGGCACTGTCGACCGGATCGCGAAGCTGATCCCCGAGGGGCCGGGGCAGACCCTCGACGCCTGCCTCAAGGCGGGACAGGATCTGAAGGCGGCCTACGATGGCGATCCGATCGCGCGGGAGATCGTCGACCTCGCGAAGCCGCTCGAGGGGCTCGTCCGCCAGGACGGCATCCACGCCGCCGGCGTCGTGATCGGCGCGGCGCCGTTGACCGAGGTCGTCCCGCTGCAGCAGAAGGGCCCAGACCAGGAGGTGGTGACCCAGTTCGCCGGCGGCGACGTCGAGTCGCTCGGGCTGCTCAAGATCGACTTCCTCGGGCTCCGCAACCTCGACGTGATCGACGAGGCCGTCGCGCTCGCTGGAGGCCTCGACGTCGGCGCTCTTCCGCTCGACGACCGGAAGACCTACGAGATGCTGGCACGCGGCGAGTCGACCGGCGTCTTCCAGTTCGAGTCGTCCGGCATGCGCGAGGCGCTCCGGCAGGTGAAGCCGACGGAGTTCGAGGACCTGATCGCGCTCGTCGCGCTGTACCGCCCGGGCCCGATGGGGTACATCCCGGTGTACGCACGGCGGAAGGCCGGTCAGGAGCAGGTCACCTACCCGGACCGGCGGCTGCGCGAGATCACCGAGGGCACGTACGGGATCTGCATCTACCAGGAGCAGTACATGGAGATCGCCAAGCACCTCGCCGGATTCACGCCGGCCGAGGCGGACGATCTGCGCAAGGCGATCGGCAAGAAGATCCACGCCCTGATGGCGTCGCTGAAGGAGAAGTTCCTGGAGGGCTGCGCCGCGCACGATGTAACGCCGGCCGTGGCGAAGCAACTGTGGGACGACATGGAGAAGGCGCAGGACTACTCCTTCAACAAGTCCCACGCCGCCTGCTACGCGCTCACCGCCTACCGCACGGCGTACCTGCGCGCACACCACCCCCACGCCTACATGGCCGCGCTGATCTCGTCGGTCATGAACACGAAGGACCGCGTGCCGTTTTACGTGAACGCCTGCGACGAGCTCGGCATCGAGGTGCTGCCGCCGGACGTCAACTCCTCGGCATGCGACTTCGCGATCGTGGCCGGGAAGATCCGTTTCGGCCTGAACGCTGTGAAGAACGTGGGCGACACGGCTGCGCGGGCGATCGTCGCCGCCCGCGCAGCGGGCCCGTTCACCTCCGTCTGGGACTTCACGGAGCGGGTCGACCCGCAGGTCGTGAACAGGCGCGCGCTCGAGTCGCTCGTGAAGTGCGGCGCGCTCGATTCGCTCGGGGCGCCGCGGAAAGGGATGCTCGAGGTGCTCGACCAGGCTCTCGCGTGGGGGAACAAGGCGACCGCCGACCGGCTCGCCGGGCAGAGCTCCCTCTTCGACCTCGGCACCGAGGCGACCGATCCGGTCGAGCGCCACCATGCGGCGGTGCCGCCCGGCGAGTTTGACAAGCCGGAGCTGCTGCGCCTCGAGAAGGAGACCCTCGGACTGTACGTCTCCGAGCACCCGCTGCACGGGATCCGCGACCAGCTGCGGCGCAAGACCGACTGCACGCTCGGCGAGGTTGAGCGGCGGCGGGACGGAGAGGTCGTCACCGTGGGCGGCATCGTCGGCGCGCTTCGGCAGCTGACGACGAAGAAGGGCGAGCCGATGGTCTTCATGCGGCTCGACGACTTCACCGGCGGTTGCGAGGTCGTCGTCTTCAACTCCGTCTACGCGGCCGCTCGCGGCCTCTGCGAGGTCGACCGCATCCTCGTCGTCAAGGGACGCGTCGATCACAAGCAGGAGGGCGAGACGAAGTTGATCGCCGTCGAGGCGTCGGCCTTCGAGGCGACGCCGGAGCGGCGCGAGGTGCGACTGCACTTCGACGCTCGCAAGGCGCACTCGGGGATCGTCCGGGAGCTGGCCACGCTCGTGAAGGACTTTCCAGGAGAGGCGCCCGTCTACCTCGCGCTCGAGACCTCGGTCGGCCCGAGGATCCTCGCGCTCGGGACGGGCTATCGGGTCCGGCCCGAACCCGACTTCTTCGCCGAGGTGCGTTCGCTTCTCGGTGAGGCCGCGATCTCTTAGCGGCCATCGCCACGCCGGGGATCCGAAGCTCATACTCGCAGCGGATGACGCGCTCCAGCCATCCACGCGGCACGTTAATTCTCGGTTAATTCGACGGATCACCCGGTATGGGGAGATCCGCCGGGCTCGTTTGACCGAACATGCGAGTGAAAAGCGGTACCCGAAACGAGGGACTCAATGCCTGCGGCTGATCTTCAACTCCCGATAACAGAGCAAGAGCGCATCGAGCGCTGGCGCGCCGCGGAGCTGGAGCGGGCCGGCTACGGCGTCCGGGAAGCGGCGAAGCTCGCCGCCCGCACCGACATCGATCTCCATCTGGCCGTCGAGCTGATCGATCGCGGCTGCCCGCACGACGTAGCGGTTCGCATCCTGCTCTAGGGTCCCGCCCGGAAGATGAACCAGGGCGCCTGACAGGCGTCTCGCGGCGCAGCGATCCGACGAGCCGGGCAGAATCCTGCTCGTGCACGCCCTCGTCGCTTCGATCCCATCCCCGTCGTCGGGGGTTCGCCATCTAGGCCCGCTGACGCTGCACATGTACGGGCTGATGCTGCTGCTCGCCATCGCCGCCTGCATCCTCGTCACGGGCATCCGCTGGCGCGCGCAGGGCGGCGAATGGGACCTCGTGTTCCGGGTCGCCGTCTGGGGCGTCGCGTTCGGCATCGTCGGCGCCCGCGCCTACCACGACCTGACGAGCTGGAACGAGGTGCCGAAACCGTGGTGGGGGCTCTTCGCGGTCTGGCAAGGCGGCCTCGGCGTCTGGGGCGGCATTTTCCTCGGCACGCTCGCCGGGGTCGTCATCGTCAAGCTGGCGGGCGAGAGCGTCCGCCGCTTCATGGACGCGGTCGCTCCCGGGCTCCTGCTCGCGCAGGGGATCGGCCGGTGGGGCAACTGGTGGAACCAGGAGCTCTTCGGCAAGCCGACGAAGCACTCCTTCGGGCTCGAGATCGACCTCCCGCACCGGCCCGCGCGCTACGCCGCCTATCAGACCTTCCACCCGACCTTCCTCTACGAGTTCGCCTACGACACGATCATGGCGGGCGTCTTGATCAGCGTCGGGCGGCTCTTCCGGATCCGCCCGCCGGCGCTCTTCGCGCTCTACGTCTCGGTCTACACATTCGGGCGCTTCTTCGAGGAGCTCCTCAGGATCGACCCGTCCCACCACTACCACGGCCTGCGCCTGAACGCATGGGTCTCGATCGTCGTCTTCGCGGTCTCGACGCTCTTCTTCATCTGGTGGCAGTTCATCCGCCGGCCCTCCGTGGAAGGCCCCCGGAGAGGCAGCCCGATCATCTACGGCCCGTCGATGGCCGTGCCCCGCAGCAGACGCTGAGATCCGGCGCAAGAGGACGCGTCCGCCGCCGGCACTACCCTGGCCCTCATGTCCGTGCGTGAGCTGGAGCTCGATCTCGACGCCTTCGAGGGGCCGTTCGACCTGCTGTTGACGCTCGTCCTGAAGGCGGAGCTGGAACCTGGCGAGATCGACGTCGCCGCGATCGTCGTCGCCTTCGTCGAGCGCCTCCAAGCGCGCGGGGAGCTCGATCTGGACGCCTGCGGCGAGTTCCTCGTCCTCGTCGCCTCCCTGCTCGAGCTGAAGGCACGGGCGCTCTTCCCGGACGAGGAGGAGCTCGACCTGGGCGACCTCGGCCCGGAGGAGGCTGCCGAGGAGCTCGCGCGCCGCCTCGCGGAATACCGCCGGCTGAAGGAGGGGGCGCTGTGGCTCGCGGAGAGGCTGGAGGCGCACGCCGACCGCTACTTCCGCATCGGGCCCTCGCCCCTCGCCCCTCGCCCGGAGCGGCGGCTGGCGAAGCAGGATCCCGGGCAGCTCGCCTGCGCGCTGCGCGCCCTGGCGGCCGAGCCGCCGGCAGTCTCCCTGACCCACATGGAGCTCCGCTTCCCACCGGTGTCGCAGTTCCTCGAGCGCTTCCGGGCGCTGCTCCGCCGGCGGTCGCGCTTCGACTTCGAGGCGTCGGTGGACGGACTGTCGCGGGTGGAGACGGCTGTCGCGTTCCTCGCGCTGCTCGAGCTCGTGCGCTCGCGGGAGGCGACGGTCACACAGGCGGCGCCATTCGCCGTAATCCATGTCGACCGCGCGCAGGAAAATGCCGATCTCGACGGAAGGGAGACCTCATGGAGCGCCCGCTCCGCCTGATCTCGAGCAACCCGGTCGACCGCCTGGCGCGGACGATCGAGGCGCTGCTCGTCGTCGCCACGACGCCGCTGCCGGTGGAGGAGCTGGCCGAGGCGGCAGACGACGCCACGGAGCGCGTGGAGACGGCCCTCGGGCTTCTCGCCGATCGCTTCCGCGAGGGCCGGAGCGGCATCGTTCTCGAGCAGGTCGCCGGCGGGTACGCGTTCCGGGCCTCCCGCGAAGCAGCGGCCGCCTGTGGAAGGCTCTTCGAGCGGCCCGTCGAGCGCGGGCTCTCGCAGGCAGCCCTGGAGACCCTCGCCGCCGTCGCCTACCTCGGCCCCTGCACTCGCCCGGAGATCGCCCGCGTCCGCGGCGTCGGCGTCGACGGCGTCGTTGCCGGGCTCGTCGAGCGGGGCCTCGTCGCGGAGGCGGGGCGGGACGAGGCGGCCGGTGCCGTGCGCTACCGGACGACGCCGCTCTTCGAGCGCGTCTTCGGGCTCGAGAGCCTTTCGGAGCTGCCGAGACTCGACAACCTCGGCGCCGACGCCGAGGAGATCCGCGGCCGGCTCGAAGCGGTCGCAGCCCAGCGCCCCGCCTGACCCTCTCGACCCGCGGAACAGCGGCGCGCTTTTCTCCGTTGTAGGAGACAGAGATGGACGTCACCGACGAGACCTTCTACTCCGAGGTTCTCCAGCGCTCCCACGACGTTCCCGTCGTGGTCGATTTCTGGGCCGAGTGGTGCGGGCCTTGCCGTGCGCTCGGGCCGGTGCTCGAGCAGGAGGCTGCCGCGCGCGAGGGGAAGGTCGTGCTCGCAAAGGTCGACGTCGAGGCGAACCCGGCGCTCGCCGGCCACTACGAGATCCGCGGCATTCCCGCCGTGAAGGCGTTTCGCAAAGGCCAGGTCGTCGACGAGTTCGTCGGCGCGCGCTCGCCGCAGCTCGTCGCCGACTTCCTCGACGGCCTCAGCGGCCCGACGGCCGGCGAGCGCCTGCTCGAGGAGGTTCGCGCCGCGGGCGACGACCCCGAGCTCGTGGTTGCGCTCGAGCAGGGCGCGCACGAGCGGGCGCTCGACCACCTGCTCGAGCAGGCACGCGCCGGTGGAGACGGCGTCGACCTCGTGCGCCGCCGGATGGTCGCGCTCTTCGAGGAGCTCGGCCAGGAGCATCCGCTGACGGTGCGCTACCGGCGCCGGCTCGCGAGCACGCTCTACTAGCGTGACCGGACCCGTTCGGTCATGGGGCCTGAGCCCGTGCGGTTGAACGCGTTCCTCGCCCGTGCCGGCATCGCGTCGCGGCGTGGGGCGGACGAGCTGATCAAGGCGGGCCGGGTGCGCGTGAACGGCGCGGCTGGCGCGCTCAACACCTTCGTCGGCGAGGCCGATCGCGTCGAGCTCGACGGGGAGCGCCTCCGCGCCCAGCGCGAGGCGCACCTCCTCCTGCACAAGCCTGCCGGGGTGGTCACGACCGTGCGGGATCCCCGCGGGCGCCCGACGGTCGTTCAGCTCGTGCCGCGATCCCCGCGGGTCGTCCCGGTCGGCCGCCTCGACGCGGACACCACGGGCGTCTTGCTCCTGACGAACGACGGGGACCTGGCGCACCGCCTCGCGCACCCGCGCTACGAGGTGGACAAGGTGTACGAGGTCGAGGTGAAGGGCCGGCCCGACGAGTCCTCGCTGCGTCGGCTGGCCGAGGGAATCGTCCTCGACGACGGGCGGACCTCTCCCGCCCAGGTGCGCCCTGCGGGAGCGCAACGGCTCGAGCTGACGCTCCACGAGGGGCGCAAGCACCAGGTCAAGCGCATGTTCGAGGCGATCGGCCACCCCGTCGTCAGCCTCCACCGCAGCCGGTACGCGGGCCTCGGCGTCGAGGGCCTCGAGCCCGGGCGCTGGAGGAGACTTACCGCGGCGGAGGTCCGAGAGCTGCGGGTGCTTGTCAAACTGTCGAGGTGATCTTTCTCGAGACAGAGCGCCTGCGCCTCGTCAGCTGTCCGGCCGAGACCGGCCACGACGAGCTCGCGCGGTGCCTGGGCGTGCGGGTGCCGGCGGAGTGGCCGCTCGAGCTGGCCGATCTGCTGCCGGCCTACTCGGCGGAGCTGCGCGCGGATGCCGAGCTCGAAGGCTGGGGGCCGTGGCTGATGGTCGCGAAAGACGAGGAGACTCTGGTGGGCGATCTCGGCTTCACGGGCAGGCCGGACGCGGAGGGAGCCGTCGAGATCGGCTACAGCGTCCTGCCGCCCTGGCGTCGGCGCGGCTATGCGACCGAAGCCGTGCGTGAACTGCTGACCTGGGTGCTCGAGCGCCCGGGGGTGACGCACGTCGTCGCCGGCTGCGAACCGGGGAACGGGGGGTCGATCGGCGTCCTCGAGAAGGTCGGGATGAAGCTCGTCGGAGAGAGCGAGAGCATCCTCAGCTGGGAGCTCAGGCCCTGACGAATCCCATCCGCCCGTACATAGACTCGAGCGTCGCCGCGCTCGCCGCCCGCGCTTGCTCGGCGCCGGAGGAGAGCAGGCGGCGCAGCTGGGACTCATCCGAGCGCAGCTCCTCGTAGTGCCGGCGGATCGGGTCGAGCAGCTCGACGACGGCCTCGGCGACGTCGGTCTTGAAGGGACCGTAGCCCTCGCCGTCGTAGCGGGACTCGATGTCCGAGAAGGAGGCCCCACTCGCAACCGACAGGATCTCGATCAGATTCGAGACGCCGGGCTTCGCCTCGGCGTCGTGGCGCACCTCGCGGCCCGAATCGGTGACTGCGCTTCGGATCTTCTTCCGGATGACCTCGGGGGAATCGGCGATCAGGATCGTGCCCTGGGCGGTGCCGCCTGTCGTGGACATCTTCTTCGTCGGTTCCTGAAGGTCCATGATCCGTGCGCCCGTCTCGGGATACCGCCCCTCCGGAAGCCGGAAGATCTCGCCGTAGCGTCCGTTGAAGCGTTCGGCGAGATCCCTCGCAAGCTCGAGGTGCTGCCGCTGGTCGTCGCCGATCGGGACCAGGTCGGTCTGGTAGAGCAGGATGTCTCCGGCCATCAGGATGGGGTAGGTGAAGAGTCCGCCCGAGACGAAGTCCTGGCTCGCCCCCTTGTCCTTGAACTGGGTCATCCGCCCGAGCTGGCCGTAGCTCGCCACCGACGACAGCAGCCAAGCCGCCTCGGCATGCGCACTCACATGGCTCTGGACGAAAGTGGTCGAGCGGCGCGGATCGAGCCCGGTGGCGAACAGCATCGCTGCGAGGTCGAGCGTCGACTCGCGCAAGGTGTCGGGATCGTGATCGACGGTGATCGAGTGCAGGTCGACGATGCAGAAGAAAGCCTCTCCCTCCTCCTGGGTGGCCACGTACTGACGGAAGCCGCCGCTGTAGTTGCCGAAATGCTTAGCCCCGGTGGGCTGGATGCCGCTGAAGATCCTCATCTCGTACCTCGCATCTCTCGCCGTCGCGGACGCAAAAAAGACCCTCCGAGGAAGGCCTGCGAGCGAAGCGGGAACGTCTACCGCGTCAGCGCAGGCAGCCGCCTCGCTCGCTGCGCCAGGCCCAGCTGGTCACCGAGATCGGAACCATCTCCCTGAGCGTAGCCCGAACCGCGGAAGGGCGCCACTACAGTTCTCGCCGTGTCCTCGAACGGGTCCCCCGAGCTCCTGATCGTAATGGGTGCCGCCGCGACGGCCTCCGAGACCGAGCACGTGGTCGCGCGGCTCCAGGAGGCGGGCGCGGTGGCCCGGGTCTCCCGCGGGCGTGAGGCTACGGTGATCGGCGCGATCGGCGACCGGGAGCTGCTGGCGACGCTCCCGCTCGAGGGGTACCCGGGGGTCGAGCAGGTGCTGCCGATCCTCAAGCCGTACAAGCTCGTGGCGCGGGAGCTGACGCCCGATCCGACGGTGATCGACGTCGACGGCCGGAGAATCGGCGACGGCTGGTTCGGGCTGATCGCCGGCCCCTGCACCGTCGAGTATCGCGAGCAGACGCTCGAGACGGCGCGAGCGGTCGCCGCGGCGGGCGCGACGATGCTGCGCGGTGGGGCCTTCAAGCCCCGGACGTCGCCCTATGCGTTCCAGGGACTCGGCCGCGAGGCGCTCGCGATCCTGCGGGAGGCGAAGGAGGAGACGGGACTACCGATCGTCACGGAGCTGATGGACCCGCGGCACGTCGAGGACGTCCTCGACGTGGCCGACGTGATCCAGATCGGCGCCAGGAACATGCAGAACTTCCTCCTCCTGTCGGAGATCGGGCGCGCCGACAAGCCGGTGCTCATCAAGCGCGGGCCGGCAGCATCGCTCGAGGAGCTGCTGATGGCGGCCGAGTACGTCGCCAAGGAGGGAAACGAACGGATCATCCTGTGCGAGCGCGGGATCAAGACGTTCGAGCGGACGACGCGCTACACGCTCGACCTCGGCTCGGTCGCCGTGCTGAAGCACGAGACGCACCTGCCGGTGATCGTCGACCCCTCGCACGCGGCGGGGCGGCGCGACCTCGTGCTGCCGCTCGCCCGTGCGGCGGCCGCCGTCGGCGCCGACGGGATCATCGTCGAGGCCCACCCCCGCCCAGAGGAGGCGCTCTGCGATGCCCCCCAGCAGCTGCGCACCGGCGAGTTCGAGGCCTTTGCCGCGGAGATCCGGGCGATCGTCGCGCTGATGGGCAAGCGCATCGGCTGACCCGGCCGCCGGGCGAACCCCGCTTCGAGAGCGGCACCGGCGTGGCTCACTTTCGTCTCGATATCGGTGCAGAGGACATCTGGCTCCGGGCGGGAGCCGGCGCTAGCCTCGATTCTCCCCCGGGTGGGAGGGTGTCAGGGATGGGACCGCCCCGGCACCCCGCCCCGGCCCTCCCGCTGCCCGCTGTTGCGGCATCCTGCGCACGTGCGCCTCGCGATCGTGGGAACCGGCCTCATCGGCGCCTCCGTTGGGCTGGCGGCGAAGCGTGCGGGCCTCGAGAGCGTCGTCGGCTTCGACCCCGACTACGAATCGGGCAGGACGGCCGTGGGACAGGGGGCGCTCGACCGGGCCGCGGCCTCCCTTTCGGAGGCCCTAGACCGCGCTGACCTCGCCCTGATCGCAGCTCCGGTCGCCCAGCTCGCGCAGCAGGTCGCCTCGGTTCTCGCCTCCTCGGGGGAGCGCACCACGGTCACGGACGTCGGCTCGACGAAGGCCGGCGTCTGCGCGGCGGCGGGCGACTCGGTGCGCTTCATCGGCGGACACCCCGTGTGCGGCTCCGAGGCGCGCGGGCCGGAGCACGCCCGCGCCGAGCTCTTCGAGGGAGCGACCTGGTTCCTGACGCCGCTCGCGGCGAGCGACCCGGCGCGCTACCGCCTCGTCCACGGCTTCGTGGCCTCCCTGGGCGCCACGCCCGTCGCGGTCGACCCGCAGGCGCACGACCGTCTCGTCGCCCTTACGAGCCACCTTCCGCACGCGCTCGCGAACCTGCTCGTGAACCAGGCCGGCTCGACCCGCGTCGAGGGCCACGAGCCGCTCTCGGCGGCTGGTGGGTCGCTGCGGGACATGACCCGCGTCGCCGGCGCGAACCCGCGGATCTGGGTCGACATCTTCCTCGACAACGCTGCCGCGCTCAGGCCGGCGCTCGAGGAGCATCGGCGCCGGGTCGAGCAGCTGGAGGCGGCTCTCGCGAGCGGGGACGGGGGGTTCCTGGCGCGCTGGATCGGCGAGGCTTCCGGGAACCGCCGGCGGATGCTCGCCGATGCCTACGAGGATCCGGGAGAGCTTCAGCAGCTCCGCGTGCACGTACCGGATCGTCCTGGCGTCCTCGCCGGGATCACCCAGGCGCTCGGGGCCGAGCGGATCAACATCGAGGACTTCGAGCTGCACCACTTCTCGCCCGATCGCGGGGGCGTGCTCACGCTCCTCGTCGCGGGGGCCCGAGAGGCCGAGCGCGCCGCCACCCTCCTGGAATCCCAGGGCTACGGCGCCGTCGTCGCGCCGGTGCTCCCGCACTCGTGAGGATCGCGCCTGGCCGGGGCGTCCGGGGCGCGCTCGCCGTGCCGGGCGACAAGTCGATCTCGCACCGGGCTCTCCTGCTGGCCGCGATCGCCGACGGCGCGAGCGAGGTTCGCGGGTTCGGCCGCTCCGCCGACACGTGCTCGACCCTCGACGCCCTGCGCGCGCTCGGGGTCGAGATCGCCGGGGAAGACGATCGCCTGACTGTCGCGGGCGTCGGGCTTCGCGGCCTCCGCGAGGCGGACGGGCCGATCGACTGCGGCAACGCCGGCACGCTCGTTCGGCTCCTGTCGGGCCTGCTCGCGGGTCAGCACGGGCGGCAGTTCGAGCTCACCGGCGACGCCTCGCTGCGGACGCGCCCCATGCACCGGATCGTCGAGCCGCTGCGCCGGATGGGCGCTGGGGTCGAGGCAGCGGCGCGCGAGCGCCTGCCGCTCGGGATCGAGGGCCGGCCGCTCCGGCCAATCCGGTACGAGCTGCCGGTCGCGAGTGCCCAGGTCAAGTCCGCGGTCCTCCTCGCCGGGCTCTACGCCGCGACCGGACCGACGACGATCGTCGAGCCCCATCCCACCCGCGACCACACCGAGCGCATGCTCGAGACGGCCGGCGTGCGCGTCCGCCGCAAGCCCGGCGAGGTCTCGGTCTGGCCCGCGGAGCGGCTGGAGCCGCTCTCGCTCGACATTCCCGGGGACTTCTCCTCGGCGGCGCCCTTCGTCGCCGCCGCGGCGCTCCTGCCCGGGTCGGACCTCCGCATCGCCGGCCTCAACCTCAACCCGACGCGGCTCGGGTTCCTCAACGTGCTCGAGCGGATGGGGGCGAGGGTCTCGGTCTTCAACCGCCGCCCGATCGGCGGGGAGCCCGGCGGAGATCTCGAGGTAACCCACGCGCCCCTCGTCGCGACCTCCGTCGGCCCTTCCGAGGTGCCGCTGCTCGTGGACGAGCTGCCGCTCTTCGCGCTCGTCGCCGCCTGCGCGCGCGGTGAAAGCGTCGTCACCGGTGCCGGAGAGCTGCGTGTCAAGGAGACGGACAGGATCGAGGCTCTCACCACGGAGCTGCGCGCGCTCGGTGTACGCATCAGAGCGACCGCTGACGGCTTCCGGGTGCGGGGCGTGCCGACGAGAATCCAGGGCGGGCGCATGGACGCCCGCGGCGATCACCGGATCGCGATGCTCGGCGCCGTCGCCGGAATGGTCTCGCGCGAGGGCGTGGAGGTCGGGGGCGCCGAGGCCGTCGCTATAAGCTTCCCCGGCTTTTTCGAGCTTCTCGACTCGGTAACGGAGCGATGATCGTCGCGATCGACGGCCCCGCAGGCGCGGGCAAGAGCACTGTGGCGCGGGAGCTCGCGGAGCGACTCGGCTTCCGCTACCTCGACACCGGCGCGATGTACCGCGCGCTCACGTGGCTCGCGATCACACGCAGCCTCCCGCTCGGGGAGGGCGCGCGGCTCGGCGACCTCGCCCTGACGAGCCCGGTCGACTTCGACGAGAGCGGGCGCGTGTGGATCGACGGCGCGGACGTGACTGCGGCAATCCGCCAGCCGCGCATCGACCGGCTCGTGCCGGTCGTGGCGCGCCATCCCGAGGTGAGGCAGGTCATGCGCGCGCGCCAGCGCGAGCTCGCCGACCTCGGCAACGCCGTGATCGAGGGGAGGGACATCGGCACCGTCGTCGCGCCGGACGCGGCCGTCAAGATCTACCTGGTGGCCGACACTGCCGTTCGCGCACGACGTCGCCAGGCGGAACGGCCGGAGATCGGCGCCGACGCGCTGGCGACCGACCTCCGGCTGCGCGACCAGAGCGACGCCGCCCGGATGCGGCCTGCGGAGGACGCTGAGCTGATCGACACGACGCGGCTCGCGATCGAGAGCGTCGTCTCGCGCATCGAGGAGCTCGTCCGGGCCCGGCAGCCGGCGTGACCGGCGCGGACCTCGCCTGGGCACTCGGCGCGCTCACCCTAAAGCCCGCCTCACGGTTCTTCGCACGCGTGCACCACCACGGCACCGATCGGATCCCTTCGCACGGAGGCGTCGTCCTCGCGTTGAACCATTTCGCGTGGTTCGACGTCGCCGGGTTCGGCTCCGTCATCCCGCGCACCGTCTGGTATCTCGCCAAGGTCGAAGCGCACCAGGTACCGGTGCTCGGCCAGATCATGCGTTCCTTCGGCTCCTTCGCCGTCCGCCGGGGCGAGTCCGACCGCGAGGCGGTGCGGCTGATGAAGGAGGTCGTCCGCGAGGGTCGTGTCCTCGGCCTCTTCGTCGAAGGAACGCGCCAGAAGAACGGGATACCCGGCCGCGCGCAGGCCGGGGCGGGAATGATCGCGGTGCAGGAGGATGTCCCGGTCGTTCCCGGCGCGATCCACGGCTCGCAGTCCTGGCGCCTCGGGAACTTCCAACCGGTGACCGTCGCCTTCGGCGAGCCCGTTCGCTTCGACGGCTTGCCGAGAAACGGCCGCGGCTACCGCGAGGCCTCGCTCGAGATCGAAGCCCGGATCAGACGCCTGTGGGATTTCGCGGTCGACCTGCACCAGCTCGGCCGGCCGCGCGTCGCGGTCCCGCCGCGCGGTTAGCCGGCCGTGCAGGAGGAGCTGCTCGGAAAAGTGGCGATCGTGGGCTTCCCGAACGTCGGCAAGTCGACGCTCGTGAACCGCCTGACCGCGACGCGCGCGGCCGTCGTGCACGACACGCCGGGGGTGACGCGAGACCGAAAGGAGCTCGTCTGCGAGTGGAACGGGAAGCACTTCGTGCTCGTCGACACCGGCGGCGTCGACATCGCCGACCCCTCGCCGATCACCCGCTCGGTCGCCGAGCAGGCGCGGGCGGCGGTCGCGGACGCCGACCTCGTCCTCTTCGTCACCGACACGCGGTCGGGCATCACCCCGGGCGACGAGGAGCTCGCCGCGATCCTCCGGGCCGCGCGAAAGCCGGTCCTCGTGCTCGCCAACAAGATCGACGACCCCTCCCAGGATGCGACGGCCTGGGAGTTCCACCGCCTCGGCCTCGGCGACCCGCTCCCCCTCTCGGCCCTCCATGGGCACGGGACGGGCGACCTCTTGGACGTGATCGTGGCGCGCCTCCCAGGGCACTCGCGCCCGCCCGTGACCCAGGAGGCGATCCGGGTCGCGATCCTCGGTCGCCCGAACGTCGGCAAGTCGAGCCTTCTGAACGCGCTGCTCGGCCAGGAGCGGGTGATCGTCTCGGAGCTCCCGGGGACGACCCGCGATGCGATCGACACGGTGCTCGTCCGCGGCGAACAGACCTACGTCCTCGTCGACACGGCCGGCCTCCGGCGAAAGCGCCGGCAGCGACAGGGGATCGAGTACTACTCGGAGCTGCGCGCACTGGAGGCGGCCGAGCGCGCCGACGTCGCTCTCGTCCTCGTCGATTCGAGCCAGGGTGTAGTCGAGCAGGACCTGGCGGTCGCCGACGTCGCGCGGAAGGCGCAGTGTGCGACGCTCGTCGTGCTCTCGAAGTGGGACGTGACCGAGATCGCGATCGAGGACGTCAGGCCGCGGCTCGAGTCGCGGCTGCGCCAGCGACCGGCGATCGTGGCCGTCTCGGCGAAGACGGGGCGGGGGATTCAGCGCCTGCTCGGACGGGTCGACGAGCTCTTCGGCCGCTTCGTCGACCGTGTGCCGACGCCCGAGCTGAACCGCTTCCTCGGCGAGCTGCGCGAGGCGCGGCAGCCGCCCACACGTGCCGGCAAGCGCCTGAACCTCCTCTACGGCACGCAGACGCAGGTTCGACCGCCCCGCTTCAGGTTCTTCGTGAACGACCCCGGACTCGTGACCCGCGACTACGGCTACTGGGTCGAGAACCGCCTGCGCGAGCGCTTCGGGTTGACGGGCGTACCCGTCTCGATTGACTTCGTGAGGCGCGGGTGAGGGCCGTCGTCGTCGGCGGCGGCTCCTGGGGAACCGCGTTCGCGCGGCTGCTGGCCGACAGGGGCCACGAGGTCGCCCTCGCCTGCCGCGACCCGCAGCAGGCGGCGGAGATCGCCTCGACGGGACACAACCCCCGCTATCTCCGCAGTGTCCACCTGGGCGGGATTGAGGCGACGACGATCGCCGAAGCGCCGCTCGAGGCAGCCGACGTGGTCGTCGTGGCTGTGCCTTCGCGCGCCTTCGCGTCGGTGATCCGCGACCTTCCCGGCCGCGCACCCGTGCTGAGCCTCACCAAGGGGCTGGACCCGGAGAGCGGTGAACGGCTCTCGACGCTCGTCGAGGGTCGAGCCGTCGCCGTGCTCTCGGGGCCGAACATGGCGGAGGAGATCGCCGAGGGGCTACCGAGCGCGGCCGTGATCGCGAGCGCAGACCAGGAGCTGGCGCTCGAGCTCCAGCACGCGATCAACTCCCTCGCCTTCCGGGTGTACGTCAATCCCGACCTCGTCGGGGTGGAGCTCTGCGCCGCCGCGAAGAACGTGATCGCCCTGGCCGCCGGCGGTGTCGACGGCGTCGGCCTCGGCGACAACGCGAAGGCTGCCCTGATGACCCGCGGGCTGGTCGAGATGGCACGCCTCGGCGAGGCCTGCGGGGGCAGGACCGAGACGTTCTCCGGCCTCGCGGGGATGGGCGACCTCGTCGTCACCTGCTGGAGCCGGCACGGGCGCAACCGCGCCGCCGGCGAGCTGATCGCCCGCGGAGCCTCCGCTGCGGAGGCGGCGGCAAGGATCGGCATGGTCGTCGAGGGGCTGACGACGGCGCCCGTGCTGCGGGACCTGTCGCATCGCCTCGAGATCGAGCTGCCGATCACGAACGGTGTCTGCGCCGTCCTCGAGGGTGCGAGCCTGAACGAGCTCGTCGCGTCCCTCATGGGGCGGCGCCCCACCGAGGAGTAGGTAGGATCGCCGCCGTGCGTCGGCGCTCATCGATTCTGCTCGGCCTCTTCGTGCTGCTCGTGGTGCTGCTTGCGGCCGCCTGCGGGGGAAAGAGCGGAGGCGGCGGCGGCCTCTCCGCGAGCGGAGGCGGCGGCATCCCCGGCGGCGCCGACTTCGCTCCCGCGAGCGCGCCTGGCTTCCTCTACGTGAACACGGACTTCGGCGGGAGCGAGTGGGGGGGGCTGAACGATCTGGCGAACAAGTTCCCCGACAAGGCGAAGCTGCTGGCAATGCTGCGGCAGCAGCTCCAGCAGCAGGGTGTGAATTTCGACCAGGACGTCAAGCCGGCCCTGGGGCCGGAGACGGATGCCGGCGTCCTCACCTTCCAGGGCAGCACCGGAAACGCGGTGCTGGCGACGCAGCCGAAGGATGCGGCCAAGCTGGACGCGCTCGTGAGGAAGCTCGACGCGAGCTCCAGCAACAACCCAGCGACCGTCACCAAGAAGGTCGGCGACTGGACGCTCGCCTCGGACAGCCAGGCAGCTCTCGCGGCCGGCTCGAGCGCGCACGCCGGTTCGTCGCTCGCCGAGGGCGCGACGTTCAAGGCCGCGATGTCCTCGCTGCCCGACTCCTCGCTCGTGAAGTTCTTCCTCGACGGCGCGAGCCTCTCGAGCATCCTCCAGCGCGCAGGGTCGACGGCGGTCGCCGCGGGCTCCGGCCCGATTCCCGGCCTCGGCAAGCTCGCCTGGATCGCGGGAGCTCTCCAGGGAAGCGGCGACGGCGTCCGGCTGGACCTCCATGCGAAGAGTGCGAACGGCGGCCAGACCGCCACGCTCTACACCTCGAAGCTCCTGTCGGAGGTTCCCGGCGACGCGCTCCTCTTCACCTCCTTCAACGGTGTGGGACGCACGCTCGCGCAGCTCGAGACGAACCCGGCGCTCAAGCGGTTCCTTCCGCGGATCGAGGCGCAGCTCGGCGTCTCCCTCCAGGAGCTCACCCCGCTTTTTTCGCGCGAGGGCGCGCTCTACGTCCGCCAGGGAACGCCGCTCCCCGAGGTGACGCTCGCCCTCGAGGAGTCGGACGAGCAGCAGGCGCTCGCGACCGTCGACCGGCTCGTCGCGAAGCTCGGCGGCGGCGCCGCGCCGAAGACGACGACCGTTGACGGGGTGACGCTCAAGCAGCTCCCCCTCGGCAGCACGTTCTCGCTTTACTACGGCGCCTTCGACGGCAAGCTCGTCATCACCGACTCGAGGACCGCCGTCACGGGCCTGAAGGACAAGGGCTCGAAGCTCTCCGACGACGACGTCTTCAAGACCGCGAAGGACAAGGCGGGGATGGGCGACTCAACCCTCGGCTTCGTCTACGTCAACCTGAAGGCGGCGATCCCGATCGTCGAGAACTTCGCCCAGCTCCAGGGGACGCAGCTCCCGCCCGAGACGACGAAGAACCTCGAGCCGCTGCAGACCTTCCTGCTCTACGGCACGAGGGACGGGGCGACGACCTCCGCCACCGGCTTCCTCGGCGTCAAGTAGTCCGGGACATGGCGGCCCGGGAGTTCCTCTTCACCTCCGAGTCGGTCACGGAGGGTCATCCCGACAAGATCGCCGACCAGATTTCCGACACGGTGCTGGACGCGGTCCTGAAGGACGATCCGGTTGGGCGCGTGGCCTGTGAGACGTTGATCACGACGGGCCTAGTCGTCGTCGCCGGGGAGATCTCGACCGAGACCTACGTCGACATCCCACGCCTCGTCCGGTCGAAGATCACCGACATCGGCTACACCCACTCGGAGTGGGGCTTCGACGCTACGACCTGTGGCGTCGTCGTCGCGATCGACGAGCAGTCGCCCGACATCGCCCAGGGCGTCGACAGCTCGTACGAGGTGCAGCACGACCCCGGTGACGATGACCCGCTCGACCGCGTCGGCGCCGGTGACCAGGGGATGATGTTCGGGTACGCGGCGCGCGAGACGGCCGAGTTGATGCCACTGCCGATCATGCTCGCGCACAAGATCTGCCGCCGGCTCGCGGAGGTCAGGAAGGCGGGAGAGCTCGCCTACCTGCGGCCGGACGGCAAGGCGCAGGTGACGGTCCGGTACGAGGTCGACGGCGACGGGCGCCAGACGCCGATGGAGATCGAGCGCGTGCTCGTGTCGACCCAGCACTCGGACGGGATCAGCTCCGAGGATCTGATCAAGCCCGACATCGTCGAGCGGGTGCTGCGTCCGATCCTGCCTCCGGACCTCTACGACGAGAAGCGGCTCTTCGACGACCGCGACTTCGTCTACGTGAACCCGACCGGGAAATTCGTCGTCGGCGGACCGATGGGCGACACCGGCCTGACCGGCCGCAAGATCATCGTCGACACCTACGGGGGCGCCGCCCGGCACGGTGGAGGTGCGTTCTCCGGCAAGGATCCCACCAAGGTCGACCGGTCAGCCGCCTACGCGGCACGGTACGTGGCGAAGAACATCGTCGCCGCCGGCCTGTCGGATCGGGCCGAGGTGAACGTCGCCTACGCCATCGGGGTCGCGCGCCCCGTCTCGGTGGCGGTCCGCACCTTCGGCACCGAGCACGTGGCGGTGGAGAGGATCGAGGAGCTCGTTCAGGAGCACTTCGATCTCCGGCCCGCCGCGATACTCCGCGACCTCGATCTCCGCCGGCCGATCTACGCCAAGACCGCCGCCTACGGTCATTTCGGCCGCGAGGATCACGACTTCACGTGGGAGCGGACGGACAAGGCGGACGCGCTGCGCGAGGCAGCCGGCCTCGGCGCTCGCGAGCACGCTACGGCGTAGGCCGCGAGCACAACCCTGTCGAAGGGCTACCGTCCGCTCCGGACGGCGGGTCGCACGAACAGGCCTTCCGCCGCCCTGTCGCCGACCGACCGCTCGCCCCCGTTGACGCGGACGGTGAACTGTCCCGCCGAGGGGTGTGCCGCCTGCAGCTCGACCTCCGCCCCGGGCACGAGGCCCTGGTCGTAGAACCAGTGGAGAAGGTCGCCATCGTGCTCGGCGAGGCGGACGATCGTTGCGCGCTCGCCGGCCCCGAGCGCCGACAGGGGCGCCAGCTCGAGGTTCTCCGCCTGCTCGTGCTCGGTGTCGACGGGCCAGCCGTGGGGGCAGCGGTCCGGGTGCCCGAGCCGCTCCTCGATCCGCTCGACCATGTCGTCGGTGAACGTGTCGCCGAGCACGTCGGCGTGCACGTGCGCCTCGGCCGCCGTGTAGCCCATGAAGTCGGTGAGGAGCCGCTCGATGATCCGGTGCTTGCGAACCACCCGCTCCGCCCGCTCCCTTCCCTTCGCGGTGAGCAGAGCTTCCTTGTGTGCGCCGCGCTCGACGAGGCCCTCCGCCTCGAGCCGCTTCAGCATCTCGCCGGCCGAGGCCCGCGACACGCGGAGCATCTCGGCCACCCGTGCGGCGAGGGTGGGCGATCCCGTCCCCGCCCCGAGCGGGCGGTACTCCCCGATCGGGAACGCGAGGAAGTAGATCGTCTCGAGGTACTCGTCGATCGAATGGCCCTGCGCCACCGCGGCTTTGCTCCCCTTGCGGACGACCGGAGCTCGACTATAGTGCTAGAGGCTCTTGTAAGGTAACCCTTACACCGACTGCAAGGAGTCCCACCCGGGTTGTCGTCCAGCCAGATCCTCCTCCTCGGCGCCCTCGCCGGCCTGACCATCTTCCTCGGGCTGCCGGTGGGCCGTCTGCGCTCGCCGAAACTCGGGCTGAAGGCGTTCCTGAGCGCGACGGCGACCGGGATCCTGCTGTTCCTGCTCTGGGACGTCCTCTCCGCCGGCATCGATCCCGTGGATGCGGCGCTGAGGTCCGCCAAGGACGGCGGCTCGTGGACCCGCTTCGCGGGCTATGGGGCCGTGTTCGCCGGCTGCTTCGCCCTCGGTCTTCTGAGCCTCGTCTACTACGACCGCTGGATGGGTGCGCAGCGGCGCAAGTCGATGCTCGGACCGGGGGCGGCCTCGGCAGGCGAGTTCGCCTTCGACGGCCCCGGCGCCCTCTCGCCCGCGCGGTGGCTCGCACTCCTGATCGCGAGCGGCATCGGGCTCCACAACTTCGCAGAGGGCCTCGCGATCGGGCAGTCGGCTGCGCGCGACCAGATCAGCCTCGCCCTGATGCTCGTGATCGGCTTCGGGCTGCACAACGCGACCGAGGGGTTCGGGATCGTCGCCCCGCTCTCGGGTGACTCCAAGCTGCCGAGCTGGCGGTTTCTCGGGCTGCTGGGGGCGATCGGCGGCGGGCCCACCTTCCTCGGCACGATGCTCGGCCAGGCCTGGCAGAGCGAGGCGGTTTCGGTCGCGTTCCTGGCGCTCGCCGCAGGGTCGATCCTCTACGTGGTCATGGAGCTCCTGAACGTCTGCCGGAAGTTCGGCACGAGGACCGTCGTGGCCTGGGGCGTGCTGCTCGGGCTCCTGCTCGGCTTCGCCACCGACTTCGTGCTCGTCGCGGCCGGCGTCTAGCTCTAGCGGCTCCGGCGTACGCTGCGGCTCGTGCCCTACGCGTCCGTCTACCCGCTCGTGAGCGCTCGCGCGCTCTCGCGCCCGTTCACCTACGAGGTGGACGAGGGCGTGGGGAAGGGTGCGGTCGTCGCCGTGCCCTTCGGTCGCTCCCGGCGGCGCGGGGTCGTCGTCGAGCTCGGCACCGAGCCGCCTTCGGGGATCCAGATCGCGCGGGCGGAGCGCGTGCTGGACACGGTCTCGCCCGAGCTCGTCGACCTCGCTCTCTGGGTCGCCGACTACTACGGGTCGACGCCCGCGCGCGCGCTCGAGCTCGTGGCGCCGGTGAAGCGGGCGCGTCGCAGGGAACGGCGGCAGCCCTCCGAGCGGCACGCGTTTGGAGGCGAGGCCGAGCCTCGCGCTCTGAGCACTTCCCAGCGGGCTGTGCTCGAGCGGGTCGAGCGCGCCTTCGAGGAGGGCGGCGGCAACCTCCTCCTCCACGGCGCCACCGGGAGCGGCAAGACGGAGGTGTACCTCCAAGCGTGCGCCCGCGCGCTCGATCGCGGTCGCGGCGCGATCGTCCTCGTGCCCGAGATCGCCCTCACGCCCCAGGCTCTCGGCCGCTTCCGCGCCCGCTTCGCGGACCGGGTCGCCGTGCTGCACTCCGGACTATCGGACGCCGAGCGGCGGGACGAGCGCGTTCGGATCGCCTCCGGCGAGGCCTCGGTCGTCGTCGGGGCCAGGTCGGCGGTCTTCGCGCCCATTCCGCGGCTCGGCCTCGTCTGCATCGACGAGGAGCACGACCAGTCGTACAAGCAGGAATCCGATCCGCGCTACGACGCGCGCACGGTCGCCGCGAAGCGGGCCGCGCTCGAGGGCGCCGTCGCGCTCTTCGGAAGCGCGACGCCGCGCCCGGAGAGCTGGGCGACGCTCGAGCGGCTGGAGCTCGGCGGGCGGCTCGCCGGCTCCCTCCCGCCGGTGCGGATCGTCGACCTGCGTCGCGAGGCGGGATACCCGCTGTCGGCGCCACTCCTCCACGAGCTCGGCCGGATCGGCGAGCAGGGAGGCAAGGCGATTCTCCTTCTCAACCGCCGGGGCGTCGCGCCCGCGCTCCACTGTCGGGCCTGCGGGGTGACACGCCGCTGCCCCGACTGCGACGTCTCGCTCGTCCTCCACCGGAGCGGCAATCTGCGCTGCCACCACTGCGGCCGCTCGGAGCCGGCCCCGCTGAGCTGCCCGGAGTGCGGCTCCACCGAGCTCGCCCGAATCGGCGCCGGGACGCAGCGGCTCGAGCGAGAGCTCCAGGAGAGCGTCCCCGAGCTGGAGGTGATCCGGCTCGACGCCGACAGCGCGCGATCCCCGGAGGAGCTGACGGCCGCGCTCGCTCGCTTCGCGGTCGCCGATCGAGCCGTGCTGGTCGGAACGCAGATGGTCGCGAAGGGCCACCACTTCACGGGTGTCGCGCTCGCGGCGGTCGTGGATGCGGACACCGCGCTGGCACTGCCGGACTTCCGCGCCGAGGAGCGTACGTTCCAGCTTCTGACCCAGCTCGCCGGCCGGAGCGGCCGGGACGCGCCCGGGCGCGTGCTGATCCAGACCTTCCAGCCGGACGCGCGCCCGATCGCGATGGCGGCGCGACACGACGTCGAACGGTTCCTTGCCGGCGAGCTCGAGCGGCGGCGGGAGCTCGGCTACCCGCCGTTTCGCCACGTCGTCCGCCTCGTCGTCTCCGGGCCCGGCCCGGAGGAGCCGATGCGCGCGCTCGAGGAGCTCCGGGGCGGGCTGGGGGAGCCCGAGGCGCTCGGTCCGGCGCCGCTGCTCCGGCTCCGCGGTCGCCACCGCGCGCAGCTCGTCGTCAAGACCGCGCATCCGCGCCGGGTCGCCGCGCGGGCCGGCCGCCTGCTCTCGGCGGCGGCCCCGGCGATGCGGCGGGCAGGCCTGGCAGCGGTCGTGGACGTCGATCCCCAGACGGTCTGAGGATCTACACTGGCCGCGCCATGGCCGAGGACGAAGGGCAGGACAGCAAGGAGGAGCTCGACCCGGAGCGCGAGGCGCGGCGGCGGCTGGCCCTGATCCAGATCCGTCAGTACCCCGACCCGGCCCTGCGGCTTCGTGCGCACGAGGTGGAGGCCTTCGACGAGGATCTCGCAGCGCTGGTCGAGCGGCTGACGCGCCTGATGCGCGACGCGAACGGCGTCGGGCTCGCCGCGACCCAGGTCGGTGTCCTGCGCCGGGTCTTCGTCTTCCGGCGCTCGGAGGACGAGGCGGTGGCCGTCGTCAACCCGCGCATCGTCGAGCGCGGAGCGGAGCGGGGAAGCGACGACGAAGGCTGTCTCTCGCTGCAGGGCGTGCACGTGCCGGTCGAGAGGGACGCGGCGGTGACGCTCGCCGGCTTCGACCCCCGAGGGTCCGAGCTCTCGCTCGAGCTCGAGGAGCTCGAGGCACGGGTCGTCCAGCACGAGCTCGACCACCTCGACGGCGTCCTCATCCTCGACCGGACGACCGCCGAGGCACGGCGGGAGGCGTTGGCGGCGCTACGCCCGCAGCCCATCCTGACGTCGGCCTGAGCGCCCCCGGCCCGATCGGGGTGGCCGCGACCGCGCCCTTCGGCGCGGACGTGCTCGAGCGGCTCGCGGCGCGCCACGAGGTGGCCTTCCTGCTGACCCGCCCCGACGCCCCTCGTGGCCGAGGCCGCCGGCCCGGCGCGAGCGCAGCCAAGGAGGCCGCGCTGCGGCTCGGGATCGAGGTGCGCCAGCCAGAGCGGCCGGACGCATCACTCGGGCTCGGCGTATCGACGGTCGTGGTAGCGGCATACGGCCTGTTGATCCCCGACACGCTCCTCGAGCGCGCGCTGTGGCTCAACGTCCACCCCTCGGTCCTGCCCCGCTGGCGCGGCGCGGCCCCGGTCGAGCGCGCGATCATGGCCGGCGATCGCGAGACAGGCGTGACGATCCACCGGACGGTCAGCGAGCTCGACGCCGGGCCGGTTGCCGCCCAACGGCGATTCGCGATTGCGCAGGACGACGACGCCGGCGCCGTGTTCGAGAACGCTGCGGCGGCGGCGGCCGAGCTGCTCGAGGCGGTGCTGGCGGCGGAGGAGCCGCAGTTCATCCCGCAGAGCTCGGAGGGGGTGACCTATGCCGAGAAGCTCGGCCCTGCCGACCGAGAGCTCGACTGGAGCCGTCCGGCGCATGAGTCGCTCAACCGCATTCGCGCCCTGTCCCCGCACGTCGGCGCGCGAGGCGAGGTGCTGGGCCGCCGGGTGATCGTCTGGCGGGCGAGGCTCGCCGGAAGCGATGCCCGAGCGGACGCTCCGCTCGCCGGAGGCCTCGAGCTGGTCGAGGTTCAACCGGAGGGACGCCGGCGGATGACGAGTGGCGAGTTCCTGCGCGGCCTCAGATGAGCGTCGCGCCGGCGCGCCGGGCGGCCTACCAGGTCGTCCTGCGCGTCTTCGAGCAGGAGGCATACGCCGATCGAGCCTTCGCCACCGCGGCCGCAGCGCTCGACGAGCGCGATCGGGCGCTCGCGCAGCGGCTCGCCTACGGCACGGTCCAACGCGCTCGGACGCTCGACCACGCGATCGAGGCGCTCGGACGCCGGCCGGTGCGGAAGCTCGATCCGCCGGTGCGGGCGGCGCTGCGCCTGGGCGCCTTCCAGCTGGCGTTCCTCGACGGGATTCCCGACCACGCCGCTGTGAACGAGTCGGTCGAGCTCGTGCGGACAGCGGGGCTCGAGCGGGCGGTCGCGTTCACGAATGCCGTCATGCGCCGGCTCGCCGGTGGGATCCGGGAGCTCGTCCACGCGCTTCCCGAGGGACCGCTCCGCCACTCCTACCCCGACTGGATTCACGAGGTCTGGCAGCGGGACCTGGGACGCGAGGACGCGTTGGCGCTGATGCGCGTGCAGAACGAGGCGCCTGAGACGGTGGTCAGGCTCGTGCGGGGCGAGATCGAGGGCGAGGCGACGGATGTCCCCGGTGCCTATCGCGTCGCGAGGGTCGACGAGCGGGCGCTCGCCGAGGGGCGGATCTGGCCGCAGAGCCGCGGGTCTCAGCTCGCGGCGCTCGCGGTCGGGGCACGAGAGGGCGAACGGGTTCTCGACCTCTGCGCCGCGCCCGGCGGGAAGGCGACCCAGCTCGGGGGCGAGGTCGTCGCAGTCGAAGTGCATCCGGGTCGTGCGCGCGAGCTCGAGGAGAACCGGCGCCGGCTGGGCGCCTCTCACGTGCGGGTCGTCGAGGCGGACGGGCTGGCCCTCCCGCCGGACCTCACCGGCTTCGACCGTGCGCTCGTGGACGCTCCGTGCTCGGGGCTCGGAGTGCTTGCAGCGAGGCCGGATCTCCGCTGGCGTGCGCGTCCACTGCCCGAGCTTCAGCTGGAGCTGCTGCGTGCGGCGGCGGCGCGAGTCCGTCCCGGGGGGACGGTCACCTACTCGGTGTGCACCCTCAACGCGGACGAGAACGAGGCAATCGTCGACGCCATGGGCCTGCAGCCCGACGACCTGGGTGCCGAGTGGCCGTCGTTCCGGCATCCGCGGAGGCCCTCGTTCCTCCTGACGCTGCCGCACCGGCACGGCACCTCCGGCTTCTTCGTCGCGCGCCTGCGGACGTAGGATCGCTCGAGTAGTGATCTGGCGGGAGCGGGTACGGAGCGTCGAGGTGGAGCCGTCGCTCTACGCGGCGGACTTCGCACGGCTCGGGGCCGAGATCGAGGCGCTCCTCGACGCCGGCGCCCGCGTTTTCCACTTCGACGTCGGCGACGGGCACTTCGTGCCGCCGGTGACGATCGGCCCGATCGTGCTGCGGTCGATCTCGAAGCTCGTCCGGCGGAGGGGCGGCATGTTCGACTGCCACCTCATGGTCGAGCGCCCGGAGCACCACTTCGAGGCGATCGCGGAGGCGGGCGGGGACAGCGTCACCTTCCACGTCGAGGCTGTGCCGGACGTCGCAGCGACGGCCGCAGCGGCGCGAGTCCACGGCCTCGGGGTCGGCCTCGCCTTCAACCCGGAGACCGCGCCGGCGGAGGTGGCTCGGGCGGCGGACGCGGTCGATCTCGTCCTGTGCATGAGCATCCACCCCGGCTACTCGGGCCAAGCCTTCATGCCGAACGCCTATGCACGAATACGAGAGCTTCGCCGGCTGCTCCCGCCCGGCGTGCGCGTTCAGGTCGACGGGGGAGTCGGCGACGAGAACGTGCGGGAGTTGAGGCGCTGCGGGGCCGATCTCTTCGTCTGCGGCACGGCGGTCTTCGGCGATGCAGGCCCCGCCGCCGGCTACGCGCGTATCGTCGAGTCGGTCGAGGCTCCGTGAACCCGCTCGGCCGCGCCCTCGAGCTCGCAGAGCGCGGGCGCGGGACGACGCGGCCGAATCCCGTCGTCGGCGCCGTCGTCGTTCGCGACGGGCAGGTGGTGGGGGAGGGGTGGCACGAGCGGGCCGGCGGTCCCCACGCCGAGATCGTCGCCCTCCGGGCCGCCGGCGAGGCCGCGCGCGGCTCCGTCCTCTACGTCACGCTCGAGCCCTGCGCCCACAGCGGCCGAACGGGGCCCTGCACCGAGGCGATCCTTGCCGCGGGCGTGTCGAGGGTCGTGGCCGGGGCGCTCGATCCGGACCCGAAGGCGGCGGGTGGGCTGCGGCGCCTGCACGAGGCGGGCGTGGAGGTGGAGCTCGTCGACTCCTTCGAAGCGAGGGCCCAGAACGAGGCGTGGCGAACCTGGGCGAGCCTGCGGCGGCCCTTCGTCACCTACAAGGCGGCCGTCTCGCTCGACGGTCGGGTGACCGTGCCGGGCAGGCGCTGGGTCACCGGTGAGGAGAGCAGGCGGCTCGTGCACGAGTTGCGGGCGCGAAGCGACGCCGTCGCGGTGGGCATGGGAACCGTCCGGGCAGACGCTCCGGCGCTCAGCGCCCGCGGCGTGGAGGCGCCCCGGCAGCCCCGCCGCCTGGCCTTCGGGCGCGGGCCGCTGCCGCCGGACTCGGAGCTCGAGCTCGTGCAGGCGCCGCTCGCCGAGGCTCTGTCGCAGCTTGCTGTGGAAGGCGTTCAGTCGCTCCTCCTCGAGGGTGGGCCGTCCCTCGCGACCTCGTTCCTGGCTGCGGATCTCGTCGACGGGCTCCTACTGTTCGTCGCGCCGGTGGTCTCCGGCGCAGGGCCGCACGTCCTCGGCGACCTCGCCGCGCGGGTTCGCCTGACCCGTTTGGCGTCGCGCCAGGTCGGTGAGGACATCCTCCTGAACGGTTATGTCCACGAGCCCT
The DNA here is from genome assembly GCA_038237515.1 of Gaiellales bacterium. Taxonomy (GTDB): domain Bacteria; phylum Actinomycetota; class Thermoleophilia; order Gaiellales; family Gaiellaceae; genus JBBQDZ01. The sequence goes on from JBBRYP010000001.1 coordinate 86,977, forward strand.
GAACGCACCGCCAGCCCAGAGGACCGGATCGTCGGGCTTCTCTCACACTGGCTGGCCCGCCACGTCGACAACGCCGGGCTCCGCCGGGAGCTCACGGCGATCGGCACCGCCGGGCTCGGGGCGGGCGAGGCGGAGGTCGTCAGGGAGCTCCTGGCGGAGCTGGAAGGCAGCGACTCCGTCGCCCGAGGGGCGCTCGAGCCCCTCGTGCGCGAGGCGATCGAGGCGCTGGCGATCGGCGTCTGAGCGCCCGCCGGCCCCAGGCGTCGCCAGTAGCCTTCGCGTCGTGTTCACCGGCATCGTCCGCGAGCGCGGGATCGTGCGGCGCCGAGAGGGAAGCGGCGAGGGCCTTCGCCTCGAGGTGGCGGCGCCGCAGGCGGCTGCCGCCGTCGCTGTCGGCGACTCGGTCGCGGTCGACGGCGCCTGCCTGACGTGCGTCGGGGTTGCGGGGGACACGATCGCCTTCGACGCCGTGCCCGAGACGCTGCGCCGCACGACGCTCGGCGGGCTCGAGGAGGGCTCGATCGTGAACGTCGAGCCGGCGCTGCGGGCGGGAGACGCGCTGGGTGGGCACTTCGTCCAGGGCCACGTCGACACCGTCGGCCGCGTCAGGTCGGTCGAGCCCGAAGGGGCGGGGTCCCGCATGTGGGTCGAGGCCCCGCCGGAGCTTCTCCGCTACTGCGTGGAGAAGGGCTCGATCGCGGTCGGCGGCGTGTCGCTGACGATCGCCGAGCTCTCCGACGATGCATTCGCCGTCGCGCTCGTGCCGCACACGCTCGCGGCCACGACGCTCGGCCAATGGCGCCGCGGGGACCCAGTGAACCTCGAGCCGGACCTGCTGGCGAAGTACGTGGAGCGCCTCGCAGCCCCGTGTTGAGGGGCTACGATCAGCGGATGGCGGCCGTGCGCGCCCTACCTCAAACTTCCCCCTTCGCTTCGATCGCCGAGGCGATCGAGGACATCCGCAGCGGGCGCTTCGTCGTCGTCGTCGACGCGGACGATCGCGAGAACGAGGGCGACCTGACGATCGCCGCCCAGTTCGCCACCCCCGAGGCGATCAACTTCATGACCAAGGAGGCCCGAGGCCTCATCTGCCTCTGCCTCACCGAGGACCGGTGCGACGAGCTCGGCCTGCGCCAGATGACCGACCGCAACGAGACGCCGTACGGCACCGCCTTCACGGTCTCGATCGAGGCGCGGGAAGGCATCACCACCGGCATCTCGGCGCCCGACCGCTCCCGCACGATCCAGGTCGCCGTCGATCCCTCCGCCAGGCCGGAGGACCTGGTTCAGCCCGGTCACGTGTTCCCGCTCCGCGCGCGGAGCGGCGGCGTCCTGCGCCGCGCGGGGCAGACCGAGGCGTCGGTCGACCTCGCGCGCCTGGCCGGCCTCATCCCCGCCGGCGTCGTCTGCGAGGTGATGAACGAGGACGGGACGATGGCCCGCGTCCCCGACCTCATCCCCTACTGCGAACGGCACGGGATCAAGCTGGTCACCGTCGCCGACCTGATCGAGTACCGGCGGCGAACCGAGAGACTCGTCGAGCGCGAGACGAGCGTGCGCCTACCCACCTCATACGGCGAGTTCGCCGCCGTCGCCTTTCGGGAGACACTGACCGGCAAGCACCACGTGGCGCTCGTGAAGGGGAAGGTGGAGGGCGAGGAGCGCGTGCTGGTGCGAGTCCACTCCGAGTGCCTCACGGGTGACGTCTTCCACTCGCTGCGCTGCGACTGCGGCGAGCAGCTCGACCTCGCCCTCCGCCGGATCGGCGGCGAGGAGTGCGGAGTGCTGCTCTACATGGCCCAGGAGGGGCGGGGGATCGGACTCCTCAACAAGCTTCGAGCCTACGAGCTCCAGGAGCGCGGCCTCGACACGGTCGAAGCGAACCTCGAGCTGGGCTTCCCCGCCGACGCACGCGACTGGGGCATCGGCAACCAGATCCTGGCCGAGCTCGGACTGTCGACGATCCGGATCCTGACGAACAACCCGAAGAAGCTCACCGGACTCGAGGGATACGGGCTGACGGTGGTCGAGCAGGTGCCGATCGAGGTGCCTTCGAACGCTGAGAACCGGCACTACCTCGAGACGAAGCGGGCGAAGCTCGGGCACCGGCTCCACCACCAGGACCTCCGCTTCGAGTCCGACCAGCAGAGCGACGCGTGAACCGGCGCCTCGAGCCCGACAACCCGTGGCCGCAGCGCCGCGCCGCGCGGCCGGAGCCGGCTGAGCCCTCCTCCGGGGACGGAGACGGCTCGCAAGCGGGTCCGCCGCCCGTCGAGGGCGCCGAGCCGGCGCCGGCAGGGCAGGTCGTCGCAGTTCCGGACTCTGCCGATGAGGCCAGTCCGGAGCCGGAGTCGCAACCGGAGCCGGCGCCCGAGCCCGAGCCCGAGCCCGAGCCCGAGCCCGAGCCGAGCGTCTCGTCGGCCGATCTCGAGCACGCTCCGGGGATGTTCCGCGTGCCGGACGGCTACTCCGTCCTCGAGGGGGACGCAAGGGGAGGGCGCCGGACGGTGGGTGTCGTCGTCGCCCGCTTCAACCGCGAGATCACGAAGCCGCTCCTGGAGGGGGCGCTCGAGGCCCTGACGGGGGCAGGTGTCGCGCGCGAGGCGATCCTCGTCATGCCCGTCCCGGGGGCGTTCGAGCTGCCGATCGCGGCCATGGCTCTCGCCAAGACGCGCCGGTACTCCTGCATCATCGCGCTCGGCTGCGTGATCCGCGGCGAGACCCCTCACTTCGACTTCGTCGCCGGCGAGGCGGCGAGCGGCCTCCAGCTCGCCGCGATCGAGACCGGCGTCCCCGTGTCCTTCGGCGTCCTCACCTGCGAGACGCGTGAGCAGGCAGAGGCGCGGATCGACCGAGGTGCAGAGGCCGCGCGCACGGCGCTCGAGATGGCCGACGCGTTCTCCCAGCTGCGCGCGACAGCGGCGACCCGCTAGCTACACTTTCCGTCGGCGATGTCCAAGGTCTGCTCCTCCTGCGGCAAGAAGCCATCCTTCGGCAACAACCGGTCGCACTCGATGGTGGCGACGAAGCGGCGCTTCGATCCCAACCTCCAGCGCGTCCGGGTGCTCGTCGACGGTGTCGCCCGCCGCGTCTACGTATGCACGCGCTGCCTCAAAGGCGGGCGCGTCCAGAAGTCGCCGAACGTGAAGTCGCCGAAAGCGCTTCCCAGCGCAGGCGGGCCCGGCTAGTCCCTTCGGGAGAGCGCGGCGGCAAGGCCGCTCCGCTCTCGACGTGCTAGCCCGATCGCGTCGCGGGGCGTAAGGTCTCCGGATGGGCGATCTCGAGACGATGCGGGGCCTCGCGCAGGCCGCGCTCGCGGCGCTCGAGGCGGCACGGGAGCGGATCGACGATCTGAACGTCTACCCTGTGCCGGACGGCGACACGGGGACGAACATGACGCTGACCGCGCGCGCCGTGGTCGAGGCCATCGACGCCTCCGGCGCGCCCGACCGCGCCACCCTCGCCCGCGAATGCTCCCGCGCCGCACTCCTCGGCGCCCGTGGCAACTCCGGGGTCATCCTCTCCCAGGTCGTGCGAGGCGCCTCCGAGCGGCTCGGATCGACGGTAGGCACGCTGGACGCCCCTCTCCTCGCCAGGGCCTTTCGCGGTGCGAGCGACTCGGCCTGCGCGGCGGTGAGGGAACCGGCCGAGGGGACGATCCTGACGGTGGCCCGGGAGCTCGCCGAGGAGGCCGAGGCAGCCGATCCGACTCAGGGCCTCCCCGAGCTCGCGCTCGCGCTCGTGCAGCGGGGTGAGCGATCGCTGGCATCGACTACCGAGCTCCTGCCGGCCCTCCGCGACGCGGGGGTCGTCGACGCGGGCGCCGCAGGCCTCCTCGAGCTCGTGCGGGGCCTCGCGTCGGCCCTGCGCGGGGAGCCGCTCCCCGAGCTGGCGTCACTCGAGCTCGGGCCGGGGCTCGACGCGATTCACCGGGAACTCTCGCGCTATCGCTACTGCACCGGGTACGTGGTCGAGGGCGACGCCCTGGATGCCTCCGCGCTGGAGCTCGAGCTCGAGCCGCTCGGCGACTCGCTGCTGATCGTGGGGGATCGCACCGCGCTCAAGGTGCACCTCCACACCGACGAGCCGGGTAGGGCGCTCGCCGCGGGGACGGCGGTCGGCGTGATCGACCGCGTCGAGATCGCCGACATGCATCGGCAGACGCTCGCGCGGGAGGAGCGGCTACTAGCTCGCGGCGCGTCCACGACTGCGGCTTGCGGCGTCATCGCGGTGGCCGCGGGCGAGGGCAACCGGCGGATCCTCGAGAGCCTCGGTGCCTCCTGCGTGGTCGAAGGGGGGCAGACCATGAACCCTTCCGCATCGGACCTCGTCGTGGCAGCCGAGCAGGCCGACGCCGCCGAGATCGTCCTGCTGCCGAACAACCCCAACGTGATCCTGACGGCCGAGCAGGCGGCCGGGCTCTCCTCGAAGCCGATCCGCGTCGTCCGGTCCGACTCCATCCAGCGAGGCGTCGCGGCGATGGTCGTCTTCGACGCCGACCGGGACGCAGCGACGAACGCGGAGGCGATGGCGGAGGCGATCGACGCCGTGGCGACCGGTGAGGTGACCGTCGCGTCCCGCGACGCGAAGCTGGACGGGATCTTCGTGCGGGAAGGCTCCTACCTCGGCCTCGCCGAGGGTCGGCCGGTGGCCTCCGGCGAGAGCTTCGAGCAGGTGACGAGGGCGGTCCTCGACCGCCTGCTCGCGCAGCCCCGCAGCATCGTCACCTTCCTCACCGGCGCCGATGAGCCGGAGCTCGGCGCTCTTCTCGCCCACCTGGCGGACCGCCACCCGCTCGTGGAGCTCGACGTCCAGGCAGGCGGCCAGCCGCACTACCCCGTCCTCATCTCGGCTGAGTGAGCGGTGGCGCGCCGATTCGCGTCGTCCTCGCCGAGGACAACGACATCTTCCGCGAATCGCTCGAGCTCCTCTTCGGGCTGCGGGACGACGTCGTCGTGGTCGCCTCGGTCTCCGACGGGTCCGACGCAGTCGCGGCCTGCCGCGGGGAGAATCCGGACGTGCTGCTCATGGACTACCGACTCCCGGGGCTCGACGGCCTGCGCCTGAGCAGCGCGATGCGCAGGAGCTGCCCCGGCGTCGCGCTCGTCTGCCTGAGCGCCTCGGTGGAACCCCAGCAGGCGGCGGCACTGCTGGCCGCAGGCGCGATCGAGCTCCTGACGAAAGATCAGCCGCTCGACGAGATCGTCGCTGGGATCCACCGCGCCGCAGGCCGCGTCGCCGCATGAGACGCCCCGTGTCCACCGGCCACGTCTGCGCCGGCGAGGCGCTCGCATGAACCTCACGGCACAGAACGCGGCGATCGTCCTCGACTCGACCGCGGACTTCCCCGAGGCGCCAGAGCGGTTCGCGAACTGGCGGGTCGTGCCGCTCTACGTCCGCTTCGGCGACGAGAGCTATCGCGACTACGTCGAGCTCGGGCCGCACGAGTTCTACGCACGCCTCCGCGAGGCGGACGCTCTCCCGACCACCTCGCAGCCCACCCCGGCCGACTTCCTCGCGACCTACGAGCAGCTCTCCGGGTACGACCGCGTCTACTCCCTCCACATCTCGGGCCGGCTCTCGGGAACGGTCGAGAGCGCCCGGCGAGCGGCGCAGGAGCTCGGGGGGGACAGGGTGCGGATCGTCGACACGGGGACCGCCTCCGCGGGGATCGCCCTGCTCGGGTTGGCGCTGCAGCGGCGTCTGGAGGCCGGCACGACCGACGAGGCGCTGGAGGCGCTCGTCGCGCGCTACCGGCACGAGGCGCGCCTGCTCTTCACCGTCGAGACGCTCGAGTTCCTCGCCAAGGGCGGTCGCATCGGGCGGGCCAGCGCGATGGCGGGGCAGCTTCTCCACATCAAGCCGATCCTCACCATCTCGGACGGGGAGGTCGTTCCCCTCAAGCGCGTGCGCGGGAACCAGAAGGCCTTCCAGGAGTTCGTGCGCGAGTTCGAGGCCGGCTCGCGCCCCGGGCCGGGCCTGCGGGTCGGCATCGCGGCGGCGGACGCACCCGACCGCGAGCAGGCCCTTCGGGAGCTCGTGCGGCGCACGCGCCCGGAGGCGGAACTCGCGATCGTGACGAGCCTCGGCGCCGTGGTCGGCACGCACGCCGGCCCCGGGACGGTCGGGTTCTTCTGGTTCGACGACCGCGACCTCTAGCCTCCCCGACTCGCCCGCCGAACCGGCTCCTATACTCGAAGCGCCCTGGCGAATCGGCGCGTACCGACGGGCTTCGCGAGCCCGGGGCCGGTCGAGGCCTGGCCGCCGCCGCGCGGGCGCCCGCGGCCGGAGCGGCTCGAGCTCCCGATCGACGTCCTGCCCGGAGTCGGCCCGCAGCTGAAGCGCCGGCTCGCGAAGCTCGGGCTCCTGACCGTTGGCGACCTGCTGTCCCATCGGCCGCGCGACTACCAGGTTGTGGTGGGGGAGACGGCGATCGCCGACCTCTTCGGCGAGACCGAGGCGGTGATCGCCGGCGAGGTGCGTCGCGTGACGCTGCGGCCGACGAGGCGGCGGCTGAGCGTCCTGAAGGTGGCGGTCGCCGACGCGACCGGCGAGGTGACCGCGATCTGGTTCAACCAGCCCTGGCTCGCCGCGAAGCTCGAGCCGGGGACGCGCGTCCGGCTCCGGGGGCAGCTCCGCAGGAACGAGTTCTCCGTTCGCTCCTACGACGTGGACGGCGGCTCGGCGACGGCCGACCTCGCCCCGGTCTATCCCGCGACCGAGGAGGTGACGCCGAAGCGCCTGCGAGAGCTCGTCGAGGCCGCGCTCGCCCACGCAGCCGACAGCGCCGACTCGCTGCCTGCCGCGCTGCGGGAGCGGGAGCGCCTGCCGCTCCGGGCCGATGCGCTCGTCGCGCTCCACCGGCCGCGAACCGCGGAAGAGGCCGAGCGCGGGCGCCGCCGGCTCGCCTTCGACGAGCTGCTCGCGCTGCAGCTGGGGCTCGCGCGCGCGCGGCGGGGGCGGGAAGAGGCGGCGGCGCCCGTGCTGGGCCGGGCCGGCCCGCTCGTGCGACGCTACCTCGAGTTGCTGCCGTTCGCGCTGACGCCCGATCAGGAGCGAGCGATTGCGGAGATCGACGCCGATCTCGATCGGCCGGTCCCGATGCAGCGCCTCCTCCAGGGAGACGTCGGCTCGGGGAAAACCGTCGTCGCGCTCTACGCGCTCCTACGGGCGGTCGAGGCGGGGCGGCAGGGAGCCTTCATGGCGCCCACGGAGACACTCGCGGAGCAGCACTTCCTGACGCTCGAGGGACTCTGCGGCGCGCTCGGGGTCTCGTGCGCGCTGCTCACGAGCTCGACCGGCAAGCGCGACCGCTCCCGTGTCGCCGGCGCGTCCATCGTCACCGGCACCCACGCCCTGATCCAGGAGGGCGCCGGCCTGCAGGACCTGGCGCTCGCGGTGGTCGACGAGCAGCACCGGTTCGGCGTCGAGCAGCGCGGTGCGCTCGCCGCGGGACGCACCCGGCTGCCCCATGTCCTGCACATGACCGCAACGCCGATTCCGAGGACGCTCGCGCTGACCCTCTACGGCGATCTCCACGTCACCGAGATCGCGCACCCGCCCGCCTCCAGAAAACCGATCGTCACGGCCTGGGTGACCGCCGAACGCTCGGCCGAGGCCTACCGCCGCCTGCGCAAGCACCTCGACGCAGGGCGCCAGGCCTACGTGGTCTGCCCGCTGATCGAGGAGTCGGAGGCCTCGCTGGCGCGCGCCGCGGAGGCCGAGGCCGAGCGCCTGCGCCGCGCCGAGCTGCGCGGCTACCGCGTCGGGCTCCTGCACGGACGGCTCCGACCGCAGGAACGGCGCGAGCTGATGGCGCACTTCAAGGCCGGCGAGCTGGACGTCCTCGTCGCGACCACCGTGATCGAGGTCGGAGTGGACGTTCCAAACGCCACGATCATGATCGTGCAGGAGGCGGACCGCTTCGGCCTCGCGCAGCTGCACCAGCTGCGCGGCCGCGTTGGCCGCGGTGCCGAGCAGTCGTACACGCTGCTCGTCTCGCGCCCGAAGGCGGAGCTGACGGAGAACGCCGTGGCGCGCCTCGAGGCCTTGGTGCGCACGACGGACGGCTTCGAGCTCGCCGAGGTCGACCTCGAGCTCCGGGGCGAGGGGCAGCTCCTGGGGACGCGTCAGTCGGGGCTGTCGGATCTGCGCTTCACCCGCCTGCGGACCGACCGGCCGCTGCTGGAGGCCGCACGGGTTGCGGCCGCCGGCCTCGTCGACCACGTGGGGCCGCTGAACGACGAGGTCGAGCGTCTCTTCGCGGGCGGGAAGGCGGAGGCCTAGCCTGCCGCGGTGCGGATCATCGCCGGCAGCCGGAAGGGCCACCGCATCGAGGCGCCGCGAGGGCGTGTCACGCGGCCGACGGGGGATTGGGTGCGCGAGGCCGCGTTCAACCTGATCGGCCCGGTCCATGGTGCCTCCGTCCTCGACCTCTTCGCCGGCTCCGGTGCGATGGGCCTCGAGGCGCTCTCCCGCGGGGCGGAGAGCGCCGTCTTCGTCGAGGCCGATCGGGAGGCCTGCCGCACGATCGGTCGGAACCTCGAGAAGCTTCGCCTGGCGGGGGCAACCGTGCTCTGCGCCGACGCGGTGCGCACTCTCGCGGCAGAGGGCGCGGCGGGCAGGCGGTACGATCTCGTCCTCGTCGACCCGCCCTACCGTCTGTTCTCGGACCTGCAAACGACGCTCGCCTCCTCCCTCGCCGCGGTGCTAGCTCCGGGCGCCCTCCTCGTCGTCGAGACGGAGGCGCGCGAGGAGCCGGAGCTGTCGATCCCGATGCGCACCACCCGGAGGTACGGCTCGTCCCGGTTGACGGTCTTCCTCTCGCCATGAGCTCCGCCACCCCCGTCACGTGCATCTGCCCGGGCAACTACGACCCGGTCACGAACGGCCACCTCGACGTGATCACCCGCGCGGCCACCATCTTCGAGCGGGTCGTCGTCGGCGTGGTGCGCGACTCGCGCCACAAGACCACGATGTTCTCGGTGGAGGAGCGCGTACGGTTCCTCGCCGACGCCCTTCGCGATCACGAGAACATCGAGGTGGACGTCTTCTCGGAGCTCGTCGTGGACTTTGCCCGGCGCTGGGGCGCGAAGACGATGGTCAAGGGCCTGCGGGTGATCTCGGACTTCGAGTGGGAGTTCCAGATGAACCACCTGAACCGGTACCTGGCGTCCGACGTCGAGACGATGTACCTGATGGCGAGCCCCCAGTTCAGCTTCGTCTCCTCGAGCGGTGTGAAGGAGATCGCCTCGTTCGGCGGAAAGGTGGACGAGCTCGTCCCGGAGCCGGTCGCGGAGCGGTTTCGGGAGCTGTACCCCCTAGGTAGGCCCGGGGCTCCCGTCAGCCCGCAAGAGTAGACTTGGAGAGATATGGACGTCCTCGTTCTCATCGACAAGCTCGACGACCTCGTGCACAACGCGAAGGCGGTGCCGCTCACCGACCAGGTGCGCATCGACCGCGAGGAGATCTACGACATCCTCGACCAGATGCGCGCCACGATCCCCGAGGAGATCAAGCAGGCCCGCTGGATCGTCAAGGAGCGCCAGGAGATGCTCGCGGAGGCCAAGCGAGAGTGCGACCGCCTCCTCGGAGAGGCGCGGGAGCAGGCGGTTCGCGAGGCCTCGCAGACCGAGATCGTCAAGCTCGCCGAACGGCAGGCGCAGGAGATCGTCGAAGATTCGAGGCGGACCGCGCGGGAGACGCGGCTGGAGATGGAGGACTGGGCGGACGGGATTCTCTCGACGCTCGAGGTCAACCTCGACAAGTTCCTGAACGCCGTCAAGCGCGGCCGCGAGCGCCTGCACGAGCGCTCGCAGGAGTCGGTGATCGCCGGCGTCGGAGTGGGCGTCGACGGCGACGAGCAGCAGGCCGCCTACTAGCGCAGGGGAGCCCACGCGTCCTTCGTGGGGCGCTCCCTTGACGCGCGTTGCCGCCCTCTACGACGTTCACGGCAACCTGCCGGCGCTCGAGTCGGCGCTCGCCGACGTCGAGCGAGACGGCCCCGACCTCGTCGTCTTCGGCGGCGACGTCGCCTCAGGCCCGTTTCCCGCGGAGTGCGTCGAGCTTCTCGCGAGCCTCCGCGGCCGCGCGAGCTTCCTCGCCGGGAACGTCGAACGGGCGCTCCTGGGCGACGATGCAGCCGTCCCGGAGCACGTCCGCGAGGACATCGCTCGAACGCGAAGGCTTCTCAGCGAGCAGCAGCTCTCGTTCGTGCGCTCGTGGGAGACGGCCGTATCGCTAGAGGTCCAGGGACTCGGCACGGTGCTGTTCTGTCACGGCCTGCCGCCGGGCGACGAGGCGGTGGTGACCGAGGCGACGCCCGATGCTGTTGTCGCGGAGTTCCTCGACGGCCTCGAGGCGGGGACGGTCGTCGTCGGCCACACGCACATGCACTTCGAGCGCACGGTGGGCGGGGTGCGCGTCGTCAACGCCGGCTCCATCGGCATGCCGTACGCCGACGCACCGGGCGCTTACTGGGCCTCGCTCGGGCCGCGCGTCGAGCTCCGGCGGACCGATTACGACCTCGAGCGGGCCGCCGAGCTCACCCGGGCTACCGACTGGTCCGGCGCCGCCGAGTTCGCGGCGGAGAACATCCTCACCGTGCCGAGCGCCGAGGAGGCGACGGAGGTCTTCGAGCGGCGGGCCGGGCGCAGGTAGCCGAGCGGGAGCCGGCGCCGGCGGCATGAACTCACGCGCGCCGACGTTTGCTCGTTCTCGGATGGCGATGACCGCGATCTGCACCGGCCCGGCACGGTGAGGCCGGACGGGCCGAGCCGCGCGCGCGTCTGGACGGCTCTCGCCGCCGTCTACGTCCTCTGGGGCTCGACCTACCTCGGGATCCTGATCGCAATTCGCTCGATCCCGATCCTCCTGCTCGGCGCCGGGCGCTTCCTCGTCGCCGGCCTGCTCCTCTATGTCTGGTCGATTCGCCGCGGTGACCGCAGCGACCGGCCGGGAGTCAAGGCCTGGGCGGCGGCGGCCGTACTCGGCACGATCATGCTCGCCGTCGGAAACCCCGCAATCGCATGGTCGGAGAAGCGCATCCCGAGCGGGGTCAGCGCGCTCGTGATCGGGACCGTGCCTCTCTGGATGGCCCTCTTCGACCGTCTGGCCTACGGCCGGCGCCTCACCCGAGTTGCCGTCCTCGGCCTGATCGTCGGCTTCGGCGGCGTGGCAATCCTCGCAGGCCCGGGCAAGGGCAGGGTCGACGCGGCCTCCGTGGTCGTGCTCGTCCTCGCGTCGCTCTCCTGGGCGGTCGCCTCGCTCTGGTCGCGGCACGCGCCGGCCCCGGCCCGTCCGCTCGTCGGCGCCTCGATGCAGATGATCTGCGCGGGCGTCGTGCTCCTGGTCGCGTCTGCCGCGATCGGAGAGCCGTCGCGTGTCCATCACCTGTCGGCGGAGTCGCTGGCGGCGCTCGTGTACCTCGTCGTAGCCGGTTCCCTCGTCGGCTTCACGGCCTACGTCTGGCTCCTCCGTTCGACGCCGACGACACTCGTCTCGACCTATGCCTACGTGAACCCTGTCGTCGCCGTCTTTCTCGGCTGGCTCTTCGAGAGCGAGCCCATCGGCTACCGGACGGGGATCGCGGGCGCGATGATCGTCGCGGCAGTCGCCCTGATCGTGAGCGCGAGGCCCGCGACCGGGCGCAGGGCAGCGCCGGCTCCCGCCGCGGCGCCGGCGCGGGCTCGCTGAGCCGCGAGCTACCCTCGGCCCAGTGACGACGTTCAACCTCAGGAACCTCCGGCTGCGCCCCGGGGAAGAGCATCGCGAGCGGATCGAGATCGAGGTAGCCCCGCTCGAGCTCGGCGGGCAGCGGTACGTCGCGGTGCCCGAGGACCCTGCAGCGGAGCTCACGGTTGCGCGTGCGAGCACCGGGACGGTCTTCGGCCTGCGCTACGACGTCAGGCTTCACGGCCCGTGTTTCCGCTGCCTCGCAGACGCGGTTCTCGACGTCCGGGTGCGGGCCCGGGAGTACCAGGCGACGAACCCGGCGGACTCCGAGGAGCTGCGGACCCCATACGTCCGCGACGATCGCCTCGACCTGTCCGCCTGGGCTCGGGATGCCCTCGTGCTCGAGCTTCCGGACAAGATCCTCTGCCGGCCCGACTGCGCTGGCCTGTGCCCCGTCTGCGGGCGCGACCTGAACCACGAGCCGCACGAGCACGACCCGGAGCCCGACGGTTCCCGCTGGGCCGCGCTCGAAGCGCTCCGAGGGCAGCTCGAGTAGCGCTACGATGGCGGCGGCGCTCCGGCGCCGGCCGATGCTCGCGACCTGCTGACACCGCTTCCCTGTCGCCGCGGCGAAACCCGCCGCGTGCCAGACCGTCAGGAGGTTCACCGTGCACAGCGGCTCGCTCGCTGCGATCGAGATCACGAAGCACCACGGCGTCGCCCTCGTCTTCGACGGGGTGTCGCTTGTCGTAACACCCGGCTCCCGCATCGGGATCGTCGGTCCGAACGGCATCGGAAAGACGACGCTGCTCCGCGTGCTCGCCGGGCTGGACGAGGCCGACGCGGGCCGCGTGGTGCGCAACCCGCCGTCCCTCTCGGTGGGCTACCTGCCCCAGGAGAACGACGCCCTGGCCGGGGAGACCCTGCGCGGCTCTCTCGCGCGTCGGGCCGGCCTCGCCGAGGCCGAGCGACGCCTCGACGATCTCGCGAGCAGGCTGGAGGCGGAGCCGGAGGTCGCGCAGGACTACTCGGATGCGCTCGACCGTCTGCTCGCGCTCGGCGGTGCCGACTTCGACTCCCGGGCGCGGGAGGCGCTCGCGGACGTTGGCCTGGACGCGCCGCCCGAGCGGCCGACGAGGAGCCTCTCGGGCGGCGAGCGCGCTCGAGCAGCCCTCGCCGCGCTCCTGCTCGCTCGCTTCGACGTCTTCCTGCTCGACGAGCCGACGAACGACCTCGATTTCGATGGCCTCGAGCGCCTCGAGCACCTGCTCGCCGAATTGCACGGCGGTGTCGTCGTCGTCTCGCACGACCGCGAGTTCCTCGATCGGACAGTGACGCGGGTGCTCGAGATCGAGCAGGGCTCCAGGCGGAGCCGCTCCTACGAAGGCGGCTGGAGCGAGTTCGAAGCTGCGAGGACGCGCCTGCGCGAACGGCAGACGGCGACTCACTCGCAGTACGCCGAGCGCCGCGACCGGCTCGAGAACCTTGCCGCGCAGCGGCGCCAGGAGGCGCGCGGCGGCGGCAAGCAGGCCGACCGCCGCGGCACTCACGCCCTCTCGACGAAGGTGCGACAGGTCGAGCGGCAGCTCCAGCGGCTCGAGCACGTCGAGAAGCCGTGGGAGCCGTGGGACCTGCGACTGTCGCTTCGCCCGACACGTCGCGGGGGCGACGTGGTGGCGCGGCTCGAATCGGTAGTCGTGGAGCGTGGCGGCTTCCGCCTCGGTCCGCTCGACCTCGACCTTCGCCTCGGCGACCGGCTCGCCCTGCTCGGCCGGAACGGCAGCGGGAAGACGACGCTCCTGCAGGCGCTGCTCGGCGATCTGCCGCTGACGGAGGGGCGTCGTGCGCTCGGCCCCGGCGTCGTCCTCGGAGAGCTCGACCAAAGCCGCAGCCGCTTCGCCGGCGGCGAGCCGGTCCTTGCGGCGTTCGCGGGGAATCGCGAGGAGGCTCGGACGCTGCTCGCGAAGTTCGGACTGCGCGCGGAGGACGCGCTGCGCGCGGGTGCGAGACTCTCGCCGGGGGAGCGGACGCGCGCGGCTCTGGCGCTCCTGTCCGCGAACGGTGTCAACTGCCTCGTCCTCGACGAACCCACGAACCACCTCGACCTTCCGGCGATCGAGGAGCTCGAGGAGGCGCTCGAAGCCTACGAGGGCACGGTCGTACTCGTCACCCACGACCGGCGCTTCCTGGAGCGATTCCGCGCGACACGTACGCTCGAGCTCGATTTGCCTGCGGGGTGACTGGCAAGACGGCGGCTATACTCCTCGGCCGGTCATGGCCGTCCCGAAGAAGAAGACCTCCAAGGCACGCCGAGACAAGCGTCGCGCCCAGCACAAGATCGAGGCGCCGCGCGTCAACACCTGCCCGAACTGCCGTCAGCCGAAGCGGCCGCACCACGTCTGCCCGACGTGTCAGACCTACCGCGGCCGTGACGTCGAGCCTCTCCCGAGCGCCGCTCCGTAACCCGTGACCGTCCGCGTCGCCGTGGACGCGATGGGTGGCGACCGCGGCTCGGCCGAAATGATCGAGGGGGCGCTCGCGGCTGCGCAGGAGGGAATCGAGCCGCTGATCGTCGGGCCTTCCAGTCTCGAGACGAAGGGGCTCGAGCTCGTCGAGGCGGCCGACGTGATCGGCATGGACGAGAAGCCCGCCGAGGCGGTGCGGACGAAGCCGGATTCCTCACTCGTGGTCGCCTGCCGCGCGGTGGGCGACGGCCGCGCCTCCGCCGTCGTCTCTTCCGGCAACACCGGGGCCATGCTCGCGGCGGCCCTCCTCGCCCTGCGTCGACTACCAGGCGTCTTCAGGCCGGCGCTCGCGGTCGTGGTACCGACGCCGGACGGGCCCTCCGTGCTCCTCGACGCCGGAGCGAACGCGGAAGCAAGGCCCGAGCACCTCCTCCAGTTCGGGCACATGGGATCCGTCTTCGCCGAGGAGATCCTCGGCCGCCGTCAGCCGACCGTGCGCCTGCTCTCGATCGGAGAGGAGTCCGAAAAGGGCAACCAGTTGACGCTGGGCGCCCACGCGCTCCTCGCCTCGTCTCGACTGAACTTCGCCGGCAACACGGAGAGCCGCCACCTGCTTGCGGGAGCCGCGGACGTCGTCGTCTGTGACGGCTTCACCGGCAACGTCTGCCTGAAGCTCATCGAGGGGACGATCAAGACCGTCCTCGACTCGCTGCGTGCCGAGATCGTCTCCACGGCGGGCGGAAGGCTCGGCGGGCTCCTCATCCGCCCGGCTGCGAGGCGCCTCCGCACCCGTTTCGATCCGGACACGCACGGGGGGGCCTACCTGCTCGGCCTGCGGGGCCTCGTCGTGAAGGCGCACGGCAACTCGTCGAGCCGGGCGATCGCGAGTGCGATCCGGCTCGCCGCGCGGGGCGTCGAGCACGATGTGGTCGGGCGGCTCTCGGCGGGCCTGCCGGAGCGGGCGGCGAAGGTCGAGACGCTTGGCTAACGCGTCGGCTTTGTATGATCGGCGCGCTCTCGACCCCAAACGGCACTGTGAGGTGACATGGCAGCATCGCGCGCGGAAGTCTTCGAGCGAGTCAAAGAGGTCCTGACCGAGCAACTCGGTATCGAGGAGAGCGAGATCACCGACGAAGCCTCGTTCCAGGAGGATCTCGACGCAGACTCGCTCGACCTCGTCGAGCTGATCATGGAGCTGGAAGACCAGTTCGGGATCAAGATCTCCGATGAGGACGCTCAGAAGATCCAGACGGTAGGTCAGGCAGTCGACTACGTCTCGTCCCGACAGTAGCGGGGCCTCCGCGGGCAACCCGCCCGAGCTCGCGCGCCTGATCGAGGAGCTCCCGGCGAAGCAGCGCGAGCACATCTTCACCCACCCCGCCTGGGCCCCCGACCGGGCGTCCTCGTACGAGCGGCTCGAGTTCCTCGGCGACAGCGTGCTCGAGCTCACCGTTGCGCGCGCCCTCTACGACCGGTTCCCCGAGTTCTCGGAGGGCCGGCTCGCGAAGATCCGATCGCACGTGGTCTCGCGCCAGAGTTGCGCGGTGGTCGCGCGGGAGCTCGATCTGGGGTCGGAGCTTCGATCGCGTGGCGCTTCGCTTCCGGCGGAGGAGCTCGAGAGTCTCGCTCGCAATCGCAACGTGCTCGCAGCCCTGCTCGAGGCCGCACTCGCGGCTCTCTTCCTCGAGCACGGCTTCGGAGCAGTCGAGCCCGCCGTCGCAGCGGCCTTCGCCGAGCGGATCGACTATGCGGCCACGCAGCACGTCGATCACAAGACGGAGCTCCAGGAGACCCTCGCCCGCCAGCGTCGCTCGGTGAGCTATTCGGTCGTCGAGGTGGAAGGGCCGGCGCACGACCGGCGCTTCACCTGCGCGGCCATGGTCGACGGCGAGCAGTTCGGCGTCGGCATCGGGCGTGCGAAGAAGGACGCGGAGCAGGCGGCCGCCCGCGAGGCCCTCGTCCGCCTCGGCAGTGTCGACGCGCCCGCACCCCTCCCGGAGTAGCGCGTCGCGCCCGCCGTCCGCGCCGCCCGGCATGCTCTGCGCTGCGCATGCACCTGCGAGCACTCAAGCTGCGCGGCTTCAAGTCGTTCCCCGACGCGACGGAGATCCGGCTCGAGCCGGGGGTTGCGGTGGTCGTCGGCCCGAACGGCTCCGGGAAGTCCAACATTGCGGATGCGCTCGTCTGGGCGGCCGGGAGCCAGTCGCCGAGCGAGCTACGCGCCGAACGCGCCGACGACGTGCTCTTCGGGGGCGCCGAGGGCCGCGCCGCCGCGGCGTTCGCGGAGGTCGAGCTCTGCTTCGACAACGAGGACGGTGCGTTCACCGAGCTCCCGTTCGCAGAGATCACCATCGCCCGCCGCCTGCACCGCGGCGGGGAGGGCCAGTACCTCGTCAACGGTGCGGGCGTCCGCCGCACCGACGTCGTCGAGCTCCTCGCGGACGTCGGCCTCGGCGCAGGTCTCGGCTCGATCATCGGCCAGGGGCGCGTCGAGGCCGTGCTCGCGTCGAAGCCCGAGGAGCGGCGGGCGCTCGTCGAGGAGGCCGCGGGGCTCGGCCGGTTCAAGCGGCGCCGCCATCGCGCCGAGCTGAAGCTCGCACGCGTGGGCCTGCAGGTCGAGCGCGCGCGCGACGTCGAGGAGGAGGTGGCAAAGCGCCTGCGGCCGCTTGCGCTGCAGGCGACCGCGGCCGAGCGCGCGGAGCGGCTCGCGGTCGAGATCGGTGCGTTGCGCGCCACGATCGCGACGCTCGACCTCTCGGCGCTCGAGGCGCGGCGAGGCGAGGCCGACGGTCGCCTCACGGCCGCGCGCCTGGAGCGGGAGCGGGTGAACGCGCGCCTCGAGGCGCTGCTCCGGGAGCGGGGGGCCGTCGAGGAGGAGCTGGCGGACGCGGCCGGCCGCCGCGAAGCGGCCACTGCAGCCCTCTACCGGCTGCGGAGCTCGCGGGAGCGCCTCGCGGTGCGCCTCGAATCCCTCGACGAGCTACGGGATCGTCTCCGCGGGGAGCTCGCCGAGGCACGAGAGCGGCGCGCCGAGCCCCCGGAGCCCGCCGACGATCCTCACGAACGTTCCGCGCAGGCCGCCGGCGAGGTGCGCCGCAGTCAGGCCGAGGCGCAGCTCGCGGCCGATCGTGCCCGCCTGGCCGGCGAGCGGCTCTCCGCTCTCGACCGCGTGCTCGCGGAGCGCGAGGGGCTGCCTCCGGCGGCGCGAGCGCTCGCCGAGCGCGGCCACTTCCTCGCGCTGGCGCTGCTCGAGGTCGATCACGGATACGAGCGCGCCGTCGCGGCCGCGCTTGCCTGGCGCGCGTCGGCCGTCGTCGCGGCAGATCTGGGCGAAGCCCTGGAGCTCGTCGAGCAAAGCCGCAGCGAGGGGCTCGGTCCCGTCGCCGCCCTCCTACCCGGCTCGGCGGCCCGGGCGCAGGGCGATGCTCCAGTGGCCGGTGCCGAGCCCCTAGCGCGTCACGCGAGGGCGCGCGAAGGCGGCGATCGCGTCGCCTCGGTCCTGGAGGATGTCTGGGTCGTCCCCCTCGAGGCCCTGCCGCGAGCCAAGCGGGGCACGGTCGTCACCCGTGAAGGTCACTGCTACGAGCCTGAAAGCGACCGCCTCGCGTGGGCAGGCGAGACCGCCGAGGCGGTGCTGCTCGAGCTCGAGGCGAGGCGGCACGCGCTGGCGGCGGAGGTGGCGGAGCTGGAAGCGAGCGCCGGGAGCTCTTCGATGCATGCGCAGCAGGCTGCTGCTGCGGCGAAGGCGGCTGCCGCGGCGGCAGCAACGGCGGCGGCCCGGCGGCCCTCGATTCCCTCGGTCGCCGCACTCGAACCGATCGCAGCGGCCGCGGAGCGGGCGCTGTCGCTCCTGGAGCGCGCGCATGGCGCCGGCGCGCGCCTGGAGGCACCGCTCGAGGCGAGGTCGGACTCGGGGTCCCGCAGGGCTGGAGAGCTCGCCTCCTCGCTGCGAGAGCTCGCCGCTGCCGAGGTCGAGGCTCGGGGCGCGGCGGCGGCGGTGGTCGAGCGTGCCGGAGCGATCGAGCTCGAGCTCGCACGCATCGAGGGCGACACCGCCGAGGCGCACCGCCGGCTCGAGCAGGCGGGCGCGGCCCCGGAGGCGACCGACGGGGCAGGGCGCGAGGAGCTCTGCGACAAGCTCGAGCGGCTGGAACGCCGCCGAGAGCAGCTCGGGAGCGTCAATCCGCTCGCCAAGGAGGAATACGAGGCCGAAAAGGGGCGGCTCGCCGAGCTGCGGGAGCAGCGGGAAGACCTGGAGCGGAGCCTGGAGGAGCTCGAACGGCTGCGTGCGGACCTCGACTCGACTGTGAGGCGACGGTTCTCCGAAACCTTCGAGGCGGTGCAGGAGCATTTTGCCGTGGTCGCTGGAACCCTGTTTCCGGGCGGCGAGGGCCGCCTCCGGCTCACCGAGCCTGAGGGGGACGACGACGCCGCCGGAATCGAGGTCGAGCTACGACCGGCCGGCAAGCGTGTGACGCGGCTTTCGCTTCTCTCCGGAGGCGAGAAGGCACTCGGTGCGATCGCCTTTCTCTTCTCCCTCTTCCTTGCGCGGCCCTGCCCTTTCTACCTCCTCGACGAGGTCGAGGCCGCGCTCGACGACGCGAACATCGGGCGCTTTGTCGAGCTGCTGCGCACGTATGCAGAGCAGGCCCAGTTCATCGTCGTCACCCACCAGAAGAGGACGATGGAGGCGGCGGATATCCTCTACGGCGTGACCATGGCCGCCGACGGCGTGTCGCAGGTGGTGTCGCGGCGGCTCCCGCAGGCGGTGACGGCGGTCGCAACGGGCGCGTGACGACGACCTGGGCCGAGCTGCTCGGAGAGGAGGCAGCACAGGGTGCAGGCGAGGGAGAGCGAGGCGGCTTCTTCTCGCGCCTTCGCGACTCGCTCGCCAAGAGCCGACGGGCGCTGACGGGAGAGCTGACGGCAGGGTTCGACCCGAACGACGAGGAGTCGTGGGAGCGCCTCGAGGAGGCGTTGATAGCCGCCGACGTCGGCGTCCGCTCCACCGCAGAGCTCGTCCGGCGGCTCGAGGTGGGCGCCGCCACCGGTGACTTGCAGGGCGCGCTCGAGCGGGAGGTCGCAGTGTTGCTCGGGCTGCCGGGGACGCTGGACGTGCGCAGGGCGCCGAGCGTCCTCCTCGTGGTCGGCGTCAACGGCACGGGCAAGACGACGACGATCGGGAAGCTGGCCTATCGCCTCCGCGAGCACGGGCTATCGGTGATCATGGCCGCGGCCGACACCTTCCGCGCCGCAGCCGAGGAGCAGCTCGAGATCTGGGCGCAACGGGCCGGCGCCGACTTCGTCGGTTCCGTACGGGGCTCCGATCCCGCGGCCGTCGCCTTCGACGCGATCGGAGCCGCGCAAGCACGCGGCCGCGACGTCGTCGTCGTCGACACCGCCGGTCGCCTGCACACGCAGACGAACCTGATGGAGGAGCTCGCGAAGGTCCGGCGCGTGATCGCAGGGCGCCTCGACGGGGCGCCACACGAGACGCTGCTCGTCGTCGACTCGACCACGGGCCAGAACGGCCTTCAGCAGGCACGACTCTTCGCCGAGGCCGTCGAGGTGACGGGCGTCGTCCTGACGAAGCTCGACGGCTCGGCCAAGGGCGGCATCGCGATCCCGATCGCGAACGAGCTCGGCCTGCCGGTGAAGCTGATCGGCGTCGGCGAAGCGCTCGACGACCTGCGCCCGTTCGACCCGGACGAGTTCGCGAAAGCGCTCGTTCGCGCCTGACCGGCTACTTGTCCGCTTGGAGCGCGAGAGGCGGGGACAAGTGGCTCGGGTAACGGGGTTCGCCTCAGCCTGCTTCGATCCGACTCGGATCAGGGAGGGACGGGCAACCAGCAAATACGGCGGCACTCAAGGGCCCAAGCCCCCGTTGACCTCGCCGGGCAGGCGCGCGTAGCATGTCGTCGATGCTGACGGTGACGTTCCGTGGCCGGTCGTCGTGCGCGAAGCGCGCGGCCGGGCCGCGCCCGTAGCCAGCATTTCCTTCGTTCCGGCGGCCTCGCCTCCGAGCTCGTTCGCGACGCCGGGGTCGGCTCCGACGATCTCGTACTCGACCTCGGCGCCGGCAGCGGCGCTCTGACGAACGCGCTCGCACTGCGTGCTCGCCGCGTCGTCGCCGTCGAGTTCGATCCCCGTTGGGCTGCTCGGCTACGAAGCCGGTGGCTGAATGTCTCAGTCGTCGAGGCCGATGCGGCGCAGATCCCGCTACCTGCGACGCCTTTCCGCGTCGTCGCGAACCTACCGTTCGATCGCACCACCGAGATCCTGCGCCATCTCCTCGACGATCCGCGAACCCCGCTCGTCCGCGCCGACGTGGTGGTCGAGTGGGGCGTCGCTCTCAAGCGGGCGCTCCCGTGGCCGAGCACCCTCAACGACGTCCTCTGGGGCGCGTGGTACCGAGTCACGCTCGTCCGCCGCCTGCCCGCCGCCGCGTTCGACCCCTCGCCGGGCGTCGACGCCGGCGTCCTGGCGATCGAGCGGCGCAGCGTCTCGCTCGTGGACGAGGCGGACTGGTGCGCCTACCGGGCCTTCGTCGCGTCCGGCTTCCGCCGCGGCGTGCGTGGGTTCGCATCGGGGCGGACGCTGCGGAGTCTCCACCTCGCCGGCGCTTCCCCGCGCGACCTCGACTCGTACCAGTGGGCGGAGCTCTTCGAGGCGGCGCCGCGGCCCGGTTCCAGGCCGCGCTCCGTCTGAAAAGAGCCGGCGGGGGCCGGGGTGCCGGACGGGCGCCGAGCTCCAGCACCTTCCGTTCCCCCGGGGCCTTCGGCCCTTGCCCCCGGGATGGACCCTACCCGCGAACCGCGAACGTCTTGGAGACGGAAGTGTGACGGGATCGTGCCGGCGGCGACGCCCGCCGCCGGCAGACGTGCGGCGTTCCTTCGGGGAAGAAGCTAGGAGCCGCCACCGCTCGAGCTTCCGCCCTCTGCGCCGCGCTCGATGCCGAAGGCGATGTTGACCGTCGTGCGGTATTCGGTGATGCGGTCGCCCTGCACCTCAGCGCTCATTGAGACGACGTCTGCGCCGGTGATGCCCCGGAGCGTCTTCGAGGCCTCCTCGACGGCGGCAGCAGCCGCCTCGGCAAAGCCCTGCGGCGAGGAGCCGATGATCGTGATCACCTTCGCGACGCTTCCCATCTGTGTCCTCCCACGGTGTATTGCAGTACTCCTAACCGCCTGCAGGGTCGGCAAAACGGGCGCGAGTACACTTTCGGGCCGTGTTCGACAGCCTCTCCGACAAGCTTCAGGCGACTCTCGGTGACCTCCGCAAGCGCGGGAGGCTCGACGAGGAGGCGATCTCGAAGGCGATGCGCGAGATCCGCCTCGCGCTGCTCGAGGCCGACGTCAACTTCGGGGTCGTGAAGTCGTTCGTCGCGCGGGTGCGAGAACGAGCGGTCGGCTCGGACGTCCTCAAGAGCCTGACGCCCGGTCAGCAGGTCGTGAAGATCGTCCACGAGGAGCTGACGGCGCTGATGGGGAGCGGTGACTCTCGGCTCGTCTTCGCGACGCGGCCGCCGACGGTGATCCTCCTCGCAGGGCTCCAGGGCTCGGGCAAGACGACGACGGCGGCGAAGCTCGCGCTCCTCCTGCGCAAGGAGCGCAAGCGGCCCGCGCTCGTAGCCGCGGACCTCCAGCGACCGGCGGCGATCGACCAGCTGGAGCAGCTCGGGCGGCAGATCCAGATTCCCGTGTATCGGGAGGACACGAAGGACGCCGTCGTCGCCGTCCGTCAGGGCCTGGCGCGAGCGGTCGCCGACGACCGCGACGTCGTCATCCTCGACACGGCGGGCCGCCTCCACGTGGACGAGGCGCTGATGGCGGAGCTCGCCGCGGTGCGCGACGAGGCGCGCCCGACGAACGTCCTGCTCGTGCTTGACGCGATGACGGGGCAGGAGGCGGTGTCGGTGGCCGAGGCCTTCCAGGAACGGGTCGCCTTCGACGGAGTCGTCCTGACGAAGCTCGACGGGGACGCGCGCGGCGGCGCGGCGCTCTCGGTGAAGGCCATCACCGACCGGCCCATCAAGCTCGTCTCGGTCGGCGAGAAGATCGACCAGCTCGAGTACTTCCACCCGGACCGCATGGCCTCGCGCATCCTCGGGATGGGAGACGTCCTCAGCCTGATCGAGAAGGCCGAGGAGGCTGTCGCGCAGGACGAGCAGGAGGAGATGGAGCGGCGCCTGCGCGCCGGCCAGTTCACCTTCGACGACTTCTTGTCGAGCTACCGCATGCTCCGGAAGATGGGCCCGATCAAAGGGCTTCTGGCATTGATCCCCGGGGTGGGGGAGCAGTTGAAGGGGGTCGACGTGAACGAGAGGGAGATGGGACGCGTCGAGGCGATCATCCTGTCCATGACTCCGAAAGAGCGACGGCTGCCGCACCTGATCGACGGGTCGCGGCGCCTTCGAATCGCGAAGGGCAGCGGTACGACGGTCCAGCAGGTCAACCAGCTGCTGGCGGCGAGGAAGCAGATGCACAAGATGATGAAGCAGATGAAGCAAGGCAAGTTCCCCGCGCTGCCGCCCGAGCTGGCGCAGGATCGGCTGGCCCGTCGATGAGAAGCCGGGGCACGCGGGGCATCCATCCGCACCGAAATCCGGAGGTGACATGGCAGTTCGCATGAGGCTCGCCCGGGTCGGGTCGAAGAAGAACCCGATCTACCGCGTCGTCGTCGCCGACTCGCGCTCCCCGCGCGACGGCAAGTTCATCGAGATCGTTGGCCGCTACAACCCGCAGACCGACCCGTCGACGATCCAGTTCGACGAGCCCAAGGTCAAGGACTGGCTCGGCAAGGGTGCGCTTCCGACGAATGCCGTCGCCCGCCTCCTGAAGGCGGCGAATGTCACCGGCGGCTGAGCTCCTCGAATACCTTGCGCGCCGGCTCGTCGCGAAGCCGGAAGAGGTGCGTGTCGAGGAGGTCGAGCGGGACGACGCGCTCGTGATCGAGCTGCGGGTAGCCCCCGACGAGGTGGGAAAGGTGATCGGGCGTCACGGCCGGGTGGCACGCGCCCTGCGGACGCTCGTGCGGGCGAGTGCCGTGCGTACGAACCGGCGGACGCTGCTCGAGATTGTCGACCAGTGAAGACCTGATCGCGATCGGCCGGGTCGGCCGTCCCCACGGCGTCGGCGGCGAGTTCGTGGTCGAGGGCGCAAGCGACGCGGCGGAGCGCTACGCCCTCGGCTCCACCCTCTACGTGGACGCCGAACCGGCGACCGTGGTCGCGTCCAAACGAGCGGGACGGCGCTTCGTGATCCGGCTCGATCGGCCGGTCGAGCGCGGAGCGCCGCTCACGATCCCACGGTCGCGGCTGCCGGCAGCCGGTCCCGACTCCTTCTACGTGTTCGAGCTCGTCGGCCTTCGCGTCGAGGAGGAGGGCGGCGCGACGCTCGGGCGGGTCGACGACGTCACGCCGGGGGTGGCGAACGACGTGCTCGACCTGGATTCGGGGCTCCGACTGCCGCTCGTCGACGCGTGCGTGCGAGAGGTGGATGTCGCGGGCGGCCGCATCGTTGTCGCGCGCGGCTTCGCCGACCCCGGGTAACCTCAGGGCGCACCCCAACCTCGGTCCTTCTTTGCAGCTCGACGTCTTCACCCTCGTTCCGCACGCGTTCGCCTGGCTCTGCGAGCGTCGGCCGGTCGCTGCCGTGCTCGGCACGGAGCTCGACCTGCGGCTGTTCAACTACCGCGAGACGACGCCCCTGCGGGCGGGGCAGGTCGACGACGAGCCGTACGGCGGCGGCGCCGGCATGGTGCTGCGCGTGGACGTCGTGGCCGCGGCTCTCGAGGCTGTCTACGGATCGGCGCCGAACCGCCGCGTCATCGCCCTCTCCCCGCAGGGGCGCCAGCTCGACCAGCCGCTCGTCGAGGAGTTCGCAGCGGAGGAACGGCTGACGCTTCTCTCGGCTCGCTTCGAGGGCTTCGACGAGCGGATCGTGACGCACCTCGCGACCGAGTCGGTCTCGGTGGGACCGTACGTCCTCTCGGGCGGCGAGATCCCCGCGCTCCTCGTCGTCGACGCGATCGCGCGGTTGCTGCCGGGAGCGCTCGGTAGCGAGGAATCGGGCCGCGTCGAGAGCTTCTCGGCAGAGCTCGACGGAGGCGTCGAATATCCGCACTACACCCGCCCCTCGGACTTCCGCGGCTGGAGCGTTCCCGACGTCCTGCTCTCCGGCGATCACGGGCGGATCGACCGCTGGCGCCGCGAGCAGAGCGTTGCGAGGAGCGCTTCGTGAGAGATCCCTACCTCGTCCTCGGGGTGCCGCGCGACGCGTCGTCGCACGAGATCCAGGCGGCCTACGACCATCATCGCGGCGGCGATCCCGGCACGTCGTGGGGGGCGATCCGTACCGACGAGGTGGAGGAGGCCTACGCGACCCTGTCCGATCCCGGCCGGAGGGCCGCCTTCGACTCGTCGAACGGGCCGGCGATGCCTTCGCCGCCGCCGCTGCTCGAGCCCCCGCGGGCGCGTGAGCTCCGGAGGACGCGGCGCTCGTGGAACCCCGTCGACCGGATGACCTCGGGGCTGCCGCGGCCCTGGCGTGTTGCGATCGACTGGGTGGTCACCATCGTCGGCGCGATCGCGATCGTGCTCGCGATCAAGGCGTGGGTCGTCAACCCCTACCGGATCCCGTCCTCCTCGATGGAGCCGACGCTGCACTGCGCCCGACCGGGCAACGGCTGCGCCGCGCATTTCTCCGATCGCGTCCTGGCCTGCCGGTTCTGCTACCACCTACACAAGCCGCACCGGGGGGACATCATCGTCTTCAAGACGCCCCCTGCAGCCAAGCTGCGCTGCGGCGCAGGGGGGACGTTCGTCAAGCGCCTGATCGGCCTGCCGGGCGACCGGTGGGTCGAGCGGAACGGCTTCGTCTTCATCAACGGCAGGAAGCTGAAGGAGTCCTACGTCAAGCCGGATCGACGCGACACCAGGACGCTTCCGGCGCGGAGGATTCCGGCGGGTCACTACTTCATGATGGGAGACAACCGGCTTCAATCCTGCGACTCGCGGGAGTGGGGGTCTGTCCCGCGGGAGAACCTGATCGGCGATGTCTTCGCGGTGTACTGGCCGCCGAACCGGATCGGCTTCGTCGGCGCGATCGCCGCCCTCGCGCTCGCCGGCGCGCTCGGTGCGAGGCGGGCGGCGAGAAACCTCCGCTCCCTGATTCGCTAGGATTGACGCCCGGCCCGCCGCCGCCCCTCTCTCATGAGCAACGTGATCGAGTCTCTCGAGCAGCGCCAGCTGCGGCCGGACCTGCCGCAGTTCAAGGCCGGCGACACCGTCCGCGTCCACTTCCGCGTCATCGAGGGCCAGCGTCAGCGAATCCAGGTCTTCGAGGGGATCGTCATCAAGCGTCAGGGCGCCGGGGTTCGCGAGACCTTCACGGTGCGCAAGCAGTCGTTCGGAGTCGGCGTCGAGCGAACGTTTCCGCTGCACTCGCCGAAGATCGACAAGATCGAGGTCCAGGCGATCGGCGACGTGAACCGGGCGAAGCTCTACTACCTGCGCGGCCGGGTGGGGAAGAAGGCGCGGGTTCGCGTCAAGCAGCAGCAGCGTTAGCGACTTTCCCCGCACCAACCTGTTGGCCGCTCGTGGCGGGGCGGCCGGGGAAACTCGCTCGAAGGAGAGGCTTTCGCCTCTGAATGACTCCCAATTTCCGTAGCACGACTTCGTAACGCGACCTAGGCCCGCCGCCGCCGAGGCTATCCTCGCCTCCGTGGCGCTCGGCTCCGGGCAGCGGCTTCTTCGGTTCGACAGGCGGCTCGGCGCGCGCTTCGTCGCGGGAGCCGACGAGGCTGGCCGAGGCTCGCTCGCGGGCCCGCTCGTCGTCGCAGGAGTCCTGCTGGACTACGGCTGCCTGCGCGACCATCGCGTGCGGCCGCTCGCGCTGCTGAACGATTCGAAGCAGCTCTCTCCCGCGCGCCGGGAGACGCTCTTCAAGGCGATCGTCGGCTGCGCGGAACGCATCTCGGTGCAGGTGATCTCGCCGGGCGAGATCGACCGGAACGGCCTGCACAGATCGAACCTCGAGGGACTCCGCTGCGCGCTCCGCGCGCTCGCGCCGCCGGCGGAGGCCTGCCTCGTCGACGGGTTTCGGCTCGGCCCCTCCGCGCCCGAGCACCAGGCGGTCGTCGACGGTGACGAGCGGAGCGCGGCGATCGCCGCGGCCTCCGTCGTCGCCAAGGTCACCCGGGACCGGTACATGCGCCGGGTCGACGCCCTCTACCCGGCCTTCGGCTTCTCCTCGCACGTCGGGTACATCACCCCCGCGCATTCGGCCGCCGTACGGTCGACCGGCCCCTCCGAGATCCACCGCCGCTCCTTCCAGGCGCTCTGCTACGGGTGAACGCCGCCGAGCGGCGGGCCGTCCGGCATTACCGGCTTCGCGGGTACCGGATCCTGGCCACGCACGCATGGGCCGGTGGAAACGAGCTCGACGTCGTCGCCCGCAGAGGCGGGAGGCTCGTCTTCTGCGAGGTGAAGTCGAAGGGCGGCGAGGGCTACGGCGATCCCGCGGAGATGGTGACGCCCGAGAAGCAGCGACGGCTGACTCGGGCAGCCGAGGCGTGGCTCGCGCGCCACCCGGAGCTGGGCGAGCTCGAAGCCTCCTTCGAGGTGGTGACGGTGCAGGGCCGGAAGCTCGAGCACATCGCGGATGCCTTCTAGCTCGCTGCTTCCTCGGGTAGACACCCACGCGAGGGCGCCATGGCTCTCCGGGGAACTAGCTCACTCTTGGTGCAAAGGCGTCTCAGAGATGTGACGACGTCCCGGCTAGCGTCGTTCGGGTGCTCGCCCGGACGATCACGCACACCCTCGTCGGCCTGGAGGCGCGTCGTGTCGAGGTGGAGGCGCATCTCCAGCGAGGGGTGCCGGCCTTCGCGATCGTCGGTCTCGCCGACCGCGCTTGCCAGGAGGCGAAGGAGCGAGTCCGTAGCGGCATCAAGTCGGCCGAGCTGGAGTGGCCGCAGCGGCGCATCACCGTCAACTTGGCGCCGGCCGACCTGCGCAAGGAAGGGTCGGGCTTCGACTTCCCGATCGCCCTTGCGGTGCTGGCCGCGTCCCGCCAGCTGCCGACTGACTGCCTTGCCGGGCACGCGGCCTTCGGGGAGCTTGCGCTCGACGGCCGCGTTCGTCGGGTCGGCGGCGTCCTCGCGGCTGCCGAGGGGGCCTTGCAGGCGGGTCTCGACCGACTGCTGTGCGCGGCGGAGTCGGCCCCTGAGGCGCTCCTTTCGGGGATTCGGCCGGTGCCGATCAGGCACCTGGCGGAAGCTGTCGCCTATCTGAGGGGCGAGCAGGATCCACTGCCCGTCGAGCCTCTTCTCGAAGACGGAGAGACGGGGGCGCAAGGCCTGGATCTGTCGGACGTCCGGGGGCAGGAACGAGCGCGACGAGCGCTCGAGATCGCCGCCGCCGGCGCGCACAACCTGCTCCTCGCCGGACCCCCGGGGACCGGCAAGACGATGCTCGCGAGGCGCCTGCCGGGAATCCTCCCGCGGCTCACGCGACCCGAGGCGCTGGAGGTCACGCGCATCCACTCCGTCGCGGGCATCCTCCCCCCGGGGCGCCCGCTCGTGAGCGTCCCGCCCTTCCGCGCCCCGCATCACAGCGCCTCCGTCGCCGCCATCGTCGGCGGCGGGACAAGCCCGCGGCCGGGGGAGGCGACGCTTGCACACCGGGGCGTTCTCTTGCTGGACGAGCTGGTCGAGTTCCAGCGGCCGGCGCTGGAGGCGCTTCGCCAGCCACTCGAGGACGGCCTCGTGAGCGTCGCTCGCGTCAGCGGCCACGTCGTGTTCCCCGCCCGCTTCCAGCTCGTCGGAACAATGAACATGTGCCCATGCGGAGCTCGCGGCGATCCGGCGGCGGAATGCTCGTGTTCGGGCCAGCGTCTGGCGTCGTACCGCGACAAGCTCTCCCGCGCGCTCCTCGACCGGTTCGACCTCGTCGTCAAGGTGCCCCGCGTGCGGGCGCAGGAGCTCGCGGCTGCCCCCAGCGAACGATCCGCGGACGTGCGGGAGCGGGTCGTCCGTGCTCGACACGGCGGCTCTGGAGAGCCGCTCCTGCGCACAGCCCCCGCCGACGAGCTCCTGACCAGCGCGGTCGAGCGGCTCGCGCTCTCGGGGCGGGGCCGCGCCCGGGTCGCACGCGTCTCGCGCACGCTGGCGGCGCTCGTCGGTTCCGCCGAGATCCTCCCCGAGCACGTGGCGGAGGCGCTCGCCTATCGCTCTCCGACAGAACTCTTCGCGCCGTGAGCGAGCTTGCGCGCGCGGCGTATCTCGCGGTCGGAGACGGCGCCGCACCAACGCGAGGCCGGGGTGAAGCACGGCTGCAGGGATTCGTGGCCGCCTTCGAGGAGGCTCGCTACCGGCAGGAGCTGGCACGGCAGGGCGTCCGCTGGGTCGGCCGGAGCGACTCCGGCTTCCCCGCCTCCCTGGCGGCCATATTCGATCCGCCCGCAGGGCTCTTCCTCCGGGGCGCGGCGGCCGCTTCGACGCTCGACCGCCCATGCGTCGGAATCGTCGGCGCGCGAGCCTGCTCAGGATACGGCGCACTGGTGGCAAGGCAGTTTGCCCGCGCGGTCGGCGGCGCCGGCTTCGTCGTCGTGAGCGGCCTCGCGCGCGGGATCGACGGTGAGGCTCACCGCGGCGCGCTCGAGGCAGGGGGGACGACGGTCGCGGTGCTCGGGTGTGGCATCGACCGCGACTACCCGGCAGCTCATCGCGAGCTGGCCCAGCGGGTCGCCGCCTCCGGGCTGATCGTCTCCGAGTACCCGCCCGGGGTGGAGCCGGCGCCTTGGCGGTTTCCCGCTCGCAACCGGATCATCGCCGGCCTCTGCGCCGCGCTCGTCGTCGTCGAGGCGCGCGAGCGAAGCGGCGCACTCATCACCGCGGATCTTGCGATGGAGGAGGGTCGCGAGGTTCTCGCGGTGCCCGGTGAGATCACGTCTTCCCTCTCGGCCGGCACCCACAGGCTGCTACGCGCAGGCGCAACCCCCGCGACGTGCCCCGAGGACGTCCTGGAGGTGTTCGGGCTGGAGCGCGATCACGCTTCCAGCGCAGTGCCGGAAGGACCGGCGGGCCGAGCGCTCGAGCGCCTGCGCCAGGAGCGGGCCGGCGCCGACGAGCTCGCTCAGGCCTGCGGCCTCGATGCGGCGGCGATGGCGACGATTCTCGTCGAGCTGGAGCTGGCGGGTCTCGTCGAAGAGGAAGGGGGTGTCTACCGGGCCACAAGTTAGCGATGTGACCGGCAGCGTTCGCTGCGTAGGAACCGGCCAACGCTACGGGCCACATCATTAGCATCGACCGATGCAGACGCCGTTCTGGCTCGACGAGCCGGCTCGCCGCTTTCACGCAAGAGGGCTTGCCGCTCGCCCGGACGTCGAGATCGTCGGCGGCGGAGTCACCGGTTGTACGGCCGCTCTCGTGCTCGGGCGGGGAGGGCTCCGCGTCCGTCTCCACGAGGCGCGGCTGATCGCGAGCGGCGCGAGCGGCCGGAACGGAGGCTTTGCTCTCCGCGGCGGGGCGATGCCCTACGACCTCGCACGATCCGAGCTCGGCCGCGCGCGCTCGCAGGATCTCTGGCAGCTCAGCGAGCGCGCGCTCGACCACCTGGAGGAGCTCGCGGGAGACACCTTTCGGCGCACCTCGAGCCTGCGCCTCGCCGCGGACGAGGCCGAGCGGGACGAGCTCCAGCGGGAGCATGACGCTCTCTCGGAGGACGGCTTCGCCGTGAGCTGGGAGGACGAGCTGCCGGCTCCTCTGCGAGGACGCTTCCACGGCGCCCTACGCCACGGGCCCGACGGCGCACTCCACCCGGCGCGCTGGGTGCACCGGCTCGCGACCCTCGCCGAGACGGCCGGCGCGGATCTCCGGGAGGGCAGCAAGGTCCAATCGCTCGCGGATCTCGAAGCGGAGACAGTCATCGTCGCGACGGACGGTTACACCCACGGCTTGCTCCCCGAGCTCGACCGTGCGGTGCGACCGACACGCGGCCAGGTGGTCGCGACCGAGCCTCTGCCTGCTCGGATCTTCGAATGTCCGCACTACGCCCGGCACGGATACGACTACTGGCAGCAGCTGCCCGATCGCCGGCTCGTGATCGGCGGGTGGCGCGACGCGAGCCTGGAGAGGGAGGCCACGGCCGTCGAGGAGACGACGCCGGTCGTCCAGCGGAAGATCGAACGCTTCCTCCGCGACCTCCTCGGCGCCACACCCCGGATCACGCACCGGTGGGCCGGAATCTTCGGGGTCACCTCCGACCGGCTCCCGCTCGCCGGGCGCCTCCCCGGCAGCGACCGAGTCTGGGTCGCCTGCGGCTACTCGGGGCACGGCAACGTTCTCGGGCTCGCCTGCGGAGAACTCGTCGCGAAGGAGATCCTGGGTCGCGCCGCGCCGGAGCTCGCGCTCTTCGACCCGGTGCGCCTCATGAGCTAGCTCCGCCGGGGCGGGGGTTCCACACCTGGGCCGTCAGACCGAGAGGTATTCCAGCCCCTCGAAGGCGGCGCCGGCAGGGTCTGCGCGGTAGCGCTCGAGTGCGGCCAGCGCGATCCCGAGGTCCTGGATCGCGAGCCCGGTCGAGTCGAAGAGCGTGATCTCGTCGGCCGAGCTCCTGCCGGCTGCCGTTCCCGCGAGAACCTCGCCGAGCTGCGTCACGCCATCGCGGCCGATCAGCCCCTGCGCGACCGCGTGCGCCAGGTCGCCCGAGTGGCTTGCCTGCTCCCAGTCGTCGCAGAAGACGCTCGCGCGCGCGAGCTCCGCAGTCGCGATCTCGGCCTTGCCGGGGCCGTCGGCCCCCATGAGGCTCACGTGCTGGCCCGGCCGCAAGCCACCGGCCTCGAAGACGAGCTCGCGGCCCGGCGTGACCGTCGCCACGAGATCGGCCGCGAGCGCCTCCTCCCTGGAGGCGGCCGCCTCGACGCCGAGCTCCGTCGCCGCGGCGGCCGCACGAGCGCCGTCGAGGTCGTAGAGCAGAACCCGCCGCCGCGCGGCCGCGAAGCTCCGCGCAACCGCTCTGCCGTTGACGCCGGCCCCGATCACGCTCGCGGCCCCTGCACCCGGCGCTGCCAGGGTCTCGGCCGCGAGTACGGCCGCGGCGCCCGTCCTGAGCGCCGTCACGGCGGCGGCGTCCAGCAGCGCAACGAGTGAGCCGTCCTGCGCATCGGAGAGCAGAACGAGCCCAGTCACCGTCGGCAGGCCGCGCTGCGGGTTCCCCGGGAACGAGGTGACCCACTTCAAGAGCGCATGACCGGCGCCGAGCGCGGGCATGGCCCGGAAGTCCCCGGCTGGGTACGCGTGGACGTAGACCTTCGGCGGCATCGTCCACTCGGCCCTGGCGTAGGCGACGAACGCTCGCCGCACCGCCGCGAGCGCCGTCTCGGGGGAGACTGCGGCCTCGACGTGACGGGCGGCGAGGACCGGGATCCGCCGCGCCGTCAGCCCTCAGCCTTGACCGCGGCGACGAGCTTCACGACGGAGTCCTTCGCGTCCCCGAAGAGCATCACCGTCTTCGGGTCGAGGTAGAGCTCGTTGTCGATGCCCGCGAAGCCCGGGTTCATGCTGCGCTTGAGGACGACCACGTGCTGCGCCTCGTCGACGTCGAGGATCGGCATCCCGTAGATGGGGCTCGTCGGCGAGGTGCGGGCCGCCGGGTTCGTCACGTCGTTGGCGCCGATCACGAGCGCGACGTCGGTGCGCGGAAACTCCGGGTTGATCTCGTCCATCTCCTGGAGCTGCGTGTAGGGCACGTTCGCCTCGGCCAGCAGGACGTTCATGTGCCCCGGCATCCGCCCCGCGACCGGGTGGATCGCATACCGGACGTCGACGCCCCTCTTCTCGAGCGCGCCGGCCAGCTCGCGCACGTTGTGCTGCGCCTGCGCGACGGCCATGCCGTAGCCGGGGACGATGACGACCCGCTTCGCGTAGCTCAGCATGATCGCCACGTCCTCGGCGGAGGTCGGGCGCACGACGCCGTCGACCGCCGCTGCGGCGTCGCCGCCGCCCGCCGTGGCGACCTGGCCAAAGGCGCCGAAGAGGACGTTCGCCAGCGAGCGGTTCATCGCCCTGCCCATCAGGAGGGTGAGCATCGTCCCGGAGGCTCCGACGAGGGCGCCGCTGACGATCAGGACGTGGTTGTGCAGGACGAACCCGGTCGCCGCTGCCGCGAGACCCGTGAAGGCGTTCAGCATCGAGATGACGACGGGCATGTCGGCACCGCCGATCGGGAGCACGAAGAGCACTCCGAGGACGCAGGCTCCGGCGATCAGCCCGATGAGAAGGCCGTCCCGCTGCGGCCCGGCGAGCACTGCGATGCCGACTCCGACGGCGGCCGCTAGGAGCACGCCGTTGCCGAGCTTCTGCCCCGAATAGGTGATGGGGCGGCCGGAGACGAGCTCCTGGAGCTTCGCGAAGGCGACGAGGCTGCCGCTGAACGACACGCTTCCGATCAGCGCGCTCAGGATCGTGGAGAGACCGACGTTGAAGGCGATCCGGCCGGGCTGCGGCGCCCGGGCGTGAAACTCCGCGAGAGCGATCAACGCTGCCGCCCCGCCCCCGACGCCGTTGAAGAGCGCCACCATCTGGGGCATCGCCGTCATCTTCACGGAGCGCGCCGCCACCGCCCCGAAGGGCGCGGAGACGCCCATCACGATCAGGATGGAGAGGTAGTTGTGGAGCCCGCGCTGCGCGAGGGTCGCCCCGAGGGCCAGCGCCATCCCGGCCGCGCCGAGCCAGTTCCCGAGCCTCGCCGTGGTCGGTGAGGAGAGGAACCGCAGCGCGAGGATGAAGGCCACGATCGTGGCCACGTACGCGAGGCTAACGAGGTTTTCTCTCGTCATCCCGGCGGCGCTTGAACATCTCGAGCATGCGGTCTGTGACGACGAAGCCGCCGACGACGTTCATCGTCCCGAGGGCGACGGCCGCGAGCGCCGCGATCCGGACCCAGGTCGTCTGGTGGGGGAGGCCTGCCACGACGATCGCGCCGACGAGGACGATGCCGTGGATCGCGTTCGTCCCCGACATGAGCGGTGTGTGCAGGAGCGTGGGCACCTTCGAGATCACCTCGAAGCCCAGGAAGATCGCAAGCACGAGGATCGTCACCTCGATGATCACCTGGCTCGTTCTCACGCGGCTCCCACCCCGATCGCGCGACCCGCGACGCGCGCCGCGGCCGTGATCTCGTCGTCGAAGTCGAGCCGGAGCTCCCCGGCCGGTGCCAGGTGCTGGAGCAGCGCGGAGACGTTCCGTGCGTAGAGCTGGCTCGCGTGGAACGGCATCGTGGCCGGAAGGTTCGTGACGCCGACGATCGTGACATCCTCTCGCTCGACCACCTCGCCCGGCACGGTCAGCTCGCAGTTGCCGCCCGCCTCCGCGGCCAGGTCGACGACGACCGAACCGGGCCGCATGGCCGCGACGGCGGTAGCAGGGATCAGCTTCGGTGCCGGCCTCCCCGGCACGAGCGCGGTCGTCACGACGACGTCGAAGTCCGGCAGCCGCGCCTCCAGGGCCTCCTGCTGGCGGCCCCGCTCCTCGGCCGACAGCTCCCGCGCGTAGCCGCCCGCGGTCTCCTCGCCGACGACGCCGAGGTCGAGGAAGGCGGCGCCGAGGCTCTCGACCTGCTCCCGCACGACCGGGCGCACGTCGAAGCCGGAGACGACGGCGCCGAGGCGCCGCGCCGTCGCGATCGCTTGGAGGCCGGCGACGCCGGCGCCGATCACGAGCACCTTCGCGGGCGCCACCGTTCCGGCTGCCGTCGTCAGCATCGGGAAGAATCTCGGCAGACGTTCGGCGGCGATGAGCACGGCCTTGTAGCCCGCGACCGTCGCCTGTGAGGAGAGCGCGTCCATGGACTGCGCGCGTGTTGTCCGGGGGATCGACTCCATCGCGAATGCGTGCACGCCCCGCGCGGCGAGCCGCTCGACCCCGTCCAGGTCGGTCAGCGGCTGCAGGAAGCCCACGAGGAGCGTCGCGGGCGCGAGCCGTTCGACCTCCTCCGCGCTCGGCTTCTGCACCTTGACGATGCCCTCGCCGGAGTCGTAGAGGGTGGGGGTGTCGACGAGCTGCGCGCCCGCTTCGGCGTACGCACGATCGGGAAAGGACGCCTCCGCGCCCGCGCCCGTCTCGACGAACACCTCGAACCCGGCGGCGGAGAGCCGCGTGACGGCGTCGGGGACGAGCGCGACGCGCCGCTCGCCCGCCGCGGTCTCCCTGGGAACGCCGATCCTCATGCCGGCGCAACTCTAGAGGGGTGGCGCGAGGGGCGGCCCGTAGACTGATTCGCGTGACGCACCTCGTCGAGACCTATGGCCTCGCGCTCCTGTTCCTCCTCGTCGTGCTCGAGTCCGCGGGGATCCCGCTGCCCGGCGAGACCGCGCTCATTGCCGCCGGAATCGCGTCGGCGTCGGGGCGGGTTGCGCATATCTGGTGGGTGATCGCCGTTGCGGCGGCGGCCGCGATCCTCGGCGACAACGGCGGCTACTGGGCTGCCCGCCTCGGTGCGCTGCGCCTCGTCGAGCGCTCCGCGCGGCTGAAGCGATTCGCGGATCGCGTCCTGCCGCCCTCCGAGCGCTTCTTCGAGCGCCACGGCGGCAAGACCGTCTTCATCGGCCGCTTCGTCGCCGTCCTGCGCTTCACCGCGGCCTGGCTCGCAGGGATCTCCAAGATGCCCTGGTGGCGCTTCCTGGCCTGGAATGCCGCCGGCGGCATCTGCTGGGCGACGGGCATCGGCCTCCTCGCCTACTACGGCGGGCACGCGGCGGGGAACGCGATCGACCGGTACGGCTACGTCGCCGCCGGCGTGATCGCGGTGCTAGCCGTCGCGGCCTTCTTCGGGCTTCGGTTCTGGAAGCGCAGGATGGGGCTCGAGGGCAAGAGCGCGTGAGGCTCGCGACGAGCCTCGTGCTCGCCGCGGTTCTTGCAGCGGTACTTCCTGCGGGAGCGGCTCGCAGTCGCACCGGCCCCGTGCCCCGGTTCACGCACGTCGTGGTGGTCGTCTTCGAGAACGAGTCGCGCGCGGCCGTGATCGGGTCTCCCTCGGCCCCGAAGTTCACCGCTCTCGCGCGCACCTACGCCGACCTGGCCCGGTACGACGCCGTCGCGCATCCCAGCCTCCCGAACTATCTGGCGCTCGTCTCGGGTGCGACGCAGGGCATCACCGACGACTGCACCGACTGCGTCGTCTCCGCGCGCAGCCTGGCGGACACGCTCGATGCGGCGGGGCGCTCGTGGAAGCTCTACGCCGAGGGGATCCCGCGGCCCGGCTTCCTCGGCGCCTCGTCGGGGCGCTACGCGAAGAAGCACGTGCCGTTCCTCTACTTCCGGTCGGTGATCTCGAGCCCGCGCCGACGGGCCCGCGTCGTCGGCTTCGACGCGCTACGGCACGATCTCGACGCCGGAACCCTCCCGGACTTCGCGCTCGTCGTTCCCGACCTCTGTCACGACATGCACGACTGCCCTGTCGCGACAGGCGACCGGTGGCTTCGAGACTTCGCGCACGACGTTCTCGCTGCCGGCCGCCTGGACGCCTCGTCGGTCGTGTTCGCGATCTTCGACGAGGGAGCGTTCCTCGACCGGACCGGCGGCGGCGGCCGCGTCGCGGCCGTGGCGGTCGGTCCGGCGGTGAAGGCCGGGGTGTCGTCCGCCGCACGCACGGGCCATTACGGGCTCCTGCGCACGATCGAGCAGGCGTGGGGGCTGCCGTACCTGGGCGCCTCGGCGCACGCGAGGCCGATCCTCGGCATCTGGCGCTAGCTACTTGCCCCGGAAAAGTGCGGCTGGAGAGGTCTCAACGTTGCTTCCGGGACAAGTAGCTAAAGTTACTCCCCACAAAACGGAAGCGGATCCTCGACCGACGTCTTCCTTTGTCGACGCCCCACTGGTCGTCGACAACGAGCGCGGACAGCGTCTCTGCGAACAGCAGACCGGGCAACGCTATGGGCCGCTGGAAGGTGTCGGCGAACACAACCAACTTCGGCTCGCCGCGGCTTGCCGGCGTGGCGCTGCGGCGCGAGCTCGAGGCCCGCGGCTGGCGCTACTCGGACGGTCGCGAGGGCCCGCCGACCAGGGGACGCGTCGTCAGCGAGTGCTACCCGGAACGCCGACCCGCCGCTCGATCTGCGATCGCACTCGGAGACGCGCAGACTGCCCGAGGAGCCATCACCGCTCGACCAGCGCGCGTACAAGCGGCGCGAGGACCTACTCGACGCGGTGATCAGCGCCTGGACAGCGGCGTTCTGGAAGCGGCACGGGCAGGCCCGCTGCCAGGTGCTGGGCATCCCGCCGGGTGGCGCAGCGGTCGACGTGGGCCTGGCGACAATCATCGCGCCGGCCCGTCCGGAGCAGATGCGCGCCCGTAACAGTAGACGGCGGCAGCTTGTGAAGGCTGCCCGCAGGTTTTACAGCGTCGCCCACACGTCGAGCTTCGAGCGGGTGCGGCGGATCACTTCGTCCGTGTACTCCACCGTCCCGGCGTGCCCGCCGAGGTCGGCCGTCCGGATGCCGTCGGCGACGGTCTCGAGCGCCGCCTCCCGGACCGCGCGCGACGCCCGCTCGCTCTGCTCCCCGAGGTGGGACAGCAGCGCAGCCACGGCGAGGATCATCGCCATCGGGTTCGCCACGTCCTTGCCCTGAAGTCCCGGAGCGGTGCCGTGCGCTGCTTCCGCCATCAGCGCCGAGATGTCGAACTCTCCCGACGGAAGCTCCTCGAAGGCGATCAGCATCGACTCGGATCCCGCGATCGAGCCGAAGAGCGGCAGGACGAGGTCGGAGAGGATGTCCCCGTCGCGGTTGAGCGCCGGGATCACGAGCGGCTCTCCGCTCGAGGCGATCAGGAGTGCAAAGGTGGCGTCGATCAGCTGCGGCTCGTAACGCACTGCGGGATGGCGCTCCGCGGCAGCGTCCATCTCCTCCTTGAGCATCCCCTCGTAGGTCGGGCTGACGGTGAACTTGGGCCCGCCGAAGACCTTTGCGCCCGCGGTCTCCGCCTGGCGGAACGCGAACTCGGCGACTCCGCGGCAGACGCGACGCTCGATCCGCTCGGTCCTGAATGCGACCTCGTCCTGTCCCTCGCCCTCGCGCCACTCCTTCGCGCCGTAGGCATCGCCGACCGCCATCCGCACGATCGAGATCGGAGAGTGAGCACCGCCGAGGGGGACGACACCGGGGATGCGGCGGCCCGTCCTGACGATTACCCGGCCCCCGATCTCCTCGCGGAGGATGCGGTTCGGCGACCCGACGTCACCGCGCCCTTCCGGGGTGATCGTCGCCGCCTTCAGCCCGAGGCCGGCAGTCCGGGTCGCAGCCGCTGCGTCATGCACGACCTGGTTGTTCGTGCGCCGACGCGATGCGAGCGACAGGTCGTAACGGGGAAGCTCGAATTCGAGGCCGACGACCTTCGGGGCCAGGAGCCGGAGCGCCTGCTCGAGCAACTCCTGCCCCGTCTCGTCCCCTTCGAGCACGACGATCGTCCGCGGCTCCACGGGCACGATCCTACTTTGCGATTAGCGCAAGCTCGGGCGCGGTATCTCCTCCTCGTGACGCGGAGAGGAGGCTGGCGGAGGATGGGGTCGAGACGGCCGTTCCGGTATCTCGACGGCCGTGGCAACAGGATCGTCGATCCCGACAAGCTTGCGCGGATCGAGTCGCTCGTGATCCCTCCGGCGTGGCAGGACGTGTGGATCGCGGCGAATCCGAACGCAAAGCTCCAGGCGACCGGCATCGACGCGGCGGGCAGGCGGCAGTACCTCTACAGCCCGCGGTTCCGCGCCGCTCAGGAGGCGGCGAAGTTCGACAAGCTCATCCGATTCGCGGAGAAGCTGCCGGATCTGCGCGCAGGCATGGCGCGCGACATGGCGCTCGGGCCATTCGAGCGCGAGTGGGCAAGTGCGATTGCCGTTCGGCTCATCAATCTCGGCTGGTTTCGGATCGGTTCGGAGCGATACGCAAGAACGTCGAGGACATTCGGCATCACGACGATCACCCGGCGGCACGTCTCGATCCGAGGAAGCCGCGTTCAGTTCCGCTACCGCGGGAAGCACAAGGTGCTGGTGCGAACCATGATCGTCGACCAGGAGCTCGCGGGAGCCGTGTCCCGGCTCCTGTCGCTTCGGGGCGGCCATCGCGTGTTCCGCTACGAGCTCGACGGCGAGGTGCACAACCCGACGGCGGCGAAGCTCAACAGCTACATCCGGCACAACATGGGCGAGGAATTCACCGCCAAGGACTTCCGCACGTGGGGAGGGACACTCATCGCCGCGGTCGCCTTCGCAGAGGCGGGGCCTGCAGAGTCGGCGACGGACGCCAAGCGAAAAGTCGCTACGGTCATGCGCACGGTTGCACATCGACTCGGCAACACGCCTGCTGTCGCGCGCGCTTCCTACGTGAGTCCGGCCGTCGTCGAGCAGTATCTCGACGGGCGGACGATCGAGGATTTTCGCCCCCGCCGTCTCCGCGTCGTCGGTGCGCGCGACGTCGGGTTGGATCCCGAGGAGCTCGCGCTGCTGAGTCTGTTGCGATCGTGGCGTATTCGTCGCTCGCTCAAGGCGGCGTAGATTGCGGGCCCAACTTTCGATAAGCTCGCGATCGAGCCCCGTCGAAGGAGGAAGTGATTTGGCCAGGAAAACCGTGCTCGTCTGTGACAGCTGCGAGAAGGAGGTCGGTGATGGACGTGGCGCGACGCTGCGGCTGACGTATTCCGATGCGCGTCGCGGCGCGAAGAGCGCAGATCTCTGCGACGACTGCGCGTCGAAAACGCCAGGACACCCTGCCGCGCGCCGCGGTAGGCGCCCGAAGTCGGTTCAGGCCGGCTGATTCGAAAGCGCGGGTTCTCCGCCGCGCGAGCTTTTCCCGCTCGTTCCGGACTGCGGCATACGGCGGTGCCAGAATCGTCACCGGCCCGCTCTACCATGGGTCGGTGGGCCTGACGCTGATCGCTGGTCCGGCCAACGCCGGAAAGGTCGCTCTGCTGCTCGAGCGCTACTTCGCAGCCCTGCCGGAGGATCCGACGTTGATCGTTCCCAACCGCGCCGACGTCGAGCGGGTCGAACGCGATCTGCTACAGCGCGGCGGCTGTCTTCTCGGCGGATCGATCGGGACCTTCGACGACGTCTTCGAGCGGCTCGCGCGCGAGAACGGAGCCCACAGGCCTCTGGCCTCCGACGCCCAGCGAACGCTCGTCCTGCGTCGAACGGTCGCGCGCGCCCGCCTCGGCTCCTACGGCCCTTCCGCGCGTTTCGGCGGGTTTGCCGACGCGCTCGGAACCGCGCTCGCGGAGCTCGGATCCGGGCTCGTCGAGCCAGCCGGGCTCGGAGGCGAGCTCGACGAGCTCTATCGCGTCTACCGCGAAGAGCTCGACCGGGTCGGACTCTGGGATCGGGACCTCGAGCGTAGCTACGCCGCCTCGCGGGTCTCCGGCGAGCTGTCCGCGTGGGGTGAGAGCCCCGTCTTCGCCTACGGCTTCGAGGATTTGACGGGTGCGCAATGGGCGCTCCTCGAGTCGCTGGCCGCGCGCGTGCCCGTCACCGTCTCCCTCCCCTACGAGCCGGGGCGTCCCGCGTTCGATTCGCTCTCGCGGACGGCGGCCGACCTGGCCTCGCTCGCCGACGGAGCCGTGGTCGAGCTCCCGCCTGCGTCCGGGCAATCTGCGGCGCCGGCGCTGGCCCATCTCGAGCGCGCGCTGTTCGCGGACGCGGCTCCCCCGCCGCCCGCGCTCGGCGGCGCAATTCGGTTCCTGGAGGCGGCGGGGGCACGCGGGGTGCTCGAGCTCGTCGCGTTGGAGATCGCGCACGCGCTTCGCGGAGGCGCCTCGCCCGAGGAGATCGCGATCGTCTGCCCGTCGCTCGAACGTTGGCGCGCACCGCTCGAGACGGCGCTCGTCTCCGCGGAGATCCCCTTCGCCTTCGACGGACGCCTCCGCCTCGGGCTCGCTCCGTTCGGGCACGCGCTGCTCTCGCTCCTCCGGTTCGCCTGGCTTCGCGGCGGGCGGCGCGAGCTCTACGCCTTCCTCCGCTCGCCCTACTCCGGCCTCACGCGCGCCCATGCCGACTACCTCGAAGGGCGACTCCGGGGACGGGGGGTCGAGGTTCCGCAGCGTGTGGAGAGCGAGACGCTGCGCCTGAGGGGGCAGCCCCTCGTCTTCCTCGACCGGCTCCGTGCCGCACCGACGGCGACGTCGGGCGTCGCCGAGCTCGCACGCTCCATGCTGCGCGCAGCCTACGGCCTCGAGTCGCCGCCCGTGAGCGAGGGGTCGAGGCTCGACCTGCGCGCCTACGCGGCGGTGACGCGGCTCGTTTCCGAACTCGAGAGATGGGAGGAGCTCGACCGTCCGCTCGGCGAGGAGGAGATCGTGGCGGCGCTCGAGCGAGCCTTCGTGCAGCCGTTCGCACCCGGAGAGCCTGGACGCGTCGCCGTGACCGACCTCCTGCGCGCCCGCACGCGCCGCTTCGAGACCGTCTTCATCCTCGGGCTCGAGGAGGGGCAGCTTCCCCGTCGGGGCGACCACTCGCCGTTCCTCGACGACGACACTCGGCAGGAGCTCGACAACCCGCGAGCTCGGCTGGCAAGGCCGGAGCAGGTCTCCCGCGAGCGGTACCTGTTCTACACGGCGTGCACGCGCGCGACGCGGCGCCTGTACCTCGTCCGCGAAGCTGCGAACGACGAGGGCAGCCCGCGTGAGCCGAGCCCGTTCTGGAACGAGGTGCGGGGGCTTTTCGACGTGGCCGAAGTGGCGCGGTCGACGCGCCGGCGCCCGCTGTCGGCGCTCACGTGGCCGATCCAGGAGGCGCCGAGCGAGCGGGAGCGCCTCCGTGCACTCGCCTCGCTCACGCGATCCGAGCCGGACGCGGCGGCCTCGGTCGCCCGCGCCAACGGGTGGGAGCGGCGCCTCCACCGCGCCCGCGGCGCGTTCGAGCGGCCCACGCGCCTGACCCACCCGCTCGTGCTAGAGGAGCTCCGCTCGAAGTCGACCTTCGGCGTCACCGAGCTCGAGTCGTTCGCCGACTGCTCCTCGATCTGGTTCCTCGAGCGGATCATCGACCCGAAGACGATCGATCCGCAGGTGGACGCGAGACTGCGCGGCTCGATCGCACACACGGCACTCCACCGCTTCTACGCCGGGCTCCCGAAGCGCCTCGGAACCGATCGGGTCGAATCCGACCGGCTCGACGACGCGCTCGCCCACCTGTGCGAGTGCCTCGAGGACGCGATGGGCGGGATCCGGCTCGAGATCCCCGACCTGGATCGCCTGGAGCTCGGACAGAGCCTTCGCCGCGACCTGGAGCAGTTCGTGCGGGACGAGGCGGAGCGATCCTCGCCGCTCCACCCGCGCCGCTTCGAGGTCTCGTTCGGTTCCGAGCGCTCGGCGCCGGAGCTCCAGCGTGGCCTCGACCTCGGCGACTTCGCGCTCGCGGGCAAGATCGACCGGATCGATGTGGATCCGCACAGCGCACGGGGAATCGTCCAGGATTACAAGTCGGGCAAGACGGCCCACTCCGCCGCCAAGATCGACGAGGAGCTGCGCCTCCAGATCCCGCTCTACATGCTCGTCCTGCGCGACCTGGTCGGCATCGAGCCGCTCGGAGGCGTCTACCGCGCGCTTGCCGGCGAGCGCCACGCCAGGGGACTCCTGCGGGCCGAGGCGCGGGACGACGGCGTCCCCGGCTTCGTCGCCTCGGACTACCTCGGTGAGGATGAGTTTTGGGCGCAGATCGAGCTGGCGCAGGATCGCGCGCGCACGCTCGTCGGCAGGATCCGGGAGGGGGATGTTCGCCACGATCCACGCGGCGGGCCGCCGTGCCCGCCCTGGTGCGACCTCTACTCCATGTGCCGCATCCGCCGCCAATGACGCTCACGCTCCTGTGAGCAGCGTCTCTCCGAACCCCGAGCAGGCGGCGGCGATCGCGGCACGCGGGCACGTCTTCGTCTCAGCCGGCGCAGGGACCGGCAAGACGATGGTGCTCGTCGAGCGCTTCGTGCGTGCGGTCTGCGACGAAGGCCTCGACGTCGAGTCGATCCTGGTCATCACCTACACGGAGCGGGCTGCTGCCGAGCTGCGGGCTCGGGTCCGGACCACGCTCGGGGAGGCTGGCCGCCACGACCTCGCGCGGCGGCTCGACGGCGCCTGGATCTCGACGATCCACGGCTTCTGCCTCCGGCTGCTGAAGGCGCACCCCTTCGCCGCGAAGCTCGACCCGCGCTTCCGCGTCGTCGACGACAGCCAGGCGCGGGTCCTGCGCAGCGAGGCCTTCCGCACGGCGCTCGAGTCCTTCTGCGCCGGGGAGCGTCCCGACCGGCTCCGGCTCCTCGCCACCTACGGCGCCCGCGGCCTGCGCCACATGCTGACCGGCGTCCACGAGACCCTGCGCTCGGCGGGCCGGCCGCTCGAGCTCGTGCTGGCCGAACCTTCCCCCCTGCCGGAGCTGCTGGCAGAGCTCGGCGAGGCGGCGCGGTGCGTCGTCGACGATGGGGAGGCGAGCGAGCTGGGGCGCGAGCGAGCTGCGCGCCTGCTCGACCTCCTGCGGCCGGCGCCGCCGGCGGAGTTCCTCCTCGACCTCCGCGAGTTCCACGGCCGCGGCGAGCGGCTCGCGAGCTACGAGGAGGCGCGCAAGGCGGTGCAGCAGGCCGCGCTCGACGAGGTGGCGGCGCGCGACCGCGACCTGCTCCACGAGCTGCTGCAGGAGTTCGCAGGCTGCTACCGGGAGGTCAAGGAGCGCGAGTCCGCGCTCGACTTCGAGGACCTCCAGCTGACCGCGCGTGACCTGC
This sequence comes from Gaiellales bacterium, assembly GCA_038237515.1. Classification (GTDB taxonomy): domain Bacteria; phylum Actinomycetota; class Thermoleophilia; order Gaiellales; family Gaiellaceae; genus JBBQDZ01. The sequence continues at coordinate 129,867 of JBBRYP010000001.1, forward strand.
TCCGTGACGACCCCGAGCTCCGGGCCCGCGAGCAGTGGCGCTTCCGGGCGATCATGGTCGACGAGTTCCAGGACACGAATCGCCTCCAGTGCGAGCTGATCGACCTCCTCGGTGGCGAGGACGTGTTCTTCGTCGGGGACGAGTTCCAGTCCATCTACGGCTTCCGCCATGCGGAGGTCGCCGTGTTCCGGGAGCGCCGGGAGCGGGCGCAGGAGGTGCTGCCGCTGACGCTTAATTATCGCTCTCGGCCGGAGGTGCTAGCGGCCATCAACCACCTCTTTGAGGGCGAGTTCGGGGAGGAGTTCCAGCCGCTGGCCGCTTCCGGTGAGTTTCCCGACCCGGTCTTCGGCGTGCCCGTGGAGCTGCTCGTCACCGACAAGTCGACCTATCGCGACTCCGGGACGCACTGGCGGCGGGCCGAGGCTCGACACGTCGCGCGGCGCGTCCGCGAGCTCGTCGACGCCGGTGCCGCGGAGCCCGGGGAGATCGTCCTCCTCTTCGCGGCCGGAACCGACGCCGAGTGGTACGAGGAGGAGCTGAGGGCGCTCGGTCTGCCGACGTATCGCACGACGGGACGCGGCTACTTCGGCCAGCAGCAGGTCGTCGACCTGCTCGCCTACCTCCGTCTCCTGCACAACCGCTACGACGACGAGGCACTCGTGACCGTGCTCGCGTCGCCGTTCGTAGGACTTTCGAACGACGCGCTCGTCCTCCTGCGGCGGGGCGCGGAGAAGCGGCCGCTCTTCGTCGGCCTCGAGCGATCCCTGCCGCCGGCGCTCCCGGAGCGGGACGAGCGCCTGCTACGGGCGTTCAAGCAGCGCTTCGAGCGTCTCGCGACGGCCGCGGCGGCTCTGTCCCTGGAGCGGCTGTGCGAGCGGATCGTCGCCGAGCACGACTACGACCTCGCCGTGCTCGCGCAGTGGGACGGCGCGCGTCGGTACGCGAACCTGCGCAAGCTCGGCCGCCTCGCGCGCTCCTATGAGGAGCTGCGGGGGCCCGACGTCGAGGGTTTCGTCCGATTCGTGGCCGAGCAGGACGCGGCCGGCGCGCGGGAGCTCGAGGCGGTCGCCGAGGAGGAGGACGCGGACGTCGTCCGGTTGCTGACGATCCATGCCGCCAAGGGCCTCGAGTTCAAGGTGGTGGTCGTCGCCGACGCGGGCCGCGTGCGCGCGGCACCCTCCGGTGACGAGATCCTCGCGCTGCCCGACGGACGCTTCGGGTTCAAGGTCGCCGACCCGGTGACGGGGCGGCGCCTGTCCGCCTCCGTGTACGACGAGGTGCGCCGGGCGGGCGTCGAGGCGGCCGAGGCCGAGCGCCGCCGCCTCTACTACGTCGCGATGACGCGGGCAATCGACCGCCTGATCGTCTCGGGCTCGATCGATCCGGCGCGAGCGGCCGACTCCTCGACGCCGATCGGCTGGGTTCTCGGGCGCCTCCAGGTCGACCTTGGGGACGCGGCCCAGACGGTGGAGCTCGAGCGGGGGGGTGCGCGCCTGATCCTGCGCCTCGACCGCGGTCGCGAGCGCGAGCCGGCGCCGGCGGAGCTCGAGGCGCCCCTCGAAGAGGGCCAGCTGGCGCTGTTCGTCGAGGGCGAGGCAGCCCCCCTGCCGCCCGTCGTGCCGGCGCTCGCGGAGCTGGCGCCACTCCCGCAAATCCCTGCGCAGCGCGTGCGGCGCCTGTCGTACAGCGCGCTGGCCCTCTTCGAGCGCTGCTCGTACCGGTTCTACGCCGAGCGCCTCGCGGGCTTGCGGCCGGTCACCCGAACGCGCGGCGGTCCCGGCCACGACGGACTGGCCGCCACCGAGATCGGGGACGCGGCACACCGGTTGCTCGAGCTCGTCGATCTCGGCGACCCCTCGCCACCGCCCCTCGACCTCGTCGCGACGTGGTATCCGACGGTGACCGCTGACGAGCTCGCCCGCGTCCGGTCGCTCGTGCAGGCGTACTGCGATTCGGCGCTGGCGCGGCGGGTGGCCGCGCTTCCGGGGGCCGCGGCTGAGCGGCCCTTCGCGTTCGAGCACGAGGGCGTGCTGCTCCACGGGCGCCTCGACGTGCTGCACGTCGCCGAAGGTGGCGCGGTCGTCGTCGACTTCAAGACGAACGTGCTCGAGAACACCTCACCCGAGGAGGTCGTCGAACGCGACTACACGCTGCAGCGCCTCGTCTACGCGCTCGCGGTGCTCCGGGCCGGCAGCGTGCGGGTCGAGGTCGTCTACCAGTTCCTCGAACGACCGGACGAGCTCGTCACCGCGACGTTCGCGCAAGGCGACGTACCCGCGCTCGAGGCCGACCTCTCCGCTGCCATCGCGCGCATCCACGAGGGTGACTTCAGGCCGACGCCCGGCGAGGCCGTGTGCTCCGACTGCCCGGCCCTCGACGTCGTTTGCGCAGGCGTGCGCCTGCAGAGCTCCTCAGCGGCCCCGGAGGGTCTCTTCGCGGGCATCGCCTCGTAGTGGGCCGCCCACCGACGTTCGCCGCAGTCTAGGTGCTCGCGCGCCCCGCACGGCCGGTGGACGTCGAGGCGATCTGCCGGATCTGCTCGGACGGCTGGCGCGAGACGTACCGCGACCTCTACACGGAGGAGGAGATCGAGGACGTCGTGCAGCGGTTCTACACCTACGAGCGGGTCCGGGCCGAGGTGGAACGACCCGAGGGGTGGGACGGCTGGTGGGTTGCGGAGGACGAGGTGGGGGCGATCACAGCCGCCGGCGGTGGCGGCCTGACCGCACCGGGAGTGGGCGAGGTGTTCGTCCTCTACGCCGACCCAGCCGTCGCGGCGAGGGCGCGGGCACGGCGCTCCTGGACGCGGTGACCGCGCAGCAGCGAGCGCAGGGGGCTCGCGAGCAGTGGGTCTCGGTCGAACCCGAGAACGACAAGGGGGTGCCGTTCTACCGCGCCCGCGGGTTCGTGGAACGGGGAGCGGCGCCCGCCCACAGACGCGAAGGCGTCGCGCAGCGCATGGCGCGCGCGATCTGATGACCCGCAGCTACGTCGCGGAGGCGCGGCGGCCTGTGGGCCGGCGGCGGGACAGGATCCGGCCGATCGTGGAGGCGCTCGCCGCCGACCACCCCGACGCGACGATCGCCCTCCGGTTCGGCTCCGACCTCGAGCTGCTCGTCTCGGTGATCCTCTCGGCGCAGACGACCGACGTGAACGTCAACCGGGTCACTCAGCGGCTGTTCCGCAAGTACCACCGGCCGGAGGACTACCTCGCAGTGCCCGCGGAGGAGCTCGAGCGGGACATCTTCGCCACCGGGTTCTTCCGGCAGAAGGCGAGGTCGCTCCGCGGGACGATGCGGTTGCTGATCGAGGAGTTCGGCGGCGAGGTGCCGCGGCGGCTCGAGGAGCTGCTCCGGTTGCCGGGCGTCGCACGCAAGACCGCGAACGTCGTGGCGGCGGAGCTCGGCCAGCCGCAGGGGGTCGTCGTCGACACGCACGTCCGCCGGCTCTCGCAGCGGCTTGGCCTGACGCGCGAGGAGGATCCGGTGAAGATCGAGCGCGACCTCCAGAAGCTCGTCCCGCGCCAGGACTGGGGCCGCTTCCCGCACCTCCTCATCTGGCACGGCCGCCGCGTCTGCATCGCTCGCGCGCCTCTGTGCGAGGCGTGTGTGCTGAGCCGCCTCTGCCCCTCCAGTCGCGTCTCGGGGATGACGCGTCAGCGCGGAGCGAGCGCCACGAGCAGTCCGCCGTCCTCGTCGTAGGCGGGGAAGAAGTCCGCGGTCACGGGCTTCTGGTGGCCCGAGCGCGTCCGCAGCTCGAGCTCCTCGCCGAGGCGCCGCACGCCCCATTCGAGGGCGAGCTTCGCCGGATTCCGCTCCTCCTCGAACCCGGAGAGCCCGAAGCCCTCGACGACCTCCCTTCCCATCAGCTCCGGCTCGGGATAGCCCGTGAGCTCGAAGACGCCTCGTCCCGCGGCCAGGATGCGACCCTCCCGGTCGCAGGCGACGAGGCCCGCGCCGGGGGCAGGGTAGTAGTCGTCCATCAGCTCGAAGAGGAAGCCGAAGCCGCAGCGGTGGCAGGCGACCGCTTGCGTGTCGGTGAGGCTCTCCCGCCGGTCGGTGTCAATCGAGCGGTCCTTGCAGTTCGGGCAGATGTAGTAAGGCATCGACCCGATGCTAGATCCACCTGCGCCATCTGTAGAAGGCGAGCTGGGCGATCGTCGTCACGACGATCAGCCCCCACGACCAGCCCAGGTAGCCGTAGTGCCAGTGGAGCTCGGGCATGTGGTCGAAGTTCTGCCCGTAGAGGCCCACGATGAAGGTGGGTACGAGCAGCACCGAGGCGATGACAGTGAGGCGCTTCATGACCTCGTTCTGGTCGTTCGCGACCTTCGCCTGGTGATAGTCGCGAACGCCCTGAAGGAGATCGCGCGAGAACTCGAGCCCCTCGTTCGCCCGCTGGAGCTTGTCGTAGGCGGCCCCGAACTGCAGCTCGACCTCGTGCGGAAAGACCTCGCGCCCGTTCAGGTCGATCCGGTTGTCGACGATCGCACGCACCGCGTCGCGCGTGGGTGCCAGCGTCCGGCGGATGTGGAGCATGTCGTGGCGGAGCTCCGAGATCCGTTCGCGGACTCTTGCGCTCGGCCAAGCGTCGACCTCGTCCTCGAGCTCCTCGATCTCGTCGTTCAGCGCGTCGATCAGGTCGAGGTAGCGCTCGGCGATGTCGTCGACGAGGTGGTAGACGACCATCCCGGGGCTCTCGTCGGCGCGGCACGCCTCCCGCACCCGCGAGGTCTCGAAGGCCGCCCCGTGCTCCGGCGTCTTCCTGACGGTCAGGACTCGCTCCTCCGTGAGGATCAGGTCGACCTCCTGATAGAAGACACGATCCTCGTCCGGCTCGACGACGGCCACGAGAAAGACTCCGAAGATGTAGTCGCCGTGACCGACGAGCGTCGGCCGCGGCTCGTCGTCGTGCTCCGGGGGCGCCAGCAGCTGCGCGAGTGCCCGCGGGTGGAGCTTCTGCCGTCCCGCACCCCGGATCGCCTCTTCGTCCGGGTCGAGGAGGTCGGTCCAGACGGAGCCGTCCATTTCGCGAGGGTACCGCCGCCCTCGGCTAGACCCGGCTCGGCTAGACCTGACTCGGTTCCGCCTCGGCCCGCGGGGCAGTCGTGGCGTCGAAAGGGTGGCCGTGACTGGAGGAGAGGTAGCGCTCGGCGTCGAGAGCGGCCATGCAGCCGGAGCCGGCGGCGGTGACGGCCTGACGGTAGACGTGATCCTGGACGTCACCGGCCGCGAACACACCGGGGACGTTCGTCTCGGTGGTGCCGGGTCGGGTGACGAGGTAGCCGTTCTCGTCGTGGTCGAGCGCGTCGAGGAAGAGCTTCGTGTTGGGATCGTGGCCGATCGCGACGAAGAAGCCCTCGGCCGGAAGCTCCCAGCTCTCGCCGGTGAGCGTCGAGCGCAGCCGCACCCCCTCGACCTTGCCGTCCCCGAGCACCTCGTCCACGAGCGCGTTCGTGACGAACTCGATCTTGCCGTTCGCGCGCGCCCTGTCGGTCATGATCTGGGAGGCGCGGAACTCGTCTCGGCGGTGGACGATCCACACCTTCTCCGCGAACTTCGTGAGGAAGGTCGCTTCCTCCATCGCGGAGTCGCCGCCGCCGACGACGACCACGCATTTCTCCCTGAAGAACGAGCCGTCACAGGTCGCGCAGGCGGAGACGCCGCGCCCCTGAAGGCGCTGCTCGGACTCGAGGCCGAGCCAGCGCGCGCTCGCGCCCGTCGCGACGATCACCGTCTCGGCCAGGTGCTCCTGGTCGTCGATGTAGACCTTCAGCGGCCGGGCGGAGAAGCCGATCCGCGTGACGTCGTCGGTGACGAACCGCGCGCCGAAACGCTCGGCCTGCCGGCGGAAGTCGGCCATCATCTGTGGTCCCATGATCCCGTCGGCGTACCCGGGATAGTTCTCGACGTCGCTCGTGATCATCAGCTGGCCGCCCCACTGGAAACCCTCGATCACGAGCGGCTCCAGGTTCGCCCGCGCCGCGTAGAGCGCGGCCGTGTATCCGGCGGGCCCGCCGCCGATGATGATCATCTCGCGCATGCCGTTCGCGCTCATCTTCTCCTCCAAGGGTCGCTCACCGTAATCAACGCCGCGGACGGATTCAAGCTTCCGTGGCGCGATCGAGGCTTCGAATTCCGCGGGCTGGCAAAGTAGGCGTCATGGCCTCGACGATCGGCTGGGAGTCTCTCCGCGAGCTGGCGGCGTTCCACGCCGCGAAGGGCTGCGCGATCAGCTTCTACCTCGACCTGGATCCGCGGCGGACTCCGACCGCGGGCGACGCGGCGAGCCGCGTCAACTCGCTCCTCGACGAGGGCGCCCGACAGACGGGCGTACCGGTCGAGAACCTGACGCACGACGAGCGTCAGGGGCTCCGAGAGGACTTCCAGCGGATCCGCCGCTACTACGAGGCCGAGTTCAACCGCGACGGCGTCCGCGGGCTCGCCGTCTTCTGTTCCGGGCTCGACGGCTTCTGGCGCCCGCTCCCGCTGATCGAGTCGGTCGCCGACGAGGTGCGCGTCAACCGCGAGTTCTACCTCGCCCCGCTCGTGCCGCTCGTCGGCCGAGGCGAGGGCGTGCTCGTCGTCGCCGTCGGCCGCGAGCGCGGCGATGTCTACCGGCTCTGCGAAGGGCGGCTGGAGGAGGTCGTCGACCGCACCGACCACCAGCCGCGACGCCACGACCAGGGGGGCCGGGCGCAGGCACGCATCCAGCGCCACATCGACAACCTCGCCCACGAGCACCTGCGGGGCGTCGCCGAGGAGCTCGAGCGGCAGTTCCGGCGCCTCGGCTCGCAGGCGATCGTGGTCGTCTGCAACGAGGAGACGAAGTCCGCGTTCGAGAGCCTGGTCGGGAACGACGTTCGAGAAGCGATCGTCGGCTGGGCCACCGCCGAGGCGCACGCAGGCGCGCCCGATCTTCTGGCGGCCGCTTCGCCTTGCCTCGACCGCTGGCGTGAGGGACTCGAGGACGCGGCAGTCGACCGCTGGCGCGGAGAAGCAGGGCGGGGCGGCCGAGCCGCCTCAGGCTGGGAGGCGACGCTCGAGGCGGCCTCCGATGGGCGAGTCGAGCTGCTGCTCTACCAGGACGGCGCGGCGCAGGCCGCGGCGCGGTGCCCGTCGTGTGGCCGCCTCTCCCCGAGCGCCGGGCCGTGCCCGCTCGACGGCGCCGTCATGGAGGTGAGCGAGGACGGGCTCGACCTCGCAATCCACCAGACGATCGCCCACGGCGGAACCGCGTCGGCTGTGGTCAGCCGGCGCGACCTCGACCCCGTCGGGGGCATCGGCGCGCTTCTGCGCTACTAAAGCTTCCGGCCAGGCCGCCGGTTCGCTCCCGATCGTGGTCCCAGGACAAGGACATACGGGCCGCCGGCGTTCTCGTCTACACCACCGGCGAGCTCCTCGACGCGATCGGCGAGGCCCGCGACGAGTCGGTGTAGATGATCCTCTCGACCCGATCGAGAACGGTGGAATCTCGACAGCCTGGCTGCGGGCGCGCAGGCCTGCTCTCGACCCACCCGAACGAGCGACCGGCTCGCGAAACTCGATGTCAGGCGGCTTCGATCGCCGGCAGCTGCGCCGGTTCGTCGATTGCCTCGTGCTCGCTCGCCCGCTCGAGCTTGCCGTCGAAGCGGTCGAGGCGCTTCTCGGCATCGACGTACTTCGTCTGAGCGCGGCCGAGGTGCGTCCCCACGAGCTCGAAGTCCTCGCGAAAACGACCGAAGTCCTTCCGTAGCCCGGACAGGTAGCCCATGACCTCCTGGGCGTTCTGCTCGAACTCCATCCCCTTGAGGCCGAAGGCGATCACCTGGAGGTACGCCGTGAAGGTCGTGGGGGAGACGGGGAAGACGCGCCGGTCGTGCGCGTACTTGAGGAGCGCGCCGGTCTTCCCGCAGACGAGCTCGTAGTAGATGCCCTCCACCGGCAGGTACATGAATGCAAAGTCGTAGGTTCCCTCTGCCGGCTTCACGTACTTCGCGGAGATCGCGTCGATGTGGCCGCGGATGTCGCGCGTGAATGCCTTCTCGAAGAGCTCCCGCTCGCCGTCGGTCTGCGCGTCGACCATTCGCTCGAAGTTGTCGAGCGGAAACTTCGCGTCGATCGGGATCAGCTTCTCGACGCGAATGACGGCGTCGACCCGCTCACCGCTCTTGAACCCGTGCTGGGTGGCGTACGCGGACGGCGGGAGACGGTCGCGGAGCAGGTTCTCGAGCAGCAGCTCGCCGAAACCGCCCCGGGCCTTGGGGGGGCGCAGAACCTGCTCGAGCCGCGCCAGGTCGTTCGCGCGAGCGAGCATCTGCGCGGCCGTGCCGTCGAGCTTCGTCAACCGCTCGACGATCTGCGTGGCCGTGTCGCCGGCGCTCTTCTGCGTGGACAGGAGCCGCCCGTCGAGCCCCTCGAGGCGCCGGTCGACCTTAGTGTCCAGCTCACCGAAGCGCCGGTCGACGCGCGAGTCTAGCTCGCCCAGGCGGCGGTCGAGCTTGTCCTCGAACCCGCCGAGGCCGCGCGCGAGGAGTGCCGGGAGCCTGCGCAGGAGCAGGGCTCCTCCGGCGAGGAGGATGAGGAGGACGGCGACGATCAGCGCAACGGCCACAGGACCGCGAAACGCTAGAGATGCTGTCGGACGGACACGAAGCGAAGGCGGCTTTCGCCGCCCTCGCCTCGTCGATTCACGCTAGACGGCGCCGCCGCCGCCTCCGCCGGTTCCCGTACCGGCCGCTCCGGTCGAGCCGCCTCCGGCAGGTGGTGACCCGACGGGCGCGCCCGAGCCGGTCGTCGTGGCGGCGCCCGGCGAGGCAGCGCTGCCGCCGGCGGAGCCGCTGCTCGCAGCGCTTCCGCCCGTTCCGCCGGGGCCGCCCGTCGAGTCCTTGCCCTTGTCGCCGCGGTCGATCGCGTCCTTTCCACGCTCCGCCAGCCGTTCCGCTTCTCTCCCGACCGAGCTTGCCGCCTGCTTTCCGCGGCCGAGCAGCTTGTCCAGGAATCCCATTCCGTGGCCTCCTCTCGGTGATCAATCCCAGGGAGTATCGGAGAAAGCCGATAAAAATGCCAGATCCGGCTCACCCGAAGGTCGACCGGATCCGACGCCGAGCGCAGTCCGAGGCAACTGCCTGCGCTCAGGCGGGCGGAGGAACGGCGAGGATGTAGCTGCGACCCCGAGGTCGGGGTGCCCCTGCTCCCTTCGATGCCCCGAACGTCCGTTCGCACACGTAGGCTTCCGCTCGCGGATGAGGGATTTCTTCGGCCCGGGAGGCTTGCTGGCACGATCCGCGCGGGATTTCGAGGCGCGCCCCGAGCAGGCCGAGCTCGCCGCAGCGGTCGCCGAGGCTCTCGCGGAGGGCCGGCACCTCGTCGCCGAGGCCGGCACGGGGACGGGCAAGAGCCTTGCCTACCTCGTCCCGGCTCTAGAGTCGGGCGGCCGCGTCGTCGTCGCGACGGCCACGAAGGCGCTCCAGGAGCAGCTGCTCGGAAGCGACATCCCGAAGGCGGCGGCCGCTCTCGGGCGCGACCTCCGCGTCGCCGTCCTGAAGGGCCGCCAGAACTACGTTTGCCGTCGCGGCGCGCACGGGTTCGAGCTCCTCGGCGCCTCGCTCTTCGAACATGCCTCGGATGCTCGCGCCTACGAGCAGATGCGCCCCTGGCTCGACTCGACCGAAACCGGCGACCGTGCCGAGCTCGACTTCGAGCCGCCGGACGCGGTCTGGACGGAGCTCGCCGTGGGCTCGGATCGCTGCCAGGGTCGCCGGTGCCCCTTCGTTGCGACCTGCTTCAGCGAGGCAGCGCGTGCACGGGCCGCGGCCGCCGATCTCGTGATCGCGAACCACGCGCTCTACTTCGCCGACCTCGGCCTGCGCGAGCGCGCTGACGGGACGGGCGTGCTGCCCGAGCACGATGCGGTTATCTTCGACGAGGCGCATCGGCTCGAGGATGCCGCAGCGTCCTGGCTCGGCGGGCGGGTGAGCGCCTATCGCCTGGAGCGCCTAGCGAGGGACGTCGATCGGGCCTGCCGCGAGCGCGGCGTTCCCGCCCCGGCGCGGGGACTCGACCGCCTGGAGGTCGCCGCCCGGACCTTCGTCGCGTCCGTCGCGCCGAGCGTCGGCCGTCGTCGCGTGCGCGAACCGCCCCTCGATCTCGGAGCCGCGCTCGAGAGCTCGCTGGCGCAGCTCGCGGAGGCGCTGCGTGGAAGGGGCGAGGAGCTCGACCAGCTCGCGCGCCGCGCGCTCGAGATCGGCGGCGAGGTTCGCGCCGTGCTCGACCCGAACGTGGATCGCGTCGTCTGGGCGGAGCCCGGGTTCGTCGCCTGGGCGCCCGTGGAGGTTGCGGGGCCGCTGCGGGAGCTGCTCTGGGAGGCGGGGCCGACCGCGGTTCTCGTCTCGGCGACGACGACAACAGGCGAGGACTCCTCCTTCCTGCGCCGCCGGGTCGGGTTGGAGGAGGCGGCCGAGCTGCGCCTCGACTCGCCGTTTCACTATCGCGACCAGGTGCTGCTCTACCTGCCGCCGCGCCTGCCGGACCCGCGCGCACCGGACGCTCTCGACGCGGCGGCCGAGGAGATCGTGGCGCTGTGCCGCATCTCCGGCGGAAGGGCGCTCGTCCTCACGACCTCCCACCGTGCGCTGGCCGGCCTCGCAGATCGAATCCGGGGGAGGTTGCCGCACGACGTACTCGCGCAGGGGGAGGCGCCGCGAGAGCGCCTGCTCGAGCGTTTTCGCGCGGAGGTGGACTCCGTGCTCGTCGCGACCGCGACCTTCTGGCAGGGGATCGACGTCCGCGGCGAGGCTCTGTCACTGCTCGTGATCGAGAAGCTTCCCTTTCCCTCTCCGGGGGATCCGATCACCGAGGCTCGCTGCGAGCGGATCGTCGCGGAGGGCGGCGACGCCTTTCGGGACTACCTCCTGCCTGCGGCCGTGCTCCAGCTCCGCCAGGGGTTCGGCCGTCTCATCCGGTCGCACTACGACCGCGGGGTCGTCGCGATCCTCGATCCGCGCGTCCGGACGCGCGGCTACGGGCGCGCCTTCCTGGAGGCGCTGCCCTCCTGTCCGGTGACGACGCACCGTTCTGCGGTGGCCGAATTCTTCGCCGCCGAGGCGCTTCTGAGCGCTTGATACCCTCGCCGAAATGGCGAAGAAGTCCCGCACGCCGCCGCCGCCACGCCGCGTGCAGGCACCGAAGACGCGAACCGAGGCACGAGCGTCGCGCAGCCCCGACGATCGTCGCAAGCTCCTCGTGCTCGGCGCCGTCTCGGCGTCCGGAGTAGTGATTCTGGCTGTCGTCATCGGCCTGCTCGCGCTTCGTGGTGGCGGAGGCGGGGCGGGCGCCGCGAAGTCCGCGCTCGCCAAGGCTGGCTGTACCTATCACGAGTACCCCGCGACCTCGCAGAGGCACGTCACGAGCCTCACCGCCAAGGTGAAGTACACCTCCTTCCCGCCGACGAGCGGCCCCCACTACTTGCAGCCGGCGCTCTGGGGCATCTACACCTCGCCGCTCGTCCAGATCCAGTCCGTCCACAACCTCGAGCACGGAGGGATCGTCCTCCAGTACGGCCCGAAGGTCCCGCGCAGCGACGTCGACGCGATCAGCGCCTTCTACTCCGACAGCCCGAACGGCATGCTCGTCGCGCCGCTGCCGGCGCTCGGCTCGAGGATCTCGCTCGCCGCCTGGACAGCGGACCCGGCCAAGCTCGCCTCGCGCGACGCACCGGGCTACCACGGCACGGGCCACCTGGCCCTCTGCACCCGCTTCGACGAGAGGGCGTTCAAGGTCTTCCGCTCCGCCTTCCGCGCCAAGGGCCCCGAGCGCTATCCCCTCAGCGCGCTGCAGCCCGGCTCGTAGCGGGCGGACGGCGAGGCTATCCTCCGCGGCGGGCCGGGGTGGCGAAACTGGTCAGACGCGCCTGACTTAAAATCAGGTGTCCCCGCGTGGGGCATGAGGGTTCGAATCCCTCCCCCGGCACCAAATTGAGCCCCCGAGCCCCGCACGGCACTCTGGCCCGCCCCGCACGGCCGGATGGACGACTGGAGCGTTTCCGCCGCGCCCCGAGCCGCTGCCAGCGGCCAGGCGTCCAACCTCGCGAAGTCCGTGACCTTGACGTAGGCCCGCTTCTTCATGGATGACGGGACGTGACCCCGTTGCTTGACTTCTTGCAACGGCGGGTGGAGCATGAGCCGGGCCCAAATGCCCGCACGCTAGGCAGGGCCTTGACGACCCGGTCCGAATGGGCCCGCGAGTGATCGAGGAGGAATGGTTGGTGCGTCCAGTTCTTCGCCCCAGGTTCCGGACAGGATCTCAGAGTGATCGGAGCCCTACCGCCCCAACGAGCCGAGATGCGCGAGTGACGCGTCACGCCCTCGCTTTTGCGCTCGCCGCGGTCCTTCCCCTGCTCCTCCTTGGTGCAGCTCCCGCGAGTGCGACCCCCCCAGGCCTGAACGGGCCGATCGTGTTTGTGAGCGACGACGACGGCGACCAGGAGATCTTCCTGATCAAGGGGAGCGGCAGGACACAGACCAACGTCCAGCTCACGGATAACACGGGAATCGATACGGACCCTGCGTGGTCGCCGACGCTGACGTCAATCGCCTTTGCAAGCAACTTTCCCTCCAGGGGAAACCCCGAGGGCGATTTCGAGATCTTCACGATCAAGCCGGGCGGCGGTGGTCTCAAACAGCTCACGCACAACTCCAGTGACGATCGGGCACCCACCTGGTCGCCAGACGGGGAGACGCTCGCGTTCAGCAGCAACCGGGACGGCGACGAGGAAATCTTCTTCATGGGCAAGGATGGGTCGGAGCAGGAGCAACTCACCGATAACTCGACCAGCGACGGCGAGCCGAGCTGGTCACCGGACGGGAAGAGGATCGCCTTCACCAGCAACCGCGACGGCGACCGCGAGATTTTTGTCATGCAACCCGACGGAACGGGCGAGACCGCATTGACCTTTAATGCGAGCGAAGACTTCGAACCCAGCTGGTCGCCCGACGGGAAGAGGATCGCCTTCACCAGCAACCGCGACGGCGACGACGACATCTTCGCGCTCGAGCTGGGAGGCAGACGCGGGACGACCCAGCTCACCGAGACTGCGGCTGAGGATCGAGAGCCGAGCTGGTCGCCTGATGGACGGAAGATCGCATTTTCGAGCGACCGCCTCGGCGCTTTTCGCATCTTTGTATTGGATGCCGTCGGCCCGGCTCACGATCAGACGCAGCTTGTGAACACGCTGCAGACCCTTCGCCAGCCGGACTGGGGACGTTTATTGAACATCACGTTCGGGCCGCAGGCCGCCCGGAATGTGATCGTAGTCAGACACGGGAACTTTATGATTGTCGAGTTCGACCAGCGCTATAGCGCGGACAAGCCGAGAGTCGAGCTGTGGCGAAACGGGGTGGTCAGATTCCAGTTTGGGCTTGGCCCGCCCGCGCAGCACTGGAAGATCCAAATCAACTACCTGAAGCCGGAGACGAAGTACAACCTCAGGATTGTCATGAACGATCCGAACGGCGAAAAACAGACGTATAAGCATAAAGAGCCGGTCAGAACACTCGCGCGAGAGGTGACGATTACTGCGCGGTGGGTCAAGGTCCACGACGACTCAGATGAATTGAGCTGTGGAGAGTTTGAGTTTGATTTCACTATTCTCGGAAATAGTTTCGGGCACTACGTGCGACTTCCACCGGGACTTGACTTCCACGACATCTGCGACAACGAGGCGTGGGATCCGAAGAATGTCAGCGAGTCGTTCGAGCACGTCAAAGGGGATACAATCACCGTCGAGGTCATCGGCGTGGACAACGACCAGGGCTTGCTCGACATCCCGTTATCGTGCCAAAAGTACGGCGGGTGCAAGAGCCTCGGCAACTGGGCCGAGAACTCCAGGAACCTTAGCGTGGCGCCGGAAGATTTCACGGTGGCCGGCGAGGAGTTCAAACACTTCACCGACATCTACGCCAAGCACGCTGACGGTCCATCGTTCACTTTTCACTTCGCCTACTCCGTTTCGTACGTTACTCCGTGAATCAAGTGAGCAGGCTAGGGCGCGCTGAGGATCGAGGAACCGCCTCACCTCGCCATGCTGCTGTCGAGTCGGCTCTTTTGCGACAGCCATGTCCGGTAACCATGTGATCTGCGCAGTCGCTCATGACGCGCTAGAGCATGTGGAGTCGCAAGGGCTTTTCCCGAGAGAACTGCACAAAAACGCTAGCCAAAATCATTCCTGAACACTGCCACCGGTACGCTAGTCAGTCGCGCGACCCGAAGATCGCGGCAATTCCGTAGACGACGAGCGTTGCCTTTCGGTTCGCGCGTCTCGGTTAGAAAGAGGCACGCTCAAGAGCCCCGCCCGCCGAAGAATCGATCCGGGCTCCAGGTCGGCAAGCCCGCCTCCCGCCCCGACGGGTCGCGCAGGAAGAGCCGCGTTGGTTCGAGTCCCGCTAGTTCCATTTCTGTTGTGATTCCGACAACGTGCTGTACCCTCGGGGGCAGCCCTTTCGCCCGAGCGAAGCAGCAGTTGGTCGGGCGAGAGGATGCTCGCCCAGGCGAGGACAGACCTGACCGGCCCCCGTTTGTCGGTCCAGCCGCTATGAGAGTCGGGTTGTGTTCCTTTCGGGTTGTCCGTTCGGGCTAGCGGCGTAGGCGGCCGGGGTCTTCCAGCCGAGGCTGCCGTGGGGCCGCTTGTGGTTGTAGATGGTTCTCCAATCTTCAATCACGGTTTGCGCCTCGAGCAGGGAGTCGAACGCCTCGACGGAGAGCACCTCGTCGC
>JBBRYP010000002.1:0-124567 GCA_038237515.1 Gaiellales bacterium
AACGTGATGCTCGAGCTCGACCGGAAGCTCGGCTTCCAGTTCTTCGAGCGCTCGAGGGGCGGCGACTCTCTCCTCTGGCAGCACCTCTTCTGGATCTTCGGCCACCCGGACGTCTACATCATCTTCATCCCGGCGATAGGGATCGTCTCCTCGATCGTTCCGACGTTCTCGCGCCGGCCGATGGTTGCGCACAACTGGCTCGCGATCTCGACGGTGCTGACGGCGCTGATCGGCTTCGGCGTGTGGGTGCACCACATGTTCGCGACCGGCCTGCCCCAGATCACGATGGTCTTCTACGCGGCGGCAAGCCTCGTGATCGTGGTGCCGAGCGGCATCCAGGTCTTCGGCTGGTGCGCCACGCTCGTCAAGGGGCGCCCTCAGCTGAAGACCCCGCTCCTGTTCGTCCTCGGATTCATCGTCACCTTCGTCGTCGGCGGCCTCTCGGGCGTCATGTTCGCTGCGATCCCGTTCGACCAGCAGGTGACCGACACGTACTTCGTCGTCGCCCATTTCCACTACGTGCTCTTCGGCGGCGCCGTCTTCCCGATCTTCGCGGGGATCCACTACTGGTACCCGAAGGTGACGGGCCGGATGTACGGCGAGCGGCTCGGCCAGGCGAGCTTCTGGCTCTTCTTCGCCGGCTTCAACCTGACGTTCTTCCCGATGCACGTCATGGGCCTGCTCGGGATGCCGAGGCGCGTCTACACCTACCCCGCCGGCATGGGCTGGGACGTCTACAACCTGATCGCGACGACCGGCGCCTTCCTGCTCGCGGCTTCGATCGTGCTCGTCGTCGCGAACCTCGCCGGAAGCGCCGTCGTCGGTCGAGCGGCGGGTCCCGATCCGTGGGGCGGCGAGACCCTCGAGTGGGCGACGAGCTCCCCGCCGCCGGAGTTCAACTTTCCGGTCGTCCCCACCGTGCGCAGCGTCTCGCCCATGTGGGACCTGCCCGACCGCGAGGAGGACGAGCGGCGGCTCGAGCGGGGCGAGCTCGTCCTCGATTCCGGCCACGAGACGCCGGCGACGACCGTCCTCGACGGCAACCTCGACGAGGTTCTCGAGATGCCGGGCGAGTCGTGGGCGCCGCTGCTCCTCGCGCTCTCGCTCAGCCTCGTCTTCACGATGCTCCTGACCTCGCACTACGTGCTCGCGGCTGTCGCCGTCGGTCTCGCGGGCTCCGCGCTTGCTTCGTGGCACCTGAAGGAGCCGCAGGACGCATGAGACGCCCCCTGTCAACCGGGCAGCGCTGCGCGTTCCTCGGCGAGGGGGGCGCATGACCGCGGAGCTGACGCCGAGCATGGAGGCGACGACGCCGCGCGCCGCGGCCGAGGCGGCAGCGGCTCGAAGGGCCAAGCCGAACGGCTGGTGGGGGATGGCGATCCTGATCGCGACGGAGGCGACCCTCTTCGCCGTTCTGATCTCGTCGTTCTTCTATCTGCGCTTCAAGAATCCGCACTGGCCGCCGGTGGGGACGCCGAAGCCGAAGCTCCTCGCGCCGCTCCTCCTCGCCGCCGTGATCGTCTCGACGAGCGTGCCGATGCAGATCGCCTCCTCGGCCGCCCGGCGTGGCCGCCTCGGCCGCGTGCGGCTCGGCCTCGGGCTCTCGCTCTTCGTCGGGTCGGGCTACCTCGCGATGCAGATCTACCGGTATGTCGACAGCCTGCGGACGCTGAAGCCGCAGGAGAGCTCCTACGCGTCGATCGTGTACGTCCTCGCCGGCGGGCACCATGCACACGTCGCGGTCGCCCTGCTCCTGAACGCGTTCCTCCTCGTGCGCCTGTCCCGGGGGATGACGAACTACCGGCTGATCGCCGTCCAGTCGGTCGCGCTCTACTGGCACTTCGTCAACGTCCTGGCGATCGTCGTAACGGCGACCCTGCTGTCGGCGGCCGCATGAGGGATCGCGTGTCGTCGACCAGGGAGCTCCTGCTCTGGTTCGGAGTCGCCGTGGCTCCCGCAGCCTGGACGGCGCAGCTCGTGCTGGGCTCGGAGGTCGAGGAGACGGCGTGCGCGGCGGGCGGCCGTCAGTTCTCGATCGACACGAGCGCCTGGCATCTCGCCCTGACCGCAGGCCCGGCCCTCCTCGCGCTGGCCGGGATCGGGGTCGCTGCCAACGCGGCGCTCGCCGTGCGGCGTGGACGCGCCGACGCGCGCGGCCGGGTGGAGTTCCTCGCGATCGCCGGCATCCTCGGAAGCTTCCTCTTTCTCGTGCTGATCCTGCTCGGCGGGATCGCCGCGCTCTTCCTCGACCAGTGCAGCCAGGGATGACCACGATTGCCCGCGTAGCCGTTCTCGCCGCCCTGGGCGCGGCGGCTGCGGGCTGCGCGACGAGCACCTCGCCGCCCGCGGTGCCGGGCGGCGACGCCCGCCGAGGTGCCGCGTCGATCGAGCGCTACGGCTGCGGCTCCTGTCACACGATCTCCGGGATCCGCGGCGCGGACGGGCGGATCGGCCCTCCCCTCGAGCACTTCCGGGGGAGGCGCTTCATCGCGGGAGAGATCCCGAACACGGTCGACAACGCCATCAGCTGGATCGTCCACCCGAAGCGGATTGAGCCCGGGACGATCATGCCCGACCTGGGAGTGACGCCCTCCCAGGCGCGCGACATCGTCGCCTACCTCTACGCGCACTAGCTAAGTGGGACGCACAGTGCCCATCTCGCTGCTCGCGCTCGCCGCGGTCTCGTTCGCGGCCGCCTCGCCCGCCGCCGGCGCCGACGGCCTCGCCGGCAGGGGGAAGGAGCTCTACTCGAAGTCCTGCGCCAGCTGCCACGGGCCGGACGGGCGCGGCGTGACGACTCAGGGCGCGCCGACCGGCGCCGGCAACGTGCGAGCGCTCGGCCCCTCGCTGCGCGGGGTCGGCGCGCTCTCCACCGACTTCTACCTGCGCACGGGCTACATGCCTCTCCGCGACGCGCGCGACCAGCCGCACCGCCGCAAGCCGCCCTTCACCGACCCGCAGATCAGCGCGATCGTCGCCTACGTCGCGTCGCTCGGAAGCGGCCCGGCGGTACCCAGGCCGCACCCGGAGCGGGGCAGCCTCAGCCGCGGGCTCCAGCTCTTCACCGAGCATTGCGCGGGCTGTCACCAGATCGCCGCCGTCGGAGGGGTCGTGACGGGCGGCCTCGCGCCGTCGCTGCGACACGCGACGCCGGTTCAGGTCGCGCAGGCGATCCGGATCGGCCCGTACCTGATGCCGAGCTCCTCCGCGAGGCAGATCGACGATCGCGATCTCGACTCGATCGTTCGCTACGTCGAGAGCACGAAGCACCCTGAGGATCGCGGCGGCTGGGCGATCGGACACGTCGGGCCGGTCCCCGAAGGGCTCGTCACCTGGCTGATCGCCGTGGTCGCGCTCGTCGGCGTCGCCGTGCTCGTCGGGAAGCGCGCACGCCCGTGAGCTCGGGCGCGCGCTGGCTCGTCGCCGCGATCCTGCTCGTCCTCTCGCGCAGGCGGCGGCGCGTGACGCCGGTCGCGAAGGACGAGCCCGAGGCGGCGCCCACTCCCGCCCGGGTCACTGCTCCTGAGCTGCCGGACCGGCGCGCCGAGAACGTGGTCTTGCTGCTGCTCGGGCTCGGCACGGCGTGCGCCGTCGCGTTCGTCGTCGTCTACGCGCTCGACCGCCTGCCGCGGCAGACCCAGCTGCTCGGGCTGTCGCTCGGCCTCGCCTTCGCCTTCCTCGCCGCCGCCAGTGTCGTCGTCGGCAGGCGGGTGGTCTCCCAGCACGAGCGCGAGGAGCCCTACGCCGAGCCCGAGCACCTCGAGGAGCAGGAAGCGGTCGTCCTGGTCGCGCAGGAGAGCGCCTCGCGCTTCACGCGCAAGAAGCTCGTCGTGCTAGCCGCGGGCGGCGCGGGCACGGCACTCGGCGCCGCGCTGATCGCGCCCGCGCTCTCCCTCGGCCCTGCCTTCGACATGGAATCGCTCTACCGGACGCCCTGGCGGCGCGGCGTGCGCCTGCTCGACGAGGACGGGCGGGCGTACCTCGCCGAGTCGATCGAGCCCGAGACCTTCTACACGGCCTACCCCGAGGGCGCCCCGCGGGAGCAGCTCGGCGCGCCGCTCGTCCTCGTGCGGCTCGAGCCGGGACGGCTGGAGCTGCCGGCGGAGCGCCGCGGGTGGGCGCCGGGAGGCATCCTCGCCTACTCGAAGATCTGCACGCACGCGGGCTGCGCGATCTCGCTCTACCGCAAGCCGCTCTTCGAGCCGACCGAGCCTCGGCCCGCGCTCGTCTGCCCCTGCCACTACTCGACCTTCGACCCGGCAACCGGGGGCACCGTGCTCTTCGGGCCGGCCGGCCGGCCCCTGCCTCAGCTGCCCCTCGCGGTCGGCGAGCGAGGCGAGCTGCGCGCCGGCGGGCACTTCTCCGGGCCCGTGGGACCGTCGTGGTGGGGCGTGCGGCTGCGGGGCGCGCGGTGATCCGGGGTGTCGTCCGCTTCCTGGACGAGCGCAGCGGGACCGCGCCGCTCCTCCGCAAGGCGCTGCGCTACGTCTTCCCCGACCACTGGTCGTTCCTCCTCGGCGAGATCGCCCTCTACGCGTTCGTGGTGCTCGTCGGCACCGGCATCTACCTGACGCTGTTCTTCGACCCGAGCGTCGCGCACCACTCCTACTACCACGGCTCCTACGCGCCGCTGCGCGGCCTCGACATGACCGATGCCTACCGGTCGGTCGTGAACATCTCCTTCGAGGTGAAGGCAGGCCTCCTCATCCGCCAGACCCACCACTGGGCGGCGAACGTCTTCATCGCCGCGATCGTCCTGCACCTGCTGCGGGTCTTCTTCACGGGCGCCTTCCGCAAGCCGCGCGACCTCGTCTACTACGTCGGCCTCGCGATGCTGATGCTCGCGCTCGTCGAGGGCTTCCTCGGCTACTCCCTCGCCGACGACCTCCTGTCGGGCATGGGACTCGCGATCGCCTACTCGGTCGCGCTGTCGCTCCCCTTCGTCGGGGCGAGCCTCGCGCTCCTCCTCTGGGGAGCGCCCTTCCCCGGCGCCGAGTCGTTCTGGCCGCGCATGTACGTCGCGCACGTCTTCGTGCTCCCGGTCCTGATCGGCGGTCTGCTGACCGCGCACCTCCTGCTCGTCGCAGCCCGCCACCACACCCAGTTCGGCGGCGGCCGGAAGACCGAGCGCAGGCTCGTCGGCTTCCCGACTATGCCCTCGTACGCGCCGCGCTCGATCGGGGTCGCCTGCTCGGTCTTCTCCGTCCTCTTCCTGCTGGGCGGGCTCGTCCAGATCAACCCGATCTGGCTCTGGGGCCCCTTCCACGTCGACCAGGCGACGAACGGCGCGCAGCCCGACTGGTATCTCGGCTGGCTGATCGGCGCGCTGCGGCTGGTCCCGGGCTTCGACGTTACGATCGGCGGCTACACGCTCGTCCCGAACCCGTTCTGGGGCGGCGTGCTCTTCCCGCTCCTCGTCTTCGCGATCCTCGCCGCCTGGCCCGCCCTCGAGCGTCGCGTCACTGGCGACCGCGGCTTCCACAACCTCCTCGATCGCCCGCGCGACCGGCCCTGGCGCACCGCCCTCGGCGCCGCCCTCCTCAGCTGGGTCTTCCTGGTCTTCGTCTTCGCCTCGGCCGACCGCGTCTACGTCTACCTGAAGATCTCCTACACGACCCAGATCTGGGTCTACCGCGTCCTCGTCTGGGTGCTGCCTCTCGTCGTGCTCCTCGTGACGCGGCGCGTGTGCCGCGATCTGCAGGCGAAGGAGCGTGTCGAGCACGAGCGCCACCTGGCCGAGCGCGCGTCGGCCTGAGCGTCGGTGTCACTTCGGCCGTGTCCGGATCTCTGGGACGCCTCTGGGGCGCCTCAGAGGAAGAACCCGGTCGGTCTCGGCGCCGTTAGCGGGGTCGGAGCAAAGGCGTGGCGAAGCCGGCTCTTTCCGGATGCACGTTCCAGTTCGCGATGGACCAGTCGCATTCCGCCGCTTCTCAGCCGGTGTCCGAGAGCTCGCGGCCCCGCCCGTAGCGCACTGCCCGGGTCACGGCCCGGGGATCGAGGCCGCGCTCGAGGAGCTGCTGGCGCAGCTCGCTCTCGCTCGCGAGGCGCAGGAAGAGCCAGACGAGGATCGCAAGAGTCACGAACGATCCCTCGATCATCATCACGCCGCCCGCGAGCCCCTGGTCGCCGCGGGGGGAGAGGCCCCAGCGGCTTGGAAGGTGCTCGTAGGTCGCATAGATCGGGGCGCTCGCCCACAGGAAGACGTTCGCGAGCACCGTTCCGGCCAGGCGGACCCCGGCGACGTAGGCGAGTTTGGCGCCGGTGCCGAACCAGGCCGGCGCCGGCAGCACCTCGATGACAGGCGCCCACATGAACGCGCCGAAGGTGAAGAAGCAGAGGTGCTCGAGCGCGTGCAGCGAGTCGTGGCCGAGCGCCGCGTCGTAGAGGTACGGGACGTGCCAGAGGTAGAGATCCGCCGCCCAGAGCGGCAGGGCGACGAGCGGGTGCGCGAGCACCTGGAGCCGCTGGACGAGCGGGAACGCCAGCACCGGCCGCAGGATCGGCCCGGTCACCCCGAGGACGAAGAGCAGCGGCGCGAGATCGCCGAGGAGCACGTGCTGGAGCATGTGGAACGAGAAGAACTGCCGCTCGCCGAATGCGTCGATCGGCGAGACGAGCGCCACCAGCACGAGAGCCAGGCCCAGCCCGAAGACCCAGACCCGCCAGCGCTCGACGGGCGTCCCGCGTCTGCGCAGCGTCCGCACGCGCCGCGCGTAGAGAAGGGCGACGAGAGCGGTGGGGACGATCTGGAGCGGCTCGAGCGTCCAGCTTCCCAGCAGCGAGGGCGGCGCCTCCACGCGGCCAGTGTTGCACCGGCGCGTAGATTGCGCCCATGGCGAACGTGGAGCAGGTTGCGGCACGGCTCCTCGAGCAGGGCGGCGGCTACGAGACCGTGCAGCGGTCGCCCGGGCTGGAGCTCGGCGTCTACGTCCTCGTCGCGCCGGAGCCCGATCGCCAGCAGCCGCACGATGACGACGAGGTCTATGTCGTTCTCGAGGGGCGCGGGGTGCTGACGGTGGAGGGTGAGGAGTTCCCGCTGAGCGAGGGAGCGACGCTTTTCGTCCCTGCCGGCGCCGAGCATCGCTTCACCGGATACGAGGGCCTGAGCCTGCTCGTGATCTTCGCGCGGCCTCGCTGAGCGGACACGGCTGCCTCGGTCACTTGTGGGCCAGCGACGCGCGCGCGACGATCAGCTCGCAATGCGCGATCTACCAGATGACCGCATGCATCATGACCGAACTCGCGACGATCGACGCGAAGCTCGACCGGGTCCTCGAGTTTCTGGGAGGCGACGATGAAGAGGAAGAGATCGAAGAGGACACTTGAGGAAAGGGAGCGTGAGCGCGCGGTTCGCGACGCGTTGCTCGATCGCATCCAGGTCGCGAGGCAAGACGCGGAAGACGTGCGCGCGGCGCACGAAGGGCGTGAGCCGGCGCGGGTGCCGCGAGGATTGCCGCCATTCGCGGAGACGCGCAAACTTCTGCGAATGCGTATCGAGCACGGGCGCGCTCTGAACGAACCTTAGGGCTTGCTTGGATCGCCCGCCGCGGATGATTCCGGTCGGTTGGCCAGGCGGCGACGAGCTCCGAAGCATGCTTCAGGCGCGCATCCGCCGCGCTTCCTCGTCGAGGGGACATAGCGTCCTCGCGGCCGCTCAGCCCGGCTGAAGCAACCGTCGCCGCGCGAGGGGCGACGTGCGGCAGTGGCCTGAGGCGTCGCCTGTGACGGCGGAGCCGCCTACGAGGCCAGCAGCCGCCGCAGCACGAACGGGAGGATGCCGCCGTGCCGTAGGTACTCGCGCTCGCGCGGGGTCTCGAGCCGCAGTCGCGCGCGGAACTCCTTCTCGTCTGCGCGCACGACCACCTCGCGTGCCTCGCCGTTCTCGACGCCGGCGATCGAGAACTCCTCGCGCCCGGTGAGCCCGAGCGACTCGCGGCCATCTCCGTCGAGGAACTGCAAAGGGAGCACGCCCATCATCAGCAGGTTCGACCGGTGGATGCGCTCGTAGCTCTCCGCGACCACCGCACGGACGCCGAGCAGGTTCGGTCCTTTCGCGGCCCAGTCGCGCGAGGAGCCGGAGCCGTACTCCTTGCCGGCGATCACGATCAGGGGCGTACCTTCCGAGAGGTAGCGCTGCGCGACCTCGAAGATGGAGCCCTCCTCCCCGGAGGGGAAATGCACCGTCCAGGTACCTTCGGAGCCCGGCACGAGCTGGTTGCGGAGGCGCACGTTCGCGAAGGTACCCCGCACCATCACCTCGTGGTTGCCGCGCCTGGAGCCGTACGAGTTGAACTCGCGGCGCTCGACCCCGTGCCCGACGAGGTAACGCCCCGCCGGGCTCTCGAGCTTGATCGACCCTGCCGGGGAGATGTGGTCGGTCGTGACCGAGTCGCCGAGGACGACGAGGCACCGGGCGCCGGCTATGTCCTCCACTGTGTCCGGCTCCCGCGACATGCCCTCGAAGTAGGGCGGCAGCCGGACGTAGGTCGAGCTCTCCTCCCAGGCGAAGAGGTCGCCTTCCGGCACCGGCAGTTCGCGCCAGCGGTCGTCGCCGGTGAAGACATCGGAATACGTGCGCCTGAACATCTCGCCCTCGATCGCACCCGCGATCGTCTCCTGCACCTCGAGGCTCGTCGGCCAGAGGTCGCGCAGGTAGACGTCCTCGCCCGCCTCGTCCTGGCCGAGCGGCTCCTCCGTCAGGTCGACGTCCATGCGACCGGCGAGCGCGTACGCGACGACGAGCGGGGGCGACGCGAGGTAGTTCGCCTTCACCTCCGGATGGATGCGAGCCTCGAAGTTCCGGTTTCCGGAGAGGACGGAGCAGACGACGAGGTCGCCCTGCGCGACCGCCTCGGAGATCGCCTCCGGCAACGGCCCCGAGTTGCCGATGCAGGTCGTGCAGCCGTAGCCGACGGTCTGGAAGCCGAGAACGTCGAGGTAGTGCTGGAGCCCTGCTTTCTCGTAGTACTCGGTGACGACGCGCGACCCGGGCGCGAGGCTCGACTTCACCCACGGCTTGCGGCGCAGGCCCCGTTCGACCGCCTTCTTCGCCACGAGCCCGGCCGCGATCATCACCTGGGGGTTCGAGGTGTTCGTGCAGGAGGTGATCGCGGCGATGGCGACCGCTCCGTGCTCCAGCTCGAAGCTCTGGCCGTCGAGCTCGACGGCCACCGGCTGTGCCCGCTCCGCGACGACCACGGCCGGAACGCTCGCCGGCTCGGCATCGGGCGGGCACTCGCCGTGCCCCGGCGCGCCCTCGGAGATCGGATCGCTGGCGGGGAAGGTGTCGGCGACCGACTTGTCGTGCATGGTGTAGTCGACTCCGAAGGTCTCGAGCGCCGCCAGGAACGAGCGCTTCGCGTCGGCCAGCGGGACCCGGTCCTGCGGGCGCCGCGGCCCGGCCAGGCTCGGTTCGACCTCCCCGAGGTCGAGCTCGACGACCTGCGAGTACGTCGGCTCCTCATTGGGATCGTGCCAGAGCATGTTCTCCTTGCAGTAGGCCTCGACGAGCGCGATCCGCTCGCTGCTTCTGCCGGTCAGGCGCAGGTAGGCGAGCGTCAGGTCGTCCACCGGGAAGAAGCCGCAGGTGGCGCCGTACTCGGGAGACATGTTCCCGAGGGTCGCCCGGTCCGCGAGAGGTAGACCCGCGAGTCCCTGACCGAAGTACTCGACGAACTTGCCGACGACGCCGGCTCGGCGCAGGATCTCGGTGACCGTCAGGACGAGGTCGGTCGCCGTCGCGCCTTCTGGAAGGCTCCCGGTGAGCCTGAAGCCGACGACCTGCGGGACGAGCATCGACAGCGGCTCGCCAAGCATCGCCGCCTCGGCCTCGATCCCGCCGACGCCCCAGCCGAGCACGCCCAGGCCGTTGACCATCGTCGTGTGCGAGTCCGTCCCGACGAGCGTGTCGGGGAAGGCGCGCCCGTCGCGCGTCTCGATGACGCGCGCGAGGTACTCGAGGTTGACCTGGTGCACGATCCCGGTGCCCGGCGGCACCACCTTGAGACCGCGGAAGGCCCGCTGGCCCCACCGAAGGAAGGCGTAGCGCTCGCGGTTGCGCTCGAACTCGAGCTCGACGTTGCGGCCGAAGGCGAAGCGCGAGGCGTACTCGTCGACCTGCACCGAGTGGTCGATGACGAGCTCCGCCGGAATCAGCGGGTTGATCCTCCCGGGGTCGCCGCCGAGGTCGCGCATCGCGTCGCGCATCGCCGCGAGGTCGACGATCGCCGGGACGCCCGTGAAGTCCTGGAGCAGCACTCGTGCCGGCGAGAACGAAATCTCGTTGGAAGGCTCGGCGCGAGCGTCCCAGCGGGCGACCGCCTCGACGTCCTCGTCGTCCCCGTTTCGCAGGACGTTCTCGAGCAGGACGCGCAGCGTGTAGGGCAGGCGCGCCACGTCGTGGCTCGTCTGGAGGGAGTCCAGCCGGAAGATCTCGTAGGTCTCCTCGCCGACGATGAGCTGCCCCCGCGCCATGCTTCGATTCTCGCAGACGGTGTCGGGACGCCGCCGGGGGCGATCTGCGAACCTCCGGCCCATGGACGCGAGCGGGGACCTTCAGCACCTGGAGCTCCTCGTCGGCCGGGTGGTCGCCGTCGAGGAGCACCCCGGCGCGCGTGCGCCCTCGTGGCTCCTGACGATCGATCTCGGGCCGCGGGGCCGCCGCGAGGGAACGGTGCCGAGCGCGGGCTACGCAGCCGGCGAGCTCCAGGATCGGGACGTCCTCTGCGCCCTGGACGGCGACGGGATCCTCGTCCTCGCCGCCCAGTCACACGCCCGTGGCGGCGTGTTGCTAAGGCCCGACGGGGACGTCGAGCCAGGAACCGCGGTCTCGTAGCTCTCGGTCGCGGCCGGTGCCTGCGCGAATGGCTCAGGCTTCTTTAGCGGATCGATCGGGCTGTTCCGATCGATCCGCTAGATCTTCGGCAGGACCTCGCGCTCGTAGAAGCGGAAGAACCCCTCCTGGTCGCGGCCGACCTGGTGGACGTACACGTGGTCGTAGCCCGCCTGCTCGTACTCCCGGATCTTCTCGAGGTGACGCTCCGCGTCCGGACCGCAGACGACCGTCTCGGCGACGTCGTCGGCCGAGACCATCCCCGCCGCCTGCTCGAAGTGCTCGGGCAGTGGCAGTTCCTGGGAAAGGTCTCCCTTCACCGCGGCAGTCGCCCAGACCTCGTGGGCGGTCTTCTTCGCCTCGTCCTCCGATTCCGCCCAGCAGACCGTGAGCTGGCCATAGCGGAGCTTGCCCTTCCCCCCGGAGGCCTCGAAGCGATCCACGATCTCCTTCTCCGGTGCGACCCCGACGTAGGCGTCGCCGGCGCGCCCGGCGAGCTCGGCCGCGAGTGGCGACGCGGCCGCGACCGCGACGCTGACCGGCTCCTCGGGAAGCGTGTAAAGCCGCGCCTTCTCGACCGTGTAGTGCTTGCCGCGGTGGGTCTGGTAGCCGCCCTGCCAGAGCGTGCGCATCACCTCGATCGCCTCCTCGAGCATCTCCAGGCGCTCGTCCGGGACCGGCCAATGGTCCCCGAGGATGTGCTCGTTCAGATTCTCGCCCGTGCCGACGCCCAGGAAGAAGCGGCCGGGCATCATCGCCGCCGAGGTTGCGGCCGCTTGCGCGACGATCGCAGGGTGGATGCGGATCGTGGGGCAGGTGACCCCGGTGCCGAGCCGGAGCCGTTCCGTCGCCCGCGCGATGCCGCCGATCACGCTCCAGACGAAGGGGCTCTGCCCCTGGGCGTCGAGCCACGGGTGGTAGTGGTCGGAGACGAGCGCGAAGGTGAAGCCGACCTCCTCGGCCCGGCGCGCGTTCGCAACCAGGTCGTTCGGTGGGTGCTCCTCGCTGGAGAGGGCGTAACCGAGCTCGGGCATAGGGCCCGGCTACCCGCCGGCTACCGCGCGAAACGCGGCTACGCCTCGTCGTCGAGATTCGAGAGCATCGACACCAGGCGGCGCCTGTGGCGCGCCAGCTCGGCGACCGCCCCCTCGAGCCTCCGCTCGCCCTCCGGGGTGAGCGCGACGTAGGTCGCCCGGCGGTTCCGGGGCGAAAGTTCACGGCGAACGAGCCCGAGGGCCTCGGCGCGCTGGACGAGCTCGACGACGGTGCTCTGCGCGAGCTGAAGTCGCCCCCTGAGCTCGGCGAGGGAGGCCGAGCCGCCGCCGTCGCGCGCAGTCCTGACTGTCAAGAGAAGCTGGTAGCGCTGGATCGTGAGGCGATGGGTGCGGGCGATCTCCTCGCTCGCGCGCTGGAAGAGTCGGATCGACTCACGCAGGCGGGCCGCCTGCTCGTAGTCCCTGCTGGACGGTCTTCTCGGCATCGGTCAAGGGGTAATGCGTGGGCAACCGGCTCGTTCGGGTTTTGTAAGAACGCGTTTTCTATGCTCGATATCCGACAACAATCGTACTACGACAAACGTCGTAAGACGTAATCAATCGCTACAGGGGGTATTTTCGAATGTCGACACTCAAGGGACGAATCAGACCGTCCGCCAGGGCGGTGCTCCTCGCGGTCCTCACGACGATCGCGGCGGCGCTCGCGGCCACCGCTACCAGCGCGGCGGCACCCGATCGCACGGCCGCGGCGCCCATGAACAGCGACCTGCCGAAGATCCAGGGCAAGGCCGAGGAGGGAGAGACGCTCACTGCCACGTCCGGAAGCTGGCAGGGCAGCCAGCCGTTGACGTACAAGGCCCAGTGGAAGCGCTGCGACAAGCTAGGTGCCGGGTGCGCCCCCATCTCGGGCGCGAACGATCCGGCGTACAAGCTGAAGGCCGACGACGTCGCCCACACGATCCGCGTGACGGTGACGGCGACGAATAAGGACGGGTCGGCGAAGGCGACGTCGAGGCCGACCGCCGTCGTGAAGGCGGCGATTCCAAACGCTCCGTCGAGCACCTCGGCGCCGACGGTCGCCGGCACCGCCAAGGAAGGCTCGACCCTGACGGCCGACAAGGGTGAGTGGAACGGGACCCAGCCGATCGACTTCAACTACCAGTGGCAGCGTTGCGACAAGAGCGGCACCGCGTGCTCGAACATCAGCGGAGCCAACAAGCAGACCTACGTCCTCACCTCGGCCGATGCCGGCAACACGGTGCGGGTCCGGGTGACCGCCACGAACTCTGCTGCGAAGACGACGGCCTACTCCCGGGCCACCGCGATCGTGGCCGGCGCGGTCTCGCCTCCGCCTCCGCCGCCTCCTCCGCCCCCGGCCGGCGCGGTGATCCCGGTGTCGCAGGTGAACTCGCCCGAGCGGCTCCTCGTCTCGACGATCCGGTTCGACCCCGGCGTCATCCGCTCGCGCGCCGACATCGTCACGGCCCGGTTCCGGATCGCGGACACGAAGTCGCACTTCGTGAGCGGCGCTCTCGTCCTGGTGACGCCGCTGCCCTACGTGTGGGTCTCGGCGCCCAAGGAGACCATGTCCGACTCGACCGGCTGGGCGACGGTGCAGTTCCAAATCCGTCCGAGCGTGCCGAAGAAGTCGGCGATCGTGATCTTCGTCCGCGCACGCAAGCCGGGCGACAACGTGCTCGCGGGCGTGTCGAGCCGCCGGCTCGTCCAGGTGCTCGTCAAGATCCCGTAGCGCTCGACGGAGGGGCTGCGGCGCTTCGCCGCGGCCCCTCCTTACACTCACGCTCGTGGTCGACCGGACGATCGTCGCGATGGGAGGCGCTCAGGGCGAGCACGACTATCGGCTGCAGATGGACTACGTGCTCGGCCTGACGGGGAGGGAACGACCGAACGTCGCCTACGTCCCAACCGCGTCCGGCGAGCGTGCCGACGCCATCGTGCTCTTCTACGAGCGGCTCGGGCCGAGCCGGAACGAGCCACGTCGGCTTCTTCCCATGGCCGCGTGACGACCTGCGCGAGCACGTCCTCGGGCAGGACGTGATCGTGGTGGGCGGCGGAAACACCGCGAACATGCTCGCGATCTGGCGTGTCCACGGCTTCGATCGTGTGCTCGAGGAGGCCTGGGAGCACGGGATCGTCCTCTGTGGCTGGAGCGCAGGGATGATCTGCTGGTTCGAGGCGGGCGTCACGGACTCGTTCGGGCCGCAGCTCGACGGCATGCCGGACGGGCTCGGCTTCGTCGCGGGCAGTGCGTGCCCCCACTACGACGGCGAGGAACTGCGCCGCCCGCGCTACCACGAGCTCGTCGCAGCCGGCTTCCCGCCGGGAATCGCGGCCGACGACGGCGTCGCCGTCAGGTTCGCCGGGACCGAGCTCGCAGAGATCGTCTCCACACGCCGGGGCACCGCCGCCTATCGCGTCGAGCGCGCGCCCGACGGCGAAGTCGTGGAGGTCCGGCTGGAGGCCCTCGCGCTCGGGCGGTGAGCGCCGCTCGACCGTCGCTAAGCTCGGAGCGTGCGCCCGCTCCTCCTCCTCGCGGTGGCTGCCGCCTCGGTCGCTGCGGCCGCATCGGCGGCTCCGCGCTGGCCCGCCGCCGCCGACTGCTCGCTCGCCTCGGCGCGGGCGGCGGTCCTGGCGTCGCGGCTGCCGCAACACTGGAAGGACGAGGCGCGCCACGCCTTCGGGCCGGCCGAGGGGCTCGCGCGCGTCGTCTGCGGAGACTTCACCCGTGACGGCCGCACCGACCTTGCGGCCGTCTTCTTCAGCGGTGGCACCGCCGGCGACGTTGCGTGGGTCGCCTTCCGACGCGTGAGCGGCGGCTGGAAGCTGGCGCTCGCGCGGCTCCGCGCGTACAAGCTCGGCTTGAAGGCGGTGGGCGCCGACCTCGTCGAGACCCAACCCGTCTACCTGAAGGGAGACGGGAACTGTTGCCCGAGCGGCGGTTACGACCACCTGCGCTTCCACTGGAGCAGCGATCGCTTCGTCGTCGTTCGCAAGTGGCACGCGAGCGACTTCTCGGGTTACTAGGGCAGCCGGTTCAAGGGCCGATCTCGACCGGGATCTCCACCGTGTGGATAGGCGAGCCGTCCTTCGCCGACGCCTCGTAGGCGACGAGCCTCGCCGGGCCGGCACCAGGCGACTCGAAGGGGATCGTCACGTCGAAGGTGCCGCGCGTGCCCGAGCCGGAGGTCGCGGTCACGACCCGCTGGAACGCCTTTCGTCCATCGGAGTCGAGAAGGAGCTCGACGAGGAAGGTCGCCTCGAAGGTGTTGGCCGTGCCGCGGATGCGCATCGGGCTCGCGACGGCTTGGCCCGGCGCCGGCGACTCGACGAAGATGGCCGGCGTCACGTCCTCGAAGCTCGCGCGTGTGAGCTTCTGGTCGCCGACCTGCACGGCCCGCACGGACGGGAACTGCGTCAACGTGTAGACAACTTGAGCGATCGCCTCGTGCGAGAGGCCTCCCGATAGGTCGAGGCGCGCCACTCCGTCCGCGATCGTAAGACGTCGTAGCGTCGCACCGCTCGGGATCGCAGTCGTGAGCCCTGCGGAGCGCTCTGCTGCGCTCGGGCCATCGACAAGCTCGTTCAGGGCCGCCGATCCGATCGCGGGTGTGGCCGCGATCGTTCTCCTGGCGGTGCCGACCTCGCCGGCGCGCAGGAAGTAGACCGAGAGCTGTGTCTGCGCCTCAGGCTCGGTTCCCGTCGGCGCGGTCGTCCTCGGGGGCGACGTGGTCGTAGTCGGTGAGAAGGTCGAGACGGGCGGCTTCGAGGCCGTGGTCCCGCCTGATCCGGCGCAGCCGGCGAGGAGCGGCAGGGCGAGCAGGACCGCGAGCAGGAGGGGGAGGGCGCGCCTCACGAGGTGAGAGTACGCCGCGTCCGCCGGGCGTCCTCCGAAGACGGCGTGCCGCGCGAGCGCACGCTCAACACTGCTTAACAGTCGCGCAACGAAGGCTTAAGACGAGCCTGGGTATAACGACGGGCGATGGGAAGTCGTGGTTTGGTGACGCGCACCGTCGGGTTCGTTGCCGCCGCCGTCGCGGGCGGCGGCATCGCGCTCGGCGGCGCCGCCCTGCTCGGGGGCATCGGCGGCAACACGACCACGGTTCGCGAGGTAGACGCCGCGGCTCCGGCGGAGAGCGCCGCGTTCGCCGGAGGACCTTCGAGCAACGCACTCTCCGTCCACGAGATCTACCAGCGCAGCGCCCCCGGCGTCGTCCAGGTGACGACGACCTCGGTCGTGCAGACGGCCCCGGACCCGTTCACCAATCCGTTCGGGTTGCCGCAGCAGCAGGAGACGCAGGCGCTCGGTTCCGGCTTCGTCATCGACAAGGCCGGCCACCTCATCACGAATTTCCACGTCGTCCAGAACGCGAAGTCGGTGGAGGTCAGCTTCTCGAACAACGAGAGCATGAAGGCCTCGATCGTCGGATCGGATCCGTCCACGGATATCGCCGTCCTCCAAGTCCGGGCGCCCTCGCGCGCGCTGACGCCGCTGCCGCTCGGGAACTCCGACTCGGTGCGGGTGGGCGACTCAGTGGTGGCGATCGGCAACCCGTTCGGCCTCGACCGCTCGGCCACCTCGGGCATCGTCAGCGCGCTGCAGCGCCAGATTCAGGCCCCGAACCGGTTCTCGATCGACCATGCGATCCAGACCGACGCTGCGATCAACCACGGCAACTCGGGCGGCCCGCTGATCAGCGCCGAGGGCACGGTCATCGGCGTCAACGCACAGATCCAGACGGGCGGGACGACCGACGGCAACGTCGGGGTCGGCTTCGCCATCCCGATCAACACGGTCAAGGCGGTCGCGGCGCAGCTGATCAAGCACGGCCGGGTCGAGCACGCGTTCATCGGGGTCACCGCTCAGGTTCTCACACCGGAGCTCGCGCGGCTCTTCCGGCTGCCGGTGGAGCGCGGGCTGCTCGTCAGGCAGGTCGAGCCGGGCAGCGGCGCCGCGAAGGCAGGCGTGCGGGGCGGCAAGACGACCGTCGTCGTTGCGGGCGAGAGCTACTCCCTCGGCGGAGACGTGATCGTCGAGGCCGACGGCGTCGCGGTCTCGTCCACCTCGCGCTTGCGCACGCTCGTGGCCCAGAAGCAGCCCGGCGACAAGATGAAGATCGTCGTCTACCGAGGCTCGAAGAAGCTTCCTCTCGACGTCAAGCTCGGTCGGCAGCCGGACTCCCTCCCAGGGTAGGCCGCAGAAAGGCCCCCACCCCCGGGGCCCCCACGCCGGAGGGCGGACCGCCTGCCCCGCCCTCCGGCCCTCTCCTCGCCGCCACGCGGGTTCTGCGGCGAGCTCGGCTTCCGCCTTCGGCGTGGTAGCCGCGGATCGGCTGAGCCGACCCGCTGGCGCTCGGCACCGCCGATCCTCGGGCCGGGTCCGAGGACAGACCCTGGCTGTGGCCACGTGGGACGTGTCCGGGGACAGACGTGGGCGTGGCCGCGCAGGCCATGCCCGGGGACAGACCCGGGCCGTGGCTACGCGGGACGTGTCCGGGGACGGACCCTGGCGTGGCCGCGCGGGACGTGTCCGAGGAGCTCGCGGTAGCCTTGGCGGATGGAGGTCGGGCCTCAGCGGGGGCAGGTCCTGCTCGAGGAGACGGGGCGCGACGTCGAGGAGGAGCTCTGGCGCGAGGATGACGACTCCGACCACTCCGGCTGGTTCTGCGTCCAGACGGAGCCGTTTCCCTGCCCCGCGGCGGGCTGCGAGTTCGTCGCGCAGTTCATGACGGCTGCCCACCTCGTGCTCGTCTGGCAGGAGCGCGACGACCCCAACCTGCTCCGCCACGCCGAGCGCGCGAAGCAGGTCGGCCGCAACCCGCGCGTCGTCTCGTATCGCAGCGATTTCGGGCCCAGTGCCTCCTACTACGCCTGGGAGGCGGCCGGGCGGCCGGTCCACGGAATCCTCGGCAAGTGACGTCGGACGCTTTCGGCCGGAGCACTTCCTGGTCGGTGGGCATCGAGGAGGAACTGATGATCCTCGATGCGGACTCGCTCGAGCTCGCCCCGGCGGTCGAGATTCTCCTGAAGGCCTCCGGGAAGCGCACCTTCCCCGGCAGCTTCAAGGCGGAGCTCTTCGCCTCCGTCGTCGAGGCCACCACCGGCATCTGCACCTCGGTGGGCGACGCGATGGCGGAGCTCCGGGCGCTGCGCCGGACGGCAGCCGAGGTTGCCGAAGAGAACGATCTCCGCATGGCCGCCGCAGGCTCGCACCCGATCAGCGTCCCCGAGGAGCAGACGATCGCGCCCGAGGAGCGCTACGCCAGCTTCGTCGAGTACGCCGGTATCTCCGCGCGGCGTCAGGGGGTGAGCGGCCTGCACGTGCACGTCGGGATTCCCGACCGGGACTCCTGCCTGCGCGCGCTCGAAGGGGTTCTGCCCTGGCTCCCACTCGTGCTCGCCCTCTCCGCGAACTCGCCCTACCTCGCCGCGGGGGAGTCCGGGCACCTGTCGGTGCGGGCCGAAGTGCTCGCACTGCTGCCCCGCCGCGGCGCCCCGCCGCACTTCGCTTCGTGGGCGGAGTGGGAGCGCCACCTGCAGCTCTTCGTGAACGCCGGGCTCGTGCGCGACTACACCCAGTTCTGGTGGGACGCGCGGCCGCACCCCCGTTTCGGGACGCTCGAGGTACGCATGCCGGACCAGCCGACGCAGCCTGCCCTCGCCGGCTTCTTCGCCGCGCTCGTCCAGGCTCTCGTCGCGACGGTCGTCGAGCGCGCCCCGCAGCCGCCGATCGACCGCGGGGTCTACGACCAGAACCGGTGGGCCGCCCTCCACCGCGGGCCGCGGGCCGAGCTCCTCCACCCGGACGAGGAGCGGCTCGCCGGCGTGCCGGAGCTCCTGGCCGAGCTCCTGGGACTCGTCGAGCCGGCTGCCCGGAGGCTCGGCACGTGGGAGCTCCTCCACGGTCACGACGCGACCGCGTGCGAGGCGGATCGGCAACTCGCAGTGGGCCGCTCGCGCGGTCTCGCCGCCGTCTGTGCCGACCTCGTCGAGCGGTCGGTACCATCGGGCTAGTGCTCCGGTTCCAAAACTCCCTTGCCACTGTGGGGTGTGGCCAGGCGCGGCTGGACGCCCACAGAGTCCAAGGGAATTGCGGAGCGGTGCACTAGGTGACGACGCGTCAGGAGACGATCGAGATGAGCGGCATCCGCTGCGAGCGCTGCGTCGGCCGCCTGGCCACCGCGCTGCGCGAGCACGAGGGCCTCGAGTTCGCGAACGCGAACCTGATGGGCCAGGTGACGCTCGGCTGGGACGACGAGCGCACCGACCGCGATGCCATTATGGCTGCGCTGTCGAGGGCGGGCTTCCGCCCGCTGGCGGGTTAGCTCCTACGCGTCGGGGTTGCGGTTGCCGAGAAGTGCGGGCGAGCTCGGCTCGGGCAGTCTTTCGCCGCCGCTCCTGATCTCCGCACGCTCCTGCTCGGCCGGCTGCAGGCCTGCCGCGGCCGCGTCGCTCTCCGCGGTCCAGGCCGGATCGGCGTCGGAGACGATGTCGCCGTAGCCCTCCGTCGGAGCAGCCTCGCCCGGCGTTGTGAGGCCGTAGTGCTCCGCCACCGCCTGCTCTTCCATGTGTCCGGCTGAATCCACCTTCGGCGAGTCGCTCACCAGGTCCTTCGGCACCGTTACGCACACGCTGCGCCCGTCCGAGCGCGGCGTGGCGAACTGTTTCGGCACCGCATGCCGCGACTTGATCAGCAGGCCCTGCTCCACGATCAGGTATTCACTCGTCACCGCCACGACCCGACCGACCTTGTCGTCGTCGCTCGTGACGACGTCCCACCCCTCGACATCCCAGTCCTGGTCTGTCATCTCCACCCTCCTCGGTAGTCTCCGAGCTACTCCTACCCTGCCCGGATAGAGGCAAACAGCGGAATACGACCGCCCCCGGCATCGTTGAAGGGTGGCGAAGAAAACCCGCTGCTAGGGTGGCCCGGATGAGCGAGTTGACCGACGGCAGACGGCTTGCAGAGAGCGCGCGCGACCGCGTGCGCTTCGAGGAGGAGGCGCTTGCGCTTGGCGATCAGGTCTACCGAGTGGCCCGTCGGCTCGTGTCCTCGCGCGAGGAGGCGGAAGACCTCGTCCAGGAGACCTACGCCCGCGCGTTTCGCAGCTGGCGCGGCTATACGCCTGGAACGAACCTCCGAGCCTGGCTCCTGCGGATCCTCACGAACCTCAACATCGACCGTGGCCGGCGCCAACAGCGTACGCCCGACATGCAGCCTCTGGAGGAGGGCGACTACTTCCTCTACAACAAGCTCGAGGAGTCGACCCGAGACTCCAACGTCGACGAGGAGCGCGTGGTCGAGCGCCTCTCGCAGGACGATATCGTCGGCGCACTGTCGGCCGTGCCGCACGACTTTCGGGACGCGATCGTCCTCGTCGACATCGGCGACTTCACCTACCAGGACGCGGCGCAGATCCTCGACATCCCCGTCGGAACGGTCATGTCCCGCCTGCATCGAGGACGGCGCATCCTGAAACGCGAACTGGCAGATAGAGCGGTGGTTCCAGGGTGACGGGCATCGGCTCCGCCGAGGATCCGTGCAAGCGCTGCGAGGAGATGATGCAGCCGTTCCTCGACCGCTCGCTCAGCGACGCCGAGCTCGCCGAGGCCGAAGGCCATCTCGACCGCTGCAACTACTGCCGCAAGCGCTATCGCTTCGAGGTCAGCCTCCGCCGCTACGTCCGCCAGTCCTGCACCGAGCGGATGGCGCCCGAGCTGAAGGAGAAGCTCGTGGCGCTACGCACCCCTCTGCTCTAGCGGAGTCCCTCGTCAGGCCCGCGCGGAGGGCCGACGATGACGACCGCGCGGAGCGGGTCGTGTCCGGCGGGCAGCGCCTGTGTGGCGACGCCGAGCGCACGTGCCAGCCGCACAGCGACCCTCTCGCCGCCGGGCTCGTAGTAGACCGCCGTGCGGACGTAGTCGAAACGTGTGGCGCGTCTCACGCGGACGACGCGATAGCCGAGGGCCGTGACCCGGTCCGCGACGCGCCGGGTGTGGTTGATG
This sequence comes from Gaiellales bacterium, assembly GCA_038237515.1. GTDB lineage: Bacteria > Actinomycetota > Thermoleophilia > Gaiellales > Gaiellaceae > JBBQDZ01. The sequence continues at coordinate 20,851 of JBBRYP010000002.1, forward strand.
TCGCCGCTCCCGTTCAGGACGTCGACTCGGATCCGCCACGGCGGCGGTAGGCCGCGGGCGCGTCCAGCCACGGCCGGAACCCGCTCGCGCGGCACCGGCCGCGGGTCGAACCTGGCGAAGACGACCGCGACGGCGAGTGCGGCGACGAGAGCCGCGACCGCGGCGACCGCTGCCATCCGCACGGCCGGGTTCAACCCTCCGCGCCGTGGGGGGGCCGGCAGCCCCGCCAGCTCACGTGCCTCCCGAAAGTCGATGTCGAGCGCGCCGGCATAGACGAGGCAGGCGAGCAGCGCAGAGTCGGTCGTCGGGAACCGGTAGACGCGGCCTTCCTCGAGCCAAGAGATCTCGTCCGCCGTCAGGCCCGAGCGCCGAGCGGCCTCGTCGGCCGAGAGCTGGCGCCGCACGCGCGCCGCCTTCAGGGGCGAGTGCTGAGGAACCGGCTCCAGGGTGCGCGCGGTCTGCATGTGCTTACGGTTCGCGAGTCTGCGGCCGCAACCTTCCCGGGAGGTCGCCCGGAAGGTCGATGTCGCCCGGCGAGCCCAGGTCGTCGCAGGGGACGAGCACGGGCACGAGCGCCCTCGCCCCATCGTCGGGGACGGAGCCCCAGGCGCGTCGGTCGAGGAGAACCGGATGCCCGCGCGTCCCGCCGTAGCTCGCGGCAAGGATCTGGCCCGCGCCTTCGCGCCAGGCCGCGACTAGGCGGTCGATCGCCTCGGGTGCCAGATCGGGGCCGTCGGCGAGCACGACGACGACGGCCTCCACGGTCTCGTCGACGGCGGCCAGGCCGCACCGGAGCGACGCGCCAGGACCGAGCGCCCACTCGTCACAGACGACGACCCGCTCCCCGGCGGAAAGCTCGTGCGCACCTGCGACGACGACGATCTCGCCGGTGGTACGGGCGGCCCTGACCCGCTCGAGCACGGGCTCGACCAGGAGGCGCTGCTTGGGCCAGCCGAAGCGGGTGGAAGCGCCGGCAGCGAGGACGACGGCGGCAACCACGCCGACATTTTGGCCGAGCGACAGTCCCTCGGACGCGTCCTCAGGGGCCATGGCCGAGGGACTGTCCCTCGGACGGACAGGTTCTCAGCCGGCGAGCGCCGCGAGCGCCCGCCGGACGAGGGCCCGCGCGAGCTCGACCTTATAGGCGGTTCCGGGGAGCGGCGTCGTCTCGTCGAGGCGCTCGGCGGAGGCGAGGGCCCAGGGCACGGGCGCGACGCCGGCGAGCCCGAGCCGCACCGAGCCGTCCGCGAGCCTTGCGGCCGCGACTCCCACGAGGGGGAACGCCCAGCGCTGCCGGTCCATGGCCTTCAGGTAGACGCTCGCCTGCGGGCGCGGAACCTCGAGCTCGAGGATCAGCTCCCCGGGCCGGAGCGCGACGACGTCTCGATCGTCGTCGGTCGGCAGCCGGTAGAGCTCGGCCAGAGCGAGCTCACGGCGATCCGTCCTCACCCGCGCACCGAGCGCCAGGAGCGCCGCGGCCGGGTCGGAGGGGTGCGCCGAGGCGCACCGCTCGTTCCCGAAGATGGCGTGCTCGCGGTGCTCGCCGTCGCGGGCGTGGCAGCGCTCGCCGCCGTGGAGGTAGCAGGGGAACCGGAGGCGCCAGTACCAGCAGCGGGTTGCCTGGCGCAGGTTCCCGGCGATCGTCCCCATCGATCGGAGCTGCGGCGACGCCGCGAGCCGGCAGGCCTCGCGCAACGCCTCGGGGATCTGCGGGTCGACCTCGAGCTCGGCAAGCGTCGTGCCTCCGCCGATGCGCGTCCCCTGGATCCCCCGCGGGACGACCTCGCGTAGCTCGACGAGCCGGTCGGCAGTGACGATCCCGTCGCGCAGGAGCGGGACGAGGTCGGTCCCGCCCGCGAGCGCCGCGGAGCCGTTGCCCAAGGCGGAAACCGCCTGCTCGACCGACTCAGGCCGAAGAAGCTCCAACGCGCTCCTTCGTCGCGACGCCCCCACGCTCGCGCGCCTCCCGTAGCGCCCTCAGCAGCTCCTCCCGCGTGATCGGGAGCGAGCGCACCTGCGCGCCCGTCGCGTCACGGATCGCATTCCCGATCGCGGCCGCCGTCGGGACGATCGGCGGCTCGCCTAGGCCTTTCGAGCCGAGGTTCGTCAGGTGGGCGTCCGGGACGTCCACGAACTCGGCCACGATCTCCGGGACGTCGGCGATCGTCGGCAGCTTGTACGCGTCCAGCGTCTGCGTCAGGACCGCGCCTGTCCGCGGGTCGAGCAGGCGCTGCTCCGAGAAGGTGTGGCCGATGGCCTGGATGATCCCGCCCTCGACCTGACTCGCCGCGCCCAGCGGGTTGAGGATTCGGCCCACGTCGTGGATCGCGGCGACCCGCTCGACGCGCACCTCTGCGGTCTCGACGTCGACCGCGACCTCCGCGACCTGCACCCCGAAGGTGAGCACGCGCATGCCGGCCGGGTTCGGGCCGCGGGCGCCCTTGCCGAGGATCTGACCGTCCTCGAGGAGTCCGGTGATCGTCTCGAGCGGCCAGGAGCCGCCGTCTGCCGAGACGATGCTGCCGCCCTTCAGCGAGAGCACGCGCTCCTCGAGGTGGTGGCGCTGCGCCGCGATCTCGACGATCTGGCGGGCTGCGTCCGCGGCTGCGGCCCGGACGGCCGGGCCCATGCTCGGGATCGTCGACGACCCCGCCGAGATCGAGGCGTAGGGGCCGCGGGCCGAGTCGCCCAGCACCACCTCGACGCGCTCGAGCGGGAGCCCGAGCTCCTCGGCGGCGATCTGCGCCATTGCGGTCCGGGAGCCCGTCCCGATGTCCTGCATGGCGGTGATCACGCTCGCGCGACCGTCTGAGCCGATGCGTACCCAGGCGTAGGAGGGCGGGCCGCCGCCGCCGAACCAGATCTGGCTGGCGAGGCCGACACCGCGCCGCCAGCGCTCGTCCGAGCGCGCCCGCACCTCGTGCCGCCGTTCCCAGTGCGGCTCTGCGAGCCGGTAGCACTCGGCCAGGTTCTTCGAGGAGTAGGAGCGCTCGCCGAGGACGTCGGAGGCCGCGTAGTTGCGCCGGCGCAGCTCGAGCGGATCGATGTCGAGCTTCGCGGCGAGCTCGTCGAGGAGGCATTCGAGCCCGAAGGTGCCCTCGACGAAGCCGGGGGCGCGGAAGGCCGCCATCGGCGGCGTGTTGAGCTTCGCGCCGTGCTCGACCGTCTTCACGTTGTCGCAGGCGTAGAGCATCTGCATCGGCCCCGCGGTCGGGGCGAGCCAGCCCGCCCAGCCGACGGCGTTGACGTAGTCCCCGCGCAGCGCGGTCAGCGTCCCGTCGGCGCGCGCTCCGACGGCGAGCCGCTGGATCGTCGCGTTCCGGTTTCCGGTGGCGAGGTTCTCCTCGCGGCGGGTGAGGGCGCAGCGAACCGGCCGCCCCGATCGCCGCGCGAGCTCGATCGCGACATAGGTGTAGTCGCCAGCGCCGTTCTTGGCGCCGAAGCCGCCGCCCATGTAGAGGCAGACGACCCGGACGCGGTCGCCCGGGATCCCGAGCTTCTCGGCGATCTCGTTCCGGACGCCCCAGATGAACTGCGTGGAGGTGTAGACCTCGAGGGTCTCGCCCTCCCAGCGGCACACCGACTGGTGGGTCTCGAGCGCGTTGTGGAGGACGGTCTGCGTGCGGTACTCGGCCTCGACGACCGCGTCCGCCTCGGCGAGGCCCCGCTCGACCTCACCTCGCTCGTAGCTGCGCTCAGGCTGCGTCAGCTGACCGCGCGCCACCGCCTCGTCGCCGTCGAGCACCGGTTCCAGCACCTCCCACTCGATCTCCACCGCCCGGAGGGCGGCGCGTGCCTGCTCGAGGGAATCGGCGGCAACGGCCGCCACCGGGGCGCCCGGATACCCGGCCAGCTCGGTGAGCGCGTCCAGATCCTGCGGGCCGATCGCCGCTCGCACGCCCGGCAGCTCGAGCGCAGGCGCCAGCTCGATCCGCTTCACGCGCGCGTGCGCGTGAGGACTGCGCAGTACGGCTGCGTGGAGCATTCCGGGGAGCTGCACGTCGGCGGTGTAGACGGCCTCGCCGCGCGCGCGGGCGAGCCCGTCCTGGCGGGTCGCCGGACGGCCGACCGTCTCGAGCGGCCCGGCCGGCCACTGGTCGAGCGCGTCCTCCTCGACGACGATCCATTGCTCGCTGTAGCGGCCCTCGACCTCCTTTTCCGTACGAATCAATCTCGCCATCAATCTCCTCTTTCTAGGCTTGAGTCAGTTGCCGGTGAGCCATCAGCCGTCGGCGGAGCCGAGCTCTGCTCGGCGGGAGCCCCGGAGCGCTCCTCCGTGAGCGGCGAAGAAGGAGGGGGTCCGTGGGGGAACCCTGGGTTCCCCTGCGATCGAATGGCCTCCTCGATCCTCGGGTAGGTGCCGCAGCGGCAGAGGTTCCCCGCCATGGCGTGGCGGATCTCGTCGCTCGTCGGGCTCGGATTCGTCTCTACGAGCGCCGTCGCCGACACAATCTGGCCGGGCGTGCAGAAGCCGCACTGGAGCGCGTCGGCGCGTACGAACGCGTGGACGAGCGGATGGTCGCGGAGACCCTCGATCGTCGTCACCTTGCGCGTCCCCACGGTGTGCGCGAGCGTGATGCACGAGAGGATGGGAACCCCGTCGAGCTGGACGGTGCAGGCGCCGCAGTGCCCCTCGCCGCAGGCGATCTTCGTGCCGGTGAAGCCGAGATCCTCGCGCAGCACCTCGGCGAGCGAGCGTCCCACCGGCGCGTCGAGGCGATGAGCCCCCCCGTTGATCGTGAGCTCGAGCTCAGGCAACGGTCGTCACCGCGAGAATGTCGGCGAGGTGGATGAGGCTGAAGGTCATGCGCCCGACCGTCAGGCGCTCGGCCTCTTCGACCTCGGGCAGCTCCCGCCAGAGGTCGCGAGCCGTCTCGATCAGCGCGCGGATCCGTTGGATCTCGTCCGGGTGCCCGTCCTGCTCGCCGCAAGTGTTGAGGGCGAGGCCGAGCACGCCGATCGTGTCCGGCTGGCGCGTCCAGAGGAGCGGGGTGGCCATCGAGAGGTACTGGTGGATGCGGGCGAGCTGCATCGGCTGGGCGTAGACGTCGCTGCCCTGCGGCGAGGTCGGCTCGAGCGGCGGCTCGCCGTCCGCGATCCGGGTGGCGTTCACCCAGAGCATGCCGCGGACGTGCCCGTGGTCGAAGCCAGCGAGGCGCGCGGTGCGCAGCGCGATGTGGAGCGAGTTCGGTTGGCGCCCGTACGGGTAGTCGGAGGCGTACAGCACCTGCTCGGGCGAGATCAGGCGGTAGAAGTCGAGGAGGTCGACCGGGCTCCACGTCGAGGTGTCGAAGAAGACGCCCGCCTTGCCGGCGAAGTTCCGCGCGAGTGCGGCGAGATCGGCGATGCCGGCGTGCGCGATGATCAGCTGGGCGTCGTCGTGGCGCTCGACGAGCCGCGCGAGGCCGTCGGCGATCGGCGGTAGTCCCCGGCCCCCGTGGATGAGGATCGGCACCTTCCGTTCCGCCGCCAGCGCGAAGATCGGATCGAGGCGCTCGTCGTTCAGGAGGAAGCCCTGGGCGCGAGGGTGCAGCTTGATGCCGCGCGCGCCGCGGTCGAGGCAGCGCTCGCCCTCCTCCACGGGCGCTTCCGCCAGGTCGAGGCGGACGAAAGGGATCAACCGATCGGGCGCCGCCGCCGCGTGCGCGAGCGTCCGGTCGTTCGCGGCGCGAAACGCGGGGTGGCGATCCGGCTCGTCGAGGCAGAACATGAAGGCCCTGGCGATTCCGAAGCGGTCCATGATCCCGAGCAGCTCGTCGCGGACGCCGACGAAGCCGTCGATGTCGGTGCCGAGGTGGACGTGCGCATCGAAGATCGGAGTGTCGGCCGGGACGAGCTCGGTCAGCTCCTCCGCGTAGCTCTCGAGGAGCTGCTGCGCACGCTCGATCGGCTCCACGTGGCTGAGTGTACGCACAGGCGTAGAGGCTCCGGGCAGTGCGCGGGGCGCCTCTCAGTCCGCGGGTTCCAGCCGCGCGGCGAGCGCCCGGGCAAGCGCCCGCCCCGCTTCTGGAAGTCCTTCTGGACCCGCCGGTAGAGCAGGCGCGCGAGGAGCGCGGCGGGGCCGCGGTGCCGGGTTTCGGCGCTCGTCACGAGCTTCGTGACGCCGCTGCGCGACGAGAGCCGCGGCTCGGTCGAGGCCGTCATGGCGCCGGTCGCGCGGAAGGCGACGCGCCGGGAACGCTAGGATCCTCGGCGCCGTGCCGGACGTCCTGATCGTCGGTGACACCCTGCGCTCCCCCGAGCTGCGCCACGAGGTGCCGATGGGGATCGGCGACCCCTTCCTCTACGCGGAGCGCAACGGCGCCCGGTACATCATGATCGGCTCGCTCGAGATCCCGCGGGTCGCGGAGCTCGACGGGTACGAGATCGTCGCGCCCGAGGAGCTCGGCTCGGACGAGCTGATGAAGCAGGGCCTGTCGCGCGACCAGGTTGCGCTCGAGCTGTACGCCCGAGCGTGCAAGCGCTTCGGGATCGGCGAGGCGGTGGCTCCTTGGACCTTCCCACTGGAGGCCGCCGATCACCTGCGCGCGAGCGGCATCGAGCTGCGATCCGACCGGGCGTTCTTCGATGGGCGCCGGCGCGTGAAGAACGCGGCAGAGCTCGAGGGGATCCGGCGCGCCCAGCGGGCCGCCGAGGCCGGTATGAGCGCCGCTCGCGATCTGCTTCGACAGGCCGAGCCCGCGGCGGGCGGCGCACTGGTCGCCGACGGCGGGCCACTCACCTCGGAACGAATCAAGCGGGCGATCGAGGAGGCCTTCATCGACAACGATTGCACCGCGGAGGAGTTCATCGTCTCCCACGGCCCCCAGTCCGCCGTCGGGCACAACATGGGCTCCGGGCAGATCCTGGCGGGAGAGCCGGTCGTGATCGACCTCTGGCCGCGCGACCGCGAGTCGGCGTGCTTTGCCGACATGACGCGCACCTTCGTCGTGGGCGAGCCCGCGGAGGAGGTGAGGGAGTGGCAGCGGCTCGTGAAGGAGGCGCTCGACCTCGCGATCGAGCACACGAGGCCCGGCATCGCCGGGGTCGAGCTCTTCCGCGAGACCTGCGAGCTCTTCCAGGCCGCCGGCTATCCCACCCAGCTCTCCAAGGAGGAGGGTAGCCAGCTCCACGACGGGTTCTTCCACGGCCTCGGCCACGGCGTCGGCCTGGAGGTGCACGAGGAGCCGAATCTCGGCCGCACGGGAAGCGGCGAGCTCGTGGCCGGCGACGTGGTGACGGTCGAGCCGGGGCTCTACCGTTCCGGCTACGGCGGCTGTCGCCTCGAGGACCTCCTCCTCGTGACCCAGGACGGCTGCGAGAACCTCACGAGCTTCCCGTACGACCTCGCGCCCTAGGCCCGTAGATGCTGATCGAATGAGTCGCGAAGCCGACGCGGCAGCCCGGCCGATCGAGACGATGCTCCTGGAGGAGCGCCGGTACCCGCCGCCCGCGGACTTCGCGGCGCAGGCGAACGCGCAGCCTGAGCTCTACGAGCTCTCGTTCGAGCAGCTCTGGGAGCGCGAGGGCCGCGATCGCGTCACGTGGTTCGAGCCGTTCACGAAGCTCTACGAGTGGGAGCCCCCGTACGCGCAGTGGTACCTCGGCGGCAGGCTCAACGTCTGCTTCAACTGCGTCGACCGCCACGTCGAGGCCGGGAACGGATCGAAGGTGGCCTACCACTGGGAGGGCGAGCCCGAAGGAGACAGGCGCGATCTGAGCTACGCCGACCTCTTGGCGGAGGTCGTGCGCTTCGCGAACGCGCTGCGCTCGCTCGGCGTCCGCAAGGGAACCCCCGTCGGCATCTACATGGGGATGGTGCCGGAGCTGCCGATCGCGATGCTCGCGTGCGCCCGGCTCGGCGCTCCGCACACCGTCGTCTTCGGCGGGTTCTCGGCGGAAGCGCTCGCCGATCGCCTGAACGACATGCGCTGCGAGGTGCTCGTGACCCAGGACGAGGCCTGGCGGCGCGGAGCGACGGTGCCGCTGAAGGTGAACGTCGACGCGGCCCTCGCCGCCGCGCCCGGCGTGAAGCACGCGATCGTCCTGCGGCGGACGGGGGGAGACGTGCCGATGGCGCAGCGCCGCGACCTCTGGTGGCACGACGCCGTCGAGGGCCAGGCCTCTGACCCCGCGACGTGCCCGTGCGAGCCGATGGAGGCCGAGGATCTCCTCTACCTCCTCTACACGAGCGGGACGACCGCCAAGCCGAAGGGGATCGCGCACACGACCGCCGGCTACCTCGTGGGGGTCGCCACGACCCACCACTACGTGTTCGACGTGAAGCCCGAGTCGGTGTACTGGTGCGCCGCCGACGTCGGCTGGGTGACCGGCCACAGCTACATCGTCTACGGGCCGCTCTGCAACGGCACCACGAGCGTCCTGTACGAGGGAACGCCGGACTTCCCGGACAAGGACCGCTGGTGGGCGATCGTCGAGCGCTACGGCGTCACCATCCTCTACGCCGCCCCGACGGCTATCCGCAGCCACATGAAGTGGGGCCCCGAGTACGCGGCGAGGCACGACCTCGCCTCACTGCGGCTCCTCGGCACCGTGGGCGAGCCCATCAATCCGGAGGCCTGGGTCTGGTACCACGAGCACGTCGGGGGCGGGCGCTGCCCCGTGGTCGACACGTGGTGGCAGACCGAGACGGGCATGGCCATGATCACGCCGCTGCCGGGGGTCACGACGACGAAGCCGGGCTCCGCGACGAGGCCCTTCCCCGGGGTCGACGCCGCGGTCTACGACGAGCACGGGAACGAGGTCGGCCCGGGCGGGGGCGGCTACCTCGTCCTTCGCCGGCCCTGGCCGGCGATGCTCCGCGGCCTCTACCGCGAGGACGAGCGCTACCGCGAGACGTACTGGTCGCGCTTCCCCGGTGTCTACTTCGCCGGCGACGGCGCGAGGATCGACGAGGACGGCGACTTCTGGCTGCTCGGGCGGGTCGACGACGTGATGAACGTCTCCGGGCATCGCATCTCGACGATCGAGGTCGAGAGCGCGCTCGTCGACCATCCGCGCGTCGCCGAGTCGGCCGTTTGCGGCCGCAACGATCCGCAGACCGGGCAGGCGATCGTCGCCTACGTCACCCTCAAGGGAGACGACGAGGGCTCCGTCGAGATGCTCGAGGAGCTGCGCAACCACGTCGCGCGCAAGATCGGCCCGATCGCGAAGCCGGCGAACATCGTTTTCACGCCTGAGCTTCCGAAGACGCGCAGCGGCAAGATCATGCGGCGGCTGCTGCGGGACGTCGCCGAGCACCGAACGCTCGGCGACACGACCACGCTGGCCGACCCCGCCGTCGTCGAGGAGCTCGCAACGCGCTCCACAAGCGAGCGCGGCGAGGAATAGCCGGCAAGCCCCCAAGGCTTCTCGGCGAGCGCCTCGCGGTGCGGGTGCCCGTGGAAGCCGACGCGCACGAGCTGCAGCGGCTCGTCTCCGATCGTGAGATCGCCGCGGGCACGCTGACCATTCCCCACCCGTATCCGCCGGACGCGGCGCTGCAGTGGATCCGTCGCCAGGCCGAGCGCGAGGACGGGCTCTCGTTCGCCGTCGAGCTCGTGAAGGAAGCGGCGGTTGTCGGCGCGATCTCTCTCGAGCTCGAGCCCGAGCACCGGCGTGCGGAGCTCGGGTACTGGATCGGCAGGCCGCACTGGGGCCGCGGCTATGCGACCGAGGCGGCACGGCTCGTTCTCGACCACGGCTTCGGCGCCCTCCGGCTCAACCGGATCTACGCCTTCCACTTCTCGAACAACCCGGCTTCGGGGCGCGTGCTGCAGAAGTTAGGGATGGCCCACGAGGGCCGGCGCCGGGCGCACACGCTGAAGTGGGGCGAGTTCCTCGACAGCGAGTGCTACGGCGTGCTGGCCGCTGACCGGGAATCGGCCGGTTGACGACACAGGGCGATCTTCGCCGGCGCGCCGCGGATCTCTTCAACATCGTCTGGCGGCTGCTCGAGAAGACGGATCGCACTCGCTCCGACGACGAGACGATGGTGCACGCGGCCCACGCGTCGCGGTTCTACTGGGGCGAGGCCGGAAGCCCGGTCAACTGGGCGCGGGGAGACTGGCAGCTCTCGCGCGTCTACGCGACCCTAGGGCGCTCCGAGCCGGCCCTCCACCACGCTCATCGCTGCCTCGACACCTGCCTCGAGCACGCGGGCGAGATCGCCGACTACGACGTGCCCTACGCGTACGAGGCGCTGGCCCGCGCCCATGCGATCGCTGGGGCCGAGGACGAGGCGATCCATTTCGCCCGCCTCGCCCGGGAGGCGGGCGAGCGGGTGGAGGACCTCGAGGATCGCGAGCTCCTCTTCGCCGACCTCGAGGCGCTGCCGCGGTAGCGCCTAGCCGCGCAGGATCTCGATCGGTGCCGTCGCCTCGATTCGACTCCCGGCGTCGTCCGCTTCGATGAACCATTCCAGTACCCGCCGGCCGGGCCGGAAGTACGGCGAGACGCGGGTGCGCTGGGCAAGCCTCACGCTCTCGCCCGGGGCGAGGGTGCCGATGGGATGGCAGTTGATCGCCTCGTAGGTTCCCTCGGCGCCGAACCTCGCGCCCGCGCCCGGACAGTAGGGAAACCGGAACGGGCGCCGGGAGACGTTCGTGAGCCGCACGACGAAGTCGAGACCTGGGTCTCCGGCCCACGCGGTCTTCGGCACCTCGAGCCTTGCTCGCAGCGGCCACGGCATGGCCGGCGGTTCGGTAAGGGCCGGCGGCATGAACGGGCTGAGGGAGACGGTGGCGCCGGGCGGATACGCCGGGAGGTTCAGGCGGCGCCCGCCGCCGCTGTCGGGGAGCGAGACGGTGACGACCACCCGGCGAGCTCCGAGCGGCCCATGGTAGTCCCCATACTGAAAGTAGACGACGAGGCTGCCGACGGCGCCGGGCCGCAGGCCCCAGGCCGGTCCGGAATCCGGGTAGCCGTCGGTCGAACTCGTCGCCTCCGAGACCCTCACCGGAACCTCGCTGCGGAAACGCACCACCGGGTGCCCGCGGAGGACGCAGACCGATTGGCCGCGGTTGATCACCTCGAAGTAGTAGGCGCTCTGGTGGAAGGGGAATACGTCAAATCCCGCCGCCTTGAGCCGCACGTCGGGCGCGCGGCAGAACGATGCCCCACTCGGGATCGACGGCACGTTGCGCCGGATGGGGGGCCCGAACTCGAGCAGTAGGCCGGCTCGGTACGGAATCAATCGCTCACGGCTGCCGCCGCAGCCGGCGCTTCCCATCCCGAGCACGATGACGATGGCGGCCGCGAGGAACCGCACGTCCGAAGTCCAGGGCTGTCCGCGTTACGCGAGCAGCTTCTGGAAGCGCTGCTCGTCGTCGAACGGGCCGATCAGCGCCAGGTTCAGCCCGTTCGCGCCGATCACGTCCCGCGCCACGCGCTGGACATCCTCCGCCGTAACGGCGTCGAGTGCGGCAAGCACCTCCTGCGGCTCCGCCACGCGGCCCTCGAGCACCTCGCGGCGCAGCCCGAACAGGATCAGGCCCTGCGGGCTCTCGAGTTGGAGGACGAAGCGCCCTTTCGCGAGGTTGCGGGACTTCTCGAGCTCGTCCGCCGGCACCGGCTCCTCGGCGAGCTTCCGGAGCTCGTTCGCGACGGTCTCGACCGCCTCGTCCACGCGCTTGACGTCGACCCCCGCCTGCGCGTAGAGCGACCCGGCATCGACGTGGCTGTGGTTCAGCGCGTAGACGTAGTAGGCAAGCCCGCGCCGCTCGCGGACCTCGGTGAAGAGGCGCGAGGACATGCCGGTGCCGAGGACGGTCGCAAGCAGCTGGAGCGCATACCGGTCGGGGTGCTCGATCGGGTAGCTTGGGACGCCCAGGCACAGGTGGGCCTGGTCGGAATCCTTCGAGTGGAGCTTCACGCGCGCGCCGTTGGCGGCGGCGATCACCGCGGCCTCCGGGGTCCCCGTCGGTGCGTCCTCGAGGTCTCCCAGCAGAACCTCTATCCGCTCGCGCAGCCCCTCGCCGACCCGCCCGCCGAGGCCGACGACCATCCTCGAAGGCTTGTACCAGCTGTCGAGGTAGCCGAGGAACGTCTCGCGGGTCGCGCTGCGGATCGTCTCCTTGCGTCCGAGCGTGTCCCAGCCCAGCGGATGGTCGCCGTAGATGAGGTCGTCGTAGACGCCGCCGATGAAGTCCCGGGGCGTGTCGTAGTACATGTTCATCTCCTCGACGATCACGCCCTTCTCGCGCTCGAGCTCCTCCTCCTCGAACTTCGAGTGGCGGATCATGTCGACGAGGACGTCGAGCGCCGTGTCGCGGAACTCGGCCGCGCAGCGGACGTAGTAGCCGGTGTACTCCTTGCCGGTGAAGGCGTTGAACTCGCCGCCGATCGCGTCCACCTCGCCGGCGATGTCGCGCGCAGTCGGGCGCCGCTTGGTGCCCTTGAAGAACATGTGCTCGGCGAAGTGCGCGATGCCGTTGTTCTCGCGGTTCTCGTAGCGCGAGCCGGCGGCGAACATGAGCACGCAGGTCACCGACTGGGCCTGCGGCATCGGCGCCGTGAGGAGGCGCAGGCCGTTCGGGAGGGTCTGGGACTCGTAGGTGGTCACGCGGGCCATGCTATAGACGGGGCTCGTGGCGGCCGGAGACCAGACGCGCGCGGCGATCGCGGCACAGCCGGAGTGGCTAGCGCGTGTCCCCTGCGACCGGCGGCTACCCCCCGGGCGGGTGCTCCTCACCGGCTGTGGCACCTCGTTCCACGCGGCGCAGACGGGGGGTCGCGCGCTGCAGGCGCTCGAGGTCGCCTCCGAGCCGCTGCTCGACGTCGACCTGCTCGTCCTCGTCAGTCACGAGGGCGAGACGCGGCTGACGCTCGAGGCCGCGCGCGCCTTCGGCGGCCCGAAGTGGCTCGTGACCGGCGCGCCGGGAAGCCCGCTCGCGGCCCTCTGCGAGGAGGTCGTCGTCGCGACACCCGCCCTCGAGGAGAGCTGGTGCCACACGGCGAGCTACACATGTGCCGTCGCGGCGATCGCCGCGCTGCGGGGCGAGGACATCGCCTGGCTGCCGGAGGCCGTCGAGGCCGCGCTCGCCGAGCGCCTGCCGGTGTCGGGGCACGAGCGCTGGCTCGTCGTCGGCGCGGGGCGCGACTGGCCGACCGCCCAGGAGGCCGTGCTCAAGCTTCGCGAGGGTGCGTTCGTCGCCGCGGAGGCGCACCACACCGAGCAGCTACTGCACGGGCACCTCGCGGCGGTCGACGAGCGCTGGCGCGCCTTCGTGCTCGAGGGCGAGGGCCGGGCGGCGGAGCGGGCGCGGGCCGCGGCGGCCGCGCTCGCCGAGCTCGGGGTCGAGACGACGCTCGTCCCGACGCGCCACCCGGTGCTCGACATCGTCCGTTTCCAGTGCCTGACCGTCGACCTGGCGGCGGCCCGCGGCGTCGACCCCGACCGCATCCACCGCGACGACGAACGGTGGGCCAGGGCGCGAGCGGTTTACGACTGAGGACGGCGGTCGGACAGCCGGTACACGAATCGCAGCGCCTGCCACTCCTCGTCGATCGCACAGCTCTTGTTGTCGACGAGGCCGGCGGCCAGCCCGATCGCCTGAACCGACTCGAAGTCGATGTCGCTCGCGAGCTTCGACGCTCGCTTCGGCCATGCGATCCAGAGCCCGTCAGCCGGATCGAGGGTCGCCTTCAGCGCCTCGAAGCGCCGCTCGAGCTCCGCGCGGCTCGTCGTGAAGAGGACGACGACACCGGCGCCCGGCTTCGCGCCCAGCTTCTTCGAGAGCGGCGTCGCCGAGTAGTCGCGCGCGCTCACTCGATCCCGACTCCGGCCCTCAGAGACGGCCGAGCTCCTCGAGCAGGCGGTCGATCTCTGCCGCGGTGTTGTAGTGGACGATTCCTGCCCGAACCGCACCCTCGGGGAGGCCCAGCCGCTGCATCACCTCGAACGCGTAGTAATCGCCGTGCCAGACGGCGACTCCGTGGTTCGCGAGCGTCTGCGCGACCTCCGCCGGAGACCGGTCCTCGACAGTGAACGCAAACGTCGGCACCCGGCCTTCCGATGTCGGGAGGCCCCACAGTCGGCACGACGTCGGCAGCTCGGCGAGGAACCGTTCCGCGAGCTCCCGCTCGTGCGCGACGATCGCGTCCCATCCGAGTGAGCGCACGTGCTCGACTGCGGCGACGAAGCCGGCGAGGAGCTCGTGGGGCATCGTGCCGGTCTCCAGCCGGTGGCCGAGCGGCTCGTCCGGCGCCGGCCGCACCTTGTACGGGCGCCACCGCTCGAGCAGCTCCCTCCGGACGAACGCCAGCCCGAGGTGCGGCCCGTAGAACTTGTACGGTGAGCAGACGAGGACGTCGGCGCCCGCCGCCGCGACGTCGATCGGGCCGTGCGGCGCGTAGTGGACGGCATCGACCCACGCGAGCGCACCGACGTCCCGGGCTAGCTCCGCCACGCGTGCCACGTCGACGAGGGTCCCCGTCGCGTTCGAGGCCCACGGGAAGGCCACGACCTTCGTCCGCTCACCGAGCTGGCTCTCCAGGTCGCCGATGTCGAGCGTCGTATCGTCGTGAAGGCCGGCAAAGCGGACGACGAGGCCGCGATCCCGCCCCAGCTCCAGCCACGGCGAAATGTTGGCGTCGTGATCGAGACGCGTGACGACGATCTCGTCCCCGGGCTCGAGCTCCCGCCCGAGCGTGCGCGTGAGCGTGAAGTTCAGGCTCGTCATGTTCGCGCCGAAGACGACCTCCTCTGTCGAGCAGGCGAGGAAGCCGGCCGCTACCCGCCGCGCCTCCGCCACGAGCGCGTCGCTTCGCCGGCTGGCCTCGAAGTAGCCGCCGAGGTTCGCGTTCGACTCGACGAGGTAGGCGGAGATAGCATCGATCACCGTCTGCGGCACCTGGGTACCGGCCGGCCCGTCGAAGAACACCGTTCCAGTCCGGAGGGCGGGAAAGCTCGCGCGAACGGCCTCGACGTCGAGCGCGACGGCGCTCACGAGCGTGTCCGCCACTCCTCGAGCAGCTCCGCCTCGCGGTCGGGCCGCATGCCGGCCTCACCGGACGACAGGCCGCTCGCGAGCTCGCCCGGCGCGCCTCCCGAACGCACCCACTGGAGCGTGTCGCGCACCGTCTCGTCCAGCGGGCGGAACCGCAGGCCGGCGGCGACGGCGCGGGAGACGTCGGCCTGCAGCATCGCGGCGTCGGCGCCGGCGAGCCAGAGGGGCAGCTCCATCCACTGGCCCACCTCCCGCTCGAGGAGGAAGGCGTCGTCGACCCAGACGAGCGTCGCGTCGCTTTCGGAAACGCGTCTGCAGCTCTCGAGCAGCTCGCCCATCGTCATCTCCGAGGCGGGGCCGGTCGAGTTGAAGTCGCCGACGGCCCGCTCCTCGCAGACCCGGACGATCCAGCCTCCGAGGTCTCGTACGTCCACGAGCTGAATCCGACGGCCGGGATCTCCGGGGGCGAGCACCTCCCCCCCGCGGTCGACCCGCCCCGGCCAGTACGTGAACCTGCCCGTGGGATCGTGCGGCCCGACGATCAGCCCGGCCCGGATGGTGGCGTGAGCGCCCGGGAAGACGTCGGCGACGACCTGCTCGCAGGCGACCTTGAGCGGCCCGTACGACTCCCCGGTGATCTCCTCCGTCGGCCGCTCCATGGTTGCGAGCGGAGCGCGCTCGTCGAAGCCGGGTGTGAGCGGCGACCGGTACGCGGAGATGCTCGAGACGAAGACGTAGTGCTGGGTTCCGCCGGCGCGGAGAAGCTCCGCCGAGGCGCGGACGAGTCGTGGGACGTAGCCGCTGGGGTCGACGACCGCGTCGAAACTCCTGCCCTCGAGCGCTGTGAGCCCGCCGTCGCGGTCGCCCTGGAGGTGCTCGGCGTCGACGAAGAGCCCCGGGTTCGTGACGCCGCGGTTGAAGAGCGTCACGGCGTGCCCGCGCGCAAGCGCCTCCTCGACGACGGCGCGCCCGAGGAACTTCGTCCCGCCGAGAACGAGCAGCTTCATGCGGCGGCCACCTGCTCGCCGTTGACCCGCCAGAGATAGCGCGGGCGGATGGTCAGCGACGCGGAGACGAAGCAGTCGCGCTCGGCCTTCGCGATCAGCGCGCGGAGCTCCTCCCCGGGAGGTGCGGGATCGACCTCGGCCTCGATGCGGCAGGTCAACTCCACGAAGGCATAGCGCCCGTCGGCCTCGCGCCGCGTCACGGCCCCCGAAGCCGAGGCGGAGGCGACGAGATCGAGCTCTGCGCGGCGAGCGTGATAGGCGAGGCTCGCGAGTGTGCACCGGGCGAGGCCGGCAAGGACGAGCGCTTCCGGGGACCACTCCGGTGGGAGCTCGACGGCGACTCCACCCTCGGCCGAGACCCGTCCGGCCCGATCGACCGCCGCGGCGTACTCGAAGCGCTTCGCCGGCTGGCCCACGGCCGGAACGGTATCCGTCCGACGTGCTGCATACGTTTGTGCCGTGACGAGGCTGAGGGCACTGAGCGAGGCCGAGTGCTATGCGCGCTGCTACGGGGATCGCGACGACAACGTGACGCTCGTGCGTGAGCCGAAGCCGCGGCGCTCGTTCACGTCGCGTGTCTCGGGCGAGGAGCTGCGGCGCTACTTCGAGACGAGGCTCGACACGCGCGAGCCCGACGAGCTCGTCGAGCCCGAAGCCGCGTAACCTCGACTTCTCGGAGCGGGCATCCGGGCGCTGGCCGGAGCGGGTGCGCGAGGTCGCGTCAGTTGCCTCGCCCCCGCTGCGGGCTGTTTCGTGCGCACATGGCGCGACCCCTGGTGCTGTGACCAGGCCCGCGCCTCGCGAGAGCGCGCTCCCCGACATCCTCGCTCCCGGGCTCCGGGTCCTGTTCTGCGGGATCAACCCCGGACTCGTCTCGGCAGCCGCAGGTCACCACTTCGCCAACCCCCGCAACGATTTCTGGCGGCTCCTCCACGCCGCATGCTTCACGCCGAGGCTGCTCGGCCCGGCGGAGCAGGCGGAGCTGCCGGCGTTCGGGATCGGGGTGACGAACGCGGCGCCGCGCACGACGCCCGGCTCCGGCGATCTGCGGCGAGGCGACTTCGCCGGGTCGCTCGGCCGCCTCGAAGCGATCGCCCACGAGCTGCGACCGGGGTGGGTCGCCTTCGTCGGCAAGGAGGCCTACCGCGGCGTGTTCCGCGAGCGGCCGGAGCTCGGCGAACAGGCGCGGCGGCTGGGCGAGACGAAGCTTTTCGTCGCGCCTTCGACCTCGCCCGCGAACGCGGCCGTCCCGTGGGAGGAGCGGCTCCGGTGGTTCCGCCAGCTCGCAGGCCTCGCCCTCTGAGCGTTGCGGCTGTCGGTCCGATCAAAGCCTCACACCACCGCTGAACGGTCACGCCCTACCTGATACCCTACATCGACGATGAAGAAGACGAGCGTGTATCTGGATGACGCGGACGCCAGTCGTCTGGCGTGGCTTGCGAAGCGTGAGCGGACGTCGCAGGCTCAGATCGTCCGTCGCGCGATCGCCGCTTACGATCCGGCGGATCGCTCGTTTGCTCTGGTCCACAGCGGCGAGGGACCGGGCGGGTCCGTCGCCGAGGTTCCCGAAGAGGAGCTGCTCGAGGGTTTCGGGTCGTGATCGTCGTCGACGCGGCACCACTCGTCGCCGTGGCGGATCGGAGCGATCCGCTCAGCGCCGACGTCGAGGCAGTGCTCCTCGGCGAGGATGCACTCGTCATCCCGGCACCCGTGACGGCGGAGGTCGACTACCTGCTCGGCCGCCGTCTCGGTACCTCCGCGCGGCGGGCGTTTCTCGACGACCTCGCCGCCGGCCGCTTCCGCGTCGCCTGCCTCGAGCCGGGCGATTACGCGACGATCGCCGAGCTGGAGCGAACCTACGACGATCTCGACGCCGGCCTCAGCGACCTATCGATGGTCGTCGTAGCGGCGCGATGCCGGACGCGGCGGCTGCTCACCTTCGACCAGAGGCACTTCCGCACCATGCGCCCGCTCCAGGGCGGCAGCTTCACGCTGCTGCCGCTCGACGCCTGAGCTTCATGATCTGCCCGCACTGCTCCAGCCTGGTCTCACCGTTGGGGCAACGAACACGACGAACGATCCAATCATCGTCGCGGGGTAGTCCACTCCGTCACAGCGATACGTGACGCTCATGACCTCGTTGCTCGTAAACGGGTCACAACGAAGGGTGCTCGCGAGCTGACCCAGTCAGGGCGAACCGCGGAGCCGACGACGGGTCCGCTGCGCTTGGCCGGACGCGCGTGCACGAGGTTCCGGTGGTGAACGTGATGCAATACGCCGCTCCTCGCGTTCGCGTCGGAAGACCGACGCGCCTGCCGGAAAGGCACCGGTTCCACTCGGATCGTGGGAAAACCTGGTCAAGAACGACAGCGGTCGGCAGAGTGGGGCGGGCAAGGCGACTTGGGCGACAGGGTTCGGCGGGCGGAGCCGGGCTTGCCCGGCGGAAGCCCAACCGCGAGTTAGGCAACAACGGGACTCAGCTACGGGTGACCGGCCCCCGCCACGATGTGAGCGCGCAGGCGGCCAGAAGGAGGGGGCACATGGGGGAACCGGGGTTCCCCGTGATCAACCGCGCCAGCGGTTCGTGATCGGCGTCCGGCGGTCGCGGCCGAACGCCTTCGGGCGGAGCTTCACGCCTGGCGGCGCCTGGCGGCGCTTGTACTCGGCCCGGTCGATCATCGCGAGCGCCCGCTCGACGACGTCGCCGTCGAAGCCGTCGTGGGTGAGCTCCTCGCGCGAGCGGTCGAGCTCCACGTACGCCTCGAGCACCCGGTCGAGCGCGGGGTAGGGCGGCAGCGAGTCCTCGTCGAGCTGGCCGTCTCGCAGCTCCGCGCTCGGCGCTCGCTCGATGATCGACGGGGGGATCAGCTCCCTCCCGGCGCGCTCGTTGAGGTAGCGCGAGAGGCGGAAGACGTCCGTCTTGAACACGTCCTTGAGGAGCGCGAATCCGCCCGCCATGTCGCCGTAGAGCGTGGCGTAGCCGACCGAGAGCTCCGACTTGTTGCCGGTCGCGACGACGAGCCAGCCGAACTTGTTCGAGAGCGCCATCAGCAGCGTTCCGCGGATGCGCGCCTGGAGGTTCTCCTCCGTGAGGTCGCTGCTCCGGCCGGAGAAGCTCTCGGCGAGAGTTTCGCCGAAAGCGTCAGCGAGCTCGCCGATCGGGAGCTCGCGGAAGCCCATGCCGAGCCCCTCGCACAGCCGCCGGGCATCGCCGCGCGTTCCCTCCGAGGAATAGCGCGACGGCATCGAGACGCCGTGCACCCGTTTCGCGCCGAGGGCCTCCACCGCGAGCGCCGCGGTGAGCGCGGAGTCGATGCCGCCCGAGATCCCGATCACGATCTCCCGGAAGCCGTTCTTGTCCACGTAGTCGCGCAACCCGAGCTCGAGGGCGAGCCGCATCTGCTCGAGCTCGCCGAGAACCCGCGCGGGCTCGGGTCGGGCAGGGGGCCTCTGAGCCTGGCCGGGTTCACCCAGCTCGACCACCGGGATCTGCTCCGCGTCGTGGCGGTCCCGCGCGAGCGCCCGGCGACGTACGTCCCGCAGGCGCCGGCCGACTGCGGCCTCGGGCTCGATGTCGACCACGAGTAGGCACTCCTCGAAACCCGGAGCGCGTGCCACGACGCGCCCCTCGTCGTCGAGCACGAGCGAGTGACCGTCGAAGATCAGCTCGTCCTGGCCGCCGATCGCGTTGCAGAAGGCGATGAAGCACGAGTTGTCGCGCGCACGGGTCGCGAGCATCTCCTCTCGCTCCCGGTCCTTCCCGACGTGAAAGGGCGACGCCGAGATGTTGGCGACGAGCTGGGCGCCGCCGAGGGCGAGATCGGTCGCGGGCGGCCCCGGCTGCCAGATGTCCTCGCAGATCGTCGGCCCGATCAGGGCCTCCCCGAGGCGCAGCAGCACGAGCTCGCGGCCCGGCGCGAAGTACCGGTCCTCGTCGAAGACGCCGTAGTTCGGGAGGAAGCGCTTGCGGTAGATCGCCTTGACCTCACCATGCGCGCAGATCGCACAGGCGTTGTAGAGATCACGGTTGAAATGGGGTGTGCCGACGAGGACGGCGATGTGGCGCGCGGCCCGCGCGATCTGCTCGAGCGACCGTGCCGCGGCCCGGACGAACCCCGGCCGGAGCAGCAAGTCCTCGGGCGGGTACCCGGTCGTCGCCAGCTCGGGCAGGAGGAGCAGGTCGGCGCCGGCCTCGCGCGCTTCCTCGATGCGCTCGAGGATGCGGTCGCGGTTCCCGTCGAGGTCACCGACGACCGTGTTGATCTGCCCGAGGGCGAGCCTCACGCCCGAACCTTACTAGTTTTCGACTATAAGGCGTAAACTCCGGATCCTCTGCGCGGCCCTTGCCGCGAGCGCTGCGCTGAGCGGAGGCCCAGCCCTTCGGCCGGACGAGACGAGAAGTTGCTCAGGTTCAGCGGGCGCGTGCCCCGGAGCGGGCGTTCTCAGGCCGTAGCGCCGCGCCCGAGCCGGAACGGCATGAAGATGAACGAGCTCTGTCCGGTGAAATCGGTCGCCCGGACGCGGACGCGATACACGATGCCGCGGTCGAGGAGGGTCAACGGAAACTGGAGTCGCAGCTGGATGACCCGCGGGACGAGGAGGCGGTAGAGGATCGAGTCGACCGGCGGGCCGCTTCCGTCCTCGCCCTCGCCCGACTGCGCCAGCGGCAGCCTCTTCCCCGCCGTGTTCACGACGCTGATACGTAGCAGGGCCTGCTCGTCGACCTGGAGGCAGGTCGAGACGGTCGCGGTCGTCCCGTCGGTGTTCGGCACCGCTTCTCGGATGAGCGTGCGGCGAGGGCCGGCGCAGGCGAGGCGAGGCGGTCCGGCGTGTGAGTAGGCGGGGTCGCCGGCCCGAAAGCCGAGGCCGTACTGATCGCGGGCGGGGTCGAGCCCCTCGATGACTATCTGGTCACCCGGCTGCGCCGGTGTCACGAGATGGACGAACCTCCCCATCGCCTCGATCGCGTCCGCCCCCGCGATGATCGCCGACGCGAAGCCGCCGAGGGCGGCAACGAGGGCGAGGATGATCACCGCGAAGAGTGTTGCCGCGAGCAGCGCACTGTGCTTGCGCCGGTTTTCCTCCGGTTCGGCGTCGTGCTCGGGTGGCCGCTCGTCGGCGGTCATCGTTAGTACCTCGATCGTGTCATCGGATCACGACCTGTATCGCCCGGTCGTTGGCCTTCCTTGAGCGGTTTCCCGCATCGGAGGGGGCGCCGATCTCGACGTCGAAGAGATCGAGCTCGGGGCTGAGCGGATTTAGTGCCCTGGCGCGCGCGAGGTCGGCGGTCCGGGCGCGGCCACGGCTCGCGCGGGCGAGCGCGAGCCACAGGTCCCAGCGGTCGGGATCCTTCGCGAGCGCCCGGCCGAAGCTGACGCGCGCTGCCGCGTCGTCGCCTGCGGCCAGGCGAGCCTCGCCGAGTAGCCGCGACGGTTCGGACGACCAGGGCTCGAACCGGGCGGCGTCATGTGCCCCGGAGGCGGCGAGGCGCCAGTCGCCGCGGCTCGCAGCACGGGCGCTCGCCGCGGACGCGCGGTTCCCGAGCAGGCCGAGCACCGAGGCCGGGAGGAGCACGAGCAGGAGTGCCGCCGGGATCGAGCGGCCGAGCCTCCCTCGCGGAGCTCCTGGCCCGCGTCCCGCCGCCAGGAGTGCGGCACCGCAGAGGAGCGCCGACAGCGTCACGACGGGCAGTTCCCAGTCCCAGTCGAATGTCGCGTGCAGCAGGAAGATCGAGTAGCCGGCGAGGGCGAGGGGTCCGAGCGGGTGCCTTCGGGCTGCCCGCGCGCCGAGCAGGGGCAGCCCCAGCGCCGCCACGAGCAGCGCGAGGCCGACGGCGCCGAGCTCGCCGAGCGTCTCGGCGTAGAGGTTGTGCGCGTCGCGGACCTTCGAGTGGATCGACCGATGCAGCAGCCAGTAGGACTCGAATGTGCCGGCCCCCGAGCCGAGGGCGGGGTGGGCGCGGAAGTCGCGGAGCGCGGTGCTCCAGAGGATGAAGCGAGGCCCGCCCGAGACGCTGAACAGCCGCTGGTTGAGGCTGCCGTCGACGCGCGGCAGGGGCGCTGCGAAGGCGGCCTTCGACCGATGGACGAGCTGGAGCGGAGCTCCCGCCCGCGCCACGAGCCCGGCCGATCCCGCCAGAAGGAGAGTCGCAGCCGCGAGCCCGAGCGTGGTCCGGGTTCGGTTGGGGAGGCGGACGCGCCGCTCGAGCGCGACCTCCGCGGCCGTCGCAGCTGCTGCGAGTACGGCGCTGCCGGTGACGAGGAGCGCGAGCCGGTGCCCGGCTGCGGCCGCGGCGGCGACCGAATACCCGTCGTGGGTGAGAGGCTGCGAGGCCGAGGCGCGCCAGACGGCGAGTGCCGTCGCGGGAGCCACCGCGAGGAGTGTCGTCGTGAGCTGGAGCCGCCTCGGGTCGACGAGGAGGAGCACGAGGAGGCCGGCGGAGAGGCCCGCCCACGCGCCGCGGCTGAACGTGAAGTACAGCGCGGGCAGGCAGACCGGAAGCGAGGCGGCGGCGAGTGCGCGAAAGAGCGGGGTGGACGCGCGAGCGGCCAGGCCGAGGCCCAGGAGCGCGCCGAGCGCCGTGAGCACCCCGAGACCGTTCCAGTAGCCGACGGGAGCGGAGAGCCGGTAACCCGCGATCGGGTCGACGGTCGTCAGCCTCTCCGGGAAGAGCCTGGTCGCGAGGGCGTAGGCGGAGACTGCCGCCGACGCCGCCCAGACGCCAATCAGGAGCGCCGCCGCCGTCCTCTTCCTCACGATCAGAAGCGCAGCGGTGAGAACCGCCAGGTAGAGCACGACGCGTTCCGCCTCCAGGACGCTCGCACCCACCGAGCCCGTCCAGGCGACGGAGGCGAGCGTCCAGGCGGCGAGGGCGCCGAGGGCGAGGACACTGGCGAGCTCGAGCCGGCGCAGCCGCGCGCCACACAGGAGGGAGGCGATGATCCCGGCCGCCGCCGCCAGCAGCGCTGCCCATCCCCAGGCAGTCGGAAAGTAGCCGCCGTGATCCGCGCCGAGGGCGGCGACGAGACCGAACGCGAGCAGCCCGACGAAGAGCCCGGGGCGAGCCCGATCGGGGTGCTTCGGCGCGCGTGTATCTGCCTCGCTTCTCATCGACGCTCCGTTCGACCTCCCCCGATCGGGTATCGTCCGGGGACGCGCCGAGCTTGAGAGCGATGGCCTTTGTCCGCCTCAAGGGTTCCTCGCCGAATGCCGACGTATGCCCTAGAGCGGCATGAGCATTTTCGGTCGAGCCGGTACTCGCCTAGCCTCCCTCGGGCTGGCGGGCGTTCTCGTTTTTCTGGCGGTCTTCGCGATTGCCAGCGCCCGCGTGACCAATCGCTCCGCGCATCGCGTGGAGCGCTCGAGCGTGCTCGGCGAGGCGTACGCCCAGGCCGAGAAGGCCGTCGTCTCGCAGGGCTACTGGGTGACGGAGTACATGCTCAAGCTCGGGCCTGGAGCGAGGTATCTGGACGCGCCGGCCTTCAGGGCGCACCATCGCCAGGCCGCCGAGGCTCTCTCAGGCGCGCTCGAGGTCGTCCGTCGGGACGGAGGAGCGGCCGACCGCGCGTTCGCAACGCGGCTGCTCGCGCTCCACCGTGTGTACATGCATTCGGCGCGCACGCTGTTCGCCGCCGTGGACGCAGGCGACGGCAAGGCCGCCGTAGGCGTCCAGATCCGCCGTGTCGACCCCGACTTCCTGCGGATCAAGCGGCTCGCGCAGGGCGCGAGCTCGACCCGCCGCCGGCAGGCGTTCCGGGACGTCCTCTCGCTCAGTCACGCACACGAGCTGATCTTCGCGGGCACGCTGCTCTTCTTCACCTTCGGCCTCGTGCTCGTCGGGGTCTTCGCGTGGCTCCTGCGCACCTACCGGCGGCGGGTGGAGGAGGCGACGAGGGCGGAGCTCGCTCACTTCGAGCACGCTGCCCTGACCGACCACTTGACCGGCCTCGGGAATCACCGCGCCTTCCACGAGAGCCTCGAGCGCGAGCTGCAGCGCCGCGCGCGCTCCGGCTCGCCGCTCAGCCTGATCATGCTCGACCTCGACGGCCTGAAGAAGGCGAACGACTCGCTGGGGCACCAGGCGGGCGACGAGCTGATCCAGGCTCTCGCGGGCTGCCTCTCCTCGAGCGTCCGCGGCGGCGACTCGCTGTACCGGATCGGCGGCGACGAGTTCGCGGTCATCCTGGCCGGTGAGGGCGTCGAAGGGGCCGAGGAGGTGCTCCGGCGGCTCGAGGCAGACTTCGCGGCCGGCTCGACCGATAGCCCCCGCAGCGTCACCGGAGGGGTCGCCGAGGCCAAGAACTGGCTCGACCGGGACAGTCTCGTCCGCAGTGCTGACCTCGCGCTCGTGAGGGCCAAGCGAGCGCGGCCCGGCGACGGCCGCGAGGCGGCACCGAGGCCGCCGCTACGGGCTCTCGAAGCCGGCAGCGCCCGCGGCTGAGCGGGTCAGGCGGCGAGCTCGAGCGTCACGGGCACGGTCGCGCGACTGGCTGAGTCGGCGAGCACGAAAGCGCGGAGACGGTCGATGAAGACCTCTTCCGAGTAGCCGGCCGCATGGGCGCGAAGGACGCTCGCGCTCCACCTGCGGGCGACGAGCGAGCGCAGCGCGCGGGCGATCTCGGCGGGGACAGGGCGGTCGAAGTAGAGGCCGGTCGTCCCCTCGACGAGGGTGTCGAGGAAGCCGCCCCAGCGAAGGACGGCGACGGGCTTCGCGAAGGCGGCAGCCTCGATCGGGGTCAGTCCGAAGTCTTCGTTGGAGGCCGCGACGACCCCGGTGCAGCTCGAGTAGAGCCACCGGAGCACGGCGTCGTCGACCGAGCCGAGCAGCCGGACGTTGCGGCCGGCGAGCTGCCGGAGTCGCGTCTCCTCGGGACCGCTGCCGACGACGACGAGCCGCTGCCCGGGGAGCGCGGAGAAGGCGGCGACGACGGCATCGACGTTCTTGTAGGAGAGGAGGCGGGAGACACAGAGGATGAAGCCCGGCTCGAGGCCCTCGACCGGCCTGGCTGCGCCGGCCGGCGTCAACGCGTGCGGCGGAGGCAGCACGTGGGGATCGAGGCCGTAGGCGTCGCGGATGCGGTCGCGCACGGCGCTCGACACGGTGAGGTAGGTGTCGGCGCTCGCGGCGGCTCGCCGGTCGGCGCGCACGAGGTAGGGCCGGAGCGCACCGGCGGCCGCGCGCGCCGGGCCGCGTGACCCGCGCAGGTAACGGTCGCACTGGTAGAGCCAGCGCGCGGGCGAGTGGCAGTACACGATCTTCCGTCCAAGGGCGTGGACGCCGTGGGCCCAGCCGCTCGAGCTGCAGACGACCACGTCGGCGTCGAGCTCGAGCCTCGAGAACGCGCGTGCGAGGAGGGGGAGCGCGAGCCGGTGCCGGCGGCGCAGGACGCCGACGCGGTCGAGCGGCAGCGGGCGGACGTCGAGTCTGTCGAACTCGGGGAAGGTCCGGACGGGGTCGTAGAGCGAGGTGTAGAGAGGTGCGCGCGGGAACGCCTTCATCATCGCCAGGACGACCCGTTCCGCGCCGCCGCGCTGGGTCAGGTAGTCGTGGACGAGCGCGACCGTCGGCTCTGGTCGAGCCCGGCGCTCCGCGAGGCTGAGGGGCGGGAGAAGATCCTGCACATGGTTGGTATCGGCCCCCTGTGAGCGGCCTTGAGGACTGATCCGGAGGAGCCGGATGCAGCCTGTCATCCGCAGCCGCCGGCGTTCCGGATCGGCAGTCGAGCAGCGGTTCAGGCGGCGAGAACCTGCCGGTAGCACGCGGTTACCCGGTCGGCGACTGCCCGTGGCGCGAAATCGCGTGCCCGCACCCGCCCGGCGTCGCTCAGCCGGCTCCGCAGGCCGGGGTCTTGGGACAGACGCCGCAGCCGCTCCGCAAGGGCATCGACGTCCCCGGCCGGATAGAGGAGTCCGGTGACCCCGTCGTCGATCAGCTCGGCCGGTCCGCCCGCGTCCGCCGCGACGACGGGGACGCCCGCGGCGAGCCCCTCCACCACCGCCTGGCCGAACGGCTCCGTCAGGACCGAGGCGTGGACGAGGACGTCGAGCCGCGCGAGCTCCGCCGCGACGTCCTCGCGGAAACCCGTGAACTCAACGCGTTCCTCGAGAGCCAGGTTCGCGGCCAGTCGGTGCAGCTCGGCCTCGTAGGCAGCCTCGCCGAAGAGCGGCGCGCCCACGACGACCGCGCGTTCGGCGCCGGCCGGGAACGCGCGCGCGAAGGCCCGCAGGAAGACGTGCTGGCCTTTCCAGGGCGCGATCCGTCCCACCATCCCCAGCCGCGTGATGCCGGCGTCGCTGCCGGCGCGATCGAAACCCGCGCCCACCGCGGTCGGGCTCGGGATCACGAAGCTGAGGCGGGGCGGCCGGTCGAGCTCCGCGAGCGTGCTCCGCGAGTTCGCGATCACGGCGTCCGGGAAGGCGCCGATCACCGCCTGCACGAGCCGCACTGCCGGCCGGGGAAGATGGTCGGAGGAGATCCGGTCGCGGAGGTGCCAGACGGCCGGCACCCCGGCAGCGCGCGCGGCGAGGACGCCGTAGAGGCCGGCCTTGAGGGAGTTCGTGTGCACGAGGTCCGGCTTCAGGCGGCGCAGGCGAGCCGCGAGCCGGGCGACGTAGAGGGCGGAGTGGAAGGTGCCGGCCGCGGGCAGCCGCCCCGGGCGGACGCGGTCGCGCCGCAGGTCTCGAGCCGACTCGGCGAGCGGGAGGACTTCGATCGAGACACCGGCGCGGGAGAGGCGGTCGGCGAGCGGTCCTTCCTCCGCGAGGATCACGTGCGGCTCGACGTCCTCGAGTGCCGGGAGGAGCCTCAGCAGGGCGAGCTCCGCACCGGAGAGGCGTGCGCAGTGGTCGAGGTAGACGACGCGCAGCTTCCGTGCACCGGGAGCGACCGCACGCGCGTAGACGGCCTTCGTCTTCGCCGCCGCCTCGGTCCAGGAGTAGCGCTCGGCGTGGCTCCGGCAGCGCGCCGGCGAGGGAACCTCACCGGCCAGGGCTCGCTCGATCCGGGACGCGAGCGCGGCCCCGTCGCCGGGAGGGACGACCAGGCTCGGGTCGAGCGGCCCCAGCACCTCGGGAAGGCCGCTCACGGCTGTCGCGACGACGGGGGTGGCGCAGGCGAGCGACTCGAGGACGGTCAGGCCGAAGCCCTCCAGCTCGTGGGTGGGTACGACGCAGAGGTCCGCGGCCGCGTACAGGGTGGGTAGGTCAGCCTCGTCGACCCTGCCGAGGAAGCGGATGCGCCCTGCGAGGCCAAGGCGGGAGGCCTGCGCTTCGAGCGCCTCGCGCGACGGGCCTGCGCCCGCGAGGAGGAGCAGCGCCGTTGGGTCGTGCGCGGCGATCGTCGCCCACGCGCCGACGAGCGTGTCGAGGCCCATCCGCGGCACGAGCCTGCGGACCGCCAGCGCGATCGCTCCGTCCTTCGGGAGCCGGAGGGCGGCGCGTGCGCACCTTCGTGAGCGAGGCGAGAAGCGCTCGAGGTCGACCCCGGGCGCCACGACATTCACCCGCCACGGCTCGACGCCGTAGCGCTCGACGAGGATGCGGCCGAAGGCCCGCGAGAGCACCACGAGCTCTTCGGCGCGGCGATAGACGGTGCGCTCCACCCGCCGCTTCGCGGCGATCGCGAAGCGAGACCCGCGGCCGGAAGCCCGGCTCTCGTCGGCCCACGGGCCGTGGAAGTGGACGACGAGCGGCAGGCGCCGTAGCGGCCCGAGCACGGGGAGGAGTGCGTAGAGCGCGAAGTGCGCGTCGACGACCTCCGCGCCCGCCGCGCCGCGACGGGCGGCGAGGGTATAGCCGACCAGCCGGCGGGCGAGCGATGCCGGCGCGCATGCTTCGACGCCCGCGGGCGCTTCTGCCGCCGGCCCGACGACGATCGCGCGCGGGGACGAGCCGCCCTGCGCCAGGCTCGCAGCGAGGTCGCGGAAATGGCGGTTCAGACCACCGGGCTGGTCGGGGAACCACCCCATCCCGAGCAGCAGCGGGCGCGTCACGTGCGCGTCTCCGAGGGCGGCGGGCGGTCCAGCCAGCCGAGGACGAGCCACGGCAGGAAAGCGACCGCGTACTGGCCTCCGTTCAGCCACTGGAAGAGCGTCACGGCGAGGATGCCGAGAGCGACGAGCGAAAGACGATCGCGCCGGTGCACCGCGCGGCTGTAGGCGCGGCGGAAGCCGAGGACCAGCACGGCGAGGTAGGCGAGTAGGCCCGGGAGACCGAGGGCGACCGCGACGTTCGACGGGTCTGCCTCGGTGCCGCCGTCGACGCCGCCGAACCTGCGGCCGGCGATGCTGACGGCGCCTACCCCGATGCCGAGGGGCTGCGTGAAGCCGGTCTCGAGGCCGCGAGCGACGAGCGAGAGATGGACGCCGACCGTCGAGGACGCTGGGTCGAACGGGTTTGCGAGCCCCGACAGCTGGTGCGTCGCGAGCTGAGCGCCGGCATCGCTGCTCCGGCGCGACGGCTCGAGTCGGGCGGCGGCGAGGCTGACGAGGCCGAGCAGAAGGACGCAGCCCGCGGCGCTGACCGGTAAGGGTAGTCGCCGCCGTGCCCCCAGCATCAGCCCGAGGGCGAAGACGAGCACGGCGAGCACGCCACGCGACGACTGGTAGAAGACCGCGACGCCGAGCAGGGTCACGGCAGCCGCGAGCGGGATCAGACGGCTTCTGCGCAGCCCGAGGCCGACCCACGCGACGATCGCGATCGCGCAGAAGTACCCGTATTCCGAGGCCGCCGAGAAGCTCGCGAAGGGCCGGATGGTGTCGCCGACGTGGAGCGCCGCGTAGCCGGAACGGGCAACCCAAGCGGTGTCCCAGGACGGGAAGCCGACGAACGTCTGCGCGAGCCCGTACGCGGCGCCGAGGATCCCGAGGCCGGCCGCGAGCCTGACGACTCCGACGAGCGTCGGGTCGTCGCAGAGTCCCCTCCCGACCCAGAAGGCGAGCATGGGCACGAGGACGAAGAGGAGACCCGCGAGGCCCGCTGCAAGGCTCCCCTGGAGTGGGTTCAGCGCCCCCAGCGTCAAGAGGACGCTGAGGACGAGGACGGCGTTTGCGAGGGCGCTCCGGCGGCGGAAGGCCTGGGGAGCGGCAGCGCCGCAGAGGACGATCAGCGCGAGCGGTGCCACGAGGAGCAGCGGGTCGGCATGGGTCGTGTCGGTCAGGCCGGAGGCGATCCGCCGCAGCGACCCCAGCGCCGCGAGCCAGACGAGCAGCGCGAACAGCAGGTTCCTCGGCGCCAGTGCGCCGAAGCCGACCACGAGCAACCCGACGACGCCCGCGAGGGCCAGGCGGATCCCGCCGGGGCTCGTGAGCAGCGAGCCGCCGGCGACCGAAGCCGCCGCGCAGGCGAGCGCAACCCCCAGCATGCCGGCGGACGGCCGGGGCAGCTCGAACGCCGCGACCTGGAGCCGCACGCTCAAGCTGCCTTCCCGGCAGAGAGGGCCGGTAGTGCTTGGTAGATCTCGTCGACCGAGGCGACGGAGCGTTCCCACGTGTAGGCGCGGGCCCGGCTCCGGCCGGCCTTGCCGAGGCGATCCCGGAGCGCCGGGTCGGCGGCGAGGACGGCGAGCGCGGACGCCACTGCCCGGGGGTGACGCTCGACAAGGATCCCGGCCTCGTCCTCGCCGACGAGCTCGACGACGCCGCTCACGCGCGTCGCGACGATCGGCAGGCCCGCCGCCGCCGCCTCGTAGGCGACGAGCGGTGCACACTCGTAGAGGGTCGGGAGGACGAGGACGTCCGCGGCACGGTAGAAGCGCTCGGCATCGGCCCGCGGCCCGAAGAAGCGGACATTGTCTCCGCTGCCAAAGCTCCGCGCGAGCGCCTCGAAGCGCTCGCGATCTCCGCGGCCCACCACCCACAGACGGAGCGGACGCGCCGTCGCGCGGCGCGCCAGGGCGAGGCCCTCGATCGCGATCGCAAGGCCCTTGCGGTCCCAGTCGCCGCCGACGAAGAGCGCAACGAGAGCTTCGGCCTCTGCGCCGTAAGCTCTGCGCACGTCACTCCCCTCCGCTGCATCTGGCCTGAACCGGCCCCCGTCGACGCCGTTCGGCGTGACGAGGACCGGGATGCCCGGGTAGCCCGACTCGACCTCCGCGGCGACGCCGGGGGAGACGGCGGCGAGCGCTCCGACCCGTCCGCTGCGGTAGCACCAGCGCTCGGCTGCGAGAGCCAGAAGACGGGCTATCGTCGTGTTCAGGCGGCGGAGGGCGGGAGCCTCTCGCGGCGCGAGGGTGCCGCCGGCGGCGCGAAAGCCGGCATGGCAGAAGTGGATCGACGCGACGTCGACGCGATTCGGGACGATCGCTCCGCAGGTGTGGACGAGATCCGTCCGCCGGTGTGTCAGCCGCAGGCCGCCGAGCACGAAGAAGGACACGAACTTGAGCGTGAACGGACGCCGGGGCACACGGACGCGGCGCCACTCCACGAGCGGGCGCAGCTCGGGGTCGAGGCCTCGGGAGACGACGACGACGCGGTACTCGCAGTGCAGCCGCCTCACGAGCTCCGCGAACGCCCGCTCCATGCCTCCTGCGTCGTGTACCTCGTGGGCGACGAGCGCGAGCGAGGGGCGCTGCGTTGCGGCAGCGATAGGCGTCATCGCGAGCTTTCGCCCGGCTGCGGCTCGAGCGAGCGCCTGGGCCTGGCCGGTCAGGGACGGCAGGACGCGCCGAAGGACGTCCGGCTCGCCGCGCACGAGGGCGATCGCGGCCCGGCCGATCCCGGGCGTCCCTCCGTCTCCCAGGAGAATCCCGTACGCGGCGCGCCGCGGGAGGAGTGTCGGCCGGCAGGCGAGGATGCAGGTGACGAGGTTGTGCGCCGCGTCCCGCGTCGCGGCCGGACTCGGCCGCGACCGTCGGTCGTTGTCGAAGCGCGGGCCGGGACGGTGGTCGACGAGGATCGCGGGGTCGTAGACGAGGCGCCAGCCGCCTCGTCTTGCCCAGAGGCAGATCGCGACCTCGTTGTGTGCCTGAGCACCGGCCCCGCGTAGGCCGTGAGGGAAGGCGAGTGCAGCTCGCCGGAAGGCCATTGAGCAACCCTTCAGGACGTCCACGTCGCGAGCCGGGCCGCAGCCGAGGTGGTGGTTTCCGATGAGCTTGCCGAATCGGCCGACCGTTCCCACTTTCTCGGTCAGGGGCAGGTCCTGCCCTGCGATCACGTCGCGCCCCCCGACGCCTCCGACCTGCGGGTCCTGGAAATGCGCGAGCACCCTGGACGTCCAGTCGTTGCTCGGCTCCGCGTCGTCGTCCAGGAAGGCGATCACCTCGCCGGTCGCGGCGCGGCAGCCTGCGGCGAGGGCAGCGAGCTGCCCCGGCTCGTCCACCTGGATCTCTCGGACGCCCCGGCCCGAGCAGATCGAGTGTGCTTGTGCGTCGTATTGCCGCGTGACGACGATCACTTCCGAAGGCGGGGGCGACTGCGTCGCGAGAGCGTTGAGGCACATCGCGAGCTGCCGGGGCCGGCGGTAGGTCGGCACCACGATCGAGATGTGAAGCCCCTCGCTCAAGCTCCCGCTCCCTGGAGCCGAAGCGCGATTCCTCGCAGTCCCAGGAGGGCGAGGCGCGGAAGCGCGATCGCGAACGTCGCGAGCGCGGTGCGCGAGCGCAGGCGGCGCACGCTGCGGTTGACGATCGCATCGACGAGCAGCGCCTGGGCGAGGCGCGCCCTCCAGTAGCGACGCCGGCGCCGGCACACCCGTCGGGCCTGCGGGCTCAGGTCGAGCTCCCCAGGCAGCGCTCCGAGCAGCTCGAGCCACGTGACGATCCCTGCGCTGCGTCGTGCGAAATCGTGTCGCGGCGCCCGGCGCAAGGCGTTGGTGATCGAGACCGGGTGTACGAGGTAGAAGCCCTTCGGCTCGTCGAGAACGCGGAGCTCGACCCCGGCCGCCAGGAGCTTCGCGAAGAAGTGGAAGTCCTCGAGGCCGTCGAAGCGAGGGTTGTAGCCGCCGACCCGCTCGACGTCCGCTCGATGGATTAGAGCCTTGAAGAGAGGCGCCGTTGCAAGGAATCGCGCCATGTTCGAGCGATCGAGGCGCCGGCATGCAGCAGGCAGGTTCTCCAGAAGAGTCCGCGGTGTCTCGGGCTTCCTCGCGCAACTGTCGACGACGATGCTGTCGTAGATCACCGCGGTGCCCGGCGCGGCCCTTTCGGCCAGCCGTGACACGAGCTCCGGAGGCCACCAGTCGTCGTCGTCCAGGAACGCGACGAACTCCCCGGTCGATCGGGCGATACCGGTGTTCCGGGCGGCGGAGACGCCGAGCGGCCGGTCGTGACGGACGACCTGCAGCCCCTCGAACCGCGGCGCCAGCAGCCCGGCGACGGGGACTATGGAGCCATCGTCTACGACCACCACCTCGACGTGCGGGCAGGTCTGGGCGAGCGCGGTTTCGACCGCGCGGACGACGAGCTCGGGGCGGTCGTGGCTCGTCACGACGACGGAGACGCCGGCGGCCATCAAGCCCCCGCCGAGGGAGAGAGAGCGGTTGCGGGTGCGACCTGTCCGCACGGGAGCAGCTCGCGCCACGCCAGGCCCACCGTCCGGCGGTAGGCGACGATCGCAACGAGGAAGGTCGTCGCATACGACGCCGTCGAGACGAGCGCGGCGGCGAGGATGCCCCCGCGCGCGAGGAAGAGCAGGAGCCCGCCCACCGTGACGGCCGCGCCGGCGGCCTGCGCGACTGCCGCGAGGAAAGGCTGGTTGCAGGCGCAGAGGCCGGAGCAGACGACGCCCGACCCGGCGGCGAGCACGCAACCAGGAAGCAGGACGCGCAGCGCTTCGACGCTACCGTCGAAGGCGGCGCCGTAGACGATGTCGACGAGGACGCTCGCGAGAAGGCCCAGCGCGGCAGCGATCGCCGCGCCGATGACGACGACCCCCTGGAGCGAGCGGACGACGGTGACCGTTCCCCCGGGCCCCTGGCGCGCCGCGGCCGGCAGCACGAGCGCCGAGGCCGCGCCGGTGACCGCGACGACCACCCAGGAGACGTTCGTCGCCACGGAGTAGAGGCCGACGCTGGAGGCGCCGAGGAAGGCCGGGACCAGCAGGAGGTCTAGGCGGGCGTTGACGATCCCCGCGACGTTCGCACCGTGCGCGCGGAGGCCGTACCACGCGGTCGAGCGCGCGAGCGGGAAGCTCGGGCGACGGACGCCGTGGCGGCGGAGCACGCGCGCCGTCGCGACGAGGGTGCCGGCAGCGCCCGAGCAGGCGCTGGCCGCCACGGCGCTCATCACCGACAGGTGGTCGAGCTGCCACAGCACGACGTAGGCGAGCGCCGTCGCCAGCGGCTGGGCCAGGCGGAGCCCGTTGTAGAAGGCGAAGTCGTGGTCGCCGAGGAGAACGCCTGACGAGAGCTCGGCGAGCGGGACGACGACGACGGTGAGCAGAAAGACCCGCGCGAGGTGGAGCGTCGCCGGGCTCTGCGCCGAGAGGAGCCAGGGCAGGATCGCCTCTCCGGCAAGCAAGGCGCAGCCGCCGAGCGGCACCACGAGGACGAGCCAGGTGCCGAGGAGCCGCCCGCCGGCGGCCGGGCGCCGGGCGAGGTGGTAGGCGGCCGCCGGCGCGCACCCGATCGCAAAGATCCAGCCGAGGAGCTGCGGTGCCGTCATGACTGCAGCGAGCTGGCCGCGCCCGGCCACTCCGAGCGTCCGCGCGACGAGCATCCCCGTCACGAGGCCCAGCCCGAGAATCAGAGTGTTCGCGACGAGCGTGAGCGCGCCGTGGCGGGCGAGTCCCGCCCTGGGCCGGCTCCCGCCGATCTCCTCCGCCGCCGGCACCGCGCCTCAGAACGCTTCGCCGGCGCCGCGGAGGACGAGCCGAACGGTGGAGAGGAGGACGGCGAGGTCCCGCCGTAGCGATCTGCGCGTGACGTAGAGGTGGTCGAGCCTCGCCATCTCCTCGAACGGGGGGCGACTCCCGCCGCGAACCTGCCACCGTGCGGACAGGCGGCTTGCCCGACCTCGAACGCGACCCTCGTTTCCCCGAGCCGCTTCGCCTCCGTAGACACCTCCGAGGAGGACGTTGCGGATCGCGTCCACCGAGAACCCCCCGGGAAAGTCGTGCCACCCGGAAGCGTCGAGAACCCTGAGCGTCTGCTCGCGCATCGCGACGTGCACGATCGGGGCCCCGGTCGCACGCGCGAAGGGCGCGGCGGCGAGGGCCTCGTCCTCGGCGTCGACGACGACGGCGTTCGCTCTCACCGAGCGGAGGAGGCCGGGGGTGTCGCTCGTGCCCACGCGAAACCTCCGAACCTCGGCGATGCCGTCGAGCGATCCTGCGAGTGCCTCGCAGAGAAGAGGAATGCCGCTGACGACGGCCACGAGCGGCGGAGCCTGGACGGTCGCGACGGTCACGCCGCCCGCTCTCGGAGCACGCCCTCCTCGACCGCGAGCAGGCGCCGGTGGAAGCGCGCCGCCTCTCGGCGAGAACCCACTCCGAGCTTCTGGAGGATGTTCTGCATGTGGCGCTTGACGGTGAACTCCGAGATGCGGAGAGCGCTCCCGATCTGCCGGTTGGCCGCTCCTCCCGCCGCGAGCTCGAGCACCTCCCGCTCGCGATCGGAGAGCGCGTCGGCCAGGTCGAGGACGCGCGCTCCCTCGGCGCCGCGTTGGAGGTCCTGCACCAGCAGGGTGGCGGCGGATCGGGTGAGCGGCGCCTCTCCCCGGAGGGCCGCGGCGAGCGCAAAGAGGAGCTCCTCGCCCTCGATCTGCTTGTCGAGGTATCCCGCGGCGCCCGCGCGAATGGCGCCGGCGACGTCGTCGTTCCGGAGGTCGAGGCTCCACACGAGAGCGCGCGTGCCGCAAGCGCGGGCGAGATGTTCAACTGCTGCGGTGCCGCCGCGGGGCGGGAGATCGAGGTCGACCAGAGCGAGCTCCGGGGCGGTGACCGCGGTCGCGGCAACGACGGCGTCGAAATCGAGCGCCTCCACGACCGCAAAGCCGCCGTGGCGCTCCAGGAGCGTTCGGACCGCCCAACGGAAGATCGGATGCGGTTCCGCCACGAGGACGCTCGTGAGGCTCACGACGCGGCCTCTGCGACAGCCTTCTGCGCCGCCGATCCACCAGGCGTTCCGTACGCGCCGGCGCCGTAGCCGCCGTACGCGTAGTCGGTCTCGGCACCCGCCCCCGTGACCACGAACCCGAGCTTCGCGGCGGGCGCGGCGTCGAGGAGGCGCTTGAGCCCCGCCAGCGACGGCCGGCGGAGCTCGTTCAGGCGGGTGACGACGACCAGTGCATCGACCTTTGCGCTGACGGTCATGGCGTCCCCGACCTGGAGGAGGGGCGGCGTGTCGACGAGGACGAGGTCGGCGCGCTCGCGGAGTTTCGCGAGGAGATCGGCCAGCTCGTCGCTCGCCACCAGCTCCCCCGGATCGAGCGGCACGGTTCCGGCGGGCAGCAGCTCGAGCGATGCGCGGCGGCCGGCACGGCCCGAGTCGATCGGGACGGGGACGAGCGCCTCGGCGAGCGTTGCGTGCTCGAGGACGACGTCGGTCAGCCCCGGTGACCGCTCCACTGCGAAGGCACGATCGAGGGTCGGCCGCCTCAGGTCGAGATCGACGAGGACGACCCGTTGCCCGGCTCGGGCGAGGGCGACGGCGAGGTTGGCGACCGTCGTGGACTTGCCCTCGTCCTCGGTTGCGCTCGTGACGACGATCGTGCGCGCCCGCCGCTTGAGGTTCGCGAAGGCGAGGCTCGTTCGCAGCTGCCTGAAGGCCTCGGCGCTGGCGTGGTGGGGCGTGGCGACCATCGCGAGGAGCCCGCTGCCTCCGAGGCTCCGGGGAGGCGGGGGGAGGAAGCCGAGCAGCGGGATTCCGAGACGCGCGGAGATCTCGTCGGCGGAGCGGACGCGGGTGTCGAGCGCCTCGCGCAGGAATGCGAGGCCGAGGCCGAAGAGGAGGCCGACGCCGAGTCCGAGGACGAGGCTGCGGGCGGGGCGGGGTTCGATGCGCGCCGCGCGGTCGGCCGGCTGGACGACGTAGCCCGACGAGGTGCCGAGCGCCTCGGCCGTTCCGAGCTTGCGCTCGGTCTCCAGGAGGTCGCGGTAGAGGGCGCTGCCGCGCTGGCCGGCCGCGGCGAGCTCGGCGGCGCGCGCCTCGACCTTCAGCCGCGCGCTCTCGAGGACCCGGACGTCGAGCTGGCGGCGGTAGATCGTGAACTGGCGCGCGTACTCGCTGGCGAGCCAGCGCGCTAGCTGGGCGCTCCGGTCGTCGACCCTGAACTGGAGGAGATCGACGTCGGGCTTGGCCGAGACCGAAGATTTCCGCAGGAGGGCTGCGGCCGAGCGCGAGTCGAGGCCGGCTGCGCGCAGCACGCGGCGCGCGAGCTCGGGCACGCGGGCGAGCGCGGCCTGTGTCTCGGTCGAGCGGTCGCTCGGCTGAGGGCCCGAGGAGCTCCCGAGGCCGGTGACGGCCGCCGCCGCGTCCTGTCCGGTGATCACGACCTCCGCGAAGCCGCGGTACATCGGCTGCTGGCGCAGCGAGAGGACGAGCGCCGCCGCCGGCATCAGCACGAGCGCCTGGAGGATGATCCACTTCCGCCGACGCGCGACGGTGAGGTAGTGGCGGAGCGACGCCCCCTCGCCCGAGAGACCGTCGATGCTCACGAGCGGCGACTACTACCGGGTGAGGAAAGAACCACGAACGGCGTATCGGCACGCCCTCTCGTGGGCTTGAGGCGCGTGCTAGCGGCGGAGGCGGATCGCGTTCAGGTCGTGATCGCGGATCTCGTCGCTCCGGCGGATCAGGCTCTCCACGTCGTCGTGCTCGGCGTGGATGTAGCGGCCGGAAAGGGCGTCGGCGCGCCCGGAAGCGAGGATTCGGACGAGCCGCGGCGCGAGTTCGGGCGGTGTCCACGGTGCGTCGTCCGGCGCAGCCTTCGTCATCTCCGTCCGCACGAGCCCCGGGCTGATGACGAAGACCGGGATCCTGCCGGCCAGCTGCTCCGCGAGCACGTTTCCGAGCCGCCACGCCGCGGCCTTGCTCGCCGAGTAGGCCGTGCCGCCGCTGCCGGGGAGGTAGGCGGAGCCGCTGCCCGTGATCACGATCCGCCCGAGGCCGCGCTCGAGCATGCCCGGGATCACGGCTCGGCAGCAGAGGTAGACGCCGCGCACGTTCACCTCGAAGACGTTCCACCAGTCCTCGGCTTGGACTTCCCAAGCATGCCCCTCCGACACGTTGCGACCTGCGTTTGCGACCAGCAGGTCGATCGGCCCGAGCTCGTCCTCGACCTGCGCGACCATCCGCTCGACGTCCTCGCTACGGCTGACGTCGGCGGCGATCCCGAGGCCGTCCACCTCGCGTGCCGTCTCCTCGACCTGGTCGGCCGACCTGGCGGAGACGGCAACCCGTGCACCCACGGCCGCGAGCTCCAGAGCGATCGAGCGGCCGATCCCGCGACCGCCGCCGGTGACGAGGGCGACCTGGCCGTCGAGCTCGCCGCTCAGAGCATCACTTCGGGCGGGTCACGCTCGACTCCGTCCGGCCCGAAGAAGCGGATGCCGACGGGCTCGATCGTCAGGCAGTCGAAGCCCTCGACGCCCGCGTGGAAATCGTGGAGGACGCCGGTCGGCACGATCAGCGTGTCGCCGTCGCGGATCTCGATCAGCTCGCCGTCGAGGTCGGCCGTCGCGCTGCCCGCGAGGACGACGATGATCTCCTCCCGGTCGTGGCTGTGCGACGTGCCCTTGTGGCTCGGCGCGAAGCGCGCCCGGCAGACCGTCGTCTCGTACGCGCCGAGCGACGGCGTCGCCATCCCGAGCGCCTCCAGCCCTTCGGCGCTCGCCTTGAGCACCTCGTCGGCGCGGATCAGGTGCCCGCTCACGCTCGCGCCATCGCGGAGATCTCGTGGAGGATGTCTGGATTCTCGACCGAGGACATGTCGCCGGGATCCTCCCCGAGGGCGGTGGCGCGAATCGCCCTGCGCACGATCTTCGCGCTCCGCGTCTTCGGGAGCCCCCTGACGAAGAGTACGCGATCCGGCTTGAACGCCTTCCCGAGATCAGCGGTGACGAGCCCCGCCAGCTCCCCGGCGAGCTCGTCCGAGGCGATGGCTCCGGGGACGAGGACGCAGAAGATCCAGGCCGCCTCCCCCTTCACCTCGTGCGGTATGCCGACGGCCGCCGCCTCGGCCACGACGCGATGGGCCACGACCGCCGACTCGAGCTCCGCGGGGCCGATGCGCTTGCCGGCGATGTTGAGCGTGTCGTCGGAGCGCCCGTGCAGGAACCAGAAGCCGTCCTCGTCGACGGTTGCCCAGTCGCCGTGGGTCCAGACGCCGGGAAAGCGCCGCCAGTAGGCCTCCAGATAGCGCTCGCTGTCGCCCCAGAAGCCACGAGTCATGCCGGGGAACGGCTTGCGGCAGACGAGCTCGCCCACCTCGCCCGTGCCGATGAGCGACCGGCCCTCGGCGTCGACGACGTCCATCGCCATCCCGAGCGCCGGTCGACCGACCGAGCAGGTCTTGATCGCCATCGCCGGCGTCGGGGAGAGAAAGCAGGCGCCGATCTCGGTCCCGCCGGAGCAGTTGATGATCGGGCAGCGGCCCCCGCCGACCTCGCGGTGCAGCCAGCGGTAGGGCTCGGGGTTCCAGGGCTCGCCGGTGGTCACGAGCGTACGGAGGGACGAAAGGTCGTTGCGAGGCGGTCCGTGGGGGACGAGCGCGCGGACGAGCGTCGGCGAGAGGCCGAGAATCGAAACGCGCTCCTCCTCCACGAGCTGCCACAGCCGGTCGGGCGGCCAGTCGGGCGCGCCCTCGGCGAAGACGAGCGTGCAGCCCGCGGCGCCCCCGCCCACGACGGTCCAGGGACCCATGATCCAGCCCATGTCGGTGGAGAAGTGCAGCACGTCCTCCGCGTGGGCGTCGGCCTGGTAGGCGGTCTCACGCGCGATCGAGACGAGGAAGCCGCCCTGGACGTGCACGACCCCCTTGGGCACGCCCGTCGTTCCAGAGGTGTAGGCGAGGAGGTAAGG
Source organism: Gaiellales bacterium (assembly GCA_038237515.1). Lineage (GTDB taxonomy): Bacteria > Actinomycetota > Thermoleophilia > Gaiellales > Gaiellaceae > JBBQDZ01. The sequence continues at coordinate 59,738 of JBBRYP010000002.1, forward strand.
GTGCTCCGAGTCGACCGAAAGCGGCTCGAGGGTGCCGGGCGAGGCAGCCACGAGCTCGTCCCAGAAATGGTCGCGCCCCGCCGCCATCGGCACGTCGCGCCCGAGGCGCCGCCAGACGACGACCGCCTCGAGCGACGGCGCGGTCCGCGCCGCCTCGTCGGCGGTCTCCTTCATCGCCAACATCCGGCCGCGGCGCAGCGATCCGTCGGCCGTGATCAGCACCTTCGCGCCGGAGTCCACCAGGCGTGAGGCGAGGGAGGGAGCCGCGAAGCCGGAGAAGACGGGAACCTGCACCGCACCGACGTGCGCGCAGGCGTGCGAGGCGATGGCGACCTCGGGCGCCATCGGCAGGAAGGTGGCCACGCGATCGCCGGGCTCCACGCCGAGGCCGCGCAGCGCCTCCGCGAGCCGGATCACCTCGCTCGACAGCTCGCCGAAGGTGAGCGCTCGCCGCCGGCCGTCCTCACTGCGCCAGACGACGGCCTCGGCGAGGGCGCGGGGGCCGGCGGACCACCGGTGCACGCAGTTCCAGGCGACGTTGAGCTTCGCCCCGGTGAACCAGGTGGCCCATTCCGGCCCGCGCGAGCAGTCGACGACCTCGCGCCAGGGCTCGTCGAAATCGAGGCCCAGGTCCTCCACGATCGCAGGCCAGATCCACTCCGGCTCGGCCGCCGCCCGCCGCACGAGCTCGCCGTAGTCGGAGATCCCGTGGCGGCGCATCAGCCGGACGACGTTCGCGTGCGAGAGAACCTCCTCGGACGGCTCCCAGATCACCTCCACGGGCGCGAAGCGTAGTGGAGCACCGGTCGACGGCACCGGTTAGCGTCTGCTAACTTAGTGCGCGCTAACGTCAGAGGAGGCAGTGCATGAGGGCGAGGATCTTTTCCCCGGAGTATCGGAAGTGGTGGACGCTCGGCGCGGTTGCGTTCGGCCTGTTCATGATCATGCTCGACAACACGATCGTGAACGTCGCGCTCCCGTCGATCCAGAAAGACCTGGGGATCGGCGTCTCGGAGCTCGAGTGGATCGTGACGGGGTACGCGCTCACCTTCGCCGTCCTGATGCTGACCGGCGGGAAGCTCGCCGACCTCTACGGGCGCCGGCTGATCTTCATCGTCGGCCTCGCGGTCTTCACCGCCTCGTCTCTCGCCTGCGGCCTCGCCACGAGCGCCGGGTGGCTGATCGGCGCGCGCGTCGTCCAGGGAGCCGGCTCCGCTCTGATGAACCCCGCGACGCTCTCGATCATCGTCGCCACCTTCCCGCCGCGCCAGCGTGGGATGGCGATCGGCGTCTGGGCGGGCGTCTCCGCGCTCGCCCTCGCGATCGGGCCGCTCCTCGGCGGCGTCATCACCCAGCAGATCAACTGGAGCTGGATCTTCTTCATCAACGTTCCGATCGGGATCGTGGGCATCGTCGTCGCGAGGCTCGTGATCGAGGAGAGCCGCGACACCTCGCTCGAGCAGCGGCTCGACCTGCCCGGCCTCGTCACCTCCGCCGTCGGGCTCTTCGCCCTGACCTACGCGCTGATCGAGGCGAACAGCTACGGGTGGAGCTCCGTGCGCATCCTCGCGCTCTTCGCCCTGGCCGCTGTCTCGCTCGTCGGATTCGTCCTGCTCGAGCTGCGCCAGCGCCTACCCATGCTCGACGTCTCGCTCTTCCGCAACCCGACGTTCGCGGGTGCGAACGCCGTGATGCTCCTCGTCGCGCTGGCGATGTTCGGCGTCTTCTTCTTCATCTCGCTCTTCGTTCAGAACGTCCTCGGCTACTCCGCCACCCAGGCCGGTGCCGCCTTCCTGCCGATGACGCTCCTGATCGTGATCGGTGCCCCGATCGCCGGGCGCCTCTCCGACGGAGGCGGCACACGGTGGCTGATGGGAGCCGGAATGACGCTCGTCGCCGGTTCGCTCGTGCTGTTCGCGCGGCTCGACGAGCAGTCGACCTTCTGGAGCATCCTGCCCGCCATGATCATCGGCGGCCTCGGGATGGCCCTCTCGATGTCACCGACGACCGCCGCGGCGATGGGCTCGGTGGCCACCGACAAGGCCGGAGTCGGCTCAGCCGTCCTCAACAGCATGCGGCAGGTCGGCGGCTCGATGGGCATCGCGGTGATGGGTGCGATCGTCGCCTCGTATGCGGGCGGCTCGCGTGGGACCCCGCGTGCGGCGACGGCCTTCGTCGCGGGGCTCCACCACGCGCTCTACTTCGCCGCCGGGATCGCCCTCTGCGCAGCCGCCGTTGCCGTACTGACGGTGCGGCGGCACCGCCAGCCGGAAGGGCATGCCGTGCTCGAGGCTGCATGACTGCGCCCGGCAAGGCACGCCTCTCCGCGAGCGAGCGGCGCGCGGCAATCATCGCCGCGGCGCTCCGGAGCTTCGCGGCCGGGAGCTACAGCGGCGCGACCACGGCCGAGATCGCCCGGACGGCGGGGATCAGCGAGCCGATCCTGTATCGCCACTTCGGCTGTAAGCGCGACCTCTACTTCGCCTGCCTCGACGAGGCGTGGTCGCACCTGCGCGCCACCGTGGAGGAGATCGTCGAGGCCGAGGAGAATCCGGCGGAGTGGCCTCTGGCGGTGGCCAAGGCGGTGCGCCGGCTCCGCGACCGCCGCCTGCTGCCGATGCACATCTGGATCCAGGCGCTGAGCGAGGCAGGCGACGACCCGGCCGTCCGGAAGTTCCTTCGAAGCCATCTGCGCGACGCGCACGCTTACTTCGCGGAGCTGCTGCGACGAGCGCAGGAGGCGGGCGGCCTCGCGCTCGATCGAGACCCGAGCGCCGAGGCGTGGATCGGGCTCGGCGTCGGCCTCCTACGATCGGTGCAGGACCGCCTGGGCGGGCTCCTCGGGGACGAAGACTTCGCGGCCATCGCAGCCTCCCGCCGGCGCTGGCTCACCGGCCCGGCGTAAGGGCGACGGCGGGATCCCCGCCGTGCAGGCGCTTCGCGGATCGAACGGGACCGCGGGAAGATCGCCCGGCTGCGGCTTCCGGACGATCTCCCTGGGGAGTGGCGCGTCGCCTCTTGTAAGCAATCGCCGAAGTCCTGGCTCTGCGGCCCAGCCATGCCTCCGGTGGTCGATCGCAATGCGGTGTCGCGCCTCCTGCACCTCAGCCTGGCGTCCGGCTGGGGTGCAAGGTGGACGGACTATAGACATGTCTAGTCGAGTTCGTCAAGTACCTCGGTCAAGTGATTCGCAATCTGCTACTTCACTCGACAAGCCCCGAAGGCATGTTCTTTTCTGCAAGGTGCTGGAAAAATGCCTTGCGCTTCGGTGAAGCATGTTGTTGACTGTGTCTCGATGAACGATCCGGCCACCACTGCTACTGCGCGCGCGCGATCTATACGGCCTGCTGCAGATCGTGTCAGCCTCGCGATCCGGCTGCGCCAGCTGCGCACCTCCGCGGGCCTCACGCAGACGGAGCTCGCCGGCGAGCGCTTCTCGAAGGAGTATGTCAGTCAGATCGAGCGCGGAAAGACGCGGCCGACGCAGGAGACGATCGACTGGCTCGCGCAACGGCTCGGCGTCGATCCGGGGTTCCTCGCGAGCGGCGTTGCGTCGGGGGAGCGCATGCGGGTCGAGGCGGTCGTGGCGCGGGCAGAGGCCCTACACGAGGCGGGGCGCTTCGAGGACGCGGCCGCCGACTTCGCCGGCGTCCGTGCCGGGGCCGCGGCGGGCGGCGTCGAGCTCGAGGTTCGAGCGCTGGCCGGCGAGGCCTGGGCGAAGATGGAGCTCGGCGATGTGCGGGAGGCTTCCGCCCTGCTCGCCAAGGCAAGCGGCCTGGCGGCGGGCGAGGGCTTCTCCGATGTCGACCGCGCGGAGATCCTCTTCCGTCTAGGTGTCTGCCGCTACAAGCTCTCCAGCATCTCCACCGCCCTCGGCCTCCTCTCGGAGGCGCTCGAGCTGGCGCAGCGCTCGAATCTGCCTTGCGACCTACTTCGAACGCAGATCCTGAGCTGGCGCTCGCGCTGCTACCGCCGCCAGCGCGACCTGGAGGCGGCACGCGAGGACGTGGAGCGCGCACTCGAGCTCGCCCAGGCGCTCGGCGACCGCTCGACCACCGCCAACGCCTTCGTGCAGGCGTCTCTGGTCGCCGAACGGATGGGACACTGGGTGCTGGCCCGCACCTACGCCGAGCGCGCGAAGTCCTACTACGAGGAGCTGAAGGACGAGCGGAACGTCGCCGGCCTGCTGAACAACCTCGGCGGTCTGAACCTGATGCTGGGGAAGCCGGATCAGGCGATCGACTACCTCAAGCGCTCCTTCGCCGTCGCGCTCGAGGCGGACTCGACCGAGGACGCGGCGCAGGCCGCGGGCTCGCTCGCCGCGGTTCACCTGCAGACGGGCGACTACCCGCAGGCCGAGCAGCTCGCCCGCCACGCGCTCGAGCTTCTGGCCGACCGGGTCGACTACCTTCACGAGATCGGGCCGTCGCAGCTTGTCCTCGGGCGCGCGCTACTGGCGCAGGAGCGCCTGGACGAGGCCGGGAAGTGGTTCCGGGCGGCGGACTCGAGCTTCGAACAACTTTCTTCCGTCAGCCACCGGGCCGGCGCGTGGGTCGCGCTGGGCGATCTTGCGGCCCGCCGTGGGGACGATCGCGAGGCCGCAAGGTTGTACCGGAATGCAGCGGAAGCCCTCCAAGATGTCCGGTTCTAAACCGATGAGGGAGGTGACATGAAAGCACGGCTCATCTATATCGCAGTGATCGCCTGTCTGATGGTCTACATCCTCCAGGCGCTCGCAACCGTCACGGCCTCGGGCGATTTGAACGACACGCTCAGCTGGTTCGACGGCCGCTAGCAGCGGCGGCTGAGAAGCCGGCGTTCGCCGGCCGTAGTGGGGCCCCTCTTACGTTGTCCGGAACCGCCCGGCATAGACTTGTGCGCATGCGTTTAGGTGCCGTGGCTCTGCTCGCGACGCTGATCGTGGCGGGCTGTGGCTCCGGAGGCGGGCAGAGAGGGGGGGAGCGGGGGGCGGCGAAGCCCGGCACGATCGCCGCGCTGCTCGCGAGACGGGGTCCCGATGTCGCGATCGTCTCCGGAACCTCGGACTTCGCGCCCGGCGACGTGCGACTCGCGTTCCTCGTCGTCGGGCGCGACGGCAGTGTCGTGACCCGCCCGCGCGCCCGCGTCTGGGTGGCGACCGCCCTGATCGCGAAGCCGTTCGCGACGACGATAGCCTCGCTCGAGACGGTCGCTGCGCGAGGCGCTCACCCCGACCCTCTCGACGTGACGCGGCTCTACGTCTCGCACGTGCGCGTGCCGCGGGCCGGCAAGTACTGGGTCCTCGCCGAGCCGGTGGGGGGGCGACCGATCCAGGCGGTCGGCAATCTCCTCGTCAGCCCCCACTCGGCATCGCCGCCGCTCGGGGCGAGAGCGTTTCCCTCCCGCACCCCGACGCTCGCGAGCGCTCACGGCGACCTCGCCCAGCTGACGACGAGGACTCCGCCCGACCGTGACCTCCTCCGCCACTCGATCGCCGACTCTCTCGCCGCGCATCGGCGCTTCGTCGTCGTCTTCGCGACGCCGAAGTTCTGCACGAGCCGCACCTGCGGCCCGGTGGTCGACGTGGTCGAGGGCGTGGCCCATCGCTTCGCGCGCAGCGGCATCCGGTTCATCCACGTCGAGATCTACGCGGGGAACGACCCGGCGAACGGCTTCAACCGGTGGGTGAGGCAGTGGCGCCTTCCGACGGAGCCTTGGGTCTTCCTCGTCGGCTCGGACGGGCTGATCAAGGCGAAGTTCGAGGGGTCGCTTTCGGCGAGGGAGCTGACGGTTGCGATCGATCGCAAGCTTCAGCCGGCATAGACGTGCGCAGCCTTCCGCCTGGCTGGGAGTAATCGGCTCGCGCGGTTCGTTGAACGACAGGTCCACGGTGGTGTGAGAAGGAGGTTTCATGGCCGAGAACGGGTACGCAAAGCCGGTGCTGGTGACGACGGACTGGCTCGCCGGGCACCTCGCCGACGAGCAGGTGGTCGTTGCCGAGGTCGACGAGAATCCCGACCTCTACGACGAGGGGCACATCCCCGGAGCGATCAAGCTCCACTGGCGAGAAGACCTGCAGGACCAGGTCGAGCGCGACCTGATCGAGAAGCGGGAGTTCGAGCGGCTGATGGAAGAGCGAGGCGTGTCGAATGACACCACGCTCGTCGTGTACGGCGACAAGAACAACTGGTTCGCCGCCTACGCGTACTGGTACCTCAAGATCTACGGGCACGGCGACGTCCGGATCCTCGACGGTGGTCGCCAGAAGTGGCTCGAAGAGAACCGCGAGACCACCACCGAGGTGCCCGCCCGCGCGCAGGGCTCCTATAGCGCGGCGGAGCGCGACGAGACGATCCGTGCGCGGCGCGACGCCGTGCGCGAGGCGATCGCCGCGGAAGGCCAGGCTCTCGTGGATGTTCGCAGCCCCCAGGAGTTCGCCGGCGACCTGGTCGCCCCGCCCGGGTACGAGCAGGAAGGAGCGCAGCGCGCCGGCCACATCCCGAGCGCGCAGTCGATTCCGTGGGCGCAGGCCGTGCGGGACGACGGCACCTTCAAGTCCGCGGACGAGCTCCGCCTGCTGTACGAGGGCAAGGGCGTAACCTCGGGCAAGGACGTGACGGCGTACTGCCGCATCGGCGAGCGCAGCGCGCACACGTGGTTCGTGCTGCGCGAGTTGCTCGGCTACGAGCAGGTCAAGAACTACGACGGCTCGTGGACCGAGTGGGGGAACCTCGTCGACGTGCCGATCGAGAAGGGGCCATAGGGGGCGCAACGGCTGCAGACGCGTCCACGTCGGCCAGGTACCGTCCGTGCCTGCGCAGGTGCCCGTAGCCTCCTCCCCGCGACGAGCCTAGCGACGGAATCCGTACACGGGTGGAACGGGTCTGGTACGAGAGCGTGACGTTCGCTCCACGGCTGCGTGAGCGCCTGATCCCGCGTCGGGGTCAGGCGCCGCGGCCGTCGTCGCCCATGCGCTCGACGACGATCTGCGGAATCCGCGCGTGGGGGCTGAGGCGCAGCAGCGCGCGCACGATCTCGGCGCAGTCTTCGGGCTGGATCATCTGGTCGCCGGGAATGCCGCTCCACCGCGCCATCGCCGTGTCCACGAAGCCGGGGCAAATCGCAGTCGCGCGTATGCCGTCCGAGTCGAGCTCGGCGTTGAGGGTACGGGTCAAAGAGATGACGGCGGCCTTCGCGGCTCCGTAGACGGCGAGGCCGGGCACCGGCAGCGTCCCCGCGATCGATGCGATGTTCACCACGAGGCCCTTCGTCTCGCGCAGGAGCGGGATCGCCGTCCGGGTTACGAGCAGCAGGCCGCGCAGGTTGACGGCGAGCTGGAGGTCGAAGTGCTTCGTCACGATCGAATCGATCCGGCCGCCGATCCCGATCCCTGCCGAGTTGACGAGCACGTCGAGGCCTGCGTGACGCTCCCGATGCTCCTCGACTAGACGCTCGCAGTCCTCCTCGCGCGCGACGTCCGCCGCCACTGCGAGCGCATCCAGCTCCGCGGCCGCAGCGCGAACCTTCTCCTCCGTCCGCGCCGCGAGCGTGAGTGCGAAGCCCTCCTCGCGGAGCATCCGGGCAATCGCGAACCCGATGCCCGAGGAGCCGCCGGTGACGAGAGCGCTCCGACTCACTCGACGGACGCTAACGTCTCGAGGTGGCTCTCGCGAGCAAGCCCGCGCCGTTGACCGATCTGGTGACCTGCGGCGGCTGCGCCGCGAAATATCCGGCGGCTCGGCTCGAGCGGCTCCTGGCCGGCTTCCTCCCGGCTGGGGTCGAGGACCTGCTCGTCGGGCTCGCGCCGGCCGACGACGCGGCCGTCTACCGGCTCGACGACGAGCGCGCGCTCGTCTTCACCCTCGACTTCTTTCCGCCCGTCGTCGACGACCCGGCCGACTACGGCGCCATCGCGGCGGGGAACGCGCTCAACGACGTCTTCGCGATGGGGGGCGCACCTCTCGTCGCGCTCTCCATCGCCGCCTTCCCGGAAGAGCTGCCGGACGAGGTCGTCGCTGCCGTCTTCGCCGGAGCCGACGCGCAGGTGCGCGCGGCCGGCGCGGTGCTCGCCGGTGGGCACACGATCCGGGACGAGGAGCCGAAGTACGGCCTTGCAGTCGTGGGTCTCGTGCGGCCGGATGCGATCTGGTCGAAGACCAGCGCGAGGCCCGGAGATCGGCTGTACCTGACCAAGCCGCTTGGCACCGGCCTCGTTCTGCACGGGTTCAAGCGCGGGCTCGTCACGGACGGCGAGGCTGCCGCCGCGGTCCGGTGGATGAAGGTGCTGAACAGGGAGGCAGCCGACGCGATTCGCGCCGTGAGACCCGGCGCCGTCACTGACGTCACGGGGTTCGGACTGATCGGACACGCCCACGAGGTCGCCAGCCGGAGCGGCGTCCGCATCCGGCTGTCGGCTGGTGCGTGGCCGATGCTGGACGGAGCGCTCGCGGTGGCGCTGGCGGGCGAGCGCACGGGTGGCGATCCGCGCAACCGCGAGTTTGGCGAACCTCACGTGTCGGTGGCCGCTGCCGTCACGCGTGAGCTCCTGACGCTCGGCTACGACCCGCAGACCGCCGGCGGTCTGCTCGTCTCGGTGCCCGCGGCGAGGAGTGCCGCTCTGGAGGCGGAGTTCGCAGGGCGCGATCTCTTCCTGCGGCGCATCGGCGAGGTCGAGCCCGGCGCCGGGGTGCTCGTCGTCGCCTGACACGGGGACCGCAGAGCTCCCCATGGATACCCTCTTTCTGCGCTCTCGCTAGCCTCCGACGCATGCATGTCGAGTCCACCCGGCTCGCCCGCGCCCGCGCGTTCGAGGTTACGCCAGAGCTCTTCCGGAAGCTGGCGCTGGCGGCGGTCGTCGCCGTCTACGTCGTCGTCACGACCGGCGCCGTCGTGCGGCTGACAGGATCGGGACTCGGGTGCGACCACTGGCCCCGGTGCGGCTCGACGCCGTTCCCCGAGAAAGGCGGGCACGCGTTCATCGAGTTCGGCAACCGCGTGATCGGAGCGATCACGATCGGGTTCACGCTCGTCGCCTGGCTCGCGTCCCGCCGGGTCCCCCGCCTGCCCGTCCGCGTGCGCAGGCTCGCCCTCGTCGTCTTCGTCGGCACGGCCGCGCAGATTCCGCTCGGCGGGCTCACGGTCATCCTCCGCCTCCATCCGCTGCTCGTCATGTCGCACTTCCTGCTCGCCCTCGTGATGCTCGCTGCCACCGTCGTCGTTACGATCGAGGCCCGCGGCTTCGAGGAGGGATGGTCTGTCCCGCTCGTCCCGCGGGAGCTCCGCCTCGCGGGGATCGTCCTTGCGGTCGTCGGCCTGGCGCTCGTCGTAACCGGCGCGTTCGCAACGGCCGCGGGCCCTCACGCCGGCGACAGCTCCAAGATCGACCGCCTCGGCGTCCCGACCGTCTCGGTTCCCGTCCACGCGGTCGCAGGTGGGATCTTCGGAGCGGTTTTCGTTTTCGTGCTCGGGTATCTGACGGCGCGCCGCGCACGCTGGAGACGGCTCTTCCTCTTCGCGGTCGGGCTGCTCGCACTCCTGCTCGTCCAGATGGCGATCGGCGAGACGCAGTACCGCACGGGGCTGCCGTGGCTCCTGGTCCTCGCCCATGTGGCTGTTGCCGCGGCCCTGTGGGTCGGCATCGTCTCCCTGGCGACGCTGTTCTGGCGCTCGCCGGCGTCGATGAACCCGGCAAGCGGCGCGTAGACTGGGCCGATGGACGAGCTCCGCATCGAGCGCCGGCCGACGCTCCGGCGGCCCGCCCTCGTCGCGGCCTTTCGCGGCTGGAACGACGGCGGCCAGGGCGCGTCGCTCGCGGGGGGGTACCTGGCGAAGGTCTGGCAGGCGCGGCGGTTCGCCGACATCGATCCGGAAGGCTTCTTCGACTTTCAGGCGACGCGACCGCACGTGACGCTCGTGGAAGGCGACACCCGGCAGATCGACTGGCCCGAGAACGTTTTCTACCACGCCCGGGTCGAGGCGCTCGACCGCGACGTCGTCCTCCTGCTCGGGATCGAGCCGAACCTTCGCTGGCGAACCTTCTCCGCGATCGTGGCCGATCTCGCGGAGGAGCTCGGGATCGAGCTCGTCGTCACGCTCGGCGCGCTCCTCGCGGACGTGCCGCACACGCGACCCGCCCCCGTGACCGGCACCGCGAGCGACGCGGACCTCGTCGAGGAGCTGGGGCTCGCGACCTCGCGCTACGAGGGGCCGACCGGCGTTGTCGGCGTGCTCCACGACGCGTGTCGCGCCGCGGGGCTACGGTCGGCGAGCCTGTGGGCGGCCGTCCCGCACTACGTCTCGCTGACACCCAGCCCGCGTGCCGCGCTCGCGCTCTGCGACCGCCTCGGCGGGCTGCTCGGAGGCGAGGTGGACACCGAGGAGCTCCGCAGGGCCTCGGAGACCTACTCCGAACAGGTGAGCGAGGCAGTTTCCTCCGACCCGGAGACCGCCGCCTACGTGGCCGAGCTGGAACAGAGGGCAGACGCGCTCGGGGACGAGGCGGACATTCCCTCTGGCGACTCCATCGCTGCCGAGTTGACGCGCTACCTTCGCGAGCGCGAAGCCGGCGACGACCCGCGCGGCTCGACCGAGCACTGACGCTCCGGCGGTGCGGTCTGCCTCGCTCGAGCGCCAGTTCGCGCTAGAGCGTCCCGGCTGCTGACGGCACCGGGGCGGACGCACCGCCGGCGCCGGTCTCGGCGCCGTTCTGACCTGCTCCGTCGCGTTTGGTCACGTCAGCGGGGCCGCTGCCGTTCTGCCGGGCGCTCGCGTTCTGAGGCCCGCCTCCTTGCTGAGAGCGCTTGCGACGCCGGCGCCGGCGCCCGCGGCCCGGCTGGGCCTTGGGTGCAGGCAGGTTCTCGGCGAGCGCCGCCGCGACCTCGGAGATCGGCCCGAGTCGCTCCCGCGCAGCCTCGATCAGCCTCGTTGCCCGAGGGGTGTACCCCTCCGCCGAGGCGAGCAGCGCGGCGCCCACGTCGAGCGGCAACTCGAGCGCCACGTTGACGAGCTTGGCGGTGTTCTCCTCGTGCCGATGGCCGCGCGAGTTCGCAAGCGCGCCGAGCAGCCGCTTCGCCTCCGGATACTCGGCGCTCGCGCGGCGATCCTGGAGCTTGCGCGTGGCGCGTGCGAGCTTCCAGGTCCAGCGCGCGAGGATCTGGTCGGGGGCGTCGGCCTTGCCCTCGCCGAGCGCCCTGAGCAGGATCCGGACGCCCGGCACCCGGTCCTTCTCCCACGGCGGCGCCTGGGTCACGAGCGTCACGAGGTCGTCGAAGTCCGCTCGCTCGACCGTCATCGAGACGCGGTCGGCCAGGGCGATCATCCGCAGCCGGCGGTTCGGATTCTCGGCCGCGCAGATCGTCAGGAACTGCTCGAGCGCGATCTTGCTCGCGCGACCGTCGGCGAACTTCTTCGCGAACTCGGCACGCTCGTCGAAGCGGATCTGGCGCCCGGCGATCGTCGCCCAGTAGCGCTGCTCGTCCTCGTCGAGGTACCGGGGGTCGACGCGCTGCCACTCGCGCGCGATCACACCGAGGCGGCGCTTGACGTCCGGCGTGACCGGGACGAGCCACGGCGCCGGCGTCAGCCGCCGGCGCGCGCGTCGCTGCACCCGGCGGCGCGGAGCGGGCGTGACGCGCGCGCCCTCGCGGTAGAAGTCGGAGTCGAGCAGCGAGTGCAGCGAGATCACCCGCTCGTTGTGCGTTGCGCCTTTCGGGACGAAGTCGACGACGATGCCGGCTTCCTTCCGCGGATGGGTTCGCATGATGCGTCCGATTCGCTGCTGGTACACACGCCGACTCGCCGTCGGGGCCAGGTGCATGCACACCGTCGCCCGCGGTGAGTTCCAGCCCTCGGCCAGGAGCATCGCGTTGATGAGGATGTTGATCTCGGCGCGTTCGTAGGCGGCAAGCGTCTCGGCGAGCTTGACGGGCGGCGTGCGGCCGCTGACGGCCTCCGCCTTCAGGCCGGCGGCACGGAACTCCTGCGCGAGGTGGTAGGCGTGCTCCACCCCGGCGGCGTAGACGATCCCGGGCGTGTTGTCGAAGCGGTCGCGGTAGAGGCTCGCGGCGGCCTGGTTCAGAGCCTGGTGGTCGAGAGCCTGCGCGAGGGCGCGCTCCTCGAAGTCCCCGCCGACGATCGGAACGTTGTTGATGGCAGCGACGGGCGGCACCCTCAGCGAGCGGAGAGGTGCGATGAGCCCGCGGCGAGCCGCGTCAGCCAGCGGGAGGTCGTCCACCGATGCCGGGAAGACGTCCGAGACCTGCTTGGCGATCAGCTGCTCGGTTGCCGTCATGCCGATGTAGATCGGCTCCGGGAAGCTTCGGATCGCCCCGCTCGTCTTCTCACCGAGGGCCGTGTGGGCCTCGTCGCAGATCACGAGCTGGTAGGCGCTGCGCTCGAGGTCGCCGACGTGGCGGGCGAACCAGGCGTAGGTCTGGATGGTGACGAGACTCGGGCTCTTCGGCTTCTGCCCCTTCTCGACCTGCGGCTCGAGACGGCCGCCGTAGCCCTCCGCCTTCAGCTCGCGGTTGAACTGCGAGACCAGGAGCCGGCGGTGCGTGAGGATGAGCACGCCGAGCGTCTTGGCCGCCTCGACGAAGCCGGCGGCCGCGATCGTCTTGCCCGACGCGGTCGGATGCCGGAAGCGGTAGCGCCGCACCGCCCCGGGATCGTCGGCCTCGACCTCCGCCTCGACCTCCTGCTCGTCGGTCGCATCCTCGTGGCCGTTGTCGTCCTCTTCCTCTTCGTCGAGCAGCTCGGTGGAGGCACTCGCGCCGTTCTCCGCCTCCAGCTCGACGCGCTGGTTCGCGGCGATCAGCTCGGTCAGCATTCCCGCCAATGCGTCGATCTGGTGGCGGCGGAGCTCCGTCCCGGAGGCGAGTCGCGGCGGTCGCTCGCTGAGCACGCGCTCGAGCCCGAGCATGAGAGCGAATCGCACCTTCCACTCCGAGGAAGGGGATCGCCGTCCCGCCGCGATCTCGGCGAGGGCGGCATCGAGCGCGTCCCGGCGGGCGGTGCCGGTGGCCAGAGCACCCGCAGGGTCCTCGTCCGGGCGGAGAAAGGGTTCTCCGGCCCAGGCTTCGGCGCGGAGGGCGTCGGCCGACAGGCCGTCGTCTACCCCCGACGCGTTCGTCGGTTGCTCGCTGGTTTCTTGCACTCGTCGCGGCGCTTCCGCGTCCGCAAGTCGAAGAATCGGCCGCTCGCTCGCTTCCCCCTGCGAGCGCCGCTACCTCAGATCATAGCCGACGCGGCCATCTACAGGGGCGTTCCGGCGCCGCCGAGTCCGCCGAAGATCGCGAACGGATTCTGCGGCACCACCTCCCACACCGCTTCCGGACTCGGCTCGACCTCGCCGTGGAGGCGCTGCGCGAGCTCGTCGGCCTCCGGTCGCGAGGAGGCGCCCACGATCAGGTAGCGCCAGCGGCGCGCGACGCCGTACCCCTCGCCCTCCAGGCGATCGGCGAGATCGTGGGCTTCGCCGTGTGAGCCGCACTCCACGCGCACCTCCCACGGCGAGTGCCCCTCGGCGAGGGTCTCCTCCTCCGAGGTTGGGCCGGCGGGCTCGTCATCCCACCGCTCCTTCTCCTGCAGCCAGTGCTCGACACGGACGAGCCGGGGCTCGACCTGCGCCTCCGCGAGCTCGGCGGCGACGACTCGCTGTGCCTGCTCGGCGTCGTGCAGGGAGGACGCATAGACGAAGACGACGTCGTCGTCGCGGGAGACTGCCAGGCGCTGCTCCCGTAGCTCGCCTGCAAGCACGCGAGCCTCCGAGCCGAGATCGAGTCCGAGCCGGCCGAGAAATCCGGCCGCCCCCTCCTCCTCGGGGAGCTCGATGCGGATGCGCCAGTCGTCGCGTGCCACGGCGCTGACCCTATCCGCCCGACGCGACGGCGACGGCGCGCACCTCCGAGATCTTCCGCCCGAGGACGCGCTCGGAGACGCCCGTCGCGTCGAGGTAGGGCGTGATCCCGCCCAGGAAGAACGGGTAGCCGGCGCCGAGCAGGAGGCAGGTGTCGACGTCTGCGGCCTCGGCGACGATTCCCTCCTCGAGGAGCAGGCCGATCTCCCGCGCGACGGCCTCGAGCACCCCCTCGAGTACCTCATCGACCGTGCGCGGCGCATGCGTGTGCACCGCTACCTCCTCGCTACCCGCCGCGTAGTTGCGGAGTGTCGCCGAGAGCGGGAACCGATCCGGGAAAGCGTCGTGCATCGTCTCGAGCACGTGATTCGCGACGCGCGGGCCGACCATCTGCAGCAGCACCGACGGAGCCATCGGCATCCCAAGCCGGAGGATCGCCTCGTCGGTGTCCTCCACGGGCGTCCCGTGATCGATCGCATCCATCAACACGCTCGTCATGCGCGTGAGCACCCGGTTGACGACGAAGCCGGGGCCGTCCTTGACGAGCACGCCGCGCTTCCGAAGGCCGTCGGCGAGCGCTGCGACGGTCGCGAGAGTCGCATCGTCGGTCTCCGGCGCCCGGATCAGCTCGACGAGCGGCATTAGGGCGACGGGGTTGAAGAAGTGCATGCCGACGAGCCGCTCGGGGTGGGCCAGCCCTTCGCCTATCGCGGCCACCGACAGGGAGGACGTGTTCGTCGCGAGCACGCATTCGGCCGAGACGACCGCCTCGACCGCCCCGAAGACCTCCTGCTTCACCGGCAGCTCCTCGAAAACCGCCTCCAGCACGAGGTCGCAGTCCGCGAAATCGGCGTAGTCCACCGTACTCGTGACGAGGGAGGCGAGGAACCGGCCCTTCCCCTCTTCGTGGCGGCCCTTCTGAACCTGCCGCTCGATCTCTGCCCGGACCCGCGCCACGCCCCGCTCGGCAGTCTCGGCGTCGAGGTCGCGCATCGCGATCGGAAGCTCCAGCCGTCGCAGGAAGAGCGTCGCCAGCTGCGTGGCCATCAGCCCCGCGCCGACGATCCCGATCTTGCGCACTCGGCGAGGCTCCGCCTTCGGGATCCCGGCGCGCCGCTTCGCGCGGAATTCGACGAGGTCGAAGGCGTAGATCGACGCCTGCGCCTGCCGGCTCGGGAGCAGCTCCCGGAGCGCTTCCTCCTCGGCGCGGTACCCCTCCTCGACACTCCAGTTCGCGGCGCCCTCGATCAAGTCGAGCGCGCGGTAGGGAGCCGGGGCGGCACCGTGCAGCGCGTCGTCCAGCTGCGAGCGCGCCCGGCGGACGATCTCCACCGTCTCGGCGAGATCCGCGTCGGCTCGTCTCGTTCCGCCCTCCGAAGCGATCGCGAGCGCGTAAGCAAGCGATTCGTCGAGGAACTCGGCCGGCTCGAGCAAACGGTCCGCGAAGCCGAGGTCGAAGGCCTTGGCGGCGTCGAGCATGCGGTTCTGGCGGAGTGGATCCTCGACGATGAAGCGGACGGCGGTGCGTGGGCCCACGAGCCGGGGCACGAGCTGCGTGCCGCCCCACCCCGGGACGATCCCGAGGAAGCATTCGGGCGCGGCGAAGTGGCGGACGGCGCTCGAGATCGTCCGGGCGTCGCAGTGGAGGGCGATCTCGACCCCGCCGCCCAGGCAGGCGCCGTTGACCGCGGCGACCGTCGGGTAGGGGAGCGCGCGGAGGCGCGCGAACAGCTCGTGGCCGGCGCGGCTCCCCTCCGCGGCGAGGTCGCCCGTCGCGCCTTTGAACGCGTGGATGTCCGCCCCGGCGGCGAACACGAACGGCTTGCCGGTGAGCACGAGCGCAACCCAGTCGCCGCGCTCCAGCTCCGGCAGGACAGCCGCCAGCGACGCCAGTGCGGCGCGGCCGAAGGTCGTCGGCTTGGTGTGGTGGGCGCCGTTGTCGATCGTGACGAGCGCAACGGTCCCGGCGGCGGTCTCGGCACGGCTGAGCTTGAACTCGGTCTCAGGCACGGAGGTTCTCCCAGAGAAGCGCGGCGCCCATGCCCATCCCCACGCAGAGCGCGGTCAGCCCGTAGCGGGTGGCCGGACGCTCCGCAAAGCCGTAGGCCAGCTGCGCCAGCAAGCGCACGCCCGTCGCCGCGAGGGGGTGGCCGCAGGCGATCGCACCGCCGTAGGGGTTGAGCCGCTCGTCGTCGGCATCGACCTCCAGCTCCCGGCACCAGGTCAACACCTGGACGGCGAACGGCTCGTTGAGCTCGAACAGGCCGATGTCGTCAAGCGCGAGGCCGGCCTGGTCGAGCAGGCGGCGCGTGGCGGGCACTGGGCCGAGCCCCATCAGCTCCGGCTCAACGCCGGCGTAGGCGAAGCCGACGAGGCGCATCTTCGGCTCGAGTTCGAGTTCGGCCGCTGCCGCCTCGGAGGTCAGAAGACAGGCAGTCGCACCGTCGGTGAGGCCCGCGGAGTTGCCGGCCGTGACGCGGCCCCCGGCGCGGAAGGGCGTGGGGAGCCCGGCAAGGCCCTCGAGGGAGGAGTCCGGCCGGAGGAACTGGTCTCGATCCGCGAGCATCCACCCGTCGTCTGTGAAGACGGTCATCGGCACGACCGTCTCTGCCATGACGCCGCTCGCCCAGGCGGCGGCCGCCTTCTGCTGGGAGCGAACGGCGTAGGTGTCCGCGAGCTCCCTGGTGATCTCCGGGAAGCGGTCGTGCAGATTCTCTGCGGTGGCGCCCATCGTAATCGCCGAGGGATCGACGAGGCGCTCGGCGACGTAGCGCGGGTTGAACTCGACATCCGCCCCCATCGGGTGGTGCCCCATGTGCTCCACCCCTCCCGCGAGCACCACGTCGGTCGCGCCCATCGCGATCTCGCCGGCGGCTGCGGTGACGGCCGTGAGCGCACCCGCGCACATGCGGTCGACCGCGAATCCGGGGACGGTGTTCGGGATCCCGGCGAGGAGCGCGACGTCGCGCCCGAGAGTCAGCCCCTGGTCGCCGACCTGAGCCGTTGCGGCGAAGGCGACGTCCCCGATCCGTTCGGGAGGCAAGGCTGGGTTCCGCCGCAGGAGCTCGCGCACGACCTTGACCGCCATGTCGTCGGCACGGGTGCGCCAGAAGAGACCGTTGGGGCCGGCCTTGCCGAACGCGGTCCGGCAGCCGTCGACGTAGTAGACCTCGCGCAGCTCGCGCGCCATTCCTTCCTTCCTCGGGGGAAGCGAGCGTAGTCGATGGCACGGCGACCGTTACCCCCGCGTCCGACTCTCGTCTCGAAGTCGTGGCGCCTCCACGGCTAGGCTCGCAGCGGGGAGGAGGCCGGGACACCTGGCCCGGCCGCTCGGGACATGTCCCGAGCGGCAACGGGAGCGGGAAAGGAGACCCGCGCTGCGGGGGCCGGTTCAGGCGGCGAGCGCGTGGCGCTCGAGCCGCCGGCGCAGCTGGGAGAGCTGCGGCCGCCCTGCCTGCAGCACCTCGCTGTGGAACTGGATGATGAGCGTGCCTGCGGCGTCGAGCCGCTCCTCGGCCGCCTCGAGCAGCCGCAGGTAGTGCGCGATCCCGCCGGTCGCCGCAAAGACGGCGTCGACCGGTTCTTCGCGGTAGGGCGCGTACCGCGGATCGTCGCGCAGCCGGTCGGGCAGGTAGGGAAGGTTCGCGAGAATCAGGCAGAGCTTCCCCGGCACGCGGTCGAGGAGGTCTCCCTGCACCATGTGGACCCGCTCCGCCACGCCGTGGCGCACCGCGTTCGACCGTGCGAGCCGGACGGCGTTCTCGCTCACGTCGCTGGCCCAGACGTCGGCGTGCGGAGCATGCACGGCGAGCGCGACGGCGATAACGCCCGCGCCCGTCCCGATGTCGGCGACGCGGGCGCGTGGGCGGTTCGCGATACCCAAGAGCGCCGCGTCGACGAGGGCTTCAGTCGAGCGCCGCGGCGTCATAACCTGTCCGGGGGCGGTCTCGAAGTCGAGGCCGTAGAAGATCACCCCCACAGCGTCCGCTAACGAGCCGAGCCCTATCTTTCTTCCCGCACCGTGACCACCTGGGCCGAGCACCTGGAGCGCGAGCAGTCGCGATACGAGGACGGCGTCGACCGTCTTCCAGACCGATCGGAGGCGGACGCGGCCCAGCGCGCGTTGACGCGCCTCGGCAACGCGGCGGCAGGCGCCGGCCTCGCGCTCCTGATGGCGGGGCACGCGGACGAGGCCGGCCCCTGGTTTGCCCGAGCCGCGGAGCGCTACCGCGAGAGCTTCGCCGGCGCGCCCCCCGGCAGCTGGGGGCGACTCATCGGTGCGCTCAAGGCTCGGATCCTCGCCTCCGACTGGCGGGGTGCGGAGGACGACGCACGATGGGCGCTGGAGCAGGATCCGGGCGACTCGGAGTCGCCGATCGGGCGGTACGCGGCGACGCTCGCGCTCCTCGTCCTCGAGCGCGACCACGAGGCGCGGGCGCTCGCGAACACGATCCGCGAGCGGGAGGACTTCCCGGACGCGGTCGGCGACGCGCTCGCCACGATCGCTGCCGAGGATCGCCTCGGCTACATCGTTGCCGTCGAGCGGGTGCTCGAGTCGTTCGAGACGCGAGAGGAGTACCTGGAGGATCTGCCGGTCGCAGACACCGTGCTCGTCCTGCAGGCGCTCGCGGCCAGGCGTGAGCTCACTGCCGAGCTCACCTCGCAGCTTCTTCCCGGCCCCTAGGGGCCTAGTGCCGGCCGACCCTGACCGATGGACGGAACCGCCGCGGTCTCACGTGGGCAGGAGAGCCGCCGCCGCCGCATCGAGGATCACAAGCGTCTCGCCGTCGCGCGAGCGCACGAGACTCGACGGCGTCGATGGATTCGGTGGCTTGCCGAAGGCTCGATCGACCGCGTCGGCCTTCTCCCGGCCCACGACGAGGAACACCACGCTCGCGGCGACGGCCAGCCTGGGGATGGTCATCGTCACCCTCGGGACGAACGGGTCGAGCTTCGGTTCGGCGGCGGCAGCGCCCCGCACCCTCTCCTCCAGCGTCGGGGCGTCGGGGAAGAGGGAGGCCGTGTGGCCGTCAGGCCCGATGCCGAGCAGAACGAGGTCGAGGTGCACGTCCCGCAGGGCGTCGTCGTAGGCGTCCGCCGCTTCCTCGGGCAGCATCTCGCCCCTGATCCGGTGGATCCCCGCGGGGCCGGCCCGCAGCCGGTCGAGCAGCGACTCGCGGGCCAGGCGGAAGTTCGAGCGCTCGTCGTCGGGAGCGACGCATCGCTCGTCGGCCCACCAGACCGAAGCGCGGCTCCAGTCCGGCTCGAGCTCCGCAGCCAGCTCGTAGGCTAGCCGCGGCGTGGAGCCGCCGGATAGGGCTATCGCCCCGCCCGCGCGTGCCGCGGTCGCGAGATGCTCCGCCGCCGCTCTCGCTGCGCGCTCCGCGTCGCGGGCGACGACGATCTCGACTCCGCCGAGATTCATGCCGCGGCGGCGCGCCGGCGGCGGGGGGATCGCGGGACCGGCAGCAGCCCGCGCGACCAGCCGCTCAGCAGATAGACGCTCGCGAGCCCCGCCCACCCCTCGTATGGCTCCAGGAGCTCCTGCGTCTCCCAAGCCTCGACCCGCCGCCCGCGGAGCGCGGAAAGCAGCTTGACGAGCCCGAGGTCGCCCACGAGCCCGTGGTCGCTGCGCCCGAGGCCCTCGACGCAGACGACGCCGATCGACCACGGCCCGAGCCCACGCTCCCGGCCGAGGCGCTCGGCGACCCGGGCCGTGGGGAGGTCGTGCAGGCGCTCGAGGTCGAGGCTGCCGCACAGCCGGACGAGCGTCGCGCAGCGCCTCGCGTGGAGGCCGAGGCGGCGGAGCTCGGCGGGGGCGAACCGGGCGAGGGCGGCGCTCGTCGGCGGTGCCCGGAAGCCCTCCAGCTCGGCAGTCGCCGCGACGACGATCCGCCGTTCGAGCTGCCGGGCCCGGCTGCTCTCGATCAGCTGTCCGCAGAGCGCGCGCAGAAGCGCCTGAGCGACCGTCGCGACGCGTAGCGGCCGGAGCCCGCGAAGCTCGCGCAGCGCGCGTCCAAGGAGCGGATCGCCGCTAAACCGGTGCAGGAAGGGAGTGTGATCGTCTTCGAGCGCGAGGACGAAGCGCAGACGCTCGATCGCAGCTTCGCTCTGGGCACGGATGCAGACGGCGCCGTCGAGCCTCTGCCACGCCGCCACCGCCTCGACTCGACCCTCGACGTCGAGAACACCGCGCAAGAGCCCGTCTCGCACGACCCGCGTCGCGTCGCTGCGGAGCGTTCCGGAGAGCCGGAGCGAGTACGGCCCTCGGGGCCTGATCGAGGTCTCGATCACGAGCTGCTCAGCATCGCAGGCGGGCAGGCCCGGTGGGAGGGCGACGGCATACAGGATCCGAACACCGCGGCGCTACCCTCTGCGCGAGTGGGGATGCGCACGACCTGGGATGCCCTCGCGCGCGCCGACACGACCGTCTACGTCGGGGATCCGGCCCGGGCGGCGGACGAGCTCGAGAGTCTCTTCAGCCGCCTCCACGGGGACCCGCGCGGAGGTGTCTGCGTCGAGGTGGGCTGCGGTCCGGGACGGATGACGGGCGAGCTTGCTCGCCGATTCGACCACGTCGTCGCGCTCGACGTCTCGCCGGTCATGTTGGCGCGCGCGCGCGAGGCCGTGGACGCTCCGAACGTCGAGTTCCAGACGATCTCGGGAAAGCGACTGGAGGGCGTCGCCGACGGGTCGGCCGACGTGCTCGTCTGCTACCTCGTGCTCCAGCACCTGCCCAGGCGCGGCCTCGTGCTGCGCTTCCTCGCGGAGTTCGCGCGCGTGTTGAGGCCGGCGAGCGGCGAGGCCTTCGTCCAGTTGCCCGTGCTCGAGCGGGGCCTCGCGCCACGGCTCTGGCGGCTGGCGCGGATGCCGACGGTGGCGGTCCTTGGCGCCTCGGGGCGGCCGGCTCAATCGCCCTCGCTCCGCGGCGACCGGTTGAACGAGACCGAGCTCTGGCTCGGCCTGCTCTCGTCCGGCCTAGAGGTCGTCGACCGCGACGAGGGGCCGGACGCGCCGTACCGCTTCGCAACCGACGTCTTCCTACGCCTGCGCCGGGCATGACCTCTGCAGCGCTGACGCTGTTCGGGCTCTTCCTGGCGCTGGCCGGGATCGCCGTCTGGCGGCGACCGATGGCGGCGCTCTACCTCTTCCTCGTCGGGCTCGCCGTGCACAACCTCGTGCTGGCGCTGCTCTACGGCGCCGGCGTCCGCGGCAACGCCCTCGAGGCGATTCAGGCGTGGAAGGAGGCGCTCCTCGCGGTGGCGCTCGCCCGCGTCGGCTGGGACGCCTGGCGCGCACGCCGGTTGCCGTTCCGCCCCGGGGTGGTGGACGCCCTTGCCTTGGCCTTCGCCGCGCTCGCCGCGTTGTACGCGCTCCTGCCGCAGAGCGCGCTCGGCGGGCACGCCGGGTCGAAGGCGATCCTCTACGGGCTCCGCCACGCGCTCGTGCCGGTCGCGGCGTATTTCCTGGGGCGCTCGCTGGAGCTCTCGGGGCGCGAGCTGCGGCGGTTCGGCTGGGCGCTCCTAGGGACGGCCGCCGCGGTGGCGGCCTTCGGCCTCGTCGAGGAATACGCCGTCCCCGTCGAGTGGTGGCGGCACTCGGGTGCCGTCGGCTACTTCCACGATCAGCTGGGCTTCGACTACCACGGCCCGGCCGGGCTGCCGGACAACTTCGCGTTCAATTCCTCGCACGGGCTCTTCCGCCGGCTCGTCTCGACCTTCGTCAGCCCGCTCGCGACCGCGTACCTGCTCGCCGTGGCGCTGCTCGTCGCGGCTGTGCTGCCGGTGCGCCGCCGAGGGCGCGCAGCGGTTGCCCTCGGGGCGCTCGCCGCCGTCGGGTTCCTCTTTACGCTCTCGCGCTCGAGCGTGGTCGCGCTCGCCGCCGGCTTCTGCGTCCTCGCCTGGGCCTCGCGCCGGCGGCTGTGGCTCGGCGCCGCGGCGGCGACGGTCGTCGCGGGCATCGGGTTCGCCTTCCTCTTCACGCACGTCGCGCCGCGGACGCACTTCTTCAAGGCAGACCTCGCCTTTCAGATCGAGAACGCGCGCAAGCACGGCAGGCTCCCGAAGGGGAGCGGGACGCTCAGCACCGGCGACCCGTCGATCCGCAGCCACCTGCGCAACCTCCGCGACGGGCTCGAGACGGTCGGGCGCCACCCGCAGGGCTACGGCCTGGGAAACGCGGGAGCGACCGCGTCGCGTTTCAAGGTGCCGCTGAAGGCGGGCGAGTCGAACTACACGGAGATCGGCGTCGAAACCGGGCTCCTCGGGATGGTGCTCTTCGCCGCGTGGAACCTCGCCCTGCTCGCCGGCCTGCTCCGCACGGCTCGCGCCGCCGGCCGCGAACGCGGGTGGGCGGCCGCCGGCCTGGCCGCCGGCCTCGCCGCCATCCTCGCCGTTGCCGTCCAGACCGATGCCTACGGCGTGCCCTGGCTCGCCTACTGCCTCTGGTGGATCGCCGGCGCCCTCACGGCACCGCTTGCGCTCCGAGCTCGCGCGACGGCTCTCTCGCCGGCACGCACGACGGCGGCCGAGCGGGTGTAGGTGCACCGGCGGGGATCACGAAGACCCGCTCGTCGGGCAGGATCCGGCCGCCCGCCGGCGCGAGGGGAGGCGGACGGTACACGTCGACGTGCCGGCCGATGATCGCGCCGCCCGTGTCCTGCGCGAGGAACCAGCCGTGCCCGGGTGTGGCGCAGTAGGCGGGGATGAAGAGCCGGCTGCCGCTCGGGATCAGCCTGCGGTCGGTCGCCGCGCTGCGCCAGTAGCGCAAGGGCAGCGACGGGCCGGCCCCGAAGCGCAGCCCGGGCGGCGCCGCGATCGAGCGGGCTGCGGAGCCGCTCGACCAGCCTCCCGCCTCGAGCGGGAAGGTGACGGCGCCGGCGGCGTTGCGCCAGCCGAAGGCGAGCCACGACGGGCGACCGCCGGTCCACGATC
Organism: Gaiellales bacterium; assembly: GCA_038237515.1. Lineage (GTDB taxonomy): Bacteria > Actinomycetota > Thermoleophilia > Gaiellales > Gaiellaceae > JBBQDZ01. Next base: position 82,505 of record JBBRYP010000002.1, read on the forward strand.
CGCTCGCACACGGCCTCGTCGTGCCGCCGCCGCCGTCGACCCACCCGACCGTGTAGGGGCCGGCGAAGTGGTAGCGCCGGCTGTCGAGACCGACGCCGTCGCCCTCCATCGCGAGGCCGGAGCTCGAGTAGAGCCAGTCGACGCGGTGGCGGCCCGGCAGCCCCGGAGCGGCCACGGCGCGGCCGCGAAACCAGCGCTCTGGAGCGGGGTAGTACTCGGTGACGATCGTGCGCGGAAGCCACTGGGCGCGCGTCAGCGTCCGCTCCCTCGGCGGCGGCGGGCCGCCTCCCCCCGGGGGCGGGCAGCCCGTCGAAGCGGGCGTGCCGCCGGCGAGGAGGAGCGCGGCCAGGAGCGAGGACAAGCTTGGAAGGTAGCGCGCCGGAGGGAACGTAGCGCGCCCGCAGACATGGGCGAAGCGCTGTGCTACCTTGAGAGCACGGACGGCACTGGGTCGTCCCGTGAGATTGAAGCTTCTCGTTCCTCCTTCGTGGGTTTCGAGTGGTCGATCTCGAACCCGCAAGACAAAGGAGTAGAACGTGTCACACCAGCCTTTCTGTGCGCTCGGAGCGAGCGCGGAGGTCGCGCAGGCTCTCGCCGCGCGGAAGATCGAGAGCCCGTTCAGCATCCAGACGCTCGTCGTCCCGGAGGCGCTTCGCGGCGGAGACATCCTCGCGCAGTCCCCCACCGGGTCGGGCAAGACGCTCGCCTTCGCGCTGCCGCTCGTCGAGCGCACGAACCCGGAGGATCCCGCACCCGGGGCGCTCGTGCTCACGCCGACGCGCGAGCTCGCGGTGCAGGTGGCCGAGGATCTCGCCGTCATTGCGCCGGCGAAGGGCCTGCGCGTGGCCGTCGCCTACGGCGGCGCCCCGATCCCTTCCCAGGCCAAGGCCATCCGCGGGGCACACCTCCTCGTGGCGACGCCGGGCCGCCTGCAGGACCTTGTCGAGCGGCGCATGGTCTCGCTCGCGAACGTGCGCATCCTCGTTCTCGACGAGGCCGACCGCATGCTCGACATGGGCTTTCGCCCACAGGTCGAGCGCCTGCTGCGCCGCATTCCGCGCGAGCGCCAGACGATGCTCTTCTCGGCGACGCTCGACGGCGAGGTCGGCGATCTCGCCCGCGCCTACACGCGCAACCCCGCCCGCTTCGATGCCGGCCTCCCCACCGAGCGCGAGCAGGGCGAGGTCGACCACAAGTTCGTGGCGGTGACGGCGGACGGAAAGGTCGAGTCGCTCGTGTCAGAGCTCCAGGCCGAGCGGGGTCTCGCACTCGTCTTCGTGCGGACGAAGCGGGGAGCCGACCGCCTGGTGCACAAGCTCGCGCGGCACGACGTGCGCGCGGCCGCCATGCACGGCGACATGACGCAGGGTGCGCGGGAACGCGCTCTTGCGCAGTTCCGGCAGGGAAAGGTGACGACGCTCGTTGCGACCGACGTCGCGGCCCGCGGGCTCGATCTCGACGACATCACCCACGTCATCAACTTCGATCCTCCGGAGGATCACACCGGCTACGTCCACCGCGTCGGGCGCACCGGCCGCGCCGGTCGTAACGGCAGCGGGATTACGCTCGTCCTCCCGGAGCAGCAGGCCGACGTCAGCCGCGTCGCCGCTCGGCTCGGGCACCGCGAACAGTTCGAGAGCGTCGGGATGCGTACTGCCCCGGCCAGGCGGGTGTACACGAGCCGCCGCGGCCGGCGCTCGCGCTGGTAACGCGCTAAGGGCCTGTCCAAAGAGTGAACCAGGGCGCCTGACAGGCGTCACGCGCCTCGATGCGGCGTCCTCGGTCGCGCAGATATGCCTGCATATCGACGCTCCCTGCGTCCTTGCCTCGAGACGCGTGCCGCCTGTCATCCACCGTGGCCACTTTCCGGACAGGCCTCTAACAGAGCTCGCCGAGCAGCGCCCGGAGGTCGAGCGGGAGCGTGACCATGGCCACGCCCTCGGAGCCGTCCGCCGGGCGCGGCCACTCCTCCCGAGGCCGGTCGCGGTAGAGCTCGACGCCGTTACCGTCGGGGTCGCGCAGGTAGATCGCCTCGCTGACCCCATGGTCCGACGCGCCTTCGAGCGGGATCCGTGCCTCGATCACCCGTCGGAGCGCGTCCGCGAGGCTCTTCCGGTCCGGGTAGCGGATCGCGGTGTGGTAGAGCCCGGTCGTTCCCGCCGCCGGCGGACTGCCGCCGCGCGACTCCCAGGTGTTGAGCCCGATGTGGTGGTGGTAGCCGCCCGCCGAGAGGAACGCCGCCGATTCGCCGAGCCGCTGGGTCACGTCGAGGCCGAGCACGCCCGCGTAGAAGGCGAGGGCTCGATCGAGATCGGCCACCTTGAGGTGGACGTGGCCGATGTCGACGCCGGGATGGATGGAGCTCATGCGCGCGACGATAGCTCCCGCGGCTCCGGCTACGCGCTCAGCCGTCCAACCAGCGGCCGATCTGCGCCGCGAGCCAGTCCGGGTCGTGCGAGACGAGGTCGTGCACCGCCTCCGCTGCGGCCTCGACCACCGCTGCCCGAGGGAGCGCGTCGCGAAACCGCACCAGGCCGCCGGCGGCCGCCGACCCGTGAACCGGCGCCCTGAGGAGGAGTGTCGGCACCCCGGCAGCGGCGATCCGAGGGTAGGTCGCAGCGAGCGGCTCCTGGAGTGCCCAGTACTTGATCGCACCGAGATCGTCGGGAGCGAGGATGGGCACGATCGCCGCGTGCTCCTCCCGCATCATCGCCCGGTGCGCCTCGGCGAGCGCCGGAGTCCAGCGCCGAAGCGCCTCGGCTTCGGCCGCGAGGTAGCTCTCCCAGTCCTCGTAGCGCTCCTTCGCCGCTCGCCGGCGCGCGCCCGCGACGCAGCTCTCCAGGCTCGCGTCGAGGTCGACGGATGGCATGTCCGGCCAGTCCCAGTAGCCGCCGTCCACGAGCACGAGCGCAGCCGTGCGGCCCGGAAACGCTGCCGCGAACGAGCAGCCCACGTCGGCACCCCACGAGAAGCCGACGAAGACGACGTCCTCGATCGAGAGGGCCGTGAGCAGGTCGGCTGCGAGCCGGGCGAGCGCCGAGCGCCGGTAGGCACTCGGCTCGAGCCGAGGCGTGCGGCCGTGCCCGGGCGGATCGAGCGCCACGACTCGCAGCTCGTGCTGCTCGACGAGGAGCGGCGCGAGCTCGTTCGCGTGCAGGCTGCAGCCGCCGAGGCCGTCCCAGTAGAGGAACGGCCTCCGACCTCGCTCACCCCACTCCCTGACGAACACCGGGCCTGACGGGAGCGCGACGAACCGGCCGGGAGGATCAGGGGCGCGGGGCACGTGGCGCGACCTTGGCCATGTGCGAAGAGTAGAGTCGATGGATGCCCAGGGGCTACGCGGAGGGTCCGGTCGCGGAGGAGGCCGAGCGCCGGCTCGAGGAGATGGCCCGCGGCGAGGTCGCCGCCGAGGCTGGAGCGACGCGCGCGGCGGTGTTCGGCGCGACGGCCGAGGACCCCTCGGCGCACTTCCTCGGCTGGGCCGGCGAGGTCGACCCCGACGCACTCTTCGCGTCGGGCGAAGCCTGGGGCCTGACCGTCCGCCTGATTCCGGGCACTTGTCCCTGAGGAACGCAGCGGGGAGGGCATACAGAAGCTCCGGGGCAAGATCAGAGTTCCTTGCCGCAGGACTCCAGGCCTTGCCAACCAGGCACACGTCGCGGGTTCGCAAACCCTTGCGGCCGGAGCCGGGCTTGCCCGGCGGGAGGCCAGGCGCGGCTGGTCAGACAGGCGCGCGGAAGGAGGGGGTCCGTGGGGGAACCCCGGGTTCCCCCGCTCTCTCCCCCGCGCTCTCAGCCGTCGACGAGCAGCCCGTTGATCGGGCCGAGCAGTCGTCCGGTGCGCCGCGAGACGTCCGGGAGGAGCACGAGCCGGTGGGTGAGCGTCTCGCCGCGCTCGAGCCGCTCGAGCTGCTCCTTCGCCAGCGGGCGCCAGCGCTCGTCGACGATCCGGTGCGGCTCCCCCTCCAGCTCGCGCGGCTCGCACTCCAGGTGCTCCGCCCAGAGGTGCAGCCGCGTCGCGCGAGCCAGCCGCGGGTCGCGGCAGACGACGTTCATCTCGGTGTCGTTGAAGAGCGAGTGCTCGTTCAGGTTCGCCGAGCCGAGCGTCAGCCAGCGGTCGTCGACGATCCCGATCTTCGCGTGGACGTAGACGGGCTTCGAGTCGGCCGTCCCGCTCTGGTGGAGCGTGCACGCGAGGAAGCGACCGGCTCCGCCGTCGGCCTCGGCGAGCACCGCAAGCTGCCCGCGGGTGTCCTCCTCCCCGTTGTTGGCCTTCACCGGCAGCAGGACGACGAGCCGGAACTCCTCCGCCGGCGGGCGCCTCAGCTTGTCGGCGAGCACGGCGACGATCTCCGGCGACCAGAGGAACTGGTTCTCGAGGTAGACGAGGCGCTCGGCCGCCCGGAGCGCCCGCAGGTAGCTCTCGAGGATGCGGAAGTCGCCGCGCGGCAGCGCATCGTAGACCCGCTCCGGAACCGTCCGCACGACCTGCAGCTCGAGCTCTCCCGCGGTGGCGGCATCGCCGGCCGCCTCCAGCGTCTCGCCCGTCACCTCCCGCCAGCGCAGCGCGAAGTGCGTTGCGACGTCGCCGGCCGCGGGGCCTTCGATGCGGCTCGCCGCGTCGTGCCAGCCGATCTCGCCGCGCGGCGGGTGGCGCCGCAGGTCGCGCCGGTCGCCTGCATACGAGGTCAGATCGATGCCGCCGACGAAGGCGAGGTTGCCGTCTGCGATCACGAGCTTCTCGTGGTGGCAGTGGAGCGGGCGCTCGCGAGCATCGAGGGCGCAGGCGATGCGGGTTCCGCGGGTGAGCTCCTCGCGCATTGCCCGCACGTCGGAGCGATCCGGGTGGAAGAGGGGAAGCGGCGAGCCTGCCCAGGCGAGGACTCTGACCTCGATGCGCGTTGCGGCCTCCGCGAGCAGCTCCCGCAGCGTCGAGCGACCCTCCTCGCGAAGGCGGAAGCCCGGTGAGAAGAACCAGCCGGCGATCCAGACGTGCGAGCGCGCCGCCGCGATCGCCGAGGCGATCTGCGGTAGCGCGTCCGCCCCGTCGACGAAGACCTCGAACGCATTGCCGCTCCGCGGCGGCGGCTCGCCGGCCGCCCAGCCGCCCCCGGGTGCGTCGAGCGCGTCGAGCTGCCCGATCCTGCCCAGCCGGCGGCGATGGTGGGCGACGACGAGCCGCTCGATGCCTGCTCCGGCCGCGCTGTCCAGGCGACCGGCGAGATCGGCGAGATCGGCGAAGCCCATTCGCGCCACGGCGGGACCGTACGCGCTCCAGGCTGTGAAGGGAGTGCTATACCTCGTGAAGAGCGAGGGGTGAGATGGCGAAGGCGGTAGAGCAGCTCGACAACGTGATCATCCGGTTCGCCGGCGATTCAGGCGACGGGATGCAGCTCACCGGCGCCCGTTTCACGAGCGAGACGGCCCTGCTCGGCAACGACCTCTCGACCCTGCCCGACTTCCCGGCCGAGATCCGCGCCCCCGCCGGATCGTTGCCCGGCGTCTCGGGCTTCCAGATCCACTTCGCGGACCACGACATCCTCACGCCCGGCGACCAGCCGCACGTGCTCGTGGCGATGAACCCGGCCGCGCTGCGCACGAACCTCCGCGACCTGCCGAAGGGTGGGACGCTGATCGTGAACAGGGATGCCTTCAACGAGCGGAACCTGCAGAAGGCCGGCTACACCTCGAACCCTCTCGAGGATGGCTCCCTCGACGGCTACCAGGTGCACGCGGTTCCGCTGACGACGCTCACGCAGGGCGCGCTCGCCGATGCCGACATCACCTCCAGGGAAGCCGAGCGCTCGAAGAACATGTTCGCCCTCGGTCTGATGTCGTGGCTCTACACGCGGCCGACGGAAGGCACGATCGCCTTCCTGAACAAGAAGTTCGCCGGGAAGCCGGAGATCGCCGCCGCGAACATTAAGGCCTTCCAGGCGGGCTACGCCTTCGGCGAGACGACCGAGTCCTTCGCGGTGTCCTACGAGGTCAAGCCGGCGAAGCTCCCTCCCGGCACCTACCGGAACATCACCGGCAACCAGGCCCTCTCGCTCGGCCTTGTCGCCGCGAGCGTGCAATCGGGGCTGCCGCTCTTCCTGGGCGCCTACCCGATCACGCCGGCCTCGGAGATCCTCGAGACGCTCTCGGGCTATAAGCACTTCGGCGTGCGCACCTTCCAGGCCGAGGACGAGATCGCCGCCGCGGGCGCGGCTCTCGGCGCCGCCTTCGGGGGTGCGCTCGGCGTCACGACCTCGAGCGGTCCGGGAATCGTGCTGAAGCAGGAGACGATCGGCCTCGCCGTCGCGCTCGAGCTGCCGCTCCTGATCGTCGACGTCCAGCGCGCCGGGCCGGCCACCGGCATGCCGACGAAGCCGGAGCAGGCTGACCTGCTGAACGTGATGTTCGGGCGCAACTCGGAGTCGCCCGTGCCGGTCGTCGCGGCAGCCACGCCCGGTGGCTGCTTCTACGCCGCCATCGAGGCCGTTCGGATTGCCCTCAAGTACCGGACGCCGGTGTTCCTCCTCTCGGACGCCTACCTCGCGAACGGCTCGGAGCCGTGGTTGATCCCGGACGCTTCGTCCCTTCCGGACATCTCGGTCGAGTTCGCCGACGTCCAGGAGCACGAGGGTGCCTTCATGCCGTACCTGCGCGACTCGGAGACGCTCGCGCGGCCGTGGGCGGTGCCCGGGACCCCCGGGCTCGAGCACCGGATCGGGGGTCTCGAGAAGGCCGACGGGACCGGCAACGTCTCCTACGACCCGGACAACCACGACTACATGGTTCGCGTGCGGGCTCAGAAGGTCGACGTGATCGCGCGCGACATCCCTGACCTCGAGGTCGACCACCAGGCCGGCGCGGACCTGCTCGTGCTCGGCTGGGGCGGGACGTACGGCCCCATCGCCGCGGGGGTGCGGCGAGTCCGCCAGGGCGGCGGCAAGGTCGCGCACGCGCACCTCACTCACGTCAACCCTTTCCCGGAGAACGTCGGCAACGTGCTGCGCAGCTACGGCAAGGTGCTGATCCCGGAGATGAACCTCGGCCAGCTGCTGAAGCTCGTGCGTGCCGAGTTCCTCGTCGACGCGGTCGGCTACAACCGCGTGCGCGGGCTGCCGTTCCGCTCCTCCGAGGTCGCCGAGGCGATCGAGGCGATGCTGTGAGCGAGACCTTCTCCTACCGCGCGGGCAAGGACGGCACTGTCTTCGTCTCCTGGCGCGGGCGGCCGGTCACGACTTTGCGGAAGGACGCCGCGGCGCGGTTTCTCTCGCGCGCGCAGCGTCTCGACGAGGAGGGCCGCCAGCAGCTGATGGCCCGGGTGACCGGCAACTTCAAGCATGGGAACGAGCGGTGAGCGAGGGCAACGGCAACGGCCAGGGGCCGCTGATCCAGCTGACCGCCAAGGACTTCAAGACCGACCAGGAGGTCCGCTGGTGCCCGGGCTGCGGCGACTACGCGATCCTCGCTGCGATGCAGGGCTTCATGCCCTCACTCGAGATACCGCGCGAGCGGCTGGTCTTCGTTTCGGGCATCGGCTGCGCCGCGCGGTTCCCGTACTACATGCAGACCTACGGGATGCACTCCATTCACGGCCGCGCGCCGGCGATCGCGACCGGGCTGGCAGCGTCGCGCCCGGACCTCTCGGTGTGGGTCGTCACCGGCGACGGCGACGCGCTCTCGATCGGCGGCAACCATCTGATCCACGCGCTGCGCCGGAATGTGAACCTCAAGATCCTGATGTTCAACAACCAGATCTACGGCCTGACGAAGGGTCAGTACTCCCCGACCTCCGAGGTCGGCAAGGTGACGAAGTCGACGCCGATGGGCTCGCTGGATCATCCGTTCAACCCGCTCTCTCTGGCGATCGGCGCCGAGGCGAGCTTCGTTGCCCGCGCGATCGACACCGACCGAAAGCATCTGACGGAGGTGCTCCGCCGGGCGGCCGCCCACCCGGGCGCGGCGTTCGTCGAGATCTACCAGAACTGCAACATCTACAACGACGGCGCGTTCGGCTTCGTCCGCGAGGAGCAGGAGAACCGGCTCTACCTCGAGCAGGGCGCAACCGTAGCGGAGGCGGGGCTCGTCCACGACGAGCACGCCGAGGACTCTGGGCCTGCGTTCGCGCTCTCGCGCATCACCTGGGCAACCCACGGAAAGGTCCCGCTGGGGATCTTCCGTGACGTGGAACGGCCGGTGTACGACGCGCTGATGGCAGACCAGCTCGCAGCGGCGGTCGAGCAGCGGGGCGCGGGCGACCTCGGCGCGCTCCTCAACGCCGGCGACACCTGGGCGATCCAGTAGCGTCGGGAACCCGGGTCCCCCCACGGGCCCCTCCTGCCGGCGCTCTCGTCGACCTATCGAGCTCGGCCTCAGGCCGCGTCGGTTTGCGGATCCTGCGACGTCCACCTCGCCGGCAGAGGGTAGTGGGTCAGTTTGTCGCTACTTCTTCGTGCCGAAGTAAAAGCCGACCGCTGACCCGAGCAGTGCACTCTCAGCCGGGATCAGGATATCGAGCAGCGTCTTCACATTCGCCCAGTCGGAGCTGTGAATCTCGATGAACGCCCACGCACCCGTCCCGGCGAGCATCAAGGCGAACACGAGCGCCAGCCCAGCTCGGACGACTTCCTCAAAGGGCAAGTGAACGCGTTTTGTTTCAGTGCGCTGAACCGGCCCGACCTCACCGGCGATGTGTTCGGCTGGTGGTTCCGGCCGCTCAGTCACCTATCTCTACCGGACGAGTAGCTCGCGGAACTGCCCGTCTTCCTCGAGCAGAATGCGACCGTTCTTGCGTACTGTTTGCTGCGCGCGATCCTCGAGTGCGAGTGCATCTCGCAGGACCTCGGCCATTGCTTTGCCGGTCTGTTGCGAGAGCCGGTCTAGCGTCTGATAGGCGTCATCCGAGAAAGTGACGCTTAGTCGTCGGGCCATGGGGTAGCTCCCTTCATCTGACTCACACCAGATTGGTGCGTGCCCAGCATCATAATGATGCCGAAGAGGCGTGTCAACCAGTCGAACACTCGCTCGCGCCGTCAGCCTCAACTTCCTGCACTGCACCCTCGCCCGGAGGCACAAGACGCTTGGCACGATCCCGGCCGTGGCGGCGCGAGTGACTGACCGCGTCGGGACGATTGAGGAGATCGTCGGCCTCCTCCATTCAACCGATCCACTACCCGGCAAGGCCTCGAAGCTGCGCGGAAGGAGCTCGTCGCACCGTCGAGAGCCCCCACCACCGGAAAGGATTGGATCGCGCCGGCGCGACTCGCTCCGGGGCGGGGCGCGGCGGAGCGCACTCGTACCTGACCGGCAGCGTCGGGACGATCGAGCGTGCTGTCGACCTGGATAGGGCTCGGCCTGGCTCTCGTCTCGGCGCTCGCTGTCAACTGGGCCTACACGAGAGAGCACGACGCGGCGGTGGGCCTGCCGCAGCTGTCTCCGCGGCAGCCGATCCGGACGATCAGGCTGCTCGTGCGCGATCGCGGCTGGATGGTCGGCTTCGCGACCGAGAGTGCGGGCTGGCTCGTCTACGTGGTCGCGCTCAGGCTGGCGCCGCTGGCGCTCGTGCAGGCCGTGAGCGCTTCCGGGATCGCCGTGCTCGCCCTCATCGCCGCGCGCGGGCGGCCGCGGCGGCTCGAGATCCACGAGCGACTCGCGGTCCTCGCGGGCCTCGCCGGACTGGCGCTCCTGTCGGTCTCCTTCCTCGGTTCTCACCCGTCGGATCGAACCGCCGGCGCGGTCGGTGCGGCGCTCTGGCTGGCGGCCTGCGCGGGTGGCTCGGTCGCCCTCACCGGCGTGCGACTTCGCGTCTCGCGGGCCGCCGCTCTCGGCCTCGCGGCCGGGCTGCTCTTCGCTGGTGGGGACATCTCCGTGAAGCTCGTCGTGCACGGGGGATGGTGGCTCCTCGCGCTCCTGCCTCTGTTCGCCTTCTATGCCCTCGGCACCATGCGCCTCCAGGTGGCGTTCCAGCACGGCGGCGCGCTGGCTGCGGCGGGAATGGCCACGCTCGCGACGAACGCGGTCCCGATCGCCGCCGGCTTCGTCCTCTTCGGGGAGGCGCTTCCAACCGGCGCGCGCGGCGTGCTCCAGCTCGCCGGGTTCGGGGCGATCGTCGTGGGCGCGATCGCCCTCTCCAAGCGGGCAAGGCCGGAAGGTGACTCGTCGCGTTGAGGGATTGCCCGAACGGGGTACGGCTCGCCGAGCGTGGAGATCCGGATTGGCCCGCCGAGCCTGGCGATTCACGCGGACGAGCAGTTCCTCGTCTGCGCTCCCGACGCGACGATGGACGCGGGGCGCCAGCAGGGGTACTTCTGCCTCGACACGCGCGTCGTCTCCACGTACCGGCTGACCCTCTCCAAGACGCCGCCGACGCTGCTCAACAGCGCGGTCGTCGCCTCGTTCTCCGCCCGTCACGAGTTCGTGAACGCCGACCTGGCCACGCGCGGCGGCAAGATCGAGGCCGGTCAGCTGCACCTGCGCCTCGACCGGACGATCCACCACGGCCTGCACGAGGACTACGACCTGACGAACCACTCGCCGAGCGCGGTCGAGCTCGACCTCGAGCTGCGGATCGAGGGGGACTACGCGGATCTCTTCGACGTGAAGGAGCACCGGCTCGTCCGCCGCGGCCTGCTCGAGTCGTGCCGGGAGAGCGAGGGGGCCGTGACGACGCGCTACCGGAACGGCGACTTCGAGCGCGGCCTGCGGCTCGAGGCGCGAAATGAGGGCTCCGAGCCGCAGTTCGCGAACGGCCTCCTGCCGTTCCGGATCGAGCTCGAGCCGAAGGAGCGCTGGCACGCCTGCTTGCTCTGGACTCCGCTCGGGGCCGGCTCCCAGGGCGAGGGCCCGCTCGAGGTCTGCCACGCGCTCCTCCACGGCGATCCCGAGCTCGCGAAGCGGCGCCGCGAGTGGCGCCGGCGCGCGACCCGGATCCACACGCGCGACTCCGGCGTGAACGCGATCCTCGACCGAGCGATCGACGACCTCGGTGCCCTGCGCATGAACCGCCACGACGCGCACGCCGGGGAACGGGTCGAGGAGATGGTCCCGGCGGCGGGGATCCCCTGGTTCGTCTCGCTCTTCGGCCGCGACACGCTCGTCGTCTCGCTGCAGACGCTCCTCGTGACGCCGGGCATCGCGCGCGGCACCCTGCAGGCGCTCGCCGCTCTCCAGGGCGACCGCTACGACGACCGCCACGACCTCCAGCCGGGCAGGATCGAGCACGAGTTCCCGCACGGCGAGCTCGCCCACTTCGGGCTCGTTCCGCAGACGCCCTACTACGGCACCCGTGATGCCCCGGCGCTCTACGTCTGGGCGGCCGCGGAGACGTGGCACTGGACGGCGAATCGCGAGCTCTCGGGCGGCTACGCCCCCACGTCGAACGGGCGCTCGAGTGGATCGATCGCGACGGCGACCTGGACGGGGACGGGGTGCAGGAGTACAGGACGCGAGCCGGCGACTGGGGCTACTACAACCAGGGCTGGAAGGACTCCGGCGGGGCGATCGACCGCCGACGGCTCCTCGCGGAGCTGCCGATCGCGCTCTGCGAGCTGCAGGGCTACGTCGCCGCCGCCAAGCGCGCTTGGGCGGACGCCGTCGAGCAAGCCTTCGCGGACGAGGAGGCGGCCGCGAGCCTGCGTACGCAGGCCGATCGGCTCGCCGCGGCGATCGAGGAGCGCTTCTGGTGGAGCGAGGAGGGCACCTACTACCTTGGCCTCGACGGGCGCAAGCGGCCGATCGAAACGGTCGCCTCGAACGCGGGCCAGCTGCTCTGGACGGGTGCGGTGACGAGCGAGCGCGCCGCCTCCGTCGTCCGCGCCTGCTCGCGGAGGACATGTGGGGCGGCTGGGGCGTGCGCACGCTCTCCAGCCGGCATCCCGCCTACAACCCGACCTCCTACCAGCTGGGCTCGGTCTGGCCGCACGACAACGCGATCATCGCCAACGGCTGCGCCCGGTACGGCCAGGGCGAGGCGGCGAGCCGGATCGCACGGGCGCTGTTCGGTGCCGCCGAACGGTTCCGCTACGGCCGCCTGCCGGAGGTGTTCGGCGGCCTCGAGCGCGACGAGGGAGCCTTTCCCAGTCCAGTATCTGGGCGCGAACGTCCCTCAGGCCTGGGCGTCCGGGGCCGTCATCCACCTCGTCAACGGGCTGCTCGGCCTCGAGCCGGACGCGCCGGGCAAGCGCCTCGCCCTGCGGACCCAGCTGCCGGACTGGCTCGCCGAGATCGAGTTGAGGAACCTCCCCGTCGGCGATGCCTTGACCGACCTCCGGGTGACCCGCGACGGCGTCAGCATCGACGCCGTGCGCGGAGAGCTCGAGGTCACCGACGCACGCGCGCCGAGCAGTCGCGAGAGCTGATCAAGGGGGTCAACAGCGGCCGACCCGGCGATCGCTCGATCGACGCACGCACGGCAGAGTTCAAGATAGTGAGATGGGCTGGAAGGCACCGCGGCTGTCGGGGGAGGGCGACCGGATCGCGGCGCGGAGAACCCGCCGCGCGCGGCTTCGCCGTCAGCGGCTCGCGGCCAGTTTCGGCGCGCTCCTGCTCGCAGCGGGTGCGGCGGCGGCGATTGTCCTCGTACACGACCATGGGGGTCGGCGTCGAGCGATTCCGGCTCCGCCGGCGCCCCCGCCGCCTCCGCCTCCGCCTCCGCCTCCGGTTCGGTATCGGGGCTCGAAGCTTGCTCCGGAGCCCTCGAAGGTGCGGCGGAGCGCGCTTCCCTCGGCGGCCGAACAGCAACGCGCGGTACACCGGCTCGTCGAGGTCGGCCTCCCGCTCCTGTGCGCCGGCCGGCGCGGCCACTACATCGCCCTCACCTTCGACGACGGGCCGGGCCCGTACACGGAACTCGCGATGCACATGCTGCGCAAGCGGCACATGCGGGCCACGTTCTTTCTCGTCGGCTCCCGGGCTCAGGTCTACCCGCAATTGCCCAGGCGCGAGGCAGCCCTCGGCGCGCTCGCCGACCACACCTGGACGCACCGCTACCTACCTGGCCTGCCGCAGGCGTCGGTCGTGCAGGAGCTGCGCTCCACCCGCGACTACATCCGCCGGCTGACAGGGGCGCCGGTACTGCTCTTCCGCCCTCCCTACGGTGCACACAACACCAGGATCGACCGAACGGCAACCTCGCTCGGTCTGCTCGAGGTGCTCTGGAGCATCGACAGCGGAGACTCCACCGGCTCCGACGTCGAAGGCGTCTACCGAAACGTCGTGGACAGGCTCAGACCGGGAGCGATCATCCTCATGCACGAGAACCGTGCGACGACGATCAAGGCGCTCCAGTTGATCTTCCCTGTCATCCGTCGGCGTCGACTGCGACCGGTGAGCGTTCCCGAGCTGCTCGCACTCGACCCACCCTCACTCGAGCAGGTCCGCCAGCGACAGTGTTGAGCTGCAACTCAGTTCGCGAAGCGATCGAACGCGCCTCGACGGGTATCGAGCGGGCCGGATGGGCTGTGGCGGGAACCGAGGAGTCGCCCGTAAGGGGAAGGCCGGGCTCGATCGTGTTCCTTGTACACGCTCGGCGGCGGGGCGGCTGATCTGAGACGGATAGCGAGATCGGAGAGTTCGGTCTGCTGCTCGGTCAGCCCCCGCGGCTCCTAGCGGTTGCCGTCGAGCGTCCAGTAGAAGTCCGCCCCTGCCGCGGTCGGACGGGCGACACGAGCGAGAGCCGCGCGAGCGTCAACGGTGTCCAGTTGCGCGACGAGTGCGACCTCCGCGGTCGCGACCGGTTCGCCGGCCCACGCCAACACGTCCGCGACGTGCTCGGGCTTGGGCCGGCGGGTGAGCTCGGGTGCGAGGTTCGCGATCGCGGCCTCGTAGGTCTCGACGGGGTTGAAGCCCGCGACCGTGACCGGCGCGCCGCCCTTGCCGTCCGGCCGTGCGATCTCATAGCTCGGCGCGGTGTAGCGCCGCCGCTCGCGAGGCCCGCCCAGCTTGTGGTCGAGCGCACGCGCGGCCGGGGACGGAGTTCGAGCAGCTTCGATGTCGGCCTGCAACGCTTGCTCCACGTCCGGCCGCTCACACCAGGCGGTGAGCTGGGCAGGATCGAGGCCGACGTCCCGCGCCGCCGCCGCGATGAGTTCTGGATCGTCGAGCAGCCCGCCGATCATCGTGCGGACGCGGAGGCGTCGCAAGAGCGGCTCTTCCCTCTCAGGCGCGTTGAGCCGCGCGGCGACGACCGCGCGACAGGCAGGCTCAGACGATGCGGGCCGCGGGTACGGCCCGGGATCGATCGGCATCCCGTGCTTGCGCTGCAGCCCCGGAGCTCCCTCGGCGAGCCTCTCCGCCTCGCCGGGCTCCAGCGTCAAGACGATCATCCGGGTGCGCCAGACGAATTGATCGCCGTAGTGCCACCGCAAGCGCAGACGGATGGGCTCCGCGGAGAACGCGAACGGGCACGCAGGGTCGGTGAAGTGCGTGACCTCTAGCCGCACGAGGTGTGAGCCTAGCCGTGACCCTCTTGTGTCGAGCCACGGCCCGGCTGTCGCCTCAGGGGAGTCGCGAGGGTTCGTTCCTCGCCTGCTAGCCGGGGCGCCAGCCGTCGCGGTATCGGCGTCGGCTCGGGACTCGGGAACCGGGCGTAGGCCTGTTCCGGGTCATTCGTGTCCCGCTCGACGCCGGCGCCATGCCGTAGGTCGCGCTCCGCCACGGCGCCGGTGTCGAGACCGAGACGACCGACGCCGACGAGGCATACGCGCGATTCCCGCGGCGAGAACCGAGCCGCTACCGCGAGGGCTGGCTTCCCGAATAGACACGCGGGATACCGTTCGGTTGAGCGGTATGTCAAGCAAGACGACCTTGCTGCGCTCGAGACCTGGGGCGATGTCGGTGACCAACCTCACTGCGATTCTGCCCGCCTAGCCGCGGCCGCTCCGGAAACCGCGCAGCGGCCACTGACCCGGCGTATCCTCCAGCGGGAAGAGTCCCGGGAACCGCCGCACCAGGTCGCGTCTCCCGTACGAGTGCGAGTAGTACGCCGGCGTTCGGTCACCGGTCGCTCCCGCTCATCGGCGCCCACCCATGTTCTCGCGAAGTCGACGTCAAGACCCGGTCGCTCGCTCTGTCGCGCGGTAACGTCGGGGCTGTGGGCGAGTCCGAGGTGATCGCCGGGACGGATCGGCCGCGCACGGTCGAGACGCTCGTGCGCGATCTTCTAGCACTCGGTCTGCGGCCGGGCGCGTCCGTGCTCGTCCATTCCTCGCTCTCCGAACTGGGCTGGGTCGTCGGCGGCGCCGTTTCCGTGATCCATGCACTGATTGCTGTCGTAGGTTCGAAGGGAACGGTCGTGATGCCCGCCCATAGCGGCGACCTCTCCGACCCGGCCGACTGGGAGCACCCGCCGGTACCCGACTCCTGGGTGAGCGCGATTCGAGAGGCGATGCCCGCGTTCGACCCGCGTGCCACGCCGACGAGGGGCGTCGGGATCATCGCGGAGGTGTTTCGCAGCTGGCCTGCAGCCGTTCGAAGCTCGCACCCCCAGAGCTCGTTCGCGGCCCGGGGGCACCACGCCGACACGGTCACCCGTGACCACGAGCTGCCTTTCTCGCTGGGCGAGCGCTCACCGCTCGCGCGTCTGTACGACCTCGATGCCGATGTCCTCCTCCTCGGCGCGAGCCACGCGAGCAACACGTCCTTCCACCTCGCCGAATATCGAACCGGCAATGCGCGGATGCGTCGATCCGGCGCGCCGGTGCTCGTCGACGGCAAACATCTGTGGCAATGGTTCGACGACGTCGATGACCACGCCGAGCTGTTCGGCGAGCTCGGTGAGGATTTCGAGCGTGCGTGCACGATCGTGCGTGGTCGCGTCGGGTCGGGAGAGGCACGGCTCTTCCGCCAGAGGGATGCCGTCGACTTCGCGGTCGACTGGCTGCGCGCTCGCGGCCTGTAACCGCGTGCCGGAACGGCCGAGCGGTCGACTCAATTCGCGTTCGGCGGGCGCGGCCTCGCCACAGCGTCTACGCCGCCCTCGCGTCGCGCAATCGACAGTTCGCAGGTCGGCTAGACCCGAGGATCTAGCCGACCCGTACATCGCGCCCGCTGTCAAGCGCTCGTCCTTCGAGCTACGCCGGAACCGCGATCCCCTGCTTGGAGATCCGCTTGGCGACCGCCTGGACCTTCTCGAGAGCCGCCTGCTCCTGCTGAAGGTTCCGCACGAGTAGCTGTGCAACCTCGTCCGCGCCCCGTGCCTCGGCGTTCGTCACGAGCGTCTCGTAGACCGCGATCTCGTGATGCTCCGTCTCGGCCGCCCCCGCGAGGATGACGGCGTCGACGACACTGTCGTCGGTCTTCTTGATCGCCGCCAGGCCCTCCTTCTCGAGGCCTTCGATCGCCGGACACGGAGAATCGTCGACCTCCTCGCCGAGCAGCTCGAACGACTTCTCGATGTTGGCGATGTGCTCGCGGGTCTGCGCGGCGTGCTCCCGGAAGAGCTGCTTGAGCTCGTCCCGCTGCGCGTTCTCCTCGAGCTCGCCCAGCATCCCGAGCACGGTCTTCTCCATGGTGAGGGCGGCCCCCAGCTTGAAGCTGAAGATCTCCTCGGGTGTCGTCAACTTCTCGAACATGATCCTCCCTGGCGTTGTTGGTCAGAAGGACCTCTCCGCAACTCTGTCCAGGAAACATCCAGCCTCGCGCACGCCGGTAGCGCAGTCGCGTAAGGTCGAGAGAACCGCAACGACAGGAGGCATGATGCCGTACGCGTACTTGCAGGAGTTCGAGGCAACCGACGACCGGATGACGGCCAACTACGACGCCGTCGTCGAGAAGCTGGGAACCGATCAGAATCCCCCGGACGGCCTGGTGATCCATACCGCCGGGTTCGGCGAGGACGGGACCTTCAGGATCTTCGACGTGTGGGAGTCGCGCGAGCACGCGGAGCGCTTCCAGCGCGAACGGCTGATGCCGGCGGTCCAGGAGGTCACCGCCGGCCGCGATGCGCCGCCGCCGAGCAAGGACGAGATGTACGAGCTCCATCACGTCGTGCCCGCTCGGTCCTAGGAGCATGGGTCGGTAAACACATGGGCTCACGGCCGGCGACGCAGACGGACGCACGGGCGGAACCCGCACGTCCTGAGGGCCGGCGCCGCAAGCGGCGCCTAGCGCCGCCTCGTAACGTTCCGGTTCAGGCGGGAGACTGAGGAGCATGACCGAGAAAGCCACTTTCGCGGCCGGCTGCTTCTGGGGCGTCGAGGCCGCGTTTCGCCAGCTGCCGGGGGTTACCTCGACCCGCGTCGGCTACACCGGGGGGCACACGCAGAACCCGACCTACCGCGACGTCTGCGGCCACCGCACGGGGCACGCGGAGGCGGTCGAGATCACCTTCGACCCGGAGCAGATCTCCTACGACGAGCTTCTCGAGACCTTCTGGCGCAAGCACAACCCGCGCAGCCGGAACCGGCAGGGGCTCGACATCGGCTCCCAGTACCGCTCCGCGATCTTCTTCCACTCCGCCGAACAGGAGGCCGCGGCTCGCAAGTCGAAGGGGGCTCTCCAGGCCGAGCTCCACTGGCCCAGGAAGATCGTCACTCAGATCGAGGCCGCCGACAGTTTCTGGGAGGCCGAGGACTACCACCAGCAGTACCTCGAGAAGCGCGGCCGCGTCAGCTGCCACACGGGGCTGCGCGCGGCTGTTTGAGGCGCCCGGTTCGGGCCGTTATTCCTGCGGCTCGGCCGGATCGAGCTGGAGCGCGCAGGAGTTGATGCAGTAGCGGAGCCCGGTCGGGTTCGGCCCGTCGTCGAAGACGTGCCCGAGGTGGCCGCCGCACGAGGCGCACAGCACCTCCGTGCGCGGGATCAGCATCTTCCAGTCGCGCTCGGTCGCCACTGCGTCGTCGGCCGCGGGCGCGTAGAAGCTCGGCCAGCCGCTGCCCGACTCGAATTTCGTGTCGGAGCTGAAGAGCTCCGCGCCGCAGCCCGCGCAGCGGTAGGTGCCCGGGTCCTTCGTCTCGTTGTACGAGCCCGTCCAGGCACGCTCGGTGTCCTTCCGGCGCAGGATGCGGTACTGCTCGGGCGTCAGCTCTTGGCGCCACTCATCGTCCGTCTTCTGCACCTTCGGAGGCATCACCCCCAGCCTACCCGTGGAACGCCCTTCGGACCGCTCAGGCCGCCCAGGCGCCACCACCCGAATCTCGTACTTCCGGCCCTATACCTCGCGGTAGCGCGCTTCCGCGAAGCAGAAGAGCCCGTAGGCGAGCAACCCGGCGGCGACGAGGCCGAGGAGGAACGACCCGTAGCCGTGCGAGGCGAGCTTCTGCAGCGCGCCGTCGAGGCCGATCGCCTCCCCCGGGTTGTAGTCGATCGCGGACTTGACGAGGAAGACCCCGATCAGGACGAAGACGACGGCGCGCGCGAGCAGGCCGACGATGCCCACCCGCGTCCCCCACACGCGCGCCCGCTCTCCAAGGTGCTCGCGCCAGCGCTTCAGGAACTCCTTCGCGACGCCGCGGTAGGCGTTGTAGCCACCGACTCCGATCAGCAGGGCGCCGGCGATCCCGACGAGCCACGTTCCCGCGGGCCACGAGAGGACCTGGGCGGTTGCCTTGTGCGCCTTCTGATCCTGCGACTGGCCTCCGCCGGAGCCGGCGAGGATCTTGATCGTGCTGAACGTCAGGCCGGCGTAGACGAGGCCGCGCCCGGCGTAACCCGCCCGTTTGGCCCACGCCTTCGCACCCTCGTCCTCGTCGTCTCCGCCGACGGCCGCGTCGGCGAAGCGCCAGATCGCGTAGCCGGCGAAGCCGAGCGCCAGCAGTACGAGGAGCACCTTCCCGAACGGCGCACGGGCGATCGTCGCAAGGGCGCCCTGGCGGCTCGTCGCCTTCCCGCCGTCCCCGAGGGCGAGCTTGATCGCGAGCACTCCGACGAGCACGTACGAGACGCCCTTCGCGATCAGGCCGATCCGCGCGAGCACCTTCACCCATGTGGAGTCGCCGGCTTCGCGCAACGCTGCGGTGTCGACGCGGGTCATGTCCCCCCGATACCTTCGGCGCCCGAATCTCAACCATCCCGCCCGTAAGGGCCTGTCCAAAAAGTGAACCAGGGCGTCTGACAGGCGTCACGCGCCTCGATGCGGCGTCCTCGGTCGCGCAGATATGCCTGCATATCGACGCTCCCTGCGTCCTTGCCTCGAGACGCGTGCCGCCTGTCATCCACCGTGGCCACTTTTCGGACAGGCCCGTAACGCGACCGCCGGTCCGCGAGACTACGGAGCATGAACGAGACACGAAACGACAAGGCGACATTCGCCGCAGGCTGCTTCTGGGGCGTCGAGGCGGCGTTCCGGCGGCTCGACGGTGTGACGGCCACGCGGGTCGGCTACACCGGCGGCACGGTCGAGGACCCGAGCTACGAGCTCGTCTGCTCCGGCGGCACCGGTCATGCCGAGGCGCTCGAGGTGACCTTCGACCCGCAACGGATCTCCTACGACGACCTCCTGAAGGTCTTCTGGGCGGAGCACGACCCGACCCAGCTGAACCGTCAGGGTTGGGACGTCGGCTCGCAATACCGCTCGGCGATCTTCTTCCACACTCCCGAGCAGGAGCTTTCGGCCCAGCGCTCGAAGGCCGAGGCGCAGGGCGGCACCATCGGCAGGGTCGTCACCGAGATCCTGCCGGCGGGGCAGTTCTACCAGGCGGAGGACTACCACCAGCAGTACCTCGAGAAGCGTGGCCAGGCCGCCTGTCACGTCGGCCTGCGGCGGGTCGCGAGCGGCTAGCCGACGGCGCGGCGCCGCGCGAACGCGAGGATGCTCGTCGCGACGCAGGTCACGCCCGCGAGGGAGAGGGCGAGCTGCGTCCCGCCCCGCGCGCAGAGCCAGCCGGCGAGGAGGCCGCCGAGCGGTGCCACGCCGTTGAAGGCGTAGTAGTAGAGCCCGATCACGCGCCCGCGCATGTGGTCGGGCGCGCTCAGCTGGAGCAGCGAGTTCGAGCTCGACGTCCAGAGGGTGAAGCAGATGCCTGTGAAGAAGAGGAGGAAGCCGACGCCCACCACCGACTGCGTGGGGGCGAGGAGCAGCTCCGACACGCCGAATCCGGCCGTGCCGGCGAGGAGCACCTTCCAGCTCGCACGGCCGAAGGTGGCGGCCAGGAGCGCGCCGACGAGCGCCCCGCCGCCGAAGCAGGCCGAGATCGCACCGAAAGTGCGCGGGCCGGCGTCGAGCGTCGTCGCAGCAAGGACGGGGAGGATGACGTTGAAGTTGAAGCCGAGCGTCGAGATCACCAGCACCATCCCCAGCACGAGCAGGACGCGAGGCCGCCGTCGCGCATAGCCGAGAGCCTCGCGGGCGCCGCGGAGTAGCGCCGGCCGCTCGCCGCGCTCGAGCGGGTAGAGCTCGCTCGGGCGCATCAGCGCGAGCCCGGCGAGGACTGCGAGGAAGCTCACGGCATTGAGCGCGAAGCAGATGCCGAGTCCCCCGGCGGCGATCACGATCCCCGCGAGCGAGGGCCCGAGGATCCGTGACGCGTTGAAGATCGACGAGTTGAGAGCGACGGCGTTCGGGAGCTCGTCGCGCCCGACCATCTGGAAGGTCAGGCCCTGCCGCACCGGTGCGTCGAGGACGAGCACAGTGCCGGAGAGGACGGCGAGGACGTAGACCTCCCAGACCGTGGCCTGGCCGGAGATCGCCAGGATGGCCAGGACCGCGGCGAGCACCATCGAGGCAGCCTGGGTCGCCATCAGCGTCCGGCGGTTGTCGCGCCCGTCGGCGATCACGCCGGCGAAGAGACCGAAGAGCGTGAAGGGTGCGAACCGGCAGACCGCGAGGATGCCGACGGCGACCGGGGAGTGCGTGAGGCGAAGGACGAGCCACGCCATAGCGACGTTTTGCATCCAGGTGCCGCTCACAGACACGAGCTGCCCCGTGAAGAAGAGCCGGTAGTTGCGGTGGCGCCGCACGCTCGAGAACGTGCGGGCGTTCAGAGCCAGAAGAGCCGCCGTCACGCGCGCACCTCCAGGAGCTCCGCGAGCGCCGCGAGCGCCGCCTCGATCGCCGCGAGCTGCTCCGGCTCGAGTCCGCGCAGCCGGGCGGCGAGCCAGGCGGTTCTCCGGGAGCGTACGGCGCGCAGCACGCGGGTGCCCTCGGGGGTGAGCGCAAGTCCGATGCGGCGGCGGTCCTTCGCGGACCTAGTGCGGGTGACGAGCTTCGCCGCCTCGAGCCGGTCGACGTAGCCCGACATGCCGGGCGCGCTGATCCCCTCGCGCGCGGCGAGCTCTCGCACCCCGATGCCGGGGTTCTTGTGGATGAGGTGGAGGAGGGCTGCCTGGGCCGCGGTGACGCCCAGCTGGCGCGTCTCGCGCCGGAGCTCGCGGCCGAGCTTCAGGAGGACGGGGCGTAAGCCGTTCGCGACGGCGACGGGCTCTGCGCGGGCTTGCACTTCGGGGTTCGTAACACTCTCCTAATAGTTAACTCTGTTAACTAAATGGATGATAGCGGAACGCGCCGCGATGTGCGCGGTGGCGGCGAGAACGACGCCTCGGCACGTGCCACGCTTCTACCGCGGGTGCGCCCACGGCCGCCGGCCGCAGCACGAGAGCTGAAGAGTGGCTCGTTCCGGGCGGCTGACTCGCTCGCCCGAACCGCTGACTCGCGGTCGAGAAGCTCGGACTCAGGTCCGAAGGAGCACGCGCAACCTGCTCGCGCGCCACCAGCGCCGGCGATGTGCCGTCAAGCGCCGTCCCAGAGGACGAGCACCTGGTTGCGGTCGTTCGGGTCGACCTTCGCGGCGAAGGCCTTGCTCTCGGCGAACGTCTCCGCGACCCGCGCCGGCACGAGCGCGCCCGTCGTCACCTCGTAAGGCTCCTGCCCCTCCCGCGAGATCTCGAGCTTGAGCTTGACGATGTGCGTGTCCCCGAACGCCACGTGCTAGCGCGTCCGCGCCGCTCAGCTGCGTCGTCTACTGGCTCACCATCACCTCGGCGTTCGGGTCGAGCGTGATGCCCGCCTGCTTCAGCTGCCCGAGGAGCTCCGGGCTGAGCTGTCCCGCCGCCGCCGTCGTCGAGGCGGGCGGCGGCGTCTGAGAGGCCGCCGGAGCGGCCGAGGCCGGGGAGAAGGCTGCGCTTCTGCCAGGGCCACCGCACGGCTGCGAGTCTAAGGCCCTCGGGCGCGTTCCGCGGGCAAGATGTAGGCGATGCCGAACCCACTCGAGGAGGCGGGCCGCACGATCCGCGAGCTCGGCGAGCGGCTCCGCCGGTCGGCGAGCGAGGAGCCGGCGGTCGAATGGATGGCCGATCAGTTCGGCCGTCGCCGGCCGGAACCCGAGCGCTCGCTCGAGGAGCTGCAGGCCGAGCTCGATGCACTCACCGGGCTCGAGACCGTGAAGGAGCAGGTGCGGGCGCTCGTCGCCTTCCTGCAGGTGCAGGCCCGGCGCAAGGAGCACGGGCTGCCGGAGGTGGCCACGAGCCAGCACCTCGTCTTCCTCGGCAATCCGGGAACCGGCAAGACGACAGTCGCGCGGCTCCTCGCGCAGATGTACCGCGCGATGGGGCTGCTGCGGCGTGGTCACCTCGTCGAGGTCGACCGCGCCGGCCTCGTCGGCCAGTACGTGGGGACGACGGCGATCAAGACCGACCGCGTGGTCCGGAAGGCGCTCGACGGCGTTCTCTTCGTGGACGAGGCGTATTCGCTCGCGCCGCCCGACGAGCGTTTCGACTTCGGCCCTGAGGCGGTCGAGACGCTCCTCAAGCGGATGGAGGACTACCGCGAGCGGCTAATCGTAATAGTTGCGGGCTATCCGAGGCTGATGCACAGGTTCCTCGACTCGAACCCGGGCCTGCGCTCCCGCTTCTCACGCGAGATCAGCTACCCGGACTACACGACCGAGGAGCTGCTTGCGATCACGCAGAAGTTCTGCGCCGACTTCCAGTACACCCTGGCCGACGAGGCACCCCAGGCGCTGCGCGAGATCTTCGAGGGGGCCAAGCGTGGCGAGGGATTCGGAAACGCCCGCTTCGCCCGAACGATCTTCGAGCAGGCGCTGAACGCGCAGGCGCTCCGCCTCGCGGGCGTCGGCGGCGGCTCGCTCGCGCACCTCGAGCCGGCGGAGCTCATGTGCCTGAGGGCGGAGGACTTCCGGTCGGCGGCCTCGGCACTCGGCGAGGCGGGCGCCGCGCCGCCCGAGGAAGACCGCGGGCGCTTCCGACGCCGGCGGCGCGCCTCGTAGACGGGCGGAATCCACTCCGTCCAATCCGGCGTACTGGCTGGAAAGCGATCAAGGAGGTCGACATGTCGAGAACGACATGGCTCCTACTGGCTCTCGTTGCCGCAGCTCTCACGGCGACGATGGCCGCAGTCGCAGGTGACGGCGGGCCCCGGATGGGCCCAGCCAGCTCGATCCGGCACGTCTCGTTCCTGGGCTACTACGACGGCCACAAGGACACCTACCTGAATCTCGACGTCTCGAGCAAGGCAGCTGCGGCAGCGATGCACGTCAACTACTCGGCGAAGCTCGGCGCCTCGCTCAAGTCGTCCGAGGAGATCTACCTCGTCGAGGGGCCGGCGGCGGTAGGACAGCTCGCCGTCTTCAGCTCGGAGCCCGGCGAGAAGACGTACACGCCGCTCTGGCACGAGGAGATCGTCACCTGGAAGGGCGGTGTCACACCGGTGCTGCTCGTGAAGGACGACCAGATCACCGAGCTCGAGAAGAAGGGCGACATCCACGTTCGAGACACGAAGACGGTGCTGAACTGCCCGATCGTGAAGGTCGGGAAGTAGGCGCCCGAGCGGGGCGGGCGGAGCCGGCGGCCTTCGCCCGCGCCGTGCCCCGTACGGCCGGCGGGGAACCTTCCCTACGAGACGAGCCGCAGGTGGCGTCGCTCGGCGACGACGGCGCAGAAGGCCTCCACGACCGCCGGGTCGAACTGCGTACCCGAGCAGCGGCGTAGCTCCTCGAGAGCCTCCTCGACCGAGCGAGCGGGCTGGTGTGGGCGGTCGCTCGTCATCGCCTCGAAGGCGTCGCAGACGAACACGATCCGTGCCGCCAGGGGGATCTCCTGCCGCGCGAGGTGGTCGGGGTAGCCGGTTCCGTCGTAGTTCTCATGCGTCGATCGAACGACCTCCGCGACCGGCTCCAGCGCCGGCGTCGCCGACAGGATCTTCTCGCCGCCGACCGTGTGGCGCCAGACGAACTCCCACTCTGCCTGGTCGAGCGGGCCGGGCTTCTCGAGGATCGAGCTCGGGATCGCGAGCTTGCCGACGTCGTGGACGGCCGCGGCGCGCTCCAGGCGGCGCACGTCGTCCCCGTCGAGGCCCAGACGCCGCCCCACAGCGGCGGCGAGCACCGCCATCTCGTGTCCGCCGCTGAGCTCGTGGCCGTGCGTGGCGACGGCTCGGGCGAGCTCGCCCGCTGCGACGCGCTCCTCGGAGCGGCCCTTGACGTGCCGCTTGTGTGCGTACATCCGCTGGTCGGCCAGCCGCAGCGCCTCAACGGGATCGGCGGCCTCGGCGGGAAGCTGGACGGCCCCGCAGGAGGCCGTGATCTCGAACCCCTCGCCCTGTTCCGAGAGGGCCGAGGCGAGCGTTGCCGTGACTGCGCCGGAGTCGTGCTCGTCGACCGCCACGAGCGCGCAGAACTCGTCTCCGCCCATCCGGTAGGCCGTCCCGAGGCCGGCGGCGGTCGCGGCGAGCTTCTTGCCGAGCCGCACGAGCAGCGCATCCCCGGCAAGGTGCCCGAACGAGTCGTTGTACGTCTTGAAGCCGTTCAGGTCGAAGAGGAGCAGGCACCAGGGCTTCCGCTCGTCCGCAGCCTCGAGGCGGAGGGTGAGCTCTGCCAGCAGGGTTCTTCGGTTGGCGAGGCCGGTGAGGGCGTCGGTGGCGGCGTCGTGGCGGCTCGAGGCGATCATCGCCAGGTTCTCCCCGAAGGTCAGCGCCATGCGGGCGATCACCGCGAAGATCGTCGCCCCCGCTAGCGCCAGCGCGAGCGGTGTCACGCGGTGGAAGTGGTCGTAGACGAGCACGCCCACGCTCAGGACCGCGAACACGGCCGGCACCACGAGCACGAGCCAGCCGTCGTACCTGGTCTTGATCCGCGCAGGCGAGGGCTGGGCAGCCGCGAGGGCGATCAGCAGCATCGCGAGCGGCCAGCCGGCGTCGAGGATGCGGCCGGTCACGTAGCTGCCGTGCGCGCTCTGGACGAGGTAGATGCTGTCGGAGACGGCGAAGAAGGCGAAACCGCAGGCGATCCACGCCCAGCTCCGGCCCGGACGCCACCCCGCGGCGGCGAGAGCGCCGACGACGAGCGCCAGCAGGAGCATGTCGGCGAGGGGGTACGCGAGATTCGTTGCGACCGAGAGGCGGGAGCCGCCGACGGAGCCGACGACCGCTCCGAAGACGATCGCCGTCACGACCGCGGCAACCGCGGTGCCGCCGATGACGCCGTCGAGCCAGAGGCTGCGCCGGAACTCCGCGATCCGCGAGCGCATCAAGAGCAGGAAACCGACGTAGCTCAGGGCATAGAACGCGAGCCAGAGCCCGTCTGCCGGCGACGGGACGGGCGGCGGGTCCGAGGTCTCCACGAGCAGCAGGTACGTGTTGCCGAGGCCCCACAGGAGCAGCCCGCCGCCGAGCAGCAGCCACGCAGCCCGCTCACGATCGACCCGGATCGCGCGAGCAAGCACGAACACTCCGGGGACGTCGCAGACGGCGCTGTTCAGCCAGCGCGACATGATGCGGTCGAGGCCCGGGCCGCCGAAGGGCCAGACTGCGTGCAGGCTGAAGACGGCAAGGAGCGCGGCGGCCACGGCCAGCCACGGTGCGCCGAACACCCTCTGCGCCGGCTTCGCCTTCATCTGATGCTTTTCGGCCGCGGACAGCCGCTCCACAAGCCCCAGTCTGGTACGGGACCTACATCCGGGTGCCGCTCTTTGCGCCGTGGCGCTCGAACCAGCTGCTGTAGCCGCCCTCGTAGCTCACGCACCCGGCGTCGCGCACCTCGAGGATGCGGTCGGCGATGCGGTCGAGGAAGTAGCGATCGTGCGAGATGAAGATCACGGTGCCGTCGAACTCGTCGAGCGCGGCCTCGAGGGCTTCGATCGAGTCGATGTCGAGGTGGTTCGTCGGCTCGTCGAGCACCAGCAGGTTCGCGCCGCACAGCATCAGGAGCAGCAGCTGGAGCCTCGTGCGTTCACCGCCGGAGAGGGTCGCGACCGGCCGCCGGACCTGCTCGTAGGCGAACAGGAACTTCATCAGGGTGGAGACGGCCTCCCCCTCGGTGCAGGGGCGGGCACCGCGGACGACCTCGAGCGGGGTCGCTCTCGGGTCGAGCGTCTCCTGGTCTTGCGCCAGGTACCCGACGCGGATCGACGGACCGCGCCAGATCTCGCCTGCGCCGGGCTCGATAGCGCCCACGATCGTCTTGACGAGGACGCTCTTTCCCGCCCCGTTCTCGCCGACGACGCCGACGCGCTCGCCGTGGAAGACGACGAGGTCGATCCCAGCGAGCACCGGCTCTCGCCCGAACGAAACGCTCACGTCGCGGAGCTCGACCACTTTCTGGCCACCGCGCTTCGCAGCGCGCAGGCGCAGGGCGATCCGCCGCCGCTCGAGCACGGGCCGCTCGACCTTCTCCATGCGGTCGATCTGCTGCTGCTTGACGCGCGCCTGGCGCGCGTGACGCTCGGCTGGCACCAGGTGCGCCCAGTGGCGGAAACGGCGGATCGCCTCCTCCAGCCGCGCGATCTCCTTCTGCTGGGTGGTGTAGAGCACCTGCCGGCGCTGCGCCTCGAGCTCGCGCGCGAGCACGTAGGCCGAATAGTTTCCGGGCCAGATCCGAATCTGGCCGCGATCGAGCGCGGCGATGCTCGAGACCAGGTCGTCGAGGAGGTACCGATCGTGGGAGACCGCGACGACGGCGCCCTTGAAGTCGCCCACGAGCCGCTCCACGAGGTCGCGCGCCTCGGCATCCAGATGCGCCTCGGGTTCGTCGAGCAGCAGGACGTCGGGATCCTGGAGGAGGCAGGCGCCGAGCTCGACGAGCTTGCGCTGGCCGCCGCTGAGGGCGCGCGTCGGCACGGTGAGGTCGTCCTCGGTGAGGTCGAGGTCGACGAGGAGCGCCCGCGCGCGCCCCTCGAAGCTCGGTCCGCCCGCCGCCTCGTAGCGCTCGATCAGCTCCTCCTGGCGCCGCAGGACCCGCGTCATCAGGCCGAGGTCGGCCACCACCTCCGGCGACCCGAGGCGGGCCGCGCACGCGTGGAGCTCCCGATCGAGCTGGTCCAGGTCGGGCCGTGCCGCGCGGGCCAGCTCGAGCGGCGTCCGCTCGTCACCCGCAGGATGCTGCGCGAGAAAGGAGACGGTGAGGCCGCGGCGGCGGACGAGCTCGCCCGCGTCGGGCTCCTCGATCCCTGCGAGCAGCCGCAGGAGTGTCGACTTGCCGGAGCCGTTCGGGCCGACGACGCCGATCCTCGCCCGGGCCGAAACCTCGAGATCGACGCCGTCGAGCACTGTGCGTGAGCCGAAGCCCTTGCGGCCCCCGCGGAGGCTGAGGACGCTCATGTCTTCCCGCCAGTTCCCGGTCGGCGGCGCAGACGGGCCTGCGGCGGAGCCGCGCGCCCTGAGGCCGGCATCGCGAGCGACGCCTCGGCGCTCAACGGAGCAGAAAGCCGGTCCCGAGCGGGTCGTCCCGCTCGAGCACGAATCGGTGGCGGCCGGTCAGGTGCGCCGAGCCCTCGACCTCGGTGACCACGGCGGGGTGGGTCGCGACAGTCGTCTCTGACACCACCGTCCCGAGAAACTCGGAGCCGACGATGCTCAGGTGGCGGAGCGGCTGCCCGACGGCGAGGCGCCCCTGCGCGTGCAGGAGCGCGAGGCGCGCGGAGGTGCCGCTGCCGCAGGGCGAGCGATCCACCTCGCCGTCGGCGAAGACGGCGACGTTCCGCTGTGCGAGGGGCTCGCCGGTGAGCTCCTCGAAGAAGACGATCCCGTAGATCCCGCACAACTCCCGTTCGAGGGGGTGGACGACCTCCACCGAGGCCTCGAGGACGGGACGGAGCTCCCGCTGGAGCCGGATCAGCTCCGGCAGGGCCGCCGTCTCGACCGCCAGCCCCGCCGCCGCGGCGTCGACCGAGCCGTAGAAGGCTCCGCCGTAGGAAACGTCGACGGCGAGGCCGCACGCTTCGAGGCTGCGGGCCAGCACGAAGGCGGGAACGTTCCGGAAGCGGACGCTCGTGACGCGCTCCTCGTTGCAGCGCGCCACGCAGGCGAGCCTGCCCGACGGCGCGTCGACGACGACCTTCGTCTCCGCGCCCGAGACGGGCAGCAGCCCCGACTCGAGCGCCCAGGTAACGAGCGCGATCGTGCCGTGCCCGCAGGCCGTCGAGTAGCCCTCGTTGTGGAAGAAGACGACCCCGAGATCCGCCCCGCCGTCCTCGGGCTCGGTGACGAAGCAGCCGTACATGTCGGCGTGGCCGCGCGGCTCGTTGACGAGGAGCGCCCGCACGTCGTCCAGGCGCGCGGCCGCGTCGCGCCGGCGCTCGAGGATCGTGGAGCCGGCGAGCGGTGGAACGCCGCCGGTGACGATCCGGAAGGGCTCGCCGCCCGTGTGGTAGTCGACGGTCGAGACCGACAGCCGCTCGGAGGTCATGCGGAGACGCTAGTTGCCGCTGCGGCTCGGCGGCGACGCGGTCACGGCTCAGTCCTGCGCGATCGGCCCGAGCCGGTATCCCTTCAGCTTGCCGAGAGGCCGCTGGAACGGCCCCTCGGCAGCGGCGGTCTGCGCTAACGAGTCCCGACCGGCCCGCGAAGCACTCGCGTCCCGTCCGCGTGGACTTCCTGCAGCCAGTAACGAGCCCATTGGCTGCCGGCCCGGTCGAGCCAGACGTAGGAGTGGCCGCGCAGAGTGGCGGACGGTGCGCTCCGGATCAGCCGCGTGTTGATCTTCAGCCGGTGCGCGTTCCAGCCCCGGTAGACGTTGAAGCCGACGTTGCCGACCTCGGAGCCGGTCCGCCAGCGCACGACGACGCCGCGGGCGGCACGGATCGCCTCGAAGGAGCGGATCGTGACGGCGGTGGCGCCGCCGGGCAGCAGGAAGTCCATCGCCGGCGTGTTGTCGAGCGGGTAGAGGAACGACTGCACGGAGGGGTTGGCGTTGGCGTTGCCGAACGAGAACGCGGTTCCGTCGTAGAACCGCGACACACCCGCCGCGAGGGTCGTCGTCTCGAGGGGTCGGCCGTTGGCATCCGTGCCGCTGAGGGCGCGGAGCAGCGACCGCGGCACGCTCACGCGGATCTTTCCGGTCGCCTGGTCGACCGCGCCCTGCACGGTCGTCGTGCCCGGATAGACCACGCACTTCTCGCTCACCGCCGGCGGCACCACCACCTCGCAGGGGCTTCCGCCGGTCGTGTAGTCGTTGAACCCGAACGTGAACGAGCCGGCGGCGTAGCGAGCGCTGACGGCTGCGTCCTGATAGCCGTTCGTGAAGCGCCAGATCCAGAGCAGCGATCCGGAGCCCGTGTCGGTCATCGCCTGTGTCAGAGCCGTGTTGGAGAGATTGGCCACGTTCATCGTCACCGTGAAGCCGCCGTTCGCCACCGGTGTGCCGGCCGGAAGGGTTAGCTCCGGCCCGACGGAGGCCGAGAGAAAGTCGCCGGCCGGCTCGTTAACCGACGTGGGCGTCGCTCCGAGCGAGGAGTAGCGGGCTAGGGCATCACCCGCGGGGTCGGTGGAGGAGCTGCGGACGACAACGTGGTTCGCGTCCGAGGTGACCGTGCCCCCGCCGTTCGCGGGACCCCCGATCTGGTTCGTCACCATCGGGGTCGCCACATGACCCGTCGCCTCGTCCGGCTTCTTGTTGCCGCGGTCGAAGACGACCGACAGCTTGTGGCTCGCGGGGCTGTAGTCGATCGCGAAGAAGTCAGCGAGCGAGCGGTCGCCCGGCGGCACGCTCAAGTCGCAGCCGAGCCCGTTCAGGCAGATGGAGTCGTAGTGGAAGGGGTGAGTCGTGGCCTTGACCTGGCTGAAGGTTCGATTCGTCGGGTCGAGGGCGTTCAGGGACTGGTTGACGTAGACGTCCCACGCTCCCCTGAAGGTGCCCAGGCTGGGATTACCGTCCGAGGTTGTTCCGTAGAAGGTCACGGCGACTCTCCCGGGGGCGCCGCCGGCGACGAGCCACGGGAAGACGGTGGTGTTGACGGTGTCTCGATCGACCTGCAGCGGCGTCGAGAAGCCGGGATTCACAGTCGGTTGCATTGTCGTGCCGCCGTTGCACTTGGAGATGTTGGCCGCGGTCAGGGTAACGAGGTAGGTGTGGTAGGTCGAGGCGTCCGTGTAGGCGACGTAGATGTTCCCGGCGCTGTCGTTGTCGGCGATCACGAAGCCGGCTGCGTCCCCCGTCGAGAGTGCCGCGCGGCACGTCTTCCACGTCACGCCCCGGTCGGGCGAGACGGACAGGTTGATGCTGTCGCCGCCTCCCGAGGTCGGGTTGCCGTCCCAGGCGAAGAACACGAGGCCGCTCGCACCGCCCGTCGTGTAGTTGGGATTGAACCGGATCTCGCCGGGAAAGTTCGGATTCGGCGCGGCGACGACGCCGGTCGTGGAATAGGTGAGCCCGCCGTCCGTCGACCGCTGGACGATCGTGTTCCGCGGCTGCTGCTGGTTGTAGATCAGCAGGACCGTCTGCGCGTCGAGGAAGGTCATCCACTGGCGGTCGCAGGCCGCTCCCGGCGGAGTCGTGGCGCAGACGATCTGCGCCGTCGTGAGGGTGTGGCCGCTGTCCGGCGACGTGGAGGTCGCGAAGTTGGCGAGCGCGCCGAGGCCCGTGTAGGCGTACTGGTAGTTGCCGGCGCTGTTCGGAACGATCGCCGTCGCGAGGCCGCAGTCGCCGCCGCCGCCGGCGCCCTGCTGGCCCCGCGGAGGCGTCCCCAGCAGGTGGAACTGGTCGCCGCCGTCGGTCGAGACCTGGGCGTAGTCGGCAGCGTTGGAGAAGCCGGTCGGCCCGCAGGTGTAGATCTTCCCGGAGGGGTCGATCTCCATGATCGGTTCCGCCTCGTCGCGCTGGGCGTCGGCCGGGACCGCCGCGGAGAACGCGAGCCCTTGCGGGTCCGTGGAAGGCAGGGGCGGCTGCGAGGCGGCCGTCGGGAGCGCCTTCACGACGAGCTTCCCCGTGTAGTCCTGCGGCTGTGCGTTCGCGAACCCGCACGCGGCCACGCGATACGTTCCGGCGGGGAGGTTGTAGAGCACGACGCTCTCGGTCGTGCCGCTCGTGTCGCTCGAGCCGAGCTCGTTGCCGGCGGACTCGTACACGGTGAGGATCTCGTCCGACGTCGTCGGGTCGACAACCGGCGTCCACGAGATCGAGAACGTGAACTCGGCCCTGACCGCGCCGTACGCGCCCGCCGGGACGGTGACCGCAATCGAGTGATCGTCTTCGTTGGCCGGCGGTGTCGTGCAGGTACTCGTCGGGTGCGATCCGAGCGGAATCGTGCCCGTCCACGAATCCATGACCGTCTGTCCGACGGTCGTCGGAACAGTCACGGTGCCGGTCGGCGGCGTCGACGCCGGTGCCGTGCCGGCGATCGTCGCAAACGCCGCGAGCAGGATCGCGGCCAGCATCCAGATGTGCCTTCGCACGGTGTGAACCCCCTCGGTTGTCCGGCCTCGCGGCCGGTGCTCTTCTCCCTAGAAAGTGCAGCCCGACTGTAGCGAACGGTCTCCCCGTGTGGAGGCTGTTGCCACGAGGCGGTCGGCGCCGAAGTCGGCGTTGCGCCGGTGCGTCTCAGGCGGGACGAATCGCGGCCGCTACTTCTTCCTGAAGGCCTGCGCCGTGAGCACGGCCTTGCGCGCCGCGCAGCCGTCGACGGTCGCCTTGAGCGTGAACGACTTGCCGCTGAGCTTGTAGGCGTACACCGCAGCCCGCTGCACGCCCTTGCACGCATACGGGCCGCCCTGGTCTGCGATCGTCAGCACGCCGTTGATGCCTGCGAACCTGCCGTGAACGACTTCCTTGCCGTTCCTGAGGATGCGGTAGGTCGTGCCCGGGGCGGCCGGGAACTTCAGCGTCCAGGTGCCGTTCAGCGCTGCCGACTTGCCCGAGATCCTGGTCGCGAACGTGCCGGACAGGAGGCCGAAGGCGCCGAACGCCGGAGCCGCGGCGAGCGCGGCGGTCATGGCGAGGAGGGCGACCGGAAGGCGAAGCTTCATGGAGTTCTCCTTTGACGGAAGGTGGGCGACGGCGCACGGGCGCCGCGGCGGAGACTCTAGACCGCGCCGCCGCCGAGCCGCCGCCGCTCCTGCTCGAGGCGGCGGAGCTCGGAGCGGCGGATCTTCCCCGTCACGGTCAGGGGCAGGCCGGTCACGAACTCGAGGTGCCGCGGGTACTCGTACGCGGCCAGGCGCGAGCGCACGTGCGCGCGGATCTCCTCCGCCAGCTGGGGCGAGGGATCGACACCGGCGCGCAGCTCCACGAAAGCCTTGACGACCTCCCCCCGGTGAACGTCGGGCACGCCGATCGCGGCGGCGAGCGCGACGGCGGGATGCCCGAGCAGGCACTGCTCGACCTCCTCGGGCCCGATGCGGTAGCCGGCGGAGGAGATGACGTCGTCGGTGCGCCCCTCGAACCAGAGGTAGCCCGCGTCGTCGATCCTCGCCCGATCGCCCGTGCGCAGCCACTCGTCGGGCACCTTCGCGCGGCTTGCTTCCGGGTCCCGCCAGTATCCGAGGAAGACGACCGGGTCGGGTGTGCGAACGGCGAGCTCGCCGATCTCCCCCGGCGGCAGAGGCTCTCCGCCACCCGAGAGGACGGCGAGGTCGTGGCCGGGGTAGGCGCGCCCCATCGAGCCGGGACGGACCTCCCAGGCCGACTGGGAGTTCCCGGCGACGTAGTTGGCTTCGGTCTGACCCCAGATCTCGTTCACGGTCACGCCGAGCGCCTCCCGCGCCCAGGCGAGGGTCTCGGCGCCGAGCGCCTCGCCGCCGGACATCACCGTCCGCAGCGCGCCGGGCGCCAGGCGGACGCCGGCGCTTCGCATCAGCTTCAGCGCCGTCGGCGGCAGGAACGTGTTCCTGATCCGCTCGCGGGCGATCGTCGAGACGGCCCACTCCGGCTCGAAGGGCCCCTCGCGCCAGGCGCCGACGACCGGGCGGCCGTGGAGCCACGTCGAGAGGAGGCCGTTGACGAGGCCGCCGATCCACGCCCAGTCGGCCGGCGACCAGAAGCGATCGCCCGGCTGCGGGAAGAAGTCGTGCGAGAGCCGGAACCCGGGCGCATGTCCGAGGACGACGCGGTGCGCGTGGAGCGCTCCCTTCGGCGGCCCGGTGGTGCCCGAGGTGTAGATCAGGAGGGCCGGGTCCTCCGAGGACGTCTCGAGCGCCGTGAGCCGCTCCGACCCCGCGAGGAGGAGCGGCCAGAAGGAGGAGTGAGGCGCCTCCGGATCTCCGTCGACGACGACGATGCGCGGATCGTCGAGCCCGGCGGCGGCCGCGGCGACCCGTTCGATGCGCCGAGCGTCGGTCAGGATGGCACTCGGCCCGCTGTCTCCGAGCCGGTGGACGAGCGCGTCGGGACCGAAGAGGACGCTCATCGGAACCGCGATCGCACCGACCTTGTACACGGCGAGGTGCGCGAGCGCCGTCTCGACGCGCTGCGGGAGGACGATCGCCACCCGGTCTCCCGCCACGACGCCGAGCCCGCGTAGCGCGTTGCCGAGGCGGTTCGAGAGCGAGGCCGTCTCGCCGAAGGTCAACTCCCGGCGGGCGCCGTCCGGTCCGACGTCGGCGAGTGCCGGCTCCGCCGCGGGCTGCGCGTTGGAGCAGGCGACGCCGATGTTGAAGCGATCCGGAATCGCCCACTGGAACCGCGCGCGGAGCTCGTCGTAGCCCGCTTCCGCCTCGCCGACGGAACCGGCATCCACTCAGGCGCTCCCGGCTGCGGCGGCGGCGTCCCCCTCGAGCCTCACGGTCTGCGAGCCTACTCGCGTGACCTCCGTCTCCTCCGCGCTCGTCGCCTCCGTGGTCGGAGACGGGACCCGGTTGCTCCGGGGCTTCACGCCGGCCTGGCCGGAGGCGGTTGCGGTGGGGCCGGCGTCGACGGCGCGCGCGGTGCCCGGCGACAACCTCGCCCTCCACCGGGCGATCGACGAGGTCTCTCGCGGCGAGGTGATCGTGCTCGACGCCGGCGCCTCGATGGACGCGGCCCTCTGCGGCGACCTGCTTGCGCTCGCGGCGCAGCGCCGGGGCGCGGCCGGCTTGGTGGTGAACGGCGCCGTCCGTGACGTTGTCGGTATCGCAGCCCTCGGCTTTCCCGTCTTCCACCGTGGCACCTGTCCGCTGAAGCCCGGGAAGGAGATCCCGGGCGAGCTCCGCGTCTCGCTCGAGATCGACGGGGTCGAGGTGGCCCCCGGCGACCTCCTCGTCGCGGACCTCGATGGGATCGTCGTCGTCGCAGCGGAGGATGCCGAACGCGTCCTCGCCGAGGCGGCGGCTCTCGAGGCGCGGGAGGAGGTGCTTCGGAACCGGATCGAAGAGGGTGCTAGCACGCTCGACCTGATGGGCCTCAGGGGGCGACTGCGCTGAGCAGCGCGGCGCTCTCCTCGACCACGCGCTCGACCTCGCCCGCGGCGACGTTCGTGTTCGTGATCCCGTAAGCCCACCGGTAGCGATGCTGGTCGAGCACGTCTCGGAGCGGGACGCGCTCGACCTCGAGCAGGTCGTTACTCGGAGGCAGGTAACCCAGGTACTCGTTCGAGTAGCCGAGGACAAAGGTCGTCCGGAATGGGCTGCGGTCGCGGATCTCCGTGCCCGGACCGCTGAAGAGCTCGAAGGGGTTCGAGACGAGGACGGCGTCGCCGATCGCGATCGCCTGCAGCTCGGCGCGCAGGGGCTCGCCCTGCCGGCTCTGCATGTCGGCGTACATCGCGGCGGCTCCCTTCTGGTAGGCCAGGGCGTACTCCGTCCCCGACGCGGCCGAGTGCACCTCGTCAGGCCACCGCTCTGCGTAGGAGGGCTCGGTAGCGTCGCGGAGCTCTGCGGCGACCGCTGCGACCTCCCCGGACGGCCACGGGAGTCGGCGGCGAGCGAGGTCGAGCGTCGTCGAGCGGGCGGCGACGCGGACGTCCCCCGCCGTCGTGATCCCGGCGAGAGCGGCGAGCACCGCCTGTGCCAGCGACCTACCCAGCGCATCGCGGTTCGCGAACGTCTGCGGCCGCGCGCCCGCGTTGCCGAACCAGTGGTCCCAGGGCGCGACGTCGCCGGCGCACCCCTGCAGGTAGATGCAACTCGCGCCCGGATACTCGTGCTCGACAGCCTCGCGGAGCGGGCCGGGAAAATCCGTGTTCCAGAGGAGCGTGTGGCCCGACATCGAGGTGGGATGGCAGGCGAACGAGGCGACGATCGCCAGCGCCTCACCCTCTTCGTCCTCGACGAGGAGGACCGGCACGAGCTCGTCGACCGGGCGCTCCCGGTCGACCCGGTTGACGCTCAGGCCCCTCGCGACGCCGACGTTCGAGCCGACTCGAGCGGGGCGAGCGGAGCGCGCCGCCGCGTAGACCGCTCCCGCCAGCAGCTCGGGCAGGAGCGAGGCCCACTGCTCGAACTCGGGCGCGTCGCGCAGGCCGGCGATCGAGCAGCCGCGCGAGAGGCTCGGCGCGCTGTGGTTGTGCGTCGCGTGCACGAGGACGTGCTCGATCCCCGCGAGCTCGCGGATGCGCCGTCGCACCTCGGCGGTGAGGTCGGCGCCGACGAAGACGATGTCGGCGGCGACGATCGCCACGTCCCCGAGCACGAGAGCATGCGCGAGAAGCTCGTCGTGCACGCCCTCGGCGAGGCCCGTTCGCGCCGACCAGCAGCCGTGCGGCAGGCCGCTCGGTGGCGTGATCGTGACCTGCGCGACGCCTGCCTTCATGCGAGCTCCTCCCGGGAGCCCTCGCGGCCGAGGTGGATCGTGCACGTGACAGGCGAGGGAATCAGGTTTCGGATTGTCGACAATCTCGTTATTGTCGACAAGCCGATGAAGATCACGGACGTCGAGGCGATCGTGCTCCGCCAGGCCGACATCGACGAGGGGATCGCGGACGGGAGCCAGGACGATCTCCTCATCCGCGTGCACACCGACGAGGGGCTGGTGGGGATCGGGGAGGTCGACTCCTCGCCCGAGATCGTGAAGGCGGTCGTCGAGGCACGCGGGTCCCACGCGGTCGCGCTCGGGCTCCGGGAGACGCTGATCGGCGAGGATCCGACGGAGGTCGAGCGGCTCTGGCAGAAGATGTACCGGGCGACCATCTTCTACGGGCGCCGCGGCGTCGCGATCCACGCGATCAGCGGAATCGACGTCGCGCTCTGGGACCTCAAGGGCAAGGCGCTCGGAAAGCCCGTCTGCGAGCTGCTCGGCACGCCGGTGCACACCCGGGTCCGCGCCTACGCCTCGCGGCTGATGCCCGATACGCCGGAGGAGGTGACCGACGCCGTCGCCGGGCTCCGGGAGCAGCACTTCACGGCCGTCAAGCTCGGCTGGGGGCCGCTCGGCAAGGACGCCGATCACGACGTCCGCCTGGCCCGTGCCGCCCGCGAGGCGGGCGGCGAGGGGGTCGAGATCCTGATCGACGCCGGCCTCGGCTACGGCGCCGATGCCCGCACGGCGACCCGGGTCGCGCGGGAGCTCGAGGAGATCGGGGTCTACTGGCTCGAGGAGCCCTTCGAGCCCGACGCCTACGAGGCCTACGCGGAGCTGGCCGACGCGGTCGAGCTCCCGATCGCCGCCGGAGAGCAGGACGTGACCACCTGGGGCTTCCGTGAGCTGATCGACCGGGGCCACGTCGATATCCTCCAGCCGGACGTGACCCGGTGTGGTGGGATCACCGAGACGCTCCGGATCGCCGAGCTCGGCCGCGAGCGAGGCCTCCGGACCGTGCCGCATGCGTGGAAGAGCGGGATCATCAAGGCGGCCTCGCTGCACGTGAACGCCGTGCTCCCGGACGCGCTCTTCCAGGAGTATTGCGTTGCCGAGACGCCGATCAACACGCGCCTCACCAGAGAGCTCCTCCCGGTCGAGAGCGACGGCTGCGTGGCCGTCCCGACCGCGCCCGGACTCGGGGTCGAGCTCGATCCGGACGTCGTCGCGGAGCTGCGGGTGAGCACGTGAGCATCGTCGAGCGGTCCTCGCTCCCGGAGCGCGCGACGCGCGTGATCCCCGGCGGGGTGAACAGCGGCCAGCGGCGAGTGGCGGGACTCGAGCAGCTCGTGATCGCCGCCACCTCCGGCGCCACCTTCACCGACGGCGACGGGAAGGTCTACACCGACTACCACGCTGCCTTCGGGCCGCCGCTCCTCGGGCACAACGACCCCGACGTGGACGCCGCGGTCGCGCGGACGGCGGAGTCGGTCGGACTGATGGGCGTCGGGGTCACGGAGGTCGAGATCGAGCTCGCCGAGCAGCTCGTCGAGCTCGTCCCATCGCTCGAGCAGGTGCTGCTGACCGAGACCGGGAGCGAGGCCACCTTCCACGCGCTCCGCGTCTCGCGCGTCGCGACCGGCCGGCGCCACGTGATCAAGTTCCAGGGCTGCTACCACGGCTGGCACGACTCGGTCGCGATGAACGTGATCTCCCCACCGGAGCGCGTCGGCGGCAAGGATCCCATGAGCCAGGGCATCTTCCCGGAGGTGCTCGACGCGACGATCGTCTGCCGCTTCAACGACGCCGAGGACGTGGAGCGGGCGCTGACCGAGCACGACGTGGCCGCGATCATCCTCGAGCCGATCCCGCACAACATCGGCTGCGTCCTCCCGAAGCCCGGCTTCCTCGAGCGGCTCCGGGAGCTCGCCACGAGGCACGGGACGGTGCTGGTCTTCGACGAGGTGATCACGGGCTTCCGCCACGGCCTCGGCGGCTACCAGGCGGTCGCAGGGGTGACCCCCGACCTGACGACGCTCGGCAAGGCGATGGGCAACGGGTGGCCCATCTCGGCGCTCGGCGGGCGGGCGGAGCTGATGGATCTGTTCTCGACGACGACCGGACGCCCGGCCCTCTTCGCCGGCACCTTCAACGGCCATCCTCCGACCGCCGCCGCGGCGCTCGCGACGATCCGCAAGCTGCGCAACGAGCCGGTGCACGAGCACGTCTTCCGGCTCGGCGAGCGTGCGCGCGAGGGGCTGCGTGCGGTCTTCGCCCGGCTGGGCGTTCCGGCGGTCGTCGCCGGCTTCGGCTCCGTGTTCGTGACCTACTTCCTCGAGGGCCCGGTCGAGAGCTACGACGACCTGCTGCGAAATGACGTCGACCTCTTCGTGGGCTACCGGCGGGAGCAGATGGAGCACGGCATCTTCGAGCTGCCGCTCAACCTCAAGCGCAGCCACTTCTCGTACGCGCACGCGGACGAGGACGTCGACCGGCTGCTCGCCGCGACCGAAGCCTCCGTTCGCGCGGTTCTCGACTCGCGCGGTTGACCGACTCGCCGATCGCCTGCACGATCGACCTCGGCGCCGAGGGGCGTCAGGTGGGCCGCCTGCAGGTACCCCGCTCGGCGAACACGGCCGGCTGGGCGAGCACGTGGGTGCCGATCGTCAGCGTCGCGAACGGCCGAGGCCCGAACGTGCTCGTGCTCGGAGGGAGCCACGGCGACGAGTACGAGGGCCAGGTCGCCGGGTTGAACCTCGCGCGCACGCTCCGCCCCGGGCAGGTGGCCGGACGCGTGACCGTGATCCCGGTCATCTCGATGGAGGCCTCCAAAGCGGGGACGCGGCTCTGGCCGAGCGGCGCGAACTTCAACCGCTCCTTCCCCGGCACGCCGGACGGCCCGGCGAACGAGCAGCTCGCCGACTTCCTCACGCGCGTCCTCTTCCCACCTGCCGACGTCGTGATCGACATCCACAGCGGCGGGCGGACAGCCCTCTTCCTGCCCTGCTCGCACATGCACGTCGTCGACGATCCGGATCAACGGCGGCGGATGCTGGAGGGGATGCTCGCCTGGAACACCGACTTCCACTTCCTCTACATCGACATCGCGGGCACGGGCCTCCTGCCCGTCGAGGCGGAGGGCCAGGGCAAGACGGTCGTCACGACGGAGCTCGGCGGCGGCGGGCACGTGACCGCCGCGACCCACCGCATCGCGCGGGAAGGGCTCGCGAACGTGCTGCGCCACGTCGGCGCGATCGAGGGCGAGGCGGCGACGCGGGACGACGCGGTGATCCTGGACGGGCGCGACCCCCGGAACTACCTGCTCGCGCCAGAATCGGGGCTCTTCGAAGCGCTCGTCGACCCGGGCGAGAGGGTCGAGTCGGGACAGGCGGTCGGCCGGATCCACTTCATCGAGCGCCCCGAGCGCGAGCCGGAGACGATCGAGACGCATCTCGGAGGGGTGGTCGCGTGCATCCGGGCGATCTCGACGACGGCGCAGGGCGACAACGTGGTCGTGGTCGGCCAGCCGATCGACCGAGGTGAGCTCGTCGCCGGCTGAGTCGGACGCGGGTGACATGCCCGCAACCGCGTGAGAAGGCGCATGCATCACGGGCGAGGGCACTCTTGGCCAGGCGAGTCGCCTTGTTCAACCGCCCTCGATCACGCGCCCTCGGCTGTTGCGATAGCTCGATGAACGAGGCCGCTCTCGGGAGAGCCGCACGCCGCCCAAAATGCCGTACCGGTCACGCGCATCGGTAGGTGCGGCCCGATTGCCTCTGACGCACGCCGCCGTACCGCATGGTCTTGCGTCCGCACCACTGTGACGTGGTACGCCGCGCGATCGAAGTCCGCCTTGTGTCGAGGGAGGCTCGGGCAGAGACTTCCCACTGCCTCCGTGATGGCTCGTAGCCCATCGTCAGGCTCGACGAGAATGACCAGTGCGCCAGGTCGATTCCGCAGCCCAGCAAGAGTCAACGTCACCGGCAGCAACGCCGACAGCTCCCTGCCCGCGACCGAATCCCACTCGTCAGGGTCCAAGAACGGCATACGCACCGTCACGTGCGCCGCGACGCCGTGAGCGGCGGACCAGTCATGCTCGGCTCTCCAACGCTCGACGAGCGGATCCGCTTCCGGCGTCATCAGTAGGAGCGGCATCGCGGCGGACGCTATCGGCTCCGTCAGGCGTCATTGCGTAACACTGGCGCAGTCGAGGCTGCGGGATTCCTCCACCTGAGGTGCTGCGGCATCGGCAAGAGATGCCGCAGCACCTCGGACGGCTTCTAGGGCTGAGTCGACCAGGGAAGTTTGTCCCAGCTCTCGGGACGCCGAACCTCCCACTGCCCATGCCGCTTCGGGTCCGTGGTCGTGACCTCCGCTCCGGCGCCGCGCCGGAGGGCGGCTTCGGAGCGTGGATAGACGCGCTCCAGATCGTCCCGCCGGTTGCCAGTGGCGAGGATCACGCACGGCCCGCTTTCAGTCGCGACGAAGGTGTGCGCCGTCATCGGCGGGCAATGCACGAAGTCCCAGGCGCGCAGGCGACGCTCCTGCTCCTCGACGATCAGGATGCACTCACCCATCAGGATCAAGAAGTCCTCCTGCACCGACTCGGCGTGGTACAGATCGGCGGGCCGCCCTGGCGGCACAACGCGGATCGTGAAACCGGCGTTCGGCTTCTCGTACTCCGTTAGGTCGGGCCGCCCACGCAGGACGAAGTCGTCCGACTCGAAGATGCAGACGCCGCCTGACCATTCATCGTTGGTCACCCAGGCGGCTTCCGCTGTGCTGACAACGAACCATCCAGGCGTAACCGGGGCCAACCCTGAGGCGACCCGATCCAAACGTGCCTCATTCACCATGTGCTTCTCCTAACGAGTTGATCGACCACGGAACACGAGCGGTCAGACCCAGTGCTGACTGGGCCGCTCGCGAATCAGGTGTTGAGATCAACTACGCCGGGAAGGCCACGTGCGCGAGTCTAACGTCGAGAGCGTTCTGGCGTCATTGCGAAACGCTCGGCCAGTCGACGGCCCTTAGCTCGAAGCGTGTTCCTCGTCTGTGAGCAGTTGCTCGATGATTGGACTCTTGAGGTTCGAGTAGGCCAGCAATGTTGGGGCGGTACTGGCGGCCCTTCGCTTTGCCTCGGCGTAGCGGTGCGCGGCTGCGTGGGTTCGTTCGCAGGTAGTCGCGGAGGAGGAGGTTCGCTCGCCACTTCGCGCTCTTGTATTCGATCACCTGGACGTTGAAGTGCTGACCGTCGCGCTTGCGGAAGTAGCGCCTGCCGGAGTCGCCGCCGCAGTCTTCGTAGCTGAGGTTCGTCACGCGCCTCGCAAGCTCAGCGGTTGCATCGAGGTCGCTCACGCTCACCACCACGTCGATGACCGGTTTCGCGGCGAGCCCCTCCATCGCGGTGCTGCCAATGTGCTCAATTCGAATTGCTTCGGCAGCTAAACGCTTCGGCGATCCGTGCGGCCTCACGCTCGAACTCGGATGGCCACTCGGCACGGTAGGCCTCGACGGTGATGGGTTCATCGACTGATGCTGCCCACGTGCGGGCGTCGGCACTAGTTCTCTCCTCGACCATCACGCAGCAGTAGTCCCGAGCTTCGGGGTGTATTCCCGCGCACCTGCGCACGCCGGTGAACTGGCTGAACGGCGAGACTATCGACGTGTTTACGTCGAGGAGGTGCAGCGGGAGGATGAGCTGCGGGTATGGCTCGACGAGCCGTTGTCCCTCGACGAGGCCCGCATCCCGCAGGCGTAGGTCTCACGGCACGACCCTGCGCATCACGCAGTTCCTCTTCCCTTTGGGACGGAGGTAGCTGAAGCCGGCCTGCTCGTACAGCGACCGTGTGCCGTTGTAGAGGACGGATACCTTTTGGTCGCCGGTGTCGTGCGGGTACCCCTCCACAACCCCACCGCCGGCCTGCGCAATCAGATCCGTCACTCCTTTGCGCCGGTGCTTCTTGTCCACGAAGATGCAGGTGATCCGGTAGTCGGGCGGCGTGTCGAGAGCGGCCTCGTACTCCTTGCGGTGGTGGATGTTCCGCAGTTCCTCCGGGGTGCCGTACTGGCACCACGCCACCGCCTCATCACCGTCGAACACCAGCGCAGCGTGTGCGCGA
This sequence comes from Gaiellales bacterium, assembly GCA_038237515.1. Classification (GTDB taxonomy): domain Bacteria; phylum Actinomycetota; class Thermoleophilia; order Gaiellales; family Gaiellaceae; genus JBBQDZ01. The sequence continues at coordinate 124,421 of JBBRYP010000002.1, forward strand.
CCTTCCGCGACCAGCCGCTTCTTGAGGGCGCGGTTGCCCTCGGCGGTGAACGTCTTCTCGGCATGGAAGGTGTGGAACCAGGTGCACCAACAGCCACCGAACACACCGTTGTGCCGCTCGACGAGCCGCGCGAATGCGTCCCAGGTA
>JBBRYP010000003.1:0-106646 GCA_038237515.1 Gaiellales bacterium
CAACGTTTCGCTCGAAACTGAGGGTTCGCCGACGCCGCACTATTCCGACCGCTCTGCGGCCGGCGGCCGCGAAGCGGCCGAGTAGTGCGGCCTCCACCTGCCCTTCGTTTCCGGTCGAAGGTTATGAGAGGCCGCACTAGACGTTGAAGCGTACGTTGACGACGTCGCCGTCCTCGACGAGGTAGGTCTTCCCCTCGAGCCGCTGCAGACCCCGGCGGGAGGCCTCTGCATGGGAGCCTGCAGAGACGAGGGCGTCCCACCGGACGACCTCGCAGCGGATGAACCCGCGCGCGATGTCCGAGTGGATCGTCCCTGCGGCCTCGAGGGCCGTCTGCCCGCGGCGCAGCGTCCACGCGCGTGTCTCCTTGTCCCCGGCGGTGAAGAAGGCGACGAGGTCGAGGGCCTCCTTGAGGCGCCCGACGACCTCCTCGAGCGCCGACGGCCCCTCCCGATACGCACCAGCCTCCTCCTCGGGGAGGTCCACGAGCTCGGCCTCGAGCTGGAGGTCGATGCCGGCCGGCCCGTTCTCGAGCGCCAGAAGCTCTTTGGTCGTCAGGGGCTCGAGCTCGGCGGGCAGCGCCCGCGGCCACCTCGAGAGCGGCTCGCCCGACTCCAGGTGAGCCAGAACCTGCTCGAGCTCCGCGAGCTCTCGCTGAAGCGAGGTGTCGCCTGACTTCGCCTGCTTCCGGACGCGGTCGAGGCGACGCTCCACGTGGTCCCGATCGGCGACGAGGAGCTCGAGGCGAAGCGTCTCGAGGTCGTCGGACGGGGTGCGAGTGCCGGAGAAGCCGTCGAGGACGACGAGGAGCGCGTCCACCTGGCGCAGCGCGCCGAGCAGCGCCGGGCCCGTCCCCTGCACATCGACGACCCGGATCGTCGCCGGCGTCACCTTGCGCGCGGACACGACCTGCGCGACCTGCGCGAGCCGTTCGTCCGCGATGTCGGCCATGCCCACTGCCGCCGCGGCGGGGGCGCGGGTGAGCGCCCGGAAGAGCGTCGTCTTCCCGGAGGCCGGCAGGCCGACGATCCCCACCTCGAGCGCCAAGCCGGAGCCCTACGGCGACGCGGGGCCGACGTGCTTCTGGAGCGACGCCAGCGCGCGGTGCTGGAGCGACTTGATCGCCCCCTCGGTCTTGCCGAGAATGGTCGCCGCCTCGCCGTTCGAGAAGCTGAAGACGAACTTCAGCGCCAGCACCTGCTGCTGCTCGGTCGAGAGTCCGCCGATCAGGTCGAGCATGCTGGCCCGTGAGATCTCCCGCATCGCCTCCTCCTCCGCCGAGCGCTCCGCCTCGCCCGGCTGCTCGGGCACCTCGTCCTCGGGCTGCCAGCGCTTGTTGGCCCGGAAGTGATCCATCGCGAGGTTGTGCGCGATCCGGAAGAGCCAGGCGGAGAAGGGCGCGCTCCCCCAGCGAAAGCGCCCGATCGACTCCAGCATCCGCAGGAAGGTCTGCGTCGTGAGGTCCTCGGCGTCGTGGCGGTTGCCGACGCTGATGTGGAGGTAGCTGTAGATCCGGTCGAAGTGGAGGAGGTAGAGCTCCTCGAGCGCCTCGCGGTCGCCGCGCTGCGCCCGGTCGACGAGCCGCCGCACCTCGTCGGTGCTCGCTCGCGCCGCTTCCACCTGCTTCGACATGGGAAGACCATGCCCCCGCCCGTCGGACAGGTAACGCGCGGCTTGCTATCCGCTGCCGAAGCCCACGCGGCTCTCGCGGGCGAAGCGCTTCACGTAGACCACGTGCTGGAGGACGACAGTGTGGACACCCTCGTCGCTTTCGACGGCGACGATTCCACCCGCGGCGGCCGCGGCGGCGAGGCCCTGGTCGAGCGCCTCCGCGGAGCGGGGGCTCGTCATGAGCCCGACGACATGGCCGCCGGTGAACGCGATCTCGAGGCGAATCCGCTCGTCGCTCGGATTCAACGCGCCACCAGCTCGGAGAGCACGCCGTGCACGGAATCCGGGTGGACGAAGGCGACCTGAAGCCCGAAGAAGCCCTCGCGCGGCTCGGCGTCGATCAGCTCGGCGCCCTCGGCGGCGAGCGTCGCCAGCTCGGCCTCGACGTCGTCGACCTCGTAGGCGACGTGGTGCATCCCGGGGCCGCGCCGGGCGAGGAACTTCCCAACGGCAGTCTCCTCACCGAGCGATGCGAGGAGTTCTACGCGGCCGTCGCCCACCCGCACCGCCGCGGCCTCGACACCCTGCTCGGGCACCCGACCGCGATGCTCGACCTCGCCCCCGAAGAGCCGCTCGTAGGTGGCGACCGCCTCGTCGAGGTCGGCCACCGCAACCCCGAGGTGGTGGATCGCGCGCGGGGGCATTCTGCCCGATGCTAGATGATCGATCGAAGAGCTGATCGATCATCCGAATGAGCGCGGTTCGCGCGCGCCGGCCCGAGACCGTCCCTGATTGGTCAGAGGTGGAGGAAAGCGGACAGGACCCGGACGGCGCCGACGGCGTCGCTCGCGCGTGACTCGGACGGCACGTCCTTGACAAGCTCCAGCAGCTCGTCGCGCACGAGCGTCTCCTTCTCGAGCAACGCGGACGCGATCCGGTCGAGGGTCCCGCGGTGCTTCGACAGCAGCCGCAGCGCCTCCTCGAAGGCGCCGTCCGTGAGACGCGCCTGCTCGCTGTCGCGCAGGCGCTTCGTCTCCTCGGAGAGGGCGTAGTTGTCGGCGCGCATCGTGCGGGAGCTGACGACGTCGGACATCCCGTACTCGAAGACCATCGCCCGGGCGAGCTCCGTCGCCTTCTCGAGGTCGTTGGCGGCGCCGTTCGTCACCCGGCCGAAGACGACCTGCTCGGCCGCGCGCCCGGCGAGGTAGACCTTCATCATGTCGACGAGCTCCTCCTTCGTGTGGAGGTACCGATCCTCTGCGGGGAGGTTGAGCGTGTAGCCGAGCGCCTGTCCTCGCGAGACGATGGTCGCCTTCTGGACGGGGAGCGCGTCCCCCATCAGGTGCGACATCAGCGCGTGCCCGCCCTCGTGGAAGGCGAGGATCCGCTTCTCCTTCTCGGAGACGACGCGCCGCTGCTGCAGGCCGCCGACGACGCGCTCCATCGCCCCCTCGAAGTCCTCCTGGCGGATGTGGTGCATCTCCGCGCGGCCCGCGAAGATGGCTGCCTCGTTCGAGATGTTCGCGAGATCGGCCCCGGTGAGCCCGGCAGTCTGGCGGGCGATCCGCGCGAGCTTGACGTCGGGCGCCAGCGGCTTGCCGCGGGTGTGCACGCGGAGGATCGCCTCGCGGCCGGCGAGATCGGGCGGAGAGACGAGCAGCTGGCGGTCGAAGCGCCCCGGGCGAAGGAGGGCGGGGTCGAGGTCCTGGAGGCGGTTCGATGCGCCCATCACGACGACGTTGTGATCGGAGCCGAAGCCGTCGAGCTCGACCAGGAGCTGGTTCAAGGTCTGATCCTGCTCGCGGTTGAAGCCGTGTCCCGTCCGGGCTGCTCCCACGGCGTCGAGCTCGTCGATGAAGACGATCGAGGGCGCGTGCTTGCGAGCCTCCTGGAACAGCTTGCGGATGCGCGAGGCCCCCAGCCCCGCGAACATCTCGACGAAGGCCGAAGCGCTCGACGAGTAGAAGCTGGCCCCGGACTCCTGCGCGACCGCCTTGGCGAGCAGCGTCTTACCGGTGCCGGGCGGCCCGTAGAGCAGGATCCCCTTGGGAACGCGCGCGCCGAGCATCTCGAAGCGCTCGGGCGTGCGGAGGAAGTCGACGACCTCCTGGAGCTCGGCCTTGGCCTCCTCGACCCCGGCGACGTCGCGGAAGGTCACGGACGAGCTCGAGCCCGGCTGCACCTGAGCGGGACGCACCCTCGGCATCAGCTGGATCGTCCGCCAGAGGAGGTAGACGATCAGCGCGAAGAGGACGAGCGGCGCCCAGGTGAGCGTCTCGTCCTTGAACGTGTGCAGGATCCCCCCCAATGCCGGCACCACGAGTTGGACATCGGCATCTCGCCGCGGAAGCTGTAGTCCCAGCGCTTGACCGCCAGAATCCAGGCGCACGCGGTGTCGTCAGCACCTCGACGGCGGCGAGATCGGCGTGGCCCAGCCTGAGTCCCTAGGGGCGAGCTTCTGCAAACGAGCCTTCATGGGATCGAGTTCTGGTCGAGGTCGAAGCCGACGTCAGCGATCCGGACGCTGCGGACGAGCGGATCGGCGAACAGTTGCTCGATTCGCGCCTTCTTGGCTACGCGGATGAAGCCGTAGACCTTGCCTTCGACGCCAACCGCTTTGATCGCCGACACGCTCGGCAGATCGAGCGCGTCGAGCGCGTCGCCATCGCCTCCGCGGAGTTTCTTCGCCCATTCCTGGAACTCGGCCATCGAAGGCCTCGGCGAGATCAGCCATGTAGCGATCGAACCTCATCTGCTCAGCCCCCTGTCCCCGGCCTCCTCAACAGTGCTCGTGTACGACGCGCAAGAGGCCGCACGCGCCTGCGACACAGCGCTGTCTTGACCGCGGCCGGGTTGCTCCCGCTCATCGCCGCAACTCAGCATGCAATGGCCGTCGATGTAGACGAGCTGGAGCAACCGTCGCTGGCTCTCCGGAGGCTCGGCGAGCACGCCGCGAACGGTGATCGCCGTTTCGAGCGCGGGAGCCCCTCGGCCGGCCCTGCGGCCATGACAACCTCCCACCAGCGAAGGCCTCATGATCGAAGACCGCATACCTCCTAGACGAGCAGGAGACGCTCTGGCTTCCACGTCCACGGATAGCCGCAGACGATTGCCATACTCGCCCGCCAGATCTGACGTAACTCAATGCGCAGCGAGCAAGGTCGGGAACGACGGCCTCAGCCAAGCGAGGCAACGGCCTCGGCGACCGTGGCGAACTCGACGCCTCGCTCACGCCAGGCGGCGGTGCACGCCACGATGCGCGCCTCGTCGAGGCCGCGCGAGGCCTCGGCGACGAAGCGGACGCGCCGTCCGCGCTCGAGGAGCCCGAGGATCGCGGCGTCGTCGCAGACGTCGGTCGCGACGCCGAAGACGACCACCTCCCGCGGGTCGAGCAGCTCGAGCAGCCGGTCCGCGTTCGGGTTGGTGAACGGGTCGAAGTGCTTCTTCAGGATCAGGAACTCACGGCCTCGCAGGTAAGGCTTCGGTACCGGCGTTAGCCCGAGCGGCACCGGGTCGTCCTGCTCGGTCTCCGGAACCTTGCGCGCCCCGCGCGTGCCGCGCAGGCAGTGCGGCGGGTAGGTCGTCGTGTAGTCGGGCTCGTCGGAGATCTCGTCGTCCGTCAGTTCGTGGTCGTCGGCGGAGGCGACGTGCGGTACGCCCGCTGCCCGCGCGGCCTCGACGAGGCGAGCCATCGCAGGCGCCGCCGCCTCCGCACCCGTGACGTAGAGCCGGCCGTCCGGAAGCATGAAGTCGACCTGCGTGTCGACGTCCCAGAGGACGATGCTGCTCAGATCGACTCTTCGGTCGCGGCCAGCGGGCCACCCGCGTCGCCCGTGTTTGGAGTGCCAACTCGCTCGATCAGGAGCACGTGCGTCTCCTCGTCGGCGCTGGGGCAGTGCTCGACCCCTCTCGGCACGACGTAGAGCTCGCCCGGCCGGAGGTCGATGTTGCCGTCGCGGAGCTGGATGGTGAGTCTTCCCCGAAGGACGAGGAAAAGGTCGTCCGTTTCGTCGTGCGAATGCCAGACGAACTCGCCTCGCACCTTCACGACCTGGAGCTTGTGAGCGTTGAACTCGCCGACGATCTTCGGTGAGAACATGCCGCCGACGAGCGCGAGCTTCTCCTCGAGATTGATCGCGCGACTCACGAACCGCGGTTCCTTGCGTCGCCGGCGAGCCTCACTCGACCAGCTCGAGCCGCGGGTTCGGGCGGAACCGCCGTCCGACCTTGGCCGAAGCGCGGCCGTCGGTGAGGACGATGTCGCCGGTGAAGTCGTTGTCGCCGCGGATGAGCGACGAGCCGACGCCGTAGGAGTCGACGGGCACGCCCTTCGTCTCGAACTCGCGGATCCGCTCGGCGGTGAAACCTCCCGAACCGACGATCTTCACATGCTCGAAGCCGTCCTCGTCGAGCGCCGCGCGCACCTTGCGCACGAGCCGCTCGTTCACCCCGCGCGGGTCGAAGTCGCCCATCTCGCTCCAGAGCGAGCGGTCGACGAGCTGCCCGGAGGTGTCGAGGCGCACCCCCCAGAGGCGCGGCCCGAGGGCGCGGGCGACCTCGAGCGAGGTGCGCACCGAGTCGTTTTCGAAGTCGACGAGGACGACGATGCTCATGTCCGGGTCGGCGTACTCGGCGAACTTCGTCGCGGCGAGGACGGTGTTGCCACCGTAGGCGCCGATCAGCGCATGCGGGACCGTACCGATGCCGCGCCCGCCCCACCAAGAGGCCTGGGCATCGGAGGTGACGCCGATCGGGAGCCCGATCCGCGCCCCGGCCACGTACGCCGCGTAGCCGTCCCCGGTCTGGATCCGGTGGTGGTCGTGGCGGGCCGGCATGAAGATGATCGGCTTGCCGTTCGCAGCCTCGACGACCTTCGCGACGTTGGTCGTGATCAGCGTCCTGCGCGCGAGCACGCCGAGGTAGACGGTCTCCAGGTGGGCGAAGAGCGTGTAGTCGCCCTCGATCGTCATGACGGTCTCCCAGGGCGCGAGCTCGTCCCCGTCGCAGAGCGCGTGGACGGTCAGCGCCTCCCAGTCGTGCGAGCAGAGCTTGAGGATCGCGAGCGCCTCGTCCATCCCCCCGAGCAGCGCGCTCTTGCGCTGGAAGACCTGCATCAGGACTCGCGGGTGCCGCCCGTCCGCAAGCAGGACGTCGCGGGTGTGGTTGAAGTACGCGTCGGTGTAGTAGCCCTCGCGCATCTTCTCGACGGGGAGGTCGAAGATCTCCGGCGGGAGCCGCTTCGAGCGCGGGCCGGTGGATCTAGTCTCGGTCGCCAGCCTCGAGCTCCAGGCAGGCGGCAAGGGCAGCCTGCGCCACCTCGAGTTGCTCGCGAGACGGCTCCGCGGTCGCCAGGCGGTGCTGGAGCTCGTGGCCGGGTGCGGCGAGCGCGCGCGCAAGTGCGCGCTCGGGGTTACGGGTCATCCAGCCGAACACTTCGGTCGCGGCCGCGAGCGCTCCGACCGACGCGACTGCGCGGGCTGGCGCGCGCAGGTGTTCGGGCGCGCGCGCCGCCAGCGTCCCCCCTAGAGCCGAGGCGGCGAGCAATGGGCCGAGCAGGTGCGAGCCGCAGCGCTCGTGCTCTCTTTGCGCGGGTTCGCCGTGCTCGTAGGTGCCAATCGAGATGTGCTCCGCGCCGTGATAGGCAGCGAGCGTAGAGCCACGCAGCGCGAGCGTCGCCGGCGCGAGCGCGAGGAGGCCAGCCGCGAGCTCCTGCGCAGCCGGGCCGATGGAGTCGCTCTCGCGCAGGAGCCGGACCCCCACCGCGCTCGCAATCGTGGCGGCAAGGACAACCGGGCGCTCGAAAGGCAGCCGCGCCTCCGGGAGCCGCCGCCGCACCGCCGGCAGGATGGCGAGCGCCTCGGCGAGGCGCGCCGGCCCTCGCAGGAAGGGCGTCCGCACCCGCGAGGCCGGAAACCGCTTGTGCGCACGTGCGACCTTCAGCTCGCCGTTCGAAAGCCGGATTGCGCATGCCCAGGCACGCGGCCCGTGAACGAGCACGCCGTTCGACAGCGCCATGCCGCCCAGCCGGATCTTGTCCCTGGCCACCGGACGAAGCGTAGCCAGGGCGCCCCAGCTCGGTGCAGACGCGGTTCCATTCGGTTACACGCAGCGGCGCCGGCCGGGCTACGCTCGACGCAGGGGGAAGAACAAAGGGGGGACCCCCGGGGGATCAGAGCCAGGCCCAGGACACGGACTCCTCGGACATGTCCGCCGGGGTCAGGCCCCGCCGCACACTCTCTGTGCCGCGTGCCGCAGGAAAGAGAGCCCGAGCTCCAGGTCGTCGACCGGCACGCGCTCGTCGGCGGAATGGATCAGGCGCGAGGCGAGCACGGCGCTCATGCTGCGCATAGGAAAGAAGCCGTAGGCGACCGTCCCGAACGACGCGCGCAGCCAGTGCGAGTCCGTGAACCCGGCGACCACGGTCGGCACCGCTCGCGCGCCTGGCTCGAGCTCCTCGACAAACGACTCCACCGCCTCCCAGAGCGACCCGCCGAGCGGCGAGCGCGTGCCGCCCTGTGCGTGGATCCACTCAAGGTCGTAGTCGCCGTCCCCGAGAGCCTGCCGCAGGGTCGCCTCTGCCTCCCCCTGCGTCTGCTCCGGCAGCAGGCGGCAGTCGACGATCACCTCACAGGCAGCGGGAATGACGTTCCGCTTCTGGGAGGCTGTGATCATCGTCGGTGCAACCGTGAGCGCCAGGAGGGGCTCGAGCAGCTCGGCGAGCAGCGGCTCGGTCTCGCGGGCCTGCTCGATGGCCCGCTCCGGGCCGGGGGCTCGCCCGAGCACGCTCTCGAGCATGGCCGTCGTCTCCGGCCCCAGCCGCGGCTCGTCCTGGAAGGCGCCGAGTATGCCGACGAATCGCGAAGCGCTGACGAGCGCGTTGTCCGCGATCCCCGGCATGGAGGCGTGGCCGCTCCGGCCATGCACTCGGAGGCGAAAGGGCGAGCTCATCTTCTCGGCCGTCGAACAGAGATAGAAAGCGCCGCCGCCGAGTTCAACACGATCGCCGGCTCCCTCGTTGATGGCGTAGTCCGTGCGCACCGCCTGGGGATGAGCGGCACAGAGCCACTCGAGCCCGTAGCAGTCGCCCTCGCCCATCTCCTCGTCGGCGGTTGCGGCGAAGACGAGGTCATCGAGCGGCTCGTACCCCTCCCGTGCCAGCGACGCCAGCGCGACGGCGCTCGCGGCAACCTGGCCCTTCATGTCGAGAGCTCCCCGACCCCAGATCTCGCCGTCCCGAAGCTCCCCCGACCATGGATCGACGCTCCACTCGGCAGGGTTCGCAAGGACGGTGTCCGTGTGCGAGAGGAGCAGGAGGCTCGCGCCGCCGCCGCCGCCGCCGCCGCGGCCGGGCAGCCGGGCGACGAGGTTTGCGCGTTCCGGCACCCGCGCATACAGCTCGGCCCGCACACCGTTGTCGCCCAGGTAGTCGCGAAGGAGCTCGGCCGCCCGGGTCTCGTTCCCCGGCGGATTCGCGGTATCGAGGCGGATCAACTCCCGAAGGAGGCCGGCAACCTCCTCCCGAAGGCTCACCTCCGCCTGCCGAGAACGAGCAGATACTCGCCCGGCACTCGCACGCCGTCCACATTTCGGTGGGTCTCGAAGAACTCGAGGAACTCGCGCTCGAGCTGCGCAGCCTCGCCCGGCTCCACGAGCGAGCGGCGTAGCGCCCTCACCGGGCCGATCGCCTCGCTGACGAGTGCCCACAGCTCCCGTGGCGACTCGCCCGCCAGCATCGTCGGCTCGACCCTGAACCCGAGTTCGAAGGAGGCGCCGAGCAGCTCCTCGACGTACTCCTTCCGCCCCCACTCGGCCGAGTCCCCCTGGCCGGGCTCGAGAGGCGGTGCATACCGCTGCGTCACGGGCGCAAAGGGGACGGATCCCCGCCAGGCCGTGAACCCGAGCCGCCCGCCGGGGGCCACGAGTCGCACCACCTCGCCGGCAACCGCCCGGTGATCGGGAGCGAAGATGAGCCCCATCGACGAGGCGAGGACGTCGCAGCTGCCGTCGGCATACGGAAGCCGCTCTGCGTCACCGAGGTCAAAGCGCACCGCAAGCCCCTCCTCGGCCGCTCGCCGCCGGGCGGTCTCCACGAGCCCCGGTGCAAAGTCAACGCCCGTCACTTGCGCGCCGGCGCGGGCCGCACGGAGCGCCACGGCGCCCGTTCCGGTCGCCACGTCGAGCCAGCGCTCACCGGCGGCGGGCGCGAGAGCCTCCACGAGGGCGTCGTGCACGGACGCGAGCAGGTGCTCCGCCCGTTCCCACGGAGCCGAGCTCCAGACGGCGCTCTGACGTGCCTTCAGCTCCTCGAGGCTCATCCCCACCGGTCCGAGAAGACGCCCGAATTCACCGGCCGCCGACACGTCCGGGAGCATACTGTCAGCCGCATGAGCGATCTCTTCTCGGACGCCGCGCGGGCGCGGTTGCCGGATGTCGCGCCGCTCGCCTTGCGAGTGCGCCCGCAGACGCTCGAGGAGTTCGTCGGTCAGCGCCACGTCCTCGGCGAGAACTCCGCCCTGCGACTCGCGATCGTCGATGACCGAGTCGGATCGATGATCCTCTACGGCCCGCCGGGCAGCGGCAAGACGACCCTTGCGCGGATCGTAGCGAACACGACCGGGGCCGCCTTCGAGGAACTTTCCGCCGTCTCGGCCTCGGTTGCGGACGTGCGAGCGGTGATCACCCGCGCGCGCGATCGGCTGGGCGGGAACGGTGAACGGACGATTCTCTTCCTCGACGAGATCCACCGCTTCAACAAGGCCCAGCAGGACGCGCTCCTGCCGGCCGTCGAGGAAGGCCTCGTGACGCTGATCGGTGCCACCACCGAGAACCCGTATTTCGAGGTCAACTCGGCGCTCCTCTCACGCCTGCAGCTGTACGAGCTCGAGTCGCATTCGGAGGACGACCTGACGCTCGTCGTGCGCAGAGGCCTGGCCGAGCTCGGCGGCGAGGCGGGCGCGGACGTCGTCGAGCTGATCGCGCGCAGGGCCGGAGGCGACGCCCGGAACGCGCTCAACATCGTCGACCTCGCGTGGCAGACGGCGGGGGCCGAGGGTTCCGCGCTCTCGGCGGCTCATGTCGACGACGCGGCGAGGAAGCGGCCACTCGTCTACGACAAGGGCGAAGACGCCCACTACGACTTCGTGTCCGCCTTCATCAAATCGATGCGCGGCTCCGATCCCGACGCGGCGGTCTACTACCTCGTGGCGATGCTCGAAGGAGGCGAGGATCCGCGGTACCTCGCGAGACGGATGATTGTGCTCGCCTCCGAGGACGTGGGCGACGCCGACCCGCAGGCACTTGTCGTCGCCGTGGCCGCAGCCCAGGCACTCGAGCACGTCGGCCTGCCGGAAGCCCGCCTGAACCTGGCCCAAGCCGCGCTCTACCTCGCCTGCGCGGCCAAGTCGAATGCCGTCATCCGCGCCCTCGGCGCGGCGACCCGCGACGTCCGCGAGCACGGCAACCTCCGGCCTCCGAAGGAGCTGCGCGACGCGCACTACGCCGGTGCGAAGAGGCTGGGCCACGGCGTCGGCTACATCTACCCGCACTCGGATCCGACGGGCTTCGAGACCGACAACCTGCCAGACGAGCTCAAGGGGCGACGCTACTACGAGCCGCGCCAGAGCGGCCCGAAGCGCAGCGCCTGAAGCAACAGGGCGTGCTGACCGACACGGCCCCGCAGGCGCCGAGGCTGTTTCCGAGAAACGCTTGCCGCTCGGCACGGGAGCAGCTCCGCTTGGCCCTTCACCGACTTCGAGAGATCCAGGCGTGGGAGATCGCCGGCGCGGTCGAGAAGTTCCTCCTCCGTCACGCTTCCGTGACACCTGCGTCTGGGATCGACGGCTAAAATGAAACGCGGGGGAACAAATCGGGTCCCCCGGGGGAACCAGGATCCGGCTTACAGGATCCGCGCGCCGAGAACGCTCGCGACCAGCTCGACGGCGAGTCGTGCCGTTTGGTTCTCCCGGTCGAGGATCGGGTTGACCTCTACGACCTCGAGCGAGTCGACGAGGCCCGACTCGGCGAGAACCTCGCATGCGAGGTGCGCCTCGCGGTAGGAGAGCCCGCCGCGAACCGGTGTTCCGACACCGGGCGCGGCGTCGGGGTCGACGACGTCCATGTCGAGGCTGACGTGCAGAAAGGGCGCACCTCCCACGTGCTCAAGGGCCTCCTGCATCGCGCGCTCGATCCCGATCCGGTCGATCTCGCTCATGGTGAACACGCGGGCCTCGAGCTCGCGAAGGAGCTCGCGCTCCCCGTCGTCCAGTGAGCGGACGCCGACGAGCGCGACGCGCGAGGCCTCCACCGCTGGCAGCGGCCAGGCATCGCTCGCGAAGCCCTCGCCGGCGAGGCCGAGCGCAGCCGCGAGCGGCATCCCGTGAACGTTGCCGGAGGGCGTCGTCTCCGGTCGGTTGAGGTCGCCGTGCGCGTCGAGCCAGACCACGCCGCCGGCGCCCCGCGCGGCCGCCATGCCACCGAGCGTTCCCAGAGCGATCGAGTGGTCTCCGCCCAGAACGAGCGGCAGGTGGCCTCCCTCGACGGCGCGACGCACGAGGTGCGCGAGCTGCTCGCAGGTCTCCTTGATCTCACCGAGAAAGCGCATTCGCTCGTCGCCCACCTCGGCCGCCTCGGCAACAGCCGTCAGGACGTTCCCCCAGTCGGCGCAGCAGAGGCCGAGCGAGGAGAGGCGGGAGTCGAGCCCGGCATACCGAATCGCGGAAGGGCCCATGTCCACCCCCCGCCGTCCGGCGCCGAGATCGAGGCCGGCACCGATGACGGCGACCGATTTCGAGCGCGCTTGTCTCGCCACCTCGACCAAGGCTAGCCTTCGACCATGGACGAGCAGGACCTGCCCAGGCCCCGAGGCAGCATCCGCGTCCTGCTCGCAGACGACGATCCGAGATTCCTCGAGTCGATCCGGGTTCTGGTCGACCGACAGCCCGAGCTTCAGGTGGTCGGGCTCGCGCTGAACGGTCTCGAGGCGATCGAAGCCGCGGATCGGCTCGAGCCGGACGCAGCCGTCATCGATCTGCACATGCCGCTCGTCGATGGTGTGACTGCAGTTGCTCGGCTGCGTCAGGACCACCCGCAGCTGTGCCTGATCGCCTTGACCGGCGACGGTTCCGAGGCCCTTCACGACGCCGTGCGAGGAGCAGGGGCCGACGCGGTTCTCCTTAAAGGAGAGTTGATCGAGGGGCTGGTCGAGCGGCTCGCCGCTGTCGGCTCGCCCGCCTGACCAAGATGGCGAGGGCCGGAATCGAACCGGCGACACCACGGTTTTCAGCCGTGTGCTCTACCGACTGAGCTACCTCGCCGCGACCGGGAAGTGTAGCCCGAGGCGACCGCCGCCTCAGCCGGCGTCGATCCGAAGCTCCTGCCCGGGGCGCGCCTGCAGCAGCGAAGCGGCGTCGCCGCCGCTGATCGCCACGGCGATGTTCTCGTAGGCGTCCTCGTAGAGGATGATGTCGCCACGGCGCGCGTCCGCGAACGTTCGTGCGGCGACCGCGTAGTACCGATCGCCCACGAGCTCGAGCTCGACCTGCGTACCGGGCACGACACCGAGCAGCTCGAGGTCGGCCCGGGTCAGGTTGAGCTGGACGTTCCCGAACCGGTCGACGTAGAGGATCGTCGCACGCGCCCGCGTCGACCCGACCTCCGGAGCGGGGACGTTCAGCGAGACTAGCGTCCCTGCGTCGACGGCGGGGCCGAGGTTCTCGAGCGGCACCCCGGAAGCCAGGTGTGCGGTTGCCGGCGCGAAGACGTCACGGCCATGAAATGTTCGAGACACCTGCTCCAGGAGGTAGTCCGGATTCGCGATCTCGAATGCAGCCGCAATACCGCCACCGCGCTCGGCGGCCGGAAGAAGCAGCCCGTTGTCCGGACCGATGAAGAGCCGACCCTCCCCGTTGCGGAGAGCGAGGGCACGACGGTGGCCGCCGACGCCGGGGTCGACCACCGCGAGGTGGACGCCCAGCGGCATGTAGCGCATTGCATTCTCGAGCACGAGCGCGCCCTCGAGCACCTGCTGGGGCCGGATCCCGTGCGTGATGTCGATGATCTGCGATTCCGGGGCGATCCTCTTCATGACGCCGTGGCAGGTGCCGACGAAGTCGTCGGTCAGGCCGAAGTCGCTGAGGAACGTGATGAACACGGGGCGAACCTACCCGAGGGACTCAATCGCGGAAACGAGCCCATCCAGATCGTGTGTCGCTGCCTCGGCCGCGACCTCGAGTCCCCCATCGCGCGCAGTGGTGCTCGTCTGCGGGCCGATCGACACCACAGGAATCTTCGAGCCGGTCCGTGCCCACGCTCGAGCGGCGGATGCCGAGGCCAGCACCACCACGTCGGCGACCGGGAGGACGCTCACCGGAAGCGGGACGGTCCGGTAGAGGGGGAGAAAGTCCGCGGCTAGAGCATCGACGAGGTAACGGCGGGCATCCTCGGCCGCAGCGAGCAGAACGCTTCCGGCCGGTTGCGGCAGCTCCGCCACCAGGCCCTCCTGAGTCGAGACGCGTGCTACGAGCGCCGGCGTAATGCCCTCCTCCCTCAGCGCCTTCGCCGTGCCCGGACCAATCGCAGCGACACGAGGTACGGCGCCGCCCGCCCGCCTTGCCAGTTCGTGGGCGCCGTTCGCGCTCGTCACGACAACCCAGTCATAGCGCGCGACGTCGACCCGCGCTTCGCCCAGCGGCTCGATGCGGATGAGCGGGCACGCAAGCACCTCGTGGCCGAGCCTGCGCAACCGTCCGGCAAGCGGCTCCGCCTGACCTTCCGGCCGAGTCACGACGATCTTCAACGTCGCACCGAGGGCCGGGCGAGAACACCGGCGCGCGCGCAGCCCCTCGCGGGGGGGAACGAAGGGCCCCCGCACGTGAAGCTACATCCGGCGGCGTGACGGCTCTCACTCGAGATGCCACCAACTTCGAAACGCTGCTCCCGCGGGTACGGGACGCGCGCGCGCCGGCTCCTCACGCCCGCCCCGCCGCGAGCGCTGCAAGCTCCTGCCCGAGCGCAACGGGGTCGACGCCGCGACGGCGTTCGACCCAACCCCCATCCTCGTCCGCAATGAGCGCCTCGAGCACAGAACCGTCGTGATGGGCCGCCACCGGAGCGAGGCAGCCGCCGCCGACGGTGGCTACGCACAGGCGCTCCGCCTCGACCCGCTCGCGTGTGTCTCCATCGTCGGCGGATGCTGCGAGATCCTCCTCCCCTAGGCGGACCTGGATCGCGATCGCCCCCTGCCCTGCCTCCGGCAGTACCTCGGCCGGTTCGAATCTATGACCCACCTCGTTGCCGAGCCCGAGCCGGTCGAGACCGCAAGCGGCGAGCACGAGGGCGTCGAGGCGCCGCTCGGCCCGCTTTCGAAGACGAGTGTCGATGTTGCCGCGCAACGGCTCGATCCTGAGCTCGGGTTCCAGCGCGAGCAGCTGAGCCCGTCGCCTAGCGGAGGCCGTCCCGACGCGCATGCCCGCCCGGAGATGCTGAGCGCCGCAGAGCGCGTCCCTCGGGTCCTCGCGGGGGAGGTAAGCGCCGACAATCAGTCCGCCGGTGTCGGTCGAGGTCATGTCCTTGGCGGAGTGGATCGCGGCGTCGATCCGACCGGCGAGCAATGCCTCCTCGAGCTCCTTCACGAAGACCCCGCGCGCTCCGATCTCACCGAAAGGCCGGGTGCGGTCGCGGTCGCCGGCGGTGGTGATCGGCACGAGCGCGATCTCGATGCCCGGCCGCCGGATCGACGCCGAGGCGAGCTCCGCCTGCGTCAGCGCGAGCCGGCTACCGCGAGAGCCGACGCGTACGAGCACAGGATCCCGCCCGGGGCGGCCGCAAGCCGCCGCAGGAGCGCCGGCGGACCCGGATGAAGACGCTCGGCGCCTGGAGCGGGAGCGGCCGCGCCTGCGCGGGCGCCCTCACGTAGCCTCTTCATCGAGTCCGAAAAGATGCTCCACGGCGTCAGCGTAGACGGCCCCGTGCGCCGTTGCCGCCGCCTCCTTCATCCGGACGGTCGGCAGATGCAGCAGCTTGTTGACGATCTGCGAGGTCACGGACTCGACGGTTCGCCGCTCGTGCTCGGTCAAACGGCCGAGCCGGCTCTCCGCTCGCGCGAGCTCGCCCCGGCGGATCTCCTCGGCGCGTGCCCGGAGCGAAGCGATAGCCGGCACCACCTCGAGCGCCGCCTGCCACTCGCGGAAGCGGGCAGCCTCCTCGGCGACGAGCGACTCGGCACGCTCGGCCTCCCGTCGGCGCCCGGCGAGGCTCTCGGCGACGACGGCCTCCAGATCGTCGATGTCGTAGAGGTAGCACCCGTCGAGGTCGTGGATCGCCGGGTCGAGGTCCCGCGGGACCGCGATATCGATAAGGAAGAGCGGCGTGCCGCGCCGCACCCGCATCGCGGCCGCCACCTCGGCCTTTCGGAGGACCAGGCCGGGCGCGCTGGTCGAGGAGACGACGACGTCGGCTGCGGCGAGCTGATCCGCGATCGCCTCGAGCGGGAGCGGCAGAGCGCCGAACTGCCTGGCGAGACTCGCCGCCCGGGCGGGCGTCCGACTCGCCACGAAGGCGATATCGGCGCCTCGCGAGGCCAGGCTCCTCGCCGCGAGCTCCCCTGCCTTCCCCGCGCCGATCACGAGGATCCGCCGCCCACTCAGGTCTCCAAAGACCTGCTGGGCGAGCGCGGCTGCCGCCGAGGAAACCGAGGCCGGGCTCTCGGCGATCGCCGTCTCGCTGCGGACCTTCTTGCCCGCGTGCAGCGCCTGCCGGAACAACCGGTCGAGCAAGGCGCCGGGCTTTCCCGCCTCGTATGCGGAGCGCACTTGACCGAGAATCTCGCCCTCGCCCGGGACGAGCGAGTCGAGACCGGCAGCGACCCGCAGCAGGTGGAGCGCAGCAGCCCCGTCGGCGAGCCGGTAGAGCGCGGAGGAAAGTTCGGCGCGATCGGCGCCGGCGAGTCGCCCGAAGGCGTCGAGTGCCCGCTCCTGGGCCTCCGCGGCGTCAGCCGCAGCGACGTAGAGCTCCGTGCGGTTGCAGGTGGAGAGACAGACGGCCTCGAGGCCCCAGGAGGCCAGGTCGCGGGACAGCTCGCCGGCGGCCTCGAGCGGCAGCGCGACGCGTTCCCGCAGCTCGACCGGCGCCACGTGGTGCGAGAGACCGACGAGTACGAGCTTCATGCCGCCCTCACGAGAAGTGGGTGACGGGGAGGCCGAGGCGGACGACGATCACCAGCGCGAAGCCTGCGAGGGCGAGGTACGCCGAACGGCGGCCGCGCCAGCCGCGCTCGTAGCGCAACAGCAGGAAGAGCCCGTAGACGAACCAGGTGAGAAGCGTCAGCACCATCAGCGCGTCGAGGTGAGCCCTGTCGCTGCGGACTCGGGCCAGCCCGACTGCGATCCCGAGCGTGAGCGCGGGGAGAGCCACGACGATCGTCCGCGCGACAAGCGCGTCGAGCGTCAGCAGCGACGGCGCGCGCAGGCGCAGCAGGCCGGCGGCTCGCCGCTTCAGGCGCCGCTCCTGCCAGAGGTAGACGGCCGAAAGTCCGGCGGCAAGGGTGAAGCCCGCGAACGCGACGAGGACGAGGCCGACGTGCAGGACGAGGAAGATGTTGGAGTAATGGCTGCGGGGGCCGGCGGCTGTGCCGCCGCCGACCCTCGCGAGCGCGAAGAGCGCGGCCGCTAACGGCATCACCGCGAGGCCCAGCAGGCGATACGGAGCCCGGCAGCCCCAGATCAGGTACGCGCCGACCACGAGCCAGACGAACAGGTTGAGCGACCCGGCCCAGGTCGCCCACGGGAAGCCCTCCACACGAACGGCCTGGACACCGAGCAGCGCTGTCTGCACGAGCCAGCCGACCCGCACGCCCCACGTCGCGGCTCGGCCGGCAAGCCCGGGATTCCTCGCGTTGCCGATATAGGCAACGACAGCCTCACCGTAGGCCAGCAGCGCCGGCCAGAACAGGAGCTCAGCCAACGGCCGCAGGCTCGGAGGCCCGCCGTTCCCGGGCGAGGCGGGCAAGCTCCGCTACGTCGCGCTGCAGGCGAGCCAGCTTCGCGGCGATGATCAGCACGTACACGAGCACGACCGCGAAGACGACGAGGTACGCCGCTGCGACGTACTTCTCGCCGGAGCTCACGCGAGCGCCTCCCGCAGTTCCCGCAGGTCGGCGTCGAGGCGCTTCCCGCTGAGCTCGACGCGGTAAAGCATGCCCGCGAGGCCGAGCATAGCCGCGAGCGAGATGCAGAAGGTCAGGAACATGCTGCCCGCCATCTGCGGACCGTTTGAGGTGAAGACGGTCGGATGGATGAAGTCGTTCGCCAGCCGGATCGCGAGGAAGCTGACCGGGATCAGGACGACTCCGAAGAGCGCGTACACCGCGCAGATGTTCGCCCGGGCAGGACCTGCGTCGACCGAGAAGCGGAGCATGAAATAGGCGCAGTAGAAGAGAAAGAGGACGAGGAAGAGGACGAGCTGGTCCGAGCTCCACGCCCACCAGACACCCCAGGACGCGCGCGCCCAGATCGAACCCGTGACGAGTGTGAGCGCACCGAAGATCACCCCCTGGTGAATGGCGACGTAGCTCTCCAGGTCGGCTCCGGGAGCCCTGCGCCACAGGTGCAGGAGAGCCTTCACGGCGCCCCAGCCGAAACTGGCGTACGCGGTCAGCGCGATCGGGACGTGGAAGTAGAAGATCTTCTGCGAGATTCCCTGGTCGCCGTCGGTCGGGACGTAGAAGAAGATCAGCACGATCGCGGCGCAGACGAGGACGCCGGTTGCGGCAGCGAGCACCAAGAGTGGGTTATTCCGTGACGACATACTCAAAGGAGGCCCAGCAAATGATCGCAAAGAGGAGGTCGTAGAGCGCGAGCAAGGCCAGGTAACGGCCGCCGTGCGCAACGACGCTCGCCCCGACGCCTCCCACGACGATCGGGATCGCGAGCGGCAGGAAGAGAAGCGGCAGCAGGAGCTCCCGCGCGTGGCTCGCGATCGCCATCGCGGAGAGCAGCGTCCCGACGGCGCAGATCCCGAGGTCGGCGAGGGCGACGGCCGCGACGGTCCGGCCATCGATCCCGGAGAAGAAGACGGCGAACAAGGGCAGCGCCGCGAGCTCTGCCAGAGCGAGAAACGCGAGCATCGCCAGCGTCTTGGCGATCCAGATCGCGCTTCGGTCGCAGGGCGCGAGCAGCAGCCCGTCCAGCAACCCCTGCTCCCGCTCGGCCGCGAAGACGCGTCCCAACCCCAGGAGCGCCGTGAAGAGGATTGCCACCCAGAGGAGACCCTGTGCCGTGAGCCGCGAGCTTTCCGCCGGCAAGACGAAATGGAACACCACGAGCGTCGCGACGACGAAGAGCAGCATCGCCGGCAGCGTGTCGCGCGCGCGGAGCTCGAGCCTCAAATCCTTACGCGCCAGGAGCGCGACGTCGCCCACGTAGCGCCTCATGTGAAGGCGAGGCGTGCGCTCGACAGAGCTGCGACGCGCGCGGGGTCGTGCGTTGCCACGACGAAGGTCGCTCGTTCCCGCAGATCGGCGAGCTCGCGGTCGAGCAAGCCGGCACCGGAGGCGTCGAGCGCGTTGTAGGGCTCGTCGAGCAGCAGCAAGACGGGCTCGTGCAGCAGGGTGCGGCAGAGCGCGAGGCGCTGGGCCATGCCGCGCGAGAAGGAGCTGACGCGTGCGTTCCTCTCGTCCCAGAGACCGAACCGCTCGAGCAGCATGCCCGCGCGCTCCCGGCCCTCGGGGAGGCGGTAGAGACCGGCGTAGAGGTTGAGATTCTCGAGCGCCGTGAGCTCGCGGTAGACCAGGGGCTCGTGCCCGAGGAAACCGATCCGCGACCGATCTACAGCGACCTCGAGCTCGCCTCCCGTCGGGGCGCCGAGACCCCCGCAGAGCCGCAACAGCGTCGTCTTTCCGGATCCGTTCGGACCGGTGACGACGAGGAAGCCGCCGGGCTCGACCTCGAGGTCGAGCCCTCGCAGCACACGCTTCTCCCCGAAACGCTTCTGGAGTCCGCGCGCGAGGATCAGGAGGCAGCTTCCGCGAGGACGAAGGTGAAGAAGACGACGCTGATGACGCCGTTGACGGTGAAGAAGGCCGCGTCCAACCGGCGCAGGTCGCCGGGCGAGACGAGTGCGTGCTCGTAGGCGAGGAGCGCCCCGACGGCGGCCGCGCCCGCCCAGTAGAGGGGGCCTAGGTGCATGCCGACTCCCACCGCGGCGAGCAGACCGACGGTTGCGAGGTGGAGCAGGCGCGCCCCGACGAAGACGCCGGCCGTCCCGAATCTCGTCGCGGCCGAATGGAGCCCCTGCTCCCGGTCCACGTCGCGATCGAAGAGCGAGTAGAAGAGGTCGAATCCCGCAATCCACGCGGCGACGGCGCCGCCGAGCGCCCAAGCGGGCCACGGGAGCTTCCCTGTGATCGCGACCCAGGCGCCGATCGGCGCCAACCCGTCGACGGCGCCGAGCCAGAGGTGGCAGAGCCACGTCCAGCGCTTGAGGTAGGGATAGACGACGAAGGCCGCGACCGGGATCGGCCACAGGTAACGGACGGCGTGGTCGAGCTCAAAGACGGCCGCGAGGAACAAGGCAAGCGAGGCGGTGCAGAAGGCGACGACCTGGAGCGGCGAGAGGAGGCCCGCAGGAAGCTCGCGCGAGGCGGTGCGCGGGTTGCGGGCGTCGATGCGCGCGTCGACCAGCCGGTTCAGCCCCATCGCGAGCGAGCGGCCGCCGACCATCGCCAGCGTGATCCAGAGGAGCGCGTGCGCCGACGGGATCCCGCGGACGGAGAGAAATGCGCCGACGTAGGCGAACGGCAGCGCGAAGAGCGTGTGCTCGATCTTGACGAGGCGAGCGAACCGCAGCGGGTAGGTGACCGCAGCTTCGCTCAAGGTGACTTACCCCGCCTCACGCAAACGGCCCGATAGGCGATCGCCGCGTCACGTCTGCCGGTGATGGAGCTCGCGCGCGCCCGCGAGTAGCTCGAGCGCGTGCGCGAGCGCGGGCCGCAGCACCTCGAAGCCGTCGCGTGCGCCGCCCGGCGAGCCGGGGAGGTTGACGACGAGCGCCGTCCCACGCACTCCGGCGATCCCGCGGGAGAGCAGGCCGTGCGGCGTCTTTGCGATCGCGTCGGCACGGATGGCCTCGGCGATCCCTGGTGCGACCCGGTCGAGCACCGTCAGCGTCGCCTCCGGCGTCACGTCGCGGGCGGCGAGACCGGTGCCGCCGGTCGTGAGAACCAGGGGGGCGCGTCCCGCAAGCTCCGCGATCGCCGTGGCGATCTGCTCACGCTCGTCGGGCACGATCCGGCGCTCGACCTCGTACCCGTCTCCGACGAGGAGTTCGGCCAGCAGGTCGCCGCTGCGATCCTCCCGGTCACCGTCCGCCACGCCATCCGAGACGGTGAGGACAGCGGCGCGGGCGGGCGTGTTGCTCAGAGCTCCTCCTTCGTCTTCTCCACCAGCCGCACCTCTGCGACGACCATGTCCCGGTCGATCGCCTTGGCCATGTCGTACACGGTGAGAGCCGCGACCGAGGCAGCCGTCAGCGCCTCCATCTCCACGCCGGTCTGCGCGACGGTCGCGACCGTCGCCTGGATCTCGACGCCGGGCCCACCCAGCTCGACCGTCACCTCGACGTCCGAGAGCGGCAGTGGATGGCAGAGCGGAATCAGCTCGCTCGTGCGCTTGGCGGCCATGATCCCCGCGAGCTGCGCCGTGACGAAGGCGTCTCCCTTCGGCAGCTCCCGGAGGCGGCTCGCGGTCGCCGACGCCATCGCAACGGTCGCCGACGCGACCGCGCGACGGCGTGAGAACGGCTTGGCGCCGACGTCGACCATGCGAACGCGGCCGCTCGCGTCCACGTGCGAAAGCTCGGGCATCGACCGAGACGTTAGCGTCCCGCGCGAGCCGTCCCGAGCTCGAGGTCGGAGAGCTGAGCAGAGATCCAGTGCTCGAGATCGTTGTCGTGGACGTGAGCGCGGAGCGCCTCGATGCGGCGCCGGCGGTCATCCTCCGACAACTCGAGCGCCAGGTGGATGGCCTCGGCCTGCTGGGCGACGTCGAACGGGTTGATGCTCACGGCCCACTCCTCGAGCTCGGCATGCGCTCCCGCGTTCTCCGAGAGGATGAGGACGCCGTTCCGCCGGTTCACGAGCGGCGCCTCCTTCGCCACGAGGTTCATGCCGTCGTAGATCGCGTTGACGAGCAGGACGTCGTACTGCTTGTACGCGGCAACCGACTGCGGGAAATTGTCCTCCATGCGCAGGTCGATCGGGGTCCAACCGTCCCGCTGAAATCGATCGTTCACCGCCCGCGCCGCCCGCTGGATGGCGCCCACGTACTCCGCGTACTCGGGGATGTCCTGGCGCGAAGGGTCGAGGAGCGCAAGCATCACCACCCGCCCGTGCATCTCCGAGTGCGCGTCGAGGTAGAGCTCGAAGGCTCGGAAGCCGCGCACCACATTCTTCGACGGATCGGTCCGATCGACTCGCAGGACGATCTTCTCGCGGTGTCGCTCGAGCAGCTGGCGCTCCTCCGCGAGCACCGGCTCGCTGACCGCGAGCTGCTCGAACTCCTCCGGGTCGACGGAGATCGCGTGTTCGGTGACGAGAACCGTCCTTCCCTCGTACGCGAGCGCAGCGCGATCGTCGACGCAATCGGCTCCGATGATGTCCTCCGCTGCGCGCAGGAAGTTGCGGCGCCAGCGGTCTGTGTGGAAGCTCACGACGTCGTTTGCCAGCAGTCCGTCGTGGATCGCGTGACGGAGCTCCTCGGGCAGCACGTGCCAGTAATCGCTCTGCGGCCACGGGATGTGGACGAACTGTGCGAGCGTCGCTTCAGGACGCCGCCGGCGCACGAGGCGCGGAGCGAGGTAGAGGTGGTAGTCGTGGAAGAACACGCTCGCCTCGGGCTGGGCATCGAGCTCGCTCACGACCGCGTCGGCGAAGGCGCGGTTCACCGGGAGATAGCCCTGGCGCCAGGCATGGTGCAGGCCGTGATCGATGTCCGGTGCGTGGACGAGGTCCCAGAGGTAGTGCTGGAGGAACCAGAGCGTCGGATTCGAGACGACGTTGTAGTACCAGTCGTACGCCGCCTCGTCGTGCGGGACGAGCCGCAGGCGGTACGTCGAGCCGTCGCGCGCCGTCTCCTCGAAGGCCGCGTCTGCCTCGGCGGCGACGCGCCGATCCTCCTCGCTCATCGCGCTCGCGATCCATGTCACGTCGTGATGGGCCACCAGGCTTCGCAAAGCGGTGACGAGACCTCCCCCGCCCCGCCGCGCAACCCTCTCGCCGGCGGCGCCGCGAGCGTAGGACACCGGCCCCCGGTTGGAAACGACGATCATCTTGCGCCGCGCAGCCGTCACGTCGCCGAAGCCTAGCCCGCTCCGATCGCGGTGAAGCGAGCGCCACTCCCGTCACGCTTTCGGCGCGGTTCCGTTCCCCACGAGTGCGGGACTGATGGCTACGCTGAGCCCGGGGGGAACATTCGGGGGAACCCCCGCGGGTTCGGTTCAGGCCCCGAGATGGCTCTTCAGGCCGCGGCCACGACGGTCACGTCACCTCCTGGCGTGCCGGTGTCGAGCAGGCGGTTGAAGAGGACCAGCCAGTCCCTGAGCAGCCTCGGCGTCAGGAAGTTCCTGCGTACGAACTCCTTCCCGCGAAGCGCCCGCCGTCGAGCTTCCGCGGGATCGTCGAGCACCTCGACGCAGGCGCGGGCGCACTCCGTGGAGGAGTCGACAAGCCAGCCCGTCTCGCCGTCCTCGATCTGCGCCACGATGCCCCCCACCCGGCCCGCCACCGTCGGCCGCGCCTTCCACAGGCCCTCGGTGACGGTCAGGCCGAAGCCCTCGCGGATCGACTTCTGGAGGACGGCGGCCGAATGCACCTGGAACGCGTTGACCTCGACCGAGCCGACGTTGTTCAGGTTGGACAGGATGAAGATGTCCGGGTCGCCGTCGGCGTAGGCCACGGTCTGGTTGTAGAAGTCCCAGCCCTCCGGGTCGTCATGGGCCATCGACCCGACGAGCGCGAGCTGCACCGCCGGCCGCTCGGCCTTCACCTCGCGATAGGCGTCGATCACGCCGAGCGGGTCCTTCCAGGGATCGAAGCGGGAGACCTGTGTGAGCAGCGGTCGTTGCACGTCGATGCCGAACTGGTCGACGATGTAGGCCGCGTCCTCAGGTGAGAGCGCCATGTTCTTGGGCGTGAGGGGATCGATCGCAGGCGGCCAGATGTAAGCCGGGGGCAGCGCAGCCCCGTGCGGGACGTACTGCTCGCGGTGGAAGACCGTCGCGTCGTACCGCGCCAGCGAGGGCAGCAGGAAGTCGAGCACCTCCTCGTTCGGTGTCGAAAGGTCGATGTGGCAACGCCAGATCCAGTGTCCCGCGGAGTGCGGGAAGTGCTCGATTATGGCCGCGGGCTGCGGATCGTGGACGATGACGAAGTCGTAGGCGTCCTCGAGGTGCCGGGCGTTCGACTCGTTGTAGCGAGCGAAGATCGCCCTCTGCTCCTCGGTGAGGCTCTGCGGGTTTCCCTGCAGCGCATTGTGGATCGTCTTCGTGACGCTGAAGAACTCCTCCTGGCCATGGATGATCCGCCACTCGACCTCGAGCCCCACGTCTCGCATGAGCGGGACGAGCGTGTAGTTGATCTCCGCCACCCCCCCGCCGAAGGCCGTCGCGGACAGGTGGAGCACGCGGCGCCCCGTGAGCGGAGCGGCAAGGGCCGCGATCTCCTGCATCAGCCCCCGCGCCGCGATGGTGGCGTAGTCGCCGAGCGACTTGTGACCGACGTTGACGAGATTCAGCATGACGGGCCACCGCATCCGGGCGGAGCCGATGACTCTAGTGATGCCGCCGGTGGCGTTGCTCGGTTCCCGGGTCGTGAGCGTGATCGGGGACAGGCCCGTCGGGCGCTGCCGGCTACATCACTGGTCGGCGTGCCGCAGGAACTTGACGAAGCGAAGACGGGATCCCGTCCCGTTTGCGCCGTTCACCACCTCGAGCTCGTCTGTGAGCGCCCGGATGATCGCGATCCCGAGACCCCCTTCGTTCAGCTCCCGGCCGTTCTCGCCGCTCGCGAGCTCGAAGCCGCTGCCCTCGTCGGCAACCTCGACGGCGATGCTGTCAGGCCGGAGCTCGTAGACGATCTCGACGCGCCCCGCGCCCCCGTCCCCGTAGGCGTGGCGGACAGAGTTCGAACAGGCCTCAGTGAGCGCGAGCTTAAGGTCCCCGAGCGTCTCGTCGCCCAGAGGCCGCAGACGGGCGACGCCGGCGAGTGCCAGACGGCCGAGCGTGATGTACTCGGCCCTCGCCGGGATCGTCAGCTCGATGCGCGCCTCGATCGGCGGCTCGTTCAACAGCCAGCCCGGTTTCGATCGCAGGTATCCAGAAGTTTTCGGCCTATTCGCATAGAGATTCGCTTTCTTCCTTCGCGTCTGCGCCGCCCGCACTGCGGGGATACCCAGGAACGCGCTGCGGCTAACGCCCCTGATCAGGGTCCGCCGGCCGTTCCGTCAGGCGGAGGACCACCTCTAGGCGACGTCCGTCGCGGACGATTCCGAAGCGGGCGCGACCTCCGGGCCGGAGGTCCTCGCTCACAGCGCGAACGAGATCGCTCGCGCCCGTGACGCGCTTTCCGTCGATCGTCACGACGACGTCCCCACCGAGCGTGAAGGCGGCGCCGTTGACGTCCACCTCCTTCGTACCGCCGCGAAGGCCCGCCGCAGCGCCGGGCGTGCCCGGACGGACGGTGTCGATGACGGCGCCGTGCGAGACGGGAAACCGGAAGCGTCTCGCGAGCGCGGGGGTGAGATCCTCCGTCGTGATCCCGACGTAGGCATACGCCACACGACCGTTCGCGATCAGCTCGTTCATCGAGCGGCGGGCGGAATCGATCGGCACGGCGAAACCGACACCCTCGGCGTTCCCCGAGTCGCTGCGGATCTGGGCATTGATGCCGATCACGCGGCCCTGCGCATCGAACAGCGGGCCGCCCGAGTTGCCGTGGTTGATCGGAGCGTCGGTCTGGATCGCGTCCACCAAGTTGTAGCGGGAGGTGAGCGACCCGATCGAGCGCTCGACTGCGGAGACGACGCCGACCGACAGGGAGTTGACGTTGCCGAACGGGCTCCCGATCGCCGCCACCGGTTCACCCACGCGGACCCGGGCAGACTCACCGAGCGGCACCGGAGTCAACGGGTGCGCCTGCGGGTCGACGCGAATCAGTCCCACGTCGTCGTAGACGTCCCAGCCGACGATGCGGGCGGCGATCCGGTCGCGGTCCCCGAACTCGACGTAGACGTGCGACGCGGACTGGACGGGAGCGCTCGCGCCGCCCTCGCCGGCGCTCGTGATCACATGGGAGTTGGTGAGGATGTAGCCGTCGTTCGAGACGACGAACCCGGACCCCTGGGCAGCCTCGGGCGCAGAGGCGTTGTCCATGAACGCGTAGATCGTGACCACGCCGGGAGAGCGCCGGTCGTAGATTCGATCTGGTCGGAAGGCATTGCCGACTAGAGGACTGATCGAGGGGACGCGCGCGGGTGCGGATGCGCCAACCGGGGGCGCTGCCTCCGTCACGACCACAGTGCGGACATGGGAGGCTCCGACCCAGCCGGCGGCGCGTGCGACGACAAGCACCCCCGCGCCGCCGATCACGGCGGCGACGAGAGCAATCGAGGCTACAGCGCTCTGGCGCACGACTCGTCTCACTGTAGCGTCGCAGCGGCCGATTACACCTGTGCCGCCGGAATGTTGCCGGAAGCGTCAACGCCTGGAGCCGGCAAGCTCCTCCGCGACTTCACGTGAAAACGGTGTTACGAGGTCGCCGCAGCGAGCCTGCCGGCTCCACGAGGCTGTGCGTCGGCCGACGAACCTGCGGGCAGCCGCAAGGTGAAGACCTGCCAGGATCCCGGTTCCAGCAGCACCGATCCTCCCATCAGCTCGGCCAGCTCCCGCGCGATTGCGAGACCGAGCCCGCTTCCCGACGCGACTGGCCCGTCGACCCGATAGAAGCGCTCGAACACATGCGCCGCGTGGGCGGCGGGAACGCCCGGGCCCTGGTCGGCAATGGCGAGGAGGGCGTGCTCGCCGCGCAGGTCGACCCTCACCTCGATGCCCGTGGCGGCAGGCGTGTGGGTCAACGCGTTCTCGAGCAGGATTCGGCCGATCTGGAGCACACGCTGCTCGTCCCCCAGCGCCGGCGCCGGATCCGGCCGTGGCACCAGCGCGAGCGACCGGCCGGCCGCGCGCGGGCGGAACTCGTCCACGAGCGTGCGTGCGAGGAGGTTGAGATCGAGCTCCTGGAGGTCGACACGCAGCCGGCCCGCGTCGAGGCGAGACAGATCGAGCAGATCCGTCGCAAGCTTCGTCAGCCGATCGACCTGCCCGCGCATGGTTGAGATGAACTCCAGCCTCGTCGGTTCGTCCAGCTCCTCGTCGTCGAGAAGCTCGAGGAAGCCGGCAAGGGAGAAAAGCGGCGTGCGGAGCTCGTGCGAGGCGTTCGCGATGAACTCGCCGCGCGCGTGATCCAGGCGCGCGAGCCTCGCGCGCATACGCTCGAACGCTCGCGCCAGCTCCCCCACCTCGTCCGAGGCGGGGTCGTGCACCGTGTCCCCGAAGTCGCCGCCGGCGATGCGGTCGGCGGCCCTCTCCAAGCGCCTGATCCGTCGCGCGAAATGGGAAGCTCCCGCGATCCCCAGCGCCAGTGCGCCGACCAGGGCAGCGAACCCCGACCAGAGAAGCCGGCGCCGGACGAGGGCGACGTTGGCGAGCGAGTCGTGGAGCGGCGCGGTGAGCAGCACTACGGGCCCGCCGGGCCCGCCGGCAACCGCTGCCTCCGCGTATCGCTCTCCGCCCCGGGTCACGATACCTCCGGCGTGCCCGAGAGCGCTCAGTGCGCGGAGCGCGACCGCGTCGTCGCTGACGTCGGCAGACTTCACCTCCCGCGAGTCCGCGTAGATGCTGAGGGTGGGCGGGGGAGAGAAGACGTCGTAGACGATGATGCGCGCGTTGGCGCTCGCCGACGCCACCGTGACGTAGTCCTGCCAGGTGAAGCGGTTGGTCGGGAGCTGCGAGGCGACGCTCGGCGCGGCGCGCGCGAGCTGCGAGAGCTTCGCGTCGACGAGTCGCGTCCGCAGCGACGGCACGACGACGACGTAGACGGTGCCGAGAGCGGCGGCCACGACGAGGAGGAGCGCGAGGCTCAGCCTGACGCCCACACCCCGCAGTTGCGTCATCGCTCGCGGAAGCGATAGCCAGCGCCACGCACGGTGAAGATGTACTCCGGCTCCCTCGGATCTCGTTCGAGCTTCTCCCGCAAATGCCGGACGTGCACGTCGATCGTGCGAGGCTCGCGGTACTCCGAGCCGCCCCAGAGCTCCTCGAGCAGCGCCTGCCGGGAGAACACCCTGCCGGGCCGGGAGGCGAGGATGCGGAGGAGCTCGAACTCGACGTAGGTGAGCTGCACCGGCCGGCCGTCGCACTCGACCGTACGCCGGGCGGTGTCGATCCGGAGCCCGTCCACCTCGATCGTCTCTGCGGGAGAGCGATCCTGAGTGACGGCGGCGCGGCGGAGAAGGGCCCGGACACGGCTTCGGAACTCGCGGATCGAGAACGGCTTCGTGATGTAGTCGTCGGCGCCGAGCTCGAGACCGACGACCTTGTCGAGCTCGTCGTCGCGAGCGGTCAGCATGATGATCGGCACGGTGCTCGTCGCGCGCAGGCGCTTGCAGACCTCGAGCCCGTCCAGCTTCGGCAGCATGATGTCGAGAACGACGAGGTGGATCTCCTCGGCCGCGAAACGCTCGAGCGCCTCGACCCCGTCGCGTGCCTGGACGACGCGGTAGCCGTCGAGCTCCATGGGGAACGTCAGGAGCTTCTGGACGGACTCCTCGTCGTCGACGAGCAAGATGGTCGAGGACTCGGGCATCGGGCGCGAGACCGGGAGCGAGGAGCGGACTCCCGCCTACTATAGCCGGGCCATCGCCTCGCTCCCGCCCCCAGTAGCTGCCGGGCGGCGGCCCCGGCGCGGGTCGCTCGAACGTCCGGTCAACGGCCGCATGTACCGCGGAAGCTGGCTGCTCGTCGTCCTCCCACTCCTGATCTGCGCTCTCAGCGTCGCGCGGCCGACGCCTCTCCCGCCCCCGGCGCTCCCACCCGCCTTCGACGGAGACGCCGCGCTCGCGCTCGCGCTCGACCTCTCGAAGAACTGGCCCGATCGCACGCCCGGCTCTCCCGGAGCTACCGGTGCCGAGCGGTGGCTCGCAACCCAGCTCGCGCCTTCTGGCTTCAGCCCGCTCCGGGAGCGGTACGAGGTCCGCGTCCCGGGCCTCGGCCGGGTGCCGCTCGTGAACCTGCTCACCGTCGTAAAGGGACGATCGGATCAGGCGATCGTCGTGGTCGCGCACCGCGACGACACCGCCGCCGGCGAAGGTGCAAACGACAACGCGTCCGGCACCGCGGCCCTGATCGAGCTGGCACGCGCATACGCCAGCCCGCGTGGAGGCGCCGAGCCACAGCTGAAGCCGAGCCACACGCTCGTGTTCCTATCCACCGACGGAGCCACGCTCGGCGCACTGGGTGCGTCTCAGTTCTTGCACCACTCGCGCTACGGGAAGCGCGTGCTTGCGGCGGTCGTGCTGGACGGGATCGCCTCCCCGAGCCCGGCGCGGCTCGAGATCGGAGGCGATCGGTCGCATTCGCCCTCGAGAACCTTCGTCGAAACGGCCGCAGCGCGGGTCGAGGAGCAGACGGGTGTGTTTCCCGGGCACACGAGCGCCCTGGGGCAGCTCGTCGACCTCGCCTTCCCGTACACGCTCTACGAGCAGGGACCGTTCGTCGGCCGCAGGATCCCGGCGGTCACGCTCACGACCTTAGGCGATCGCCCGCCGGCGGGCGGCGGGGACATCCGCGGACGCCTCGACGGCGTCCGCCTGACGCAGCTCGGGCGGGCGGCGCAGCTGCTCCTCGGCTCTCTCGACCAGGGCGGCGGCCTTGCGCGCGGAAGCTCGAGCTACATCTTCCTCGGCTCGCGGCTCGTCCGGGGATGGGCGCTTCAGCTGACGCTCGTCGCAGCGCTCCTGCCGTTCCTCGCCGCCGCCGTCGACCTGTTCGCGCGATGCCGCAGGCGGGGAATCCGGCTCGGCGGCGCCGTCCGCGCCTACCGGCGGCGGCTGGGGTTCTGGCTCTTCCTCGGCGCGCTGTTCGAGCTCTTCGCGCTGCTCGGTGCATGGCCGAAGGGCGCAGCGCGGCCGATCAGCCCGGACACCCCCGCTGCGACGCACTGGCCGGCGCTCGCCCTCGCCGCGTTCGGCGTCCTGGCCGTCCCGGCCTGGTTCCTCGCGCGCGAGCTCCTGCGGCCGAGGCGCCCCGTGACTGCCGGTGAGGAGCTCGCCGGGCATGCCACCGCCCTTCTAGCGTTGGGCCTGCTCGGCCTGCTCGCCGTCTCGACGAACGTCTACGCGCTCGTCTTCCTGCTTCCCTCGCTCCACGCGTGGCTGTGGCTTCCCCAGCTGCGCGGCCGCTCCGGCGCCGCGCGGCTCGCCGTCTTCCTCGCGGGGCTCTTTGGGCCGCTTCTCCTCGTGGCCTCGTTCGCGATTCGCTTCGGGCTCGGCGCGGACGCGTTCTGGTACGTGGGCGCGCTCGCCGCGGTCGGGTACGTGCCGCTCCCGACCATCGTCCTCGTGCTCGCGTGGGCAGCAGCCGGGGCACAGCTGGCGGCGCTCGCCGCCGGCCGGTATGCGCCGTATCCGCTGGGCGCCGAGCGCCGCCCACGCGGGCCGATGCGAGAGGTTGTGCGCCGGGTGATTCTGACTATTGTTGGACTACGGGCGCAACGGCGTGCGGTCGTCGCGGAGCGCCGGGCGCTCTAGAGGCCTGGCCAGAAAGGCTGACATGAGACGCATCGCGCGGATCCTCGGAACCCTGCTGATCCTGAGCGGGCTCGGCACCCTCGGCTGGGCGGTCGTCGTCTGGCGCTGGCAGGACCCGTTCACCGGCGTCTACACGCGGTACGAGCAGCACCAGCTCGTCCACCGGTATCACCGGGCGTTCACGAAGTACCACCCCATCGAGATCGCGGCGCCGAAGCCCGCTTTGCCGGCCGAGAAGCCGATCCACGTCCCGGCTCCGCCGGCGGGAAAGCCGACGCGCGTCTCAGCTCCGCCGCCCCGAGTCTCGGTCCCCGCGGAGCGGCGTCTGGTCAGGCGCGAAGCGCGCCGATACCGCGCGACCCTTCGTGAGGGAGATCCGCTCGGACGGCTCCGGATCCCCCGGCTCGGACTGGACATCATCACGGTCAACGGCACCGAGGACTCGAGCCTGCGGAAGGGCCCCGGCCGCTATGACGGCGCTCACTCGTACGTTCCCGGCGAGGGCCAGCTCGTCTACGTCGCCGGGCACAGGACGACGTACCTCGCGCCGTTCTCCCACATCGACCGGTTACGTGCGGGCGACCGGGTTTTCCTCGAGCTTCCCTACGCGACTTTCGAGTACGCAATCTACAAGCACGTGATCGTGCCGGCGGACGACCTCGCCGCTCTCCGGTCGTGGGGGCGCGAGGTGATCGCTCTCCAGGCCTGCCATCCTCGCTTCTTCGCCACGCACCGCTACATCGCCTATGCACGCCTCGTGCGCGTGACACCGCGCCAGGGGCCGCCGTACGCTGCATCGCAGGCGCTCTCCGCGACCGCCTGATCTCTCGTCAGCCGAGCGGCAGGTACCGGATCGTCTCACCCGCGCCGAGCGCGCCCTCGCCGCGCGGCACGAGCGCGAGGGCGTCGGCCTCGGCGGCCCGGGCGATCATGTGCGACTCCTGGCCGCCGAGCAGCTCGATTCCGATGCCGTGATCGTCCAGCCGCGTCCGCGCCCGTGCGAGCTCGGTACGGTGCGGGTTCCGCCGGATGCCCCGCAGAAGCGTCGCGGAGAGGAAGTGCGGCAGCGGCTCCGCGGCCCCCTGGAGCGCGAGCACCGCGGGGCGCACGAAGAGCTCGAAGGCGACGAGGGAGGAGACGGGATTTCCCGGCAGCCCGAAGACGAGGGTCTTGCCGTGGACGCCGAAGGCGACGGGCTTGCCCGGCTTGACCGCCACCCCCCAGAACACCTCCTCGACCCCGAGCTCGCGCTCGATCCGCCGCACGAGATCATGCGGTCCCACCGATACGCCGCCCGAGCTGACGAGGATGTCGAGCTCGAGGCCCCGTCGAATCGCCTCGCGGTGGGCGGCCTCGTCGTCCGGGACCAGGGGGAGCCGGTCGACGCTCGCGCCCGCCTGCCCGAGCTGCGCCGCGAGCATCAGCCCGTTCGACTCGTAGATCTCGCCGGGCCGAAGCGTCGCGCCGGGCCGCCGTAGCTCGGAGCCGGTGGCGAGAACCGCAGCGCGCGGCCGCGCGGCGCACGCGACGCGGTCGACGCCCGCCGCTGCGAGCGCGCCGAGCCGGGCCGGGCCGAGGCGTGTGCCCCGCCCCACCACGAGTTCCCCCTCCCGCACGTCGCCTGCGCGCGGCCGGATGTGGGCACCCACCGAGGCTACGTCAGCAATGTCCACGTTGTTGCCCTTTTCGACAACGACCTCGATGGGTACGACGGCGTCGGCGCCGTCGGGCACCAGACCGCCCGTCGCGATCGCCATCGCCTCGCCCGTGCCGAGCGGGGAGGAAGCCGGGCGGCCGGCGGCGATTCGCCCCGCAATGGCGAGCTGCCCGGGCGTATCGGACGCGCGCACCGCGAAACCGTCCATGGCGGAGCTCGGAAACGGGGGCAGATCGACGAGCGCGAGCGCGTCCCGCGCGAGGTAGCGATCGAGGGCCGTCTCGAGCGGGATGTGCTCCGTCGCGAGCGACCGCGCGCGCTCGAGGACAAGCGCCTGAGCCTCCTCGATCGACAGGAGCACCGCCACCGGACGGCAATAAGCTACTCGCGATGCCGAGCGAGGTGATCGGCGGCCGCTACCGGCTGGAGGAGCGGGTCGGCCTCGGCGGCATGGCCGAGGTGTGGCTGGCCGAAGACCTGGAGCTGGGACGCCGCGTGGCGGTCAAGCTCCTGCGCGTCGATGCCGATCCCGCACGCTTCGATCGCGAGGCTCGCGCGGCGGCGGCGCTCGCACATCCGAACATCTGCCAGCTCTTCGACTACGGCGAGACGGACTCGCGGCCCTACATTGTGCTCGAGTACCTGCCGGGCGGGACCCTCGAGGCGCGTCTCCCACCCGGAAGCCCGCTGCCGGACGCCGAGACCGCCAGGATTGCCGCCGAAATCGCGGCAGGCCTCTCACATGCGCACGAGAAGGCGGTCGTCCATCGCGACCTGAAGCCGGCGAACATCCTCTTCGACGGCGAGGGCCGCGCGAAGATCGCCGACTTCGGGATCGCCCGGCTCGGCGGCTCCGGCACGCTCACCGAGGCCGGGACCCTGCTCGGCACGGCCTCGTACATCTCGCCGGAGCAAGCCGCGGGCGAGCTCGCCTCGCCGGCCAGCGACGTCTATTCGTTCGGCGTGATCCTGTACCGGATGCTGACGGGGCGGCTCCCCTTCGAGTCGCCGGACGCACTCGCCCTGATCAGGAAGCACCGCGACGAGCTTCCGCCACCGCCACAGGCCCTCCGCGGCGATGTTCCCCCGGCTCTCGCGGCGGTCGCGGTCTCGGCTCTCGAGAAGAACGCCCTCCGCCGACCCGCCGACGGCGGGACCCTGGTGGCGGAGCTCGCCGCAGCCGAGCCGACCCGCATCGGCGAGACGGCCGAGCGTACGGTCGTGCTCCCCTTCGAAACCCGCCGCCCGCGGACAGGCTCGACGAACGGCCGCCGGCGAGCGGCGGCTCTGCTCGGCGTTCCTCTGCTCGCCGCCGGTGCGGCGGCGGCATATTTCGCCACCCGCGGCGGCTCGGACTCGGGGGGTTCGGCTCCACCACCGGTCACGACCCGGAGACAGACGACGACCCGACGTACCACTGCGGCCCCGCCGGCCCCGCCGGCCCCGCCGCCGCCAGCAGCTTCGGCAACGGCTCCGGTGACTGCGCCGGCCACGACGCGCACGACCACCTCGGTGCCGGCGACGACCGAGCCGCCCCCGCCATCGACGACTGCGCCAGCCACCACCGAGGTCGCGACCACGTCGTCTACGACGACCTCGTCTACGACCACCTCGTCAACGACAACCGTCGCGTCGCCGCCGACAACGGCTCCCTCGACGACGACCGCGCCGCCGCGTACCACCACCGCGCCGCCGACGACGACGACCGCTCCGTCGACGACGACCGAGCCGCCGCCGACCACCACGGTAGCTCCGCCCACGACGACCGAGCCTCCCCCCACGACTACGGCTCCGCCGACGACGACCGCGCCGCCGACGACGACTGAGCCCCCGACGACGACCGAACCTCCCGCCACGACTACGATCCCGCCTCCCCCTACGACCACCACGACCCCGACTCCGTGATCTCCGTCGTCGTCCCGGTGCACAACGAGGGCCGAACCCTTCGGCTGCTCTACGAGGAGCTCCAGGCGGCGCTCGACCCGCTCGGGCGAGACTGGGAGGCCGTCTTCGTCGACGACGGTTCCACGGACGACTCGTTCGCGGCGCTCACCCGCCTCCATAGCGAGAGCGGGAACGTACGCGTAGTCCGGCTGCGCCGCAATTTCGGAAAGGCGTCTGCACTGGCCGCGGGCTTCGCGCAGGCCGGCGGCGAGATCGTCGTCACGATCGACGGCGACCTGCAGGACGACGCGGCCGAGATCCCACGCCTGCTCGCGAAGCTCGACGAGGGCTTCGACCTGGTCTCGGGCTGGAAGACGCGCCGCCGCGACCCTCTGAGCCGGCGCCTCTTGTCCCGGGTCTTCAACTCGGTGACGAGCTGGATGACGGGCATCCGCCTGCACGACATGAACTGCGGTTTGAAGGCCTACCGGTCGGAGGTCGTCCGGGGGCTCCGCATCTACGGTGAGCTTCACCGGTTCATCCCGGTGCTGGCGCACTACCGCGGCTACCGCATCGCCGAGCTGCCGGTCCACCACCGAGCACGCGAGCACGGCCGCTCGCGCTACGGGATCGAGCGGTACCTGCGCGGCTTCCTCGACCTCCTCACGGTGTCCTTCATCGGCCGCTACCGACACCGCCCGCTCCATCTCTTCGGCGGGCTCGGCCTCCTGCTCACCCTGGTCGGCATCGCGACGCTGCTCTACCTGACGGTCGTCAAGGCGCTCGGCCAGGCGATCGGCCAGCGCCCGCTCCTGACGCTCGGCGTTCTCCTGGTCGTCGTCGGCCTCCAGTTCTTCTCGCTCGGCCTGATCAGCGAGATGATCACGAGCCACCACGAGGAGCGGTGGGGCGACCGCGAGCGCAGCGAGCTGCACGTCGACGAGATCCTGCGGTAGCCGATTGGCGCGGCTTTTGCGCATCTGCTATTTCGGCACCTACGAGCGCGGGTACCCACGCAACGCGCAGGTGATCTCGTGTCTGCGGCGGGCAGGGAACGACGTCTTCGAGCGCCACATCGGCGTTTGGGAGGGGCAGGAGCACAAGTGGCGCGCCGGGACGGACGCAGCCGCACGCCTGCTCCTGGCCGAGCTGCGACTCCTGCGCCGGCCGGCGGCGGACTTCGACGTCCTCGTCGTCGGCTACCCGGGGCACTTCGACCTCCTCTCAGCGCGCCGTGTGGCGGCCGGTCGCCCCGTGGTCTTCAACCCGCTCCTATCCCTCTCCGACACGCTCGTCGGCGATCGTGGCCGCTTTCGCGCGGAGGGAGCGGCAGCCCACGCGCTCGAGCACGTGGATCGCGCGGCGCTTCGAGCCGCGCGACTCGTGGTCGCCGATACGGAGTCGAACGCGGAGTACCTCGCGGAGCTGGGGCGCCTTCCGCGGTCGCGCGTCGCCGTCTGCTTCGTAGGCGCCGAGGAGCGCTTGTTCGCGCCGGGTTGGCGCCGCCAAGGCCGCTTCACCTGCCTCTTCGTCGGCAAGCTGATCCCGCTCCACGGCCTGGAGACGATCCTGGCGGCGGCGCGCATCGCGCCCGAGCTCGCCTTCCGCGTCGTCGGGAGCGGCCAGCTCGAGGGGCTGCTCGACGACCGGCCGGAGAACGTCGAGTGGACGCCGTGGGTGCCGTATGAGCTGCTGCCCGCCGAGCTGCACCGGGCAGGCTGCGCCCTCGGCGTCTTCGGCGTGACGGCGAAGGCAGCGCGCGTCATCCCGAACAAGGCATTCCAGGCGCTCGCCTGCGGCACCCCCCTCGTGACCGCGGATACACCTGCGGCGCGCGAGCTTCTCGCGGACGGCGAGAGCGCGCTTCTCGTCCCCCCCGGAGATCCCGGCGCGCTCGCTGCGGCGCTTCGGCGGCTTATGGCGGACCCCGTGCTCGCTCAGCGCCTCTCGGAGGGCGGTCTGGAGGTCTATCGCGAGCGGGCGAGCGAGGCCGTCCTGGGTGCGCGTTGGCACGGGCTGCTCGAAACCCTGGTGCGACGAAAGGTAGGGGCTTGAGCCCTCCACAGCGGCGCGTCCAGAGGCCGGCCCTGCTGCTGTGGGCTGCAATCGCCTCGTATGCGGTTGCGTTCTCCGCGCTCTCGATCCTGCGCCAGCGCGCGTTCAACACCGGGCGCTTCGACCTCGGGAACATGGTGCAGGCGGTCTGGGCGACCGCACACGGGCACCCACTCCGCGTCACCGACCTCCACGGCGAGCAGATCTCCCGTCTCGCGGCGCACGCCGACCCCGTGCTCGCGCTCTACGGGCCGCTGTGGTGGATCTGGCCAAGCCCGAGCCTCCTGCTCGCGAGTCAGAGCGCACTCGTCGCCCTCGGCGCCCTCCCCGTGTTCTGGCTCGCGCGGAAGCACCTCGCCTCCGAACGTGGCGCGCTCGGCTTCGCGCTCGCCTACCTGCTGTACCCCCCTGTCCAATGGCTGACGCTGAATGAGTTCCACCCCGTTGCGCTCGCGTGTCCGTTCCTCCTCTTCGCGCTGTGGTACCTCGACGAAGACCGCCTCCTGCCGTTTGCGGTCTTCGCCGCCCTCGCCGCCTTCACGAAGGAAGAGGTGCCGCTGGTGATCGCCGGCTTCGGCGTCTGGTACGCGCTCGCACGCCGCCGGCGGCTCGCCGGTGGGCTCGTCGCGCTCGGCGGGATCGCGGCGTCGGCGGTGGCGATCGGCCTGATCATCCCGCACTTCAACAACGGGCAGAGCTCGACCTTCTACCAGCGCTACCACGAGGTGGGCGGATCGCCTGGAGGCGTCCTGAAGACCGCGCTGACACACCCGCTCCACGTTGCGAGCGTGGCGCTCGACGGACGCGGAGTCGGCTACCTGCTGACGATGCTGATCCCGCTCGCCTGCCTCTGGCTGTTCGCGCCGCTCGTCGCCGCGGCGGCGCTCCCGGAGCTCGCCGTCAACCTCCTGTCGGCCACTCCCACACAGACCTCGATCCACTTCCACTACACAGCCGCGGAGATTCCACCCTTCGTCGGCGCCTCCGTCCTCGGCGCCGGGTGGATCGCGCGGAGGCGGCCTGACCGCGCGGCGGCGATCGGCGTGGCCGCGGCGGCCGTCGCGCTCGCTGCCAACTTCCATCTGGGCGCGATCCCCCTCTGGCGCGGGCTTCCGCACGGGGAGGCCTTCCAGTCTCGCGAGCACTACGTCTCCCGTCACGATGCCGTCGCGGCACAGGCGCTGCGGCGCATCCCTAGCCGCGCGGTCGTCAGCGCGTCGAACTCGCTCGGCGCCCACCTGTCCGCGCGCCGCCGCGTCCTCAGCTTTCCGGTGCTGAGAGACGCGGGCTGGGTCGCTCTCGACGAGACGCGGCCGAGCTATCTCGACCGCAACGATGCGCTCGCGGCCGAGGTGGCTCTCGTCGACCTCCGGCAGCGGCCGGCGTGGCGCCTCGTCTTCGAGCGCGACGGCATCCTGGTCTTCCGCCGCGTGCGGTGACGCTTCCGTCGGGAAGATGGCTCACCTCACGCGCGTCGGTATTTCGGAGCTGCGCTCGCCATGGGGGAAGAAACAGAGGGGGGAACCCCCGGGGGAATCCAGGCCGCGGACAGTCCTACAGGGGCACGGCCGGTCGGAGCAGGTACGCGCAAAGGGCGAGGGTGAGCACCTGCGCGAGGCGATCCTCCTCCATCGCCGCCAGCGGCACAGACCAGGCGACGTACCACGGAACGAGGTAGGGAGCTGCAACCAGCAGGAGGGCGGCACAGAGCGCGAGCCGCGCTCGGCCGCGCGTGGCCGCGCGAAGGAGCCCGGCGTACGCGGCCGCGAAGCCCAGGGCCAGGAGGACGATCCCGGCCGGGTGCGGCAGCCCAAGCTGCTCGAGCCGATGCGGGATGGCGAAGCGACTCTCGTGGTTCGCGTTCCGGGCGAGCGGACCGAATGCCGACAGCCAGTGCACGCCGTAGCGAGCCGTCGCCACCACGACGAGAGCGGACGTCGCGAGCGCAAACCCGAGATGACCGACGGGACGCCCCCGCGCGCGCGCCTCGAGCGCTCGGAGCGGCAGGAAGACGACGGCGACCCACTTCACGGAGATCGCCGCGACCCAGGCGACGCCCGCCGCCTGGCGCCTGCCTCCGGTACCGAGCGCCAGCGCTGCACAGACGAGGGCCGCCATCCACGAGTCGTTGTGGCCACCGCCGCCGAAGTGGAGCGCCAGCAACGGGTTCCAGCCGACGAACGCGACCGCGAAGGCCGGGCGTCTGCCGAGGCGCCCGGCGAGCGCCGCCGCCGCGAGGATCCCGAGCGCCGCAAGCGACTTGTAGAGCCAGGCCGCGGCGGGGCTCGAGCGTCCTGCCGCGAGGGCGATCGGCTCGGAGGCGAGCGTGAAGCCTGGCCCGTAGACGGACGTTTCCCCCCGCCAGCCGGACCCCACGTACGGGTAGGCGGGGTCCACAGGCTCGGAACGAGGCGGGTCGCGGTAGGGATTCCTCCCGTGGACGGCAGCCAGCCGGCCGTAGTCCCAGTACGTCCAGGCGTCGGTGGAGAGGAGCAGCGGCGCCCCGAGCGGCACGAGCTGAACCGCCGCAGCCAGCGCCGCGACGGCACGGAGGGACGGCCGGCGGCGTGAGAGGAGCGCGAGACCTCCGAGGTAGGCGCCGAAGGCGCCGATCTCACAGGCGAGGAAGAGCCAGGCCCACGTCCGGTCGCCGCCCGCGTGACCGCCGTGGCGCGGGACGAGCGGCGACTCGTCCGGCCACGCGAACGCCGCACAGGCGGCGACGAGGAGGAGCACGGCCGTCCCCGCCGCGAGGGCGAGGCGGCCGGTCGAACCGCCGGCGCGCAGACGCTAGGGGATCGGAGGGCCCGTCGTCGTCGGCGGGGGCTCCGTCGTCGTCGGCGGTGGGGGCGGAGGTGGCGGTGGCGGCGGTGGCGGGGCGACCGTCGTCGTCGGGGGCGGCGGGGGTGGGACGACGGTCGTCGTGGGAGGCGGCGGTGGCGGGGCGACCGTCGTCGTCGGGGGCGGCGGGGGTGGGACGACGGTCGTCGTGGGAGGCGGCGGCGGCGGGGCGACCGTCGTCGGCGGGGGCGGCGGGGGCGGCGGAGCGACCGTCGTGGTCGGGCTCGGGCGAGTCACGGGCGGCGGCGGGGGTGCCGGGGCGGTCGTGGGTGCCGTCGTCGCGGTCGCGGCCGCAGTCGTCGTCGGTGACGTCGAGATCGTGGCGACGGTCGAGGTCGTCAGAGGGGTGGTCGTGGTCGTCGCGGTGGTCGCGGTCGTGCCTGTGGTCGAGGTCGAGGTCGAGCCGCACGCGCCGGTTCCCGTCGAGGTTGCGCCCGTCGTCGGCCCACTCGTCGTCCCGGAGCAGTCGGTCGTCGTGGTCGTCGACTCGGTCGAGCCAACTGCGAACTGACCCTTGTCCCACGGGCCGAAGGTCGGATAGTGCTTTGGCTGCACCCAGTCCTGCGGCGGGGCGTAGCGCAGCGCGTTGGCCATGTAGAGGTGCCAGATGGTCGCCGGGAAGGTGCCGCCCGCGACCGAGATGCCGTGGACGTCGTACATCGGGATCTCGGCCTGTGGATACCCAACCCAGACCGCCGTTTCGAGCTGGGGCACCCAACCGTCGAACCAGGCGTCCGCGTGATTCTCGGTCGTCCCGGTCTTGCCGGCTGCAGGACGGCCGAAGTAGGCGCCGACGCCGGTTCCGCCGAGGACGTTCTCGTCCAGGATCTGCTCGACGACGTAGGCGACGCCGTCCGAGATGACGCGCCGGCGCTGCGGCTGGCCCCAGCCGGCGTCGGTGTCCTCCCTGCCGTTCGCGAGCACGACTTTCCGGATCGCCATCGGCCGCGAGTACATTCCACCCGCCGCGAGTGTCGCGTAAGCCGACGCCATGTCCAGAGGCGAGACCGCGTCCGCGCCCAGGCCGATCGACGGCACCGGCAGGAGGGGCGAGCGGACTCCCAGGCGGTGAGCCATCTCCGCCACCCTGTCCGGGCCGACGTCGAGGGTGAGCTGCGCGTAGACGGTGTTGTCCGACTTCAGCGTCGCCTGCTCGACGGAGATCGCACCTGCGTAGGACTGGTCGTAGGTGGTGACGTCCCAGGCAGCTGTATACGGGTCCGGCTGGTAATGAAAGGGTGCGGAAACGTAGTAGGTGGAAGCCGGGTCCATCCCCTGCTCGACCGCCGCCGTCAGCACGAAGACCTTGAACGTCGACCCCGGCTGCCGCCTCGCCTGGGCAGCGAGGTTGAACTGGTTTCCGGCTCGGCCGGGGGTCACGGCGGTCATGGCGCGGATGGCGCCGTTCGCCGGGTTGATCGAGACGAGCGCCGCGGCCGGATCAGAACGCAGGTACAGCGTGTCGGTGATCGCGCGGTGCGCGTAACGCTGGAACGTCGGGTCGATCGTCGTGTAGACCCGCAATCCCCCCGAGCGGACGGTGTTCGCCCCGTACTCCTGGATCAACTCGTTGCGGACGTAGCCGAAGAAGTACGGCTCGCGGATCTGCGTGTAGAGGCGGCCGGGGTTCAGTCCCAGGTCCCGAGCAACCGCCCACCTGTACTGGGCACGTGAGATGTTGCCGTTCACGAGCATCGCGTGCAGAACCTGGTTCCGCCGCGCCCGCGCGGCCGCCGGGTTCTGAATCGGGTCGAAGAGCGACGGCGCCTGGGGCAGGCCCGCGACAAGCGCGGCCTGGGGAAGCGTGAGCTCTCGCGCGTGCCGCGAGAAGTACGTCTCCGCGGCCGCCTCGACGCCGTAGGCGTGGTTCCCGTAGTAGACCTGGTTCATGTAGGCGGTGAGGATCCGCCGCTTCGTCCAGTGCCTGCTGAGCTTGATCGCGAGGCAGGCCTCCTTGATCTTCCGGTTGTACGTCCGCTCGCGCGAGATGTAGAGGTTGCGGACGAGCTGCTGGGTGATCGTCGAGCCTCCCTGCACGATGTGTCCGGCGCGCAGGTTTTTCCAGAGCGCACGGGCGATGCCCTCGTAGTCGACGCCGCCGTGCTGCCAGAACCGGCGGTCCTCGATCGCGACCGTCCCCTTGCGAAGCCAGGGGCTCACCTTCAGGAAGGCGACGGGCTGGCGATTCCGTTCCGCCGGGATCGAGCCGAGCAAGGTTCCGTCGGCCGCGTAGACGAACGAGTTCTCGCCGATCGAAACGGGATGCAGGGAAGAGAGCGTGCAGCTCGAGCGAAAGGCGGAGGCGGCCGTGAACCCGCTCGCGACGAGCACGCCGGGGATGAGGATCAGCGGCAGGAGGACGAGGGCGATGATGAGGCCACGGCGACGGCGGGCGCTCGCCTTGCGCCGCTGGCGGGCTCGGCGGCGGCGCTGCGCGGAGAACTCGCGGTGTCGCGACGTGCTCAACCGAACACCCCGGCGGCACGCAGGCGCCCGTGCGCGCGCATGCGGAGCTCGCTCTCGAGGCGCTGGGCGGCCTCCTCGTCGGAGGCCCAGGCACGGACGGTCACCGTCGCCCGATCTGCCAGATCGCTCACCGAAACCTCAGCGTCGCGCTCACCCTCGATCTCGGCCCGAAGGAGCGAGACGACCGACTCGAGGTCGCTGGAGAGGGGAATCTGCATGGTGATCTCGGCGAGCTTGTCGCGACTGCGAATCGTCGAGTTCCGAATCGTATCGGAGGCCATTTTCTCGTTCGGGATGACCAGTCGCGCGTTGTCGGAGGTGCGGATGAAGGTGTAGGTGAGGGCGATCTCCTCGACGACGCCCTCGACCCCGTCGATCTCGATCCGGTCGCCCAGGCGCACGGGCTGCGTGAAGGCGATCAGGAGGCCTGCGACGAAGTTTCCGATCGTCCGTTGGGAGGCGAACCCGATCACGAGGCCGAGAACTGCTGAGGAGGCGAGGATCCCGCCCGCCACGGCACGCACCTGGGGAATCACGAGCAGCGCCGAGAGAACCCCGACCGCGACGATTGCGGTGCCGATGCTGTGTCGCAGGACGCGGTAGCGCGTCGCCGTCTCCGGCGCGAGGTCGCGGCGATCGAGCCGGCGATCGATCAGCCGCGTGACGACGGCCGTCACGAGGAGGACGCCGCCCACGACGGCGAGGCGATGCCAGAGCGGCATGCCGACCTATTCGACGGGGGCGGCGCCGATCCTCAGCTGCGCCGAGGCCCGAGCGGTTCGGGGTGCACGCCCGCTCTATCATCGGGTCGTCGTGACGATCCGCCGACTCTGGGGACACGAGCGCGGGCGGGATGCACCGGCTCGTGACTTCAGTCGACCGCCCCGCGCCCGCCGGTGAGCGTCGTGCAACGCGTCCAGGAGCGACGTGGCGAACGGGGTGAGCTCCGGGTCCGGGGAGCGAGAAGCCCCGTCGTCGGAATCTTCCTCTGGACACGCGCGGCGATCTGGGTGGGCGCCCTCTTCGCCTTCGCGGCCTTCGAGCCGAACCGGCACCCCCGCGCCGGACATTGGGACGACCCTTCCCTCACGCACGACCTCGGGTACGTCACCGACGTCTGGGCGCGCTGGGACAGCGTCTGGTTCCTGCGCGTGGCCGTGCACGGCTACCACGCCGCCGGCGCCACCGCGGCTGCGTTCTACCCGCTCTACCCGCTCGGCGTCGGGTTGCTGGGCCGAGCGTTCGGCCGGCACTACGTCGCCGGCGGGATCGCGGTCTCGCTCGGCGCAACCCTCGGCGCCCTCTTCCTCCTGCACCGGCTCGCCGAGGAGCGTCTGGGTGCCGACGGAGCCCGGCGGGCGGTCCTCTACCTCGCGCTCGCCCCGATGGCGCTCTTCCTCCAGGCCGTCTACAGCGAGTCGCTCTATCTGCTGCTCGCGCTCGGCGCCTTCCTGCTCGCCGAGCGGAGGCGCTGGTTGCCCGCCGGCCTCGTCGTCGGCCTCGCGCTCCTGACCCGCGCTGCGGGACTTGCCCTGCTTCCCGCGCTCGCGCTGCTGGCCTGGCGCTCGCCCGACCGCCGACGGGCATTCGCCTGCCTCGGCGTCGGAGCAAGCCTCTTCGCGGTCTACCCGCTCTGGCTCTGGCACTCGCTCGGCGATCCGTGGGCGTTCGCGCGCGCACAGGATGTCTGGCACCGCCACCTCTCGGACGCCGGTCCGCTCGGTGGAATCTGGGACGGGCTCCGCGCAGGGTGGGCCGGGATCGAGCAGCTCGCGTCGGGGTCGCACACCCACGCCTACTGGTCGGCGGTCTCCGTCGCCGACAGCGACCCCTTCCACGTCGCCGCCGTCAACCTCGAAAGCCTCGCCTTCCTCGGCCTCTACGTCTCTCTCTCCGTCGTCGCCTGGCGTCGCTTCGGAGCGCCGTACGGCCTCTTCTGCGTCGCCAGCCTTGCGATCCCGCTGAGCGTACCGAGCGCGCGCTGGCCCCTCCTCTCGATCCCCCGCTTCGGGCTGCCGCTCTTCCCGATCTTCCTGGCGCTCGCGTACCTCGGCGGGCGCCCGCGCGTCCACACAGCCATCCTCTCGGTCTCGGCGCTCCTCCTAGGCGTGGCGGTGGTGCAGTGGTCGCTCTGGCAGTGGGTCGCGTGAGAAGGGCTCTCCTCCTGGCGAGCGCCGCGGCGCTCCTCGTCGCCGCCACCGGCTGCTCGGAGAGGCGGGAGCCGATCGCGGCGGCGCCGTCGCTCTACCCCGTCCGTGTCCAGGGAACGGGCGATCAACCCACGGTGCTCGAGCGCAGGCCCGTTCGAATCCTCCCGCTCGCCCCCGGAGCGCGGCGGCTGCTCGAGGAGCTCGGGGCGGAGCGCCAGCTCGTCGGGCCGCGGCTCCGGAGCGCGCGCTTCTGGCGGCTCGACGGCCCGCAGCTCGTCCGGGAGATCGTCGCGTTCAAGCCCGACCTGATCGTCGCCACTCGAGTCACCGATCCCCTCGACGTCACGCGTGCCGCCCGCAGGACCCGCGCCCCCGTCTACGTCCTGCCCGACCTGACGATCCAGGAGCTCCAGCAGGCGGTCGCGCAGCTCGGCCTCCTCGGCGGCCATCCGGTGGAGGCACGGGCGCTGACGCGCGAGAACGCGGCCTCGATCGCGAGCGTAACGCGGAAGGTGGCGGGAACGCCCGTCGTCCGGGTCTTCATCGACACCGGGTTCTTCACGACGATCGGCACGCGCACCGCCGTCGGCGACGCGATCCGCCTGGCGCGTGGGAGGAACGTCGCCGGGGACGCCGAGCCGGGGCCGTTCGACCAGCGCAAGCTCGCCCGGCTCGACCCGCAGGTGTACATCGCCACCACGAACAGCGGCACGACGCTCGCCTACCTCAAGCGGAACAAGAAGACCCGGCGGCTGAGCGCCGTGCGCTCCGGACGCTTCGAGCTTGTCAGCCCCAACCTGCTTCAGGTCGACGGCCGGGTCGGGAAGCTGCTCGAAACGATGGCCCGCCTGCTCCATCCCGCCGCCTTCCGTTGAGGGCCTGCTCTTGAGCCAGGGCGCTCGCCTCGGCGGCTTCGTCGGTCTCGCCTCCGCGCTCTCGCTCCTCAACTACGGAAGCCGCATCGCGGGCGGCAAGCCCCCGAAGGACGCGCTGTATCAGTACTCGGCCGCGATCGGGGGGCTCCTCGAGTACGCGGTCATTCTCGGCGTCGTGCTCCTCCTCAGCCGGGACGCACCAGGGCGGATCCTGGCGCTCCGCCGCCCCAACTCCTGGGGGCGCGCCTTC
This sequence comes from Gaiellales bacterium, assembly GCA_038237515.1. Classification (GTDB taxonomy): domain Bacteria; phylum Actinomycetota; class Thermoleophilia; order Gaiellales; family Gaiellaceae; genus JBBQDZ01. The sequence continues at coordinate 44,635 of JBBRYP010000003.1, forward strand.
GGGATCTCCGTGGGGACCCTCGTCGTCGTGTACGCGCTGTCGCTCGCGCTCGACCCGCTGCTGCACGCCGACCGGGAGCAGGGCCTGACACCGACGCATTGGGAACCGGCGCACGCTGCCGCCTACGCCGCCAACTTCGCCGTCATCGCCGGCGTGGCGCCGGTCGTCGAGGAGCTGATGTTCCGGGGGCTCGGCTACTCCGTCCTCGCGCCGTTCGGCCGCACCCTCGCCGTGCTCCTCGTCGGCGTCGTGTTCGGGCTGGCCCACGGCCTCGTCTACGCGCTGCCGCTGCTCGTGGCGTTCGGCGTGGGCCTCGCCTACCTCCGCAGCCGCACCGAGAGCGTCTATCCGGGAATGCTCCTCCACGCGACGTTCAACGCGCTCGCGCTGGTTCTCGCAGTAACGACCTGAGCTTGTGGCTATCCTGCGCGCGTGCGCTTCGCCGTTGCCAGTCTTGTAGCGATAGCGGTTGTCTTCCCGGTGGCCGACGCCTCGGCGGTCGCGCCCAAGCAGATCCGGCTGTTCGCACCGAAGGTGGGGGTCTTCGGCAAGCGCGTCGAGCTGCGCGGGCGGATGATTCCGGCGCAGCCTGGGGCTCGCGTTCGCGTCTCCGCCGGCGGCACCGTCTTCACCCATGCGACCGTCGGCCGGCTCGGCGGGTTCCGTGTCTCGTTCCCGCTCCACTCCGGCGGGCCCTACCGCGCCGGCTTCGCCACGACCGTGTCGAGGAAGGTGTTCGTCCGGGTCCGGCCGACGCTGCAGGCCTCGCTCGTCGGGGACGGGGTTATCGGGCTGCCGCTGACTCTCTACGCCCAGCTCCGGCCAAGCCGCGCCGGCGCTCTCCGCGTCGAGGTCTACCGCGCCGGCCGGCGCACGTACGCCGCCACCTACCAGCGGCACGTGCAGCTCAAGCTCGGGACGACGAGCCTCGCCGACGTGCGCGTGCGCGTCCGCTTCGTTCCGCACCCTGCGTTCGCGGGCGTCCCCGAACAGATATTCGACCGCAAGCTCGTGCAGCCGGAGCTCCGCTACGGCTCGGAGGGCCTCGGGGTGACACGCCTGCTCGATCATCTGGCGAGGCTCCACTACGCCGTCCGGCACACGCCGACGTTCGGCTCCGAGCTCTTCGACGGCGTGATCGCGTTCCAGAAGGTGCAGGGGCTCGAGCGCGACGGCGTCGTCGGCCCGAACACCTGGAGGATCCTGGAGCACCCGCGGATCCCCTCGCCGAGATATTCCTCCCCCGCCGACCACATCGAGGTCGACAAGTCCCACCAGGTGCTCTACATCGTGCGCGGCGGGAAGATCTCATCGATCGTTCCCGTCTCGACCGCGGGCATCGCCGGCTACTCCACACCCGAGGGCGCTTTCTCGATCTACCGGAAGGTGCCGGGCTTCGACAACGGGCCGCTCGGCACGCTCTACCTGCCGATGTACTTCACCGGGGGGTACGCGATCCACGGGAACCCGTCGGTTCCCGCCTATCCGGCCTCGCACGGCTGCGTGCGCGTGCCGATGTGGATCGCGGACGCGCTGTACGCGTCGAACGGGTACGGCGAGACCGTCTACGTCTACAGCTAGAGGCCTCTCCCGACAGGGCGCGCGCCTCCAGCGGGGCCGCGCCGCGCGGATCGCCGTCCTCAGCGCGCTCGTCGCCTTCGTCGTCCTCTGGCTGCTGTACACGCACGTCTACGGGCACCGCCGGGTTCGCTCGCTTCCCTGGAACGATCTCACCGCTGCCGCCGGGCCGCTCCGCTTCCCGCACGGAACGATCCGGCTGATCGTGGGGCCGAAGACCTTCAGGCTCTACCTGCGCGAGCACCGCTCGTACCGCGCCGCCCGCCCGCCGCTCGTCGACTTCCGCCATCGGGTCGCACTCTTCTGGGCCGTCGGCCCGCGCTCCTCGACGGGTTACGCTCTCGAGGTCGTGAGCGTGACCGAGCAGAAGCGCCGGGTGGTGATCCTCGGGCGCGAGCGCACCCCGACGCTTCGCCGGCGGGTTCGGGTCGGCATCAGCTACCCGTTCCGGCTGATCACGATCCCGCGCACGCGAAAGCCCATCTTCCTCGACGTTGCCGGCCGCCCGTGAGCTCCGCGGACAGCGACCCGCTCATCCGCCAGCTACGCGAGCAGATCTCCGACACGGACCGAGCGATCGTCGAGGCAATCAACGCACGTCTGCGGCTCGTGGCGCGCTTGAAGGGCTACAAGGAGTCGCGCGGGATTGGCTTCGTGGACCCCGAGCGGGAGGAATGGATGCTCCAGTACCTCGCCCGTGCGAACCGCGGCCCGCTCTCCGCGGACGGCCTGCGCGAGCTCTTCGCGGCGATGCTCGAGCTGACGAAACGCGAGGTCGCTCGCGGGGAGGCGCCGGGCGATCCTGAAACAGGCTAGGCCTCTTCCTCTTCTTCCTCCGCCTCGTCGCCTTCGGGCTCGGCGCCCTCGTGCGGCTCGGCGAACTCGTCGGGGGAGACGCTGTCGAGGAACTTCTTGAACTCGTCGACGATCTCGTCCTCGTTCACCTCCTCGCCCTCGAACTCTACGGCTGACTCCTCGATCACGCGGTCGGCCGCGAAGATCGGTGCCTCGGCCCGCACCGCGAGTGCGATCGCGTCCGACGGTCGGGAATCGATCTCCACCTCCGAGCCGTCCTGCTGAACCGTGATGCTCGCGTAGAAGGTGTTCTCGCGCAGCTCGGTGACGGTGATGCGGATCACGTGCGCGTCCAGCTCGGAGAGGATGTTCGTGACGAGGTCGTGGGTCAGCGGCCTTGGCGTGCTCGCACCCTGCAGCTTCATCAGGATCGCCGCCGCCTCGGGATGCCCGATCCAGATCGGCAGGTACTTGTTCCCCTCCGCCGTCTTCAGGAGGACGATCGGCTGCTTGCCGACGAGGTCGAAGCTGACGCCGTAGATGGTCATCTCGTGCATGGCGGCCTCCCGGCGATGTTAGCCGAGCCCTCCCGTGACCAAACGGGCGGCCGCAAGAGCCGCACAGCCGTCTCGCAGGGAGAGGCACTCGGGCAGCCGCGCGCGGCGTCGCGAGAGCGACAGCAGAGCCCCGAGGCGTCGCTACAATCCGCCGCTGCGGGCGATTAGCTCAGTCGGTTAGAGCGCCGCTCTGATAAGGCGGAGGTCCGTGGTTCGAATCCACGATCGCCCACCAAAGCCTCGCTATTCGAACCCGGGGCGCCCGCTCCGGGGCGGGAGAGGATCAGTTCGAGCAGCTCCGTGTGTTCGACGCCAGAGACTCTCCCGCTCTTCTCGCTACGCTCGCTGGGGCGACTACTCTCCGATCACGATCGATCCAAGTGATGACGCGGCATCACCGACACGCCGTTCTGCAAGCACCGAGCGTGGCTCGTAGACGAAGTCGGCAGTCGACCTTCTGGAGATCCCAATAGGCGGCGGTAGCGGCTTGCAGCTGAGTACGAAATTGAGAACCCTCGCCGGAGCCGCCCTCGTCGCCTTCCTATTGGTGCCGGGCTTACGGGCGGGTGCCAAGGGCCCAGCGTCCCCGCCTGGAATGATCGTCTATGTCTGCGGCGCGAGGTTGAACAGCCTCTGTCGCGTCGGCGTCGACGGCCGGAACCCGCGCACTCTTGTGCGTGCCAATTCCACTTCCTTCTACGCCACGCCTTCCCTTTCGGCAGATGGCACGCGGCTCGCATATGTGTTTGCGAACCGAGCCTACGCGGCCGACCCACTCGGTCGGAACCAGCACCTACTGTCCGATGGCTTTGTGGAGGCGGTCTCCCTCCGGCCCGATGGCCAGCGGATCTTGCTGCTCACGCCCGTTCGACTCTGTCCTGGTCCGCTTGGGTGTCCCTTCATCGGGACGACCGGCACTCTCGTCGATTGGAGCGGAGCTGATGCTCACAGACGCCCCGGCTTCTTCGCAGGCGCCGACTGGCTCTCGCCGGGGAGATTCATCGCGATCTCTGCCCATGAACCAAGCTCTCTTCTCACGGTCCCGGCCGTAGGTTGCTGCGGACGCGTTTTCCTCGAGGCCGCCCGGCTCCGCTTCGGGGAAATTGCCGTGTCTCCAGACGGCGAGACATTCGCAGTCTCCACCTACGCCACGGCTGGCTCGTCTGTGGATATCTATCTCATCGATCGCCGTACCAAGGCGATGCGCCGTTTTTCTCCGCCGGCACGCTCCAGCCACAATGACCTCTATTACTCGCCCGCATGGTCGCCTGACGGCAAATGGCTGGTATTCGTCAGGCAGAACGCCCGACGACCGCTTCAGCGGATGCTCATGATTGCCCGCGCCGTCCCCGGGTCACAGATGGTCTCCTTGGGTGTGCTTGGCGTCCAGCCGGCTTGGGGTTCTTCCAGCTAGAGCGTTCGCGTCCAGACTGTCGCTTTGCCGCCCGGGGATCCGTCCCCGAAGGGCGGAATGCTGGCGGTTTTTCGAGTTGGTCCGCAGCGTGGAACGCAATCCGGCCTGCTCGCCGTTGTGCGGGAACCAGCCGGTACTGCCGTAACAACTGAGACCCGCCAACTCGGCAGTCACAATCTTCACTCCGTTCCCATCCGGATCCAGGGCGGCCAGCGTCCACTGACCGCCCCCTTCGCCCCGCTGAGAAACGAACGCGACCTTCGTTCCACTCAGGCCCCCGCAGGATCGGCGCAGCGAACCGGCACGCCCGCGCTCGTCGCCGAGGCCGCCAGCGCCACCGCGGACCACGACTGCCAGCATTCGCTAGGGGCGTTCAACGACTCGTCGGAAAGGTGCAAGACGCGGCCGGTTGCCTCCGTGACGATCCGCAGCGCCGGCGATGGTGCGCTATCTGATCAGGCGGGTGCTCTGGGCGATCGCGATGTTCTTCGCGGTCACCGTCGTCAGCTACGTCCTCTTCTTCATCATCCCCGCGAACCCGGCGAAGATCGCCTGCGGACAGACGTGCTCGGCGGCTGACGTCCAGCGCGCGGCGAAGTTCCTCGGCACCGATCGGCCGATCTGGGTGCAGTACGGGAGGTTCGTTGGGCGGCTGATGCCGTTCAGCGTCCGCGGGGGGCCTCACTTGAAGACGCCGAGCCTCGGCCACTCGTTCTTCAACCGCCAGCCCGTCAACACGCTCGTGCTGAGAGCCGCGCCGGTGACCGCGTCGCTGGTTTTCGGCGGAGCCTTCTTCTGGATGCTGCTGGCGGTCCCGGTCGGCATCCTCTCCGCGCTGCGGCCACGGTCGCTGCTCGACCGGGTCTCGATGACCTTCGTCCTGATCGGGATCTCCGCCCATCCGGTCTGGATCGGCCTGATCTTCGCCTACTTCGCCGGCTACAGGTGGCACCTCACCCCCATCACCGGCTACGCAGACTTCGTCAACCCGCCCCCGGGCGAGCCGGGGGGTCCGGTTCAGTGGGCCTACCACATGGTTCTTCCCTGGACGACCTATGCGGTGCTGTTCGCGGCGCTCTACGTGCGGATGATCAGGGCGAACGTCCTCGAGACGAAGAACGAGGACTACGTCCGCACCGCCCGCGCCAAGGGCGCATCGGAGGCACGCGTGCGGCGCTCGCACATCCTGCGCAACGCGATGCTCCCGATCGTGACGCTCCTCGGGATGGACATGGGCATCGCGCTCGGCGGCTCGCTCTTCACGGAGTCGATCTACAGCCTGCCGGGACTCGGCCGGACGTCGATTCAGGCCCTCAACAACTTCGACGCGCCGACGATCCAGGGCGTGATCGTCTTCGCGACCGTGGTGATCATCGCGATCAACCTGCTCGTCGACCTGCTCTACGCCCTGATCGACCCCCGCATCAGGCTTGCCTGAGGCCGGCTCTCCCTAGCGCCCCGGCGGCCCTCAGATCCTCAGCGTCGTTCGGTAGCGGCCCGGACTGAGTCCCGTGTAGGCGCTAAAGGCGCGCGTGAAATGACTCTGGTCGGAGAAGCCCGCGTCACGGGCGATCGCGGCGAGCGGCTCGTCGGTCGAGAGCAGCTGCCCCGCGGCCCAGTCGAGACGCAGCTCGCGGACGTAGGCCGCGACCGAGATCCCGAGCCGTGCGCGGAACACGCGGGCGAGGTGGGTCGGGTGAACGCCGGCCGCGGCAGCGACGTCGGCCAGCCGGATGCGCTCCGAAAAGTGCTCGTGCAGGAAGTCGCGCACCGTCGCGAGCCAGGCCGGCGCGGGGCGATCGGCCTTCCGCTGGCGCGCCGCAGCCGCTGCAAGCTCGAGGAGCAGGCCCTCCACGGCGAGCGGCGTGTGCTCGTCGGGCGCCTCGAGCTCGCGCGCAATGCGGACCGCGAGCAGCCGCGCTGCGCCGTCCCGCCACGTCGTCGCGCGGCCGAGCGGCTGGAAGCCGATCTCCGACAGGCGTGCGCCGTGCGGCTCGGCCATCGCCGCCTACCTCATCGCACGGGCCGTCGCGTCACGAGTTGGCAACTTAGACGCCGGTGCCGCCAGAAAGTTGCGCTTCGCTCGAAGACGCTTCTTCTGTCCAAACGAGCTGCGGATTCGTGCAAGACGGGCACGCGGGAGGACGAGAGGATCGCCCGATGACAAGGACTGCTGCCGGACTCGCCGTCCTCGCCGCCGTCTTCGCGGCGGTCCTTGCTGCGAGCACGGCGCGGCCGACGACGGGCGAAAGCGTCCTGAATCCGAAGCTTGTCGCGAAGGGAAAGCGGCTCTACTCCTCGTACAGCTGCTCCGCGTGCCACACGCTCGACGGCTCGGGCGGAGCCGGGCCTACCTTCAAGCACCTGGCCGGCGCGAGGGTCAAGCTCTCGACCGGAAAGACGATCGTCGCGACGGACGCCTACCTGCTCGAGTCGATCCGCGATCCCGACCGGAAGATCGTCGCCGGCCGGCCGCCCCACGTGATGACGACGGTGATCAGGCGCGGACAAGTTTCGCGATCGGACGCACTCGCACTCGTCGCCTTCATCAAGTCGCTGAAGTAGGCGCCTCCCGACGCCGGCCGCGGCTCAGTGGAGGCGTTCGGTGCGACGTGCGTAGTCCTCGACCGCGAGCAGGAAGCTCTCGTCGGCTGCGAGCTCGGTCACCTGGGCCTTCGTTACGTGATCTAGGTCGCAATCGTCGCGCAACTGCGCGAGAAAAGGCTCGAGGCCTCCGTTGCGCGTGAGCGCAGCCATCCGCAGGCAGACGTCAAGGGTCGGCGCGTCCTGCGAGATCGCCTCGAGCGCCTCGAGCTCCGGCTGAAGCTGCATGATTCCCACGCGTCTTCAACGGCTCTCGCGTCGGCGAGGATACGGGGCCTCTACCCGCCGAGACGCTCGAGCGCCTCGACGAGCTCGGCGAGCTCGAGCTCGTCGGCGAACAGGATCTCGAGGCGTCGCGCGGCGACGCGAACCGGGACGCCGAGAGCCCGCTCCGCGGCCTCGCGTGCCCGCTCGGCGAGCTGCGGGTCGACCGGCGCCGCCTTTCGGCGGGGCTTGCGGCGGGCACCCGCCCAGCGGGCGGCAAGCTCGGAGGCGCGTACCGACAATCCCTCCCGGACGATCCTCCGGGCCAGGCGCCGGCGTTCCTCGTGGTCGGGGACGGCGAGCACCGCCCGCGCGTGCCCCTCGGACAGCTCGTTCCGCTCGACCATTCCCAGAACGTCCTGCGGGAGCTCGAGCAGGCGCATGCGGTTGGAGACGGCCGACTTGGAACGACCGACACGCTCGGCGACGTCTCCGAGCGAGAGGTCGAACTCGTCGAGCAGCACGGCGTAAGCGCGGGCCTCGTCGACTGTCGAGAGCTGCTCCCGCGCGACGTTCTCCACCAGGCCGAGCAAGAGCGTGTCGCGGTCGTCGGCCTCGCGGACGACGGCCGGCACCCTCGCCACGCCAGCCTTCCGCGCCGCCCGCCAGCGGCGCTCCCCCGCGATCAGCTCGTAGCCGCCGGCCGCACGCGGACGGACGAGCACGGGTTGGAGGATCCCCTCGCTGCGTACCGACTCGGCGAGGCCGTTCGCTGCCTCGGGATCGTGGCGACGCCGAGGCTGGCGAGGGTTCGGGTGGATCTCGTCGACAGGAAGGTGCGCCAACTGGGTCTCGGGCAGGGTCCCGCCCAGGAGGACCTCCAGCCCGCGACCGAGGCCGCGCCGCGGTCCGCGGGAGTCAGGAGCGATCGACAAGCTCCATCGCCACCTTCCAGTAGGCCTCGGCTCCGGCGGACCGGCGATCGTAGGCGATCACGGGCAGGCCGTAGCTCGGCGCCTCGGCGACGCGAACGGATCGCGGAACCGCCGTCCTGAACATCACGTCCCCGAAATGGCGCTGCAGCTCGGCGCCCACCTCGGCTGAGAGACGCGTACGAGCGTCGACCATCGTCAGTAGGACTCCGGAGAGAACGAGGCGCGGGTTCAGCCGCGCGCGGACGAGCTCGATCGAGCGCAGAAGCTGCGCAACGCCCTCGAGGGCGTAGTACTCGGCCTGGACCGGAACGAGCACGCGGTCCGCGGCGGCGAGGGCGTTCACCGTGAGCGGGCCGAGCGAGGGCGGGCAGTCGACGAAGACGAACGAGTAGGTCTCGCGCGAGCGGGCAAGCGCCTGAGCCAGAAAGCGCTCGCCGTCGTCACGGCGGGCGAGCTCGACGACGGCCCCGGCAAGCTCGGGCTTCGCCGGCACCAGGTCGAGGTTCGCGAACCGGGTCGGGCGGGTCAGCTGATCGAGCGGCGCGCCGTCGAGCAGGTCGTAGCTCGAGGTGCCGTTTGCGCGAGCGCCGAGGCCGGAGGTCGCATTCGCCTGGGGATCGAGATCGACGACGAGCGAGCGCTCGCCGGCCTCGGCGAGGCACGCGGCGAGGTTGACCGCGGTCGTCGTCTTGCCGACGCCGCCCTTCTGATTCGCGACGGCGTAGATCGTCCCCACTGGGCCCGACCGTACCTATGCGAGCGGACGTTTCCGGGCAACCCCTGACCTGCGGGGGAAACCCGGCGGAGTCGGCCCGAGCTTCCGCAGGACGAGGCAACCTCCCGCAGCCTCGGGCGGAGCCGCGGCAAGACGCTCGGCGGCGAGAGCAACGCGGGAGCGGTCGGCGGTCGGCCCCACGAAGATGATCGCGGCGCCGCCAGGAGCCACGAGAGGGAGACACCACTCCGCAGCCACCGGCGGCGGGGCGAGAGCCTTGGCGAGGGCAACACCGAATCGGTCGAGCTCCTGCTCCTCCGCCCTTCCCCACACGACGCGCACGTTCGGGAACTCCAGGGTCGCCGCTTCCAGGAAGTCGCACTTGCGCCGCTCTGCCTCCAAGAGCGTCACCTCGCGATCCGGGAACGCCGCCGCCAGCGGGATACCCGGCGCCCCACCCCCCGAGCCCACGTCGATCAGAGCACCTCGGAAACCGGCGACGAGCGGGGCAGCGGCAAGGCTCTGCTCGACGTGGACGCGCCACGCCTCGACCGGATCGGCGATCGCGGTCAGACCGGGCGTCGCGACGAGCTCGGCAAGCCACCGCCCGAGGCGAGGGTCATTCCCCGCTTGGATCGATCACCACGCGCCGGTTGGGCTCTGTCCCTTCGCTGCGCGTCACGATGCCCGGAAAGTCCTCCAGGCGTCGGTGGACGATCTTCCGCTCGACCGCGCTCATCGGCTCGAGCTCGACGCTCGAGCCGGAGCTCGCCCGCTCGGCGCCGCGCACGGCGAGCGCGTCGAGACTCGCCCGGCGGCGGGCGCGGTACCCGGAAGCGTCGACGACGACCGGCTTTCGCTCGTCGGGCCGATCGCGGTACACGATGGCGTTCGCGAGGTACTGCACCGCGTCGATCGTCTGGCCGTGCTTGCCGATCAGCAGGCCGAGGTCGCCACCTGAGCAGGTCGCCGTCAGATCCTCGTCAACGTCGCGAACCTCGATGCGACAGCGGATCCCGAGCCCCTCGCAGACGCGAACGACCAGCGCACGCAGCTGCGCGGCCGACTCCGTCTCGTCCTCCGGCGGCGGCTCCGCGCTTACCGGAGCGGCAGCCGAATCGAGTCGCGCGACGACGCGTGCGGGCGAGTAGCCGACTCCGAGGAGCCCGCGCTCGCCCTCGGTGACGACCTGGAAGCGCACCGCGGACTTGTCGAGGCCGGGGTGAAGCTTCTCGAGCTCGCGCAGCGCGAGCCACTTCGCCTCGCCGACGGTCTCGCCCGTCGTCTCGAGCTCGACGCCGTCTTCGCTCACCGGCGGCTCTTGTTCTGCTTCTTGCGCTTGACCTTCCGCGGCTGGCTCGGCGCGGCCGCGGAGGCCGGCTTCGGCTGTCTCGCCTCGGGTCGTCCGCCAGCCGGCGCTGCCGGTTCCTCCTTCGCGAGGGTTCGCGAGGATCGCTTGGGAGGCGGCGGCGCGTTCTTCGGCACCAGGCGGCGCGTGATCAGGCCCTGTCCCACGGTCCAGAGGTTCGTCGTCACCCAGTAGAGGACGAGGCCAGTGGGGAAGTGGGCGATGAAGGCGACGAACGCGACCGGCAGGACGAGCAGCATGATCCGCTGCGAGCGCTCCATCGTCGTCGACATGAAGTAACTGGACGCGAGCTGGCTGACGACGTAGATGACGAGCAGGACGAAGCCCGACCAGTGCGAGCTCGCCTTGTCCGCGATGGACGGAACGACGTGGAGCCAGGACAGGTCGCCGAGGTGCGCGCCGAGCTTGGGGTTGTGCGCCTCCTTCGAGAAGTTGCGAAGAACGAAGTAGAGGGAGAAGAAGACGGGGAGCTGCGCAACGGTGGGCAGGCACGACGAGGCCGGGTTGATCTGGTTCTCCCGGTAGAACTTCATCAGCTCCTCGTTCAGCTTCTGGCGGTCGCCCTTGTAGCGCTTCTGGATCTCCTTCATCTGCGGGGCGTGGCGCTGGAGGTTCTGCATCGAGTGGATCTGCCGCACCGTCAGGGGCACGAGGATGAGGCGGACGATCACCGTCAGCGCCACGATCGACCAGGCCCACGGCAACCCGATCGTGCCGTGCAGCCAGTTGAGGACGTGCCGCAGCCCGTGCTCGAGCGGCGTGAGGATCCCGAAGACGATCATGGCGGAACTCACGATGCAGCACCTGGCGCCGGCGGCGGTGGAGCGGGACTCTGCCCGGCGGACACGTTCGGCCGCGAACCACGGGGAAGGAGGGAGTCAGTGGGGGAACTACGGGTTCCCGTCCCATCGACGGGGTCGAACCCGCCGTGACTCCAAGGGTTGCAGCGCAGGAGCCGCCAGCCGGCCCTCAGGGAGCCGGCGAGCAGCCCGTGGCGGCGAAGAGCGTCGATCGCGTACTGCGAGCAGGACGGGTGGTACTTGCAGGAAGCCGGGAAGAGGGCGCCGAGGGTGTGGCGCCAGACGTGCACGGCGGCGATCCCGAGATGCCTCACGCGCCCGACTTCCCGAGCACTTCCGCAACGCGCTCGCCGAGCCAGTCGAAGCCGCGAGCTTCCGCCGCCTCCGGCAGTCCCGGCCTCACGACGAGCACGTAGTCACGCGACCCCTCCGGAGACCTGGCACGCCAGGTCTCCCGCAACTGCCGTTTGATCCGGTTTCGGACGACCGCACTCCCGACGCTCTTCGGGACCGCGATTCCAAGTCGCGCGGAGTCCTCCGGAGCGTCGCGGTCGAAGCGGTAGAGGACCAGGTAGCGGGTGGAGACGGAGCGCCCATGGCGGTAGACCGCGTCGAAGTCCCGGGAGCGGGAGAGGCGGTGCCGTCGCTGCACGCGGCGCTACTACGCCGAGAGACGCTTGCGACCCTTTGCGCGGCGGCGCTTGAGGATCACCCGGCCGGCGCGGGTAGCCATCCGCGCGCGGAAGCCGTGCTTGCGCTTGCGGCGCCGGACGTTGGGCTGGTAGGTCCGCTTCACTGGAGGCGAGAATCGTCGAGGGGGCGCACCGCCGGCGCGCGGCGAAAGTATAGACGAGGCATCTACGACGGTTGTCCACAACGAAGTCGTCGAGCGGGTGCTGAGGAAACCCGGCGGCCAGGCGGCAAATCCGTTGGCGGTGTTGCCCCTGGAGGAGTTTCCCACAGGTGTGGAAACGCTTGTGGACGCTCGGAAATACCTGCAATTTGCGGCAGTTCTTTCTCCGAAAGGGGCATTGTTCGGCTTCGGGGACGCTGGTATGCTCGCCCCTCGATCTCGACCTCCGAAGGAGTCTCAGCTACCCGTGGAGCCCCCAAATGAGCTGACTGCGGAGAGCCTGTGGACGGAGGTGGCAGACCGGCTGCGTGGCGCTCTGAACGATGCGACCTACCGCACGTGGTTCGGCGAGACTGGCGCCGCCGAGCTCGACGACGAGGCCTTTGTCCTGCTCGTCCCGAACGACTTCACGCGGGAGTGGATCGAGAGTCACTTCCTCGGCCTGATCCGGGCGGCCGTCCGCGACGCCACCGGTCAGGAGCGCCGCGTCCAGCTCCGGGTGGCGAAGCGAGGGGAGGCGGCCGAAGCGGAGCTGGAGCCGCCCCAGCCCGAGCGTGCGAGAACCGGCCTCAACACGAAGTACGTCTTCGACAGCTTCGTGATCGGCTCGTCCAACCGCTTCGCCCACGCTGCGGCGCTCGCCGTCGCCGAGGCGCCGGCGCAGGCGTACAACCCGCTCTTCATCTACGGCGGGACGGGGCTCGGCAAGACGCACCTGATGCAGGCGATCTCGCACTACGTGGGAGACCACAACGACGTGCTGTCCGCGCGCTACGTCACGAGTGAGACCTTCATGAACGACTTCATCAACTCCCTGCGGGACAAGCGTATCGAGGGCTTCAAACAGCGCTACCGCACCTACGACCTGCTGCTGATCGACGACATCCAGTTCTTCGAGCACAAGGAGCGCATCCAGGAGGAGTTCTTCCACACGTTCAACACGCTCTACGAGGCGGGCAAGCAGATCGTCATCTCCTCCGACCGTGCGCCAAAGGAGATCTCGACCCTGGAGGCGAGGCTGCGCTCTCGCTTCGAATGGGGGCTGATCACGGACATCCAGCCACCCGACCTCGAGACGCGGATCGCGATCCTCCGCAAGAAGGTCAAGACCGACGAGATCGGGTTGGACGATCCCGGTGTCCTCGAGTTCATCGCGAGCAGGATCTCCACCAACATCCGGGAGCTCGAGGGGGCGTTGACGCGCGTCGTGGCCTTCTCGTCCCTCACCGGCCGCGCGATGACGGTCGAGCTCGCACAGGACGTACTGAAGGACCTGTTTCCCCAAGGGGAGGTGCCCGAGGTCTCGATCGAGCGAATCCAGGAGACCGTGTCCGAGCGGTTCGGCCTCTCCGTCACCGAGCTTTGCAGTGAGCGACGCTCCCAGAACGTCGTCTACCCGAGGCAGGTGGCGATGTACCTCTCCCGCGAGCTGACCGACTCCTCGCTGCCGAAGATCGGCAAGCACTTCGGCGGGCGCGACCACACGACCGTCATCCACGCCACCTCCAAGATTGGGCGCCTCATCCGCGAGGACCGAACTGTGTACAACCTGGTGCAGGAACTCACCGTTCGTGTGAAGCACATCCGTTGAGATGGGGATCGCTTCGTCCGTCGTGCGCGCTCCTGTTGAGATCTCCCTGTTCTCCTCAGGACCCGTCCCCAGCGCCACGCGGCCGGGCGACCCGGTTCGGCGCCGTCGTCCACGCCGTCCACACTCCCTACGTACTACTACGAGAGGTTTCTAAAGAATGACAACCACAATGATCGGGTCGGGGATGAGGATCACCTGCGCCAGGGACGAGCTCGTCGCCAAGGTCGCCCTCGTCGCCCGTGGCGTCTCGACCCGCGCAGCCGTTCAGATCCTCGCCGGCCTCCTGCTCCGGGCCGAGGGCGACACGCTGCACCTCGCTTCCACCGACATGGAGATCTCGGTGCGCACCTCACTCGAGGCCACCGTCGAGGGAGCCGGGGCCGCAGTCGTTCCCGGGCGCCTGCTGCTGGAGATCACGCGGCTGCTCCCGAGCGGGGAGGTGACGATCGAGCACGCGGCCGAGGAGTCCGTCGTGCGGATCATGTGCGGCCCGACGAGCTACACCCTCCACACCTACGCCGTCGAGGACTTCCCACGGCTGCCGGAGGTCGAAGCCGCGGCGCTCTTCACTGTCGACCGAAGCCTCTTCCTCGAAACCGTCTCCCGGGTCAGCCGCGCAGCCTCCCGGGACGAGTCGCGGCCGGTACTCACCGGTGTCTTGGTTCGCTTCGAGCCCGGCAAACTCGTGATGGCCGCGACGGACTCGTATCGGCTGTCGGTCAAGGAGACGCCCCTCGACGCCACCGCCGGCGCGCTCGAGGCGATCGTCCCAGCCCGAGCCCTCGGCGAGCTCGGACGGCTGGCCCAGGGCGCGGCGGAGCTCGAGCTCGGCGTCCTCGAGAACCAGGTGGTGTTCGGAGCCGGTGGGGCGTGGCTGACGACGAGGCGCATCGACGGCCAGTTCCCGAACTACAGGCAGCTGATCCCCGAGGCCTTCGACTACGAGGTGACGCTCTCCCGCGAGGAGCTCCTGGACGTCGTCCGCCGCACGTCGGTGATGGCGCAGCGAAACTCGCCCTTGCGCCTGCGCTTCTCGGAGGGCGAGCTCGTGGTCTCGGCTCAGACCCAGGACGTCGGCGAGGCCAGGGAGTCTCTCGCGGCAGGCTTCAAGGGCGAGCCGCTGGAGATCGGCTTCAACGCCGACTTCCTGCGCGAGGGGATCGAGTCCATGGAGGGGGACGAGATCGCGCTGCGGCTGATCAGTCCACTGCGCCCGGCCGTGCTGCGCGGCAGCGGCGCGGACTTCACGTACCTGATCATGCCGATCAGGCTCGCAGGCTGATCGTCGGCACGATCTCGCTCAGGAACATCCGCTCCTACGGCCGGCTGGAGCTGGAGCTCGCTCAGGGGCTGATCCTCGTCGTCGGGGCGAACGGGGCAGGCAAGACGAACCTCCTGGAGGCGCTGCACGTGGGTACGCAAGGCTTCTCGCCGCGAACGCGCAGCGACGCGCAGCTGATCCGGTTCGGCGAGCCCGCCGGGCGCATTGCCCTGCGGGGCGAACGCACAGGTGTCACCGTCGACATCGAGGTGACGCTCGAGCTGGCCGGGCCGAAACGCGCGAAGGTGAACGGCGCGCGCCTCCGGGCCTCCGAGCAGCTTCGCTCGGAGGTTTCGACGCTCGTCTTCACCCCCGACCGCCTGGCGCTCGTCAAGGGGGGTCCCGCGGCCCGGCGCGCGTACTTCGACCGCGCTCTCGCCCGTCTCTCGCCCGCCCGCGCCTCCCTGCCGGTCGAGTACCACGCCGTCCTCGCCCAGCGCAACGCGGCTCTGCGCCGGACCGCCCTCGGCTATTCGTCACGCGACGCGCTCTCACCCTGGACGCAGCGCGTCGCGGAACTCGGCAGGAACCTCGTTCAGGCGCGGGGTGAGACGCTCTGCGCACTCGGCCCCGGCTTCGCCGCCCGAGCCGGCGACCTGGGCCTCGACGAAGCGCGCCTCGGCTACGACGCGGAAGCTCCGACCGCGGCGGACCTCGACGCACGCCTCGATCGCGACCTCGAGCGGGGAGCGACCGGCCTCGGGCCGCACCTCGACGACGTGCTGATCGCGGCCGGCGCCCGCGACCTGCGTGCGTTTGGCTCTCAAGGCGAGCAGCGCCTGGCGGTGCTGTCGCTGCTCCTGGCGGAGGCAGAACTCGTCCGCGAGCGGCGGGGAATCCCCCCGCTCGTGCTCCTCGACGACGTCCTCTCGGAGCTCGACCCGGCTCGCCGCGAAGCGCTGGTCGAGCGGATCGCCGCTCTTCGGGGGCAGACGGTGGTCACGGCGACGACTGCGGAGGCTCTCCCGGGCGAGCCTGACCAGGTGGTCGACGTGTGGGCCGGCGAGGCACGAGCGCGATGATCGACCGCCTCGGCGACGGCGTGCGGCGCGAGCTCGACCGCCACGGCACGACCGGCGCGATGGCTGCGATCGTCGAGGCCTGGCCCGCGGCGGTCGGCGAGGCGATCGCCCGCAACGCCTGGCCGGCCCGCCTGGCCAGGGACGGGACGCTCCAGGTGCACACGAGCTCCGCGGCCTGGGCGTTCGAGCTCGGTCAGCTCTCCGCCATGCTCCGCGACCGGTTGCGAGCGCCGCTCGGCGCGGACACTCCGATCGCCCTACGGTTCGCGCTCGGGCCCCTGCCGAGCCCGCTCGAGGAGCCGAAGGCGGCTTCGTCCTCACCCCCGCCCGAACCGACTGACGAGCAGCGGGTCGAGGCAGCGCGGCTCGTCGCCGGCCTTGGCAACGAAGAGCTCCGCCCGCTCGTGGCGAGGGCCGCGGCGCTCAGCCTCGCCAGAACCGCCGCCGACCGCTCTTTCTGATAGAATTCTCGACGCCCCTTAGTTGCTGATTTGCAGGGGTTTTTTCTATGACTGAAGCCGCCTACACCGCCAAGGACATCACCGTTCTCGAGGGCCTCGAGCCCGTCCGGCTGCGCCCGGGCATGTACATCGGCTCGACCGGAGCGCGGGGCCTCCACCACCTCGTCTACGAAGTCGTCGACAACGCCGTCGACGAGGCGCTCGCGGGCCGCAACGACCTCGTAGACGTCACCCTTCACCCGGATCACTCCGTGACCGTGAGGGACGCAGGGGGAGGTATCCCCGTCGAGGTGATCCCGGAGCAGGGCATCTCCGCGCTCACGGTCGTTCTGACGAAGCTGCACGCAGGCGGCAAGTTCGGCGGCCGTGGCTACAAGGTGTCGGGCGGCTTGCACGGCGTCGGCGTCTCGGTCGTCAACGCGCTCTCGGAGTGGCTCGTGTGCGAGGTGCAGCGCGATGGGAAGATCTGGCGTCAGGAGTTCCAGCGAGGAGTGCCGACCTCGGAGGTGCATGCGGTCGGGATCTCCGAGGAGACGGGAACGACGATCACGTACCTGCCCGACGCGGAGATCTTCGAGGAGATCGATCTCTCCGCGCAGACGCTCGTTCAGCGACTGCGCGAGATGGCGTTCCTCACGCGCGGCCTGCGGATCGTGCTGACGGACGAGCGGGCCGAGGGCGAGCGGGTGGAGTTCCAGTACGAGGGCGGCATCCGCGACTTCGTCGCCTACACGAACGAGGCGAAGGATCCCGTTCACAAGCACGTCGTCTACTTCGAGGGCGGCACGGAGACCGGCGCCGTCGAGGTCGCCATGCAGTGGAACACCTCCTACCAGGAGTCTGTCTTCTCCTTCGCCAACAACATCAACACCAACGAAGGAGGCTCTCACCTCTCCGGGTTCAAGGGCGCCCTCACGCGGACGCTCAACGACTACGCGCGCTCGAAGTCGCTGCTCAAGGAGAAGGAGGAGAACCTCGAGGGCGAGGACGTGCGCGAGGGCCTCGCGGCAGTGATCTCGGTGAAGCTCATGGACCCGCAGTTCGAGGGCCAGACGAAGACGAAGCTCGGCAACCCTTGGGTGCGAGGCCTGGTGGAGCAGACCGTGAACGCCAAGCTCGCCGAGTACCTCGAGGAGAACCCCACCGACGCGCGACAGATCATCATGAAGGCGATCGGCGCCGCGCGTGCCCGCCAGGCCGCGCGAAAGGCGCGCGAGCTGACGCGCAAGAGCGCGCTCGCGAACACCTCTCTCCCGGGGAAGCTCGCCGACTGCCGCATCAACGACCCCGAGCACGCCGAGCTCTTCATCGTCGAGGGCGACTCCGCCGGCGGCTCCGCGAAGCAGGGTCGCGACAACGCCTACCAGGCGGTGCTCCCGCTCCGCGGCAAGATCATCAACAGCGAGAAGAACCGCATCAACAAGGTTCTCTCGAACAACGAGATCCAGGCGATGATCACCGCGATCGGCACGGGGATCGGCGACGAGCTGGACATCTCGAAGCTCCGCTACCACCGTGTGATCGTGATGACGGACGCCGACGTCGACGGCTCGCACATCAGGACGCTGATCCTGACCTTCCTCTACCGCCAGATGCCCGAGCTGATCGACCGCGGGCACATCTACATCGCGGTGCCGCCGCTCTACAAGGTCAAGCTCGGGAACCAGGAGTTCTACTTCGAGAAGGACTCGCAGTTCGAAGAGCTCCTCGTGCGGGAGCGCATCGGGGTGTTCGACGTCGTCTCGCGCGACGGGCAGCCAGTACGGCTGACCGAGGCGCGGTGGGGACGCTTCGTCCGGGCCCTGAACGAGTTCGAGGGCTGGTCGGCGCGGCTGCGCTCCGACTTCGGCTCCGCGCCCGCCGACTTCGTAGTCACCCATCGGGTCGTCGAGACGGATGCGGCGACGGTCGCCGACGTCGGCACCGCCATCGGTGGGATGGACGCCAACGGCTACGAGCTCTCGCTGCTCGAGAGCGACGAGGTGAGCTTCCTCGTCCGGATCGTCCAGACCGAGACGAGCGCCGCCCAGCACGTCACGGTGCCCGCGGCGCTGCTCGCCTCGCCGATCTACGCCGGCCTGCGCCGCTCCTACCTGCGGCTCGTGGAGACGGTCGGCGCGCCTCCCTTCGCGCTCACCTCACCCAAGCGAAAGCTCGTCGCGGAGACGTTCCAGGATCTCCGGAGCACATCGCTGCAGCTTGCGAAGGATGGCCTCCAGATCAGTCGCTTCAAGGGGCTCGGGGAGATGAACGAGGAGCAGCTCTGGGAGACGACGATGGATCCCAGCCGGCGCCTCCTCATCCGTGTGGACGTGGAGGACGCAGCATCCGCCGACCGTGTCTTCTCCACCCTCATGGGCGACGTCGTCGAGCCGCGACGAGCCTTCATCGAGCAGAACGCGCGCGACGTGCGGTTCCTGGACGTCTGAGGTGAGAAGCGGTGTCTGAGCTCGAGACCGGAGGACTGGGGCCGGGCCGGATCGAGCCCCGCGAGCTCGAGCAGGAGATGCGCACGAGCTTCCTCGACTACGCGATGTCCGTGATCGTCAGCCGGGCGCTTCCGGACGTGCGCGACGGGCTGAAGCCGGTACACCGCCGCGTCCTCTATTCGATGTGGATCAACGGGAACCGGCCGGGGCGGCCGTACGTGAAGTCGGCGAACGTCGTCGGCGGCGTCATGGGGTCCTTCCACCCTCACGGCGACACGGCGATCTACGACACCCTCGTGCGGCTCGTCCAGCCGTTCTCGCTGCGCTACCCGCTCGTCGACGGACAGGGCAACTTCGGCTCGATCGACGACGATCCCGCTGCCGCCATGCGCTACACCGAGGTCCGGCTCGCTCGCATCTCGACGGCGATGCTGGAAGAGCTCGACTTCGACACGGTCGACTTCTATCCCAACTACGACGAGTCGAAGCAGCAGCCGACGGTGCTGCCGGCGCGCTTCCCGAACCTGCTCGTGAACGGCTCGGCCGGCATCGCGGTTGGGATGGCCACGAACATCCCGCCGCACCACCTCGGCGAGACGATCGACGCCATTGCCGCGATGATCGACAACCCCGAGATCAACGTCGAGGGTCTGATGCGCCACGTCAAGGGTCCGGACTTCCCGACCGGGGCGATCATCGTCGGCCGTTCGGGGATCCGGGATGCGTACCGGACCGGGCGGGGGCGGATCGTGGTTCGCGGGCGAGCCCATGTCGAGGAACTACGGGGAGGAAAGTCGGCGATCGTCGTGACCGAGCTGCCGTACGGGATCAAGAAGGGCGGTGACGGCGGCCTGATCGCGAAGATCGCCGACCTGGTTCACGACAAGGTTCTGTCCGAGATCAGCGACGTCCAGGACTACTCGGATCGCTCCGGCATGCGCATCCAGGTGGAGCTGAAGCGCGAGGTCGTGCCGCAGGTCGTCCTTAACAAGCTCTTCAAGCACACGCCGCTCCAGACGACGTTCGGCTACAACGCCGTGGCGCTCGTCGACGGCGTGCCGCGCACCCTGTCGCTGCTCGAGCTGGTCCGCCACTACCTCGACTTCCAGCGCGACGTCGTCGTGCGGCGCTCGAAGCACGAGCTGCGCAAGGCGGAGGAGCGCGCTCACATCCTCCAGGGCTACCTGATCGCCCTCGACGCGATCGACGCGGTGATCCGCGTGATCCGCGCCGCCTCCGATACCGAGGAGGCGCGGCGGCAGCTGATGGAGAGCTTCGCTCTTTCCGAGATCCAGGCGACGGCCATCCTCGACCTCCGGCTGCGTGCCCTGACCGCGCTCGAGCGCCACCGGGTGGAGGACGAGCATCGCGAGCTCCGGGAGCGGATCGCGGAGCTGCGGGAGCTGCTCGGCGATCCCGCGAAGATCGGCGCGCTGATCAGGGAGGAGCACCTCGAGCTCAAGGCGGCGCACGGCCGCAGCGACGAGCGGCGCACGGAGATCGTCGCTGCCGAGGAGGAGCTCGAGCTCGAGGACCTGATCGCTGAGGAGGACATGGTCATCGCGATCACGCGCTCCGGATACATCAAGCGCCTTCCGGTGACCACCTACCGCGAGCAGCGCCGCGGGGGGATCGGCGTCATGGGCATGGACCTGAAGGACGAGGACTACATCGAGCACCTCTTCGTGGCCTCGACCCACGACTACATCCTCTTCTTCACCTCCGTCGGAAAGGTCTACCGCCTCAAGGTGCACGAGCTGCCGCTCGGGTCGCGGCAGTCCAAGGGCCGGGCGATCGTCAACCTCCTTCCCTTCCGGCAGGAGGAGCAGGTGCGGGCGGTCGTGCAGACGCGCGACTTCGAGGAGGCCGAGTTCCTCGTCTTCGCGACGAAGAACGGTGTCGTCAAGAAGACGAAGCTCGGCGCCTACAACACACCGCTCAGGGCCGACGGGATCATCGCGATCAAGATGCGCGAGGGAGACGAGCTCATCGGCGCACGCCACTCCTCCGGCGACGCCGACATCCTCATGGTGTCCCGGAAGGGCCAGGCGATCCGTTTCCACGAGCGAGTCGTCCGCTCGATGGGCCGGGACGCTTCCGGCGTCCAGGGAATGAGGCTGCGGAAGGGAGACGAAGTGATCTCGCTCAACATCGCCCAGGACGACGCCGACCTGCTGGTCGTGACCGAAAACGGCTACGGCAAGCGGACGCGGCTCTCCGAGTACCCGCTCAAGGGCCGCGGCGGGATGGGTGTCAAGACCGTGCAGCTGACCGAGGCGAAAGGCCAGCTGGCCGGCGCGCGCGTCGTCCGCGACGGCTATCAGGCGATGCTGATCTCCACGGGCGGCACCGTCATCCGCATGCCGGTGGAAGGGATCCGTCGGGCCGGGCGCTCGACGCAAGGTGTGATCGTGATGCGGCTTCGAGGCGACGAGCGGGTCTCGGCGCTCGCCCCCGTCGTGGAACCGGAAGAACCGGAGGACGTCGGGATCGGCGAACCCGACGAGCCGGCGTTCCCGCCCGAAGCGCCGGAAACTGCGGAGTAGCCGCTCCGCCCGCCACCGGCGCTTCCCTTCGACCGTCGCTCGTTGTATACCTCGTAAGAGAGAAAACGCTCCTGCGAGAGGAAGGCCCATGACCTACAGCACACCGCTGGACATCCTCGAGCCCATCGACCTGTCCGCGCACCTCGGAAAGATGGAGCTCTACCTCGGCCAGGTCTGCCAGATCGCAGGCATCTCGAAGATGCAGCTCGACTACTGGACGAACAAGGCCCGCATCCCGACAAAGGGCCGCAAGCAGCGCATCTACGACGCGCAGGCGCTCGAGACGGTGATGCTGATCAAGCAGGCGAAGGACAAGGGGTTGAACCTGGGCGCCGCGATCGTCGCGGCCCGCCGGTTCCGCGAGGCGAGCGCCCCCGCCGCCCACTGACGTTCCACCGCTCGCGCCACCCCTCGAAACCAGAAGATGCAGCAGGACGCAAGCGCAGCGAGCGAGCAGGTCCGGCGCGCGCTCGAGGAGATCTGCGGCAACCTCGCGTTCACCTGGCAGCCCGACGCCCGCGAGCTCCTCGAGCGCGTGGACCCGCGGGCGTGGGATCGAGCCGGCGGCAGCCCCGGTGCGTTTCTCGGCGAGGTGGCGCCGGAGGAGCTCGACCGCGCGGCCGCCGACGACGCGACCCGGGAGGGCGTGCTTCGCCTGCGCGACCGGCTAGCGCGCGAGCTCACCGGGCCGACCTGGTGGCAGGCCGCTCACGGCGGGGAGGACGTTCTCGTCGCCTACTTTTCGAGCGAGTTCGGCGTGGACGAGTCGCTGCCGATCTACGCCGGGGGGCTGGGAGTTCTCGCCGGCGATCATCTGAAGTCAGCCTCGCAGCTGGGCCTGCCGCTCGTCGGGGTCGGCCTCCTCTACCGGCAGGGCTACTTCCGGCAGGGTCTCGACGAGGATGGATGGCAGCAGGAGCGGTATCCCGAGAACGACCCGGACCGGTTGCCCGTGATCCTCGAGCGGCGCGACGACGGCGCACCGGTGCGTGTCGCGGTCGAGCTGGCCGGAGAGCAAGTCGGCGCCCACGTCTGGCGCGCCGATGTCGGCCGCGTTCGCCTGTATCTCCTCGACTGCGCCCTCGAGGAGAATTCCGACGCCGGCCGAGCCGTGACGGCGACGCTCTACGGCGGCGACCGGGAGCAGCGCATCCGCCAAGAGGTCGTCCTCGGCGTCGGGGGCACCCGCGCGCTCCACGCGCTCGGCCTCGCCCCGACCGTATTCCACATGAACGAGGGGCACGCCGCTCTCCTGACGCTCGAGCGCATCCGGGTGCTCGTGCGAGCAGGCCTTCGCTTCGACGAGGCGCTGCGGCGCGTCCGGGCCTCGACCGCATTCACGACGCACACCCCCGTCCCGGCTGGCCACGACATCTTCGATCCCGACCTCGCGCACCGGTACCTCGCTCCGCTCGTCGCCGAGGCTGGCGTCTCGTGGGGGGAGCTGGCAGCCCTCGCGCGGTCCTACGACGACGATCCGCTGTTCGGCATGACGCCGCTGGCGCTCCGGACGTCGGGCTTCGCGAACGGCGTCTCCGAGCTCCACGGCGATGTGTCTCGAAAGATGTGGCGAGGACTGTGGCCCGATCTCGGAGAGGCCGAAGCGCCGATCGGCCACGTCACGAACGGCGTCCACGCTCCCTCATGGGTCTCGGCCCCAATCGCCGCGCTGCTGGACGCGCATGGCGTGGCGCCGGCAGCGGCACCCGCCGCGCAGCGCTGGGAACGCGCGCACTCACTGGATCCGGGGGCCCTCTGGGCCGCCCACGCCGATTCGAAGCGAGCTCTCCTTGCCGCGGCGGAGCGCCGAGGTGCCGTTCTCGACGCGGAGGCCTTGACGATCGGCTTCGCCCGTCGCTTCGCGACCTACAAACGTGCGGGGCTCCTCTTCTCGAGCCCCGAGCGCCTGGCGCGGCTCCTCTTCGACCCGCACCGCCCGGTGCAGATCCTGCTCGCGGGCAAGGCTCACCCGGCAGACGACGCGGGCAAGAGGCTGATCCAGCAAGTCGTTCGCTTCGCCCGGAGCGCCGAGGCCGGCGGGCGCGTCGTCTTCCTCGAGGACTACGATCTGGCGCTCGCGCGGGCGCTCGTGCAGGGCTGTGACGTGTGGCTGAACACACCGCACCGGCCGCTGGAGGCGTCGGGCACGAGCGGGATGAAGGCGGGGATGAACGGCGTCCTCAACCTGTCAGTCCTCGACGGGTGGTGGTACGAGGGTTACGAGCCTGCCCTCGGCTGGGCGATCGGCGACGGCGATCCCTCCAACGACGCCGACGCGGATCGGTGCGACGGGGAGTCCCTCTTCGGCCTGCTCGAGCAGCGGGTCGTCCCGCTTTTCTACGAGGACAGGCCTCGGTGGATCGAGATGATGCGAGCCTCGATCGCGAGCGTCGGCGCCGCCTTCAACACCCATCGCATGGTGTGCCAGTACGCCGAGGGGCTCTATCTGCCGGCGCACCGCGCGCTCGCGGAGCTCGAGAGTCTCGCCGCGTAAGCCCTAGGAGCGCGGGGCGGTAAACACATACGCTCACGGCCGGCGGCGCAGACGGACGTGCGGGCGGAGCCCGCACGTCCTGAAGGCGGCGCCGATAAGCGACGCCTAGGCGCCGGCTTCAGCCTCCCGCAGCGTCCGCGCGGCTTCCTCCGGCGGAACCATGTTCACGAAGACTCCGGCGCCGAGCTCGAGCCCCGCGAGGACGGTGAGGCGCGGGAAGATCTCCAGGTGCCACGCTTCCCCATCGTGGAGCCAGGCGTTCCAGGGCAGAGGCCCCTCGGCCGCGCGCAGCCGGCGGATCGCCTCACCGAGGAGGCGCAGCGCGGCCGGGAGCAAGGAGCTTGCAAAGGCTGCTCGCTCGCGCCGGACCGGACGGATCACGAGCTCGTAGGGGACGCGGCTCGCCCACGGGCACTCGAGCGCCAGTCCGTCCCGCTCGAGCACGAGGGCGCCGGACCTCGGCGGATCCCGCTCGCGCTCGAGAACCGGCGGGCGCCCGGGGAGCCAGGTGAGCTGAGAGTGGCTGTGAGCGAGGCTTGCACCCGCCTCACGGCCCTCGTTGAGCGATGCGTGCAGGTAGCCGCCGGGCTCCGCCTCCCGCCGCTCCCGCCACGCCTTTGCGACGAGCTCCAGCTCCTCGCCGGACAGCTCGACGAGGCTCCTGACGTGCCGCGGGGCGTGGACGACCACCTCCTGGCGCTCGAGCGCCGGGTAGAGGTTCGGCACGACCCGAACCCTCCACGGCTCGCCGAGCGCCAGCGTCTCCGACGGCGTCCGGTCTTCCCGGCCCGCACAGAAGGGGCACGTCGCAAGCTCGTCCTCCGTCGCCTGAGGTATCCGGGGCCTCGTGGCGCCGGGCCGCCCCGCGCGGGCGGGTGCCAGGGCGACGAGGCGGTCGGCACACTGGTCTTCGCGAAGCTCGATCAGCTGCCGGCGGAGTCGTCGGCCTTCCGCTTGGTGGCGCCTTCCAGGAACGGCCGGATGAGATCGATCGGAGCGGGGAAGACAATCGTCGAGGAGTTCGCGCCGCCGCCGATCTCCAGCAGCGTCTGGAGGTAGCGGAGCTGCAGTGCGATCGGATGCTCTTCGATCACGAGCGCCGCGTCCTTCAGCCGCTCGGATGCCTGGAACTCGCCTTCCGCGTTGATGACCTTCGCCCGCCGTTCGCGCTCGGCCTCCGCCTGTCGCGCCATCGCGCGCTGCATGCTCGCGGGGATCTCGACGTCCTTCACCTCGACGATCGAGACTTTGATGCCCCAGGGCGAGGTGGCCTCGTCGATGATCCCCTGGAGGATCGCGTTGATCTTCTCGCGCTCCGAGAGCAATTCGTCGAGCACGTGCTGACCGAGGACCGACCGGAGGGTCGTCTGCGCGATCTGGGAGGTCGCGACCATGAAGTTCTCGATCTGGACGATCGCGGCCTTCGGCTCGACGATGCGGAAGTAGGCGACGGCGTTCACGCGCGCCGGCACGTTGTCCTTCGTGATCACTTCCTGCGGCGGGATGTTGAGCGTGATCGTGCGCAGGTCGACCTTCACCATCCGGTCGACGATCGGGATCAGGAGGAAGAGCCCCGGGCCCTTCGGCGGGTCGAGTAGACGCCCGAGCCGGAAGACGACGCCTCGCTCGTACTCGCGGGCGACCCGGATTGCCGAGATCAGGAAGAGGACGAGCCCGAAGACGATGACGCCGAGGACTACGAAGGCGACGGTCACGGCACGATCCTATGCCTCGCCGCGTACCGGTGAGACGTCGAGCATCAGTCCGTCCACGCTCTCGACGGCGACGCGGTCGCCGGCGCGCAGTGACACGCCCGCGGGTGGACGCGCCTGCCACAGCTCGCCGCGGACGAAGACCAGTCCCTCGCGCCGCACCTCGCCGATCTGACCGACGATGTCGGCCGGGCCGATCGCCACGGGCTGCCGGCGCACCGCCAGCGCCTTGCCGATCGCGAACATCCAGAACCCGCCGAGCACCGCCGCCACCGAGGCCACGAGCGGAACGGACGTGTGGTAGGGCGCCGGCGCGTTGTGGAAGAGCAGGAGCAGCCCGATCACGAGGCTCGTGAGCCCGGACACCGTGAGGGCGCCGTGGCTCACCACGTGCACGTCCGCCACGAGCAGGAAGACGCCGAGCAGGAGGAGCGCGACGCCGGCCCAGTCGATCGGCAGCACCGAGAACCCGAAGAGCGACGCCACGAGCGCGACGCCGCCAAGCGCGCCTGGGAGCACGACACCGGGATGGAAGACCTCGAATCCGATCCCCGCGATTCCGGCCAGGAAGAGCAGGGAGATGATGTTCGGGTCGATGATCGTGTTGAGGAGCCGGGTGAAGAAGCCCATCCGGACCTGGGTGATCTGCGCGCCCGCCAGGTGGAGCACGAACCCCTTTGGCTTCGTCCGGTAGCCGTCGAGCTGGCGTAGGAGCGCGGGCAGCGTGGGGGCGATCACGTCGATCACGTCCATCCGCTTCGCCTCCTGCTCGGTGAGGTTCGAGGCTTTGCGGACCGCGAGGTCGCCCCAGGCGGCGTTGCGGTGGTGGTAGCGCATGAGGCTGCGCAGCGACGCGGCCGCGTCGTTGATCACCTTCCGCCGGAGGTCGCTGTCGATGTTCTGGCCGCCCGAATTGATCGGCGTCGAGGAGCCGATGTTCGTCTCCGGCGCCATCGCGAGGACGTCCGCCGCCTCGCCGATCCAGACGCCGGCCGAGGCGGCGCGGGCGCCGTTCGGCGCGACGTAGACGATGACGGGGATCTTCGAGGCGAGCTCCTTCTGGACGATCTTCCGCTCGGAGCTCGCCAGGCCGCCCGGCGTGTCGAGGAGGATGACCACGGCGTCGAAGTGCCGGTCGATCGCGCGCTGAAGCTGGTGGTTCAGGTAATCCTGCGTGACGGGATTCACCTCGGTGTCGCCACCGAAGTGGATCGCGAGAACACGCGGCATGGGTGCTGCGGCGGCGATGCCGGCGCTCCCGAGGACGGTTGCGGCCACGGCGAGCGAGACCAGAAATCCCCGCTCGAGGCGTCCTTTCAAAGTGTAAGGATTCTATCAGCGAAGGTTCGGGGCTCCGGCGGCCGAAGGTATACGTCGATGGGTCCTATGAGGGCGATCCTCGCCGTCACGCTCGCCGCCGCCGCGGTTCCTGCGGTCGCGCACGCGGCTGAGGTGACGATGACGGTGCGCGACCTGCCGCTCTCGCCCGTCCGGTCGGTTTCGGGGATCTCGCCGCCGCAGCGCTTCGACCTCGTCGGGCTCCACTGGCGCGGGCCCGGGGACGTCGTCTTCCGAACTCGCGCGGCCGGGGGCCGCTGGAGCGCCTGGCGGCGCGTCGACTCCGAGGAACATGTGACAGCGGGCACCGCCGAGGCGGCACGCACGCGGGGCTGGCGGCTTGGCGAGCCGTACTGGACGGGTACCTCGACGGCGATCGAGTACCGGCCGGCCGGCCGGGTCACGCGCCTCCGCGGCTACTTCGTGGAGAGTCCGGTCGAGAGGGTGGCGATACGCACCATGGCGATCGCCGGGGCGCCTCCGATCGTGCCGCGCGTCGGCTGGAACGCCGACGAGCGCATCCGGCGGGCCTCGCCGAGATACGCGCGCGCGCTCCGCTTCTCGGTCGTCCACCACACGGCCGGCACGAACGCGTACTCGGCAGAGGAGTCGGGCGCGATCGTGCGCGGCATCGAGGAGTACCACGTCAAGGGCAACGGGTGGAACGACATCGGCTACAACTTTCTCGTCGATCGTTACGGCCAGGTGTTCGAGGGCCGGTACGGCGGCGTCACGCGCAACGTCGTCGGCGCCCACGCCGGCGGCTTCAACACCGGTTCGGTCGGCGTGGCCGTCCTCGGCACCTACAGCTCGACGCCGGTCACGCCGGCGGCCCGGGCGGCGCTCGTCAAGCTCCTCTCCTGGCGGCTCGATCTCGCCTACGTGGATCCGAACTCGACTCTCGTCTGGCCTTCCCGCGGCAACGAGCGGTTCCCGGCCGGCACACCCGTCTCCCTCCGCGCAGTCTCCGGGCACCGCGACACCGGGTTCACCGACTGCCCGGGAAACTCCCTCTACGCACAGCTTCCCGCGATCGCGTCGAGCGTCGCCCGAGCCGGCCCGCCGAAGATCTACGACCCGTCCGTGAAGGGAAGCCTCGGCGGGCCTATCCGGTTCTCGGCGCGCCTCTCCGTCCCGGGGCCCTGGAGCGTCACGGTGACGAGCCTCACCGGCGCAGCGGTCGCGCGCGGCTCGGGCACCGGCACGGCGATCTCCTGGACCTGGAGCTCGCGCGCGGCCGCTGAGGGCTTGTATTCGTGGACGATTGCCGCCCCACACGGCACGCGTCCCGCCACCGGCTCACTAGGCGCTCCGGCGCCTTCCCCCGCGCCCCCGCCCCTGCCGCGACCTCCACCGACGCCTCCGCCCATCCTGCCGCCCGTCCTCGCGGAGCTGGCGGCCACGCCCGCGCTCATCTCCCCCGACGGCGACGCCAACACGGACTACGCCGACGTCACCTACCTGCTCCGCCGAGCCGCCAGCGTGACTGCGACGGTGATCGACGAGAGCGGCGCTCCGCTCCAGACGCTCTTCAGGGAGCAGCGCCAGTCGGCGCGGCGTCAGCGCTGGCCGTGGACCGCGCTCGGGATCGTCGACGGCCGCTACACCCTGCGCATCTCCGCTCGCGACGACTACGGGAAGACGACGCGGGGCGACGTCGCGATCCTCGTCGACCGCACCCTCGGGTGGCTCGCGGCCAGCCCGAGCGTCTTCTCGCCGAACGGCGACGGCAGGCTCGACACGATCACCTTCACGTTCGGCCTGGCGCAGCCGGCGACGGTGTCGATCCGCATCCTGCAGGCCGGGCGGCAGGTGGCGCTCCTGCTCAGCGGTACGCTTGCGCCGGGGCTGCACCAGGTGGTCTGGAACGGGCAGACGCCGATCGGTCTGGCGCCGGACGGGAACTACGACCTCGAGGTGGACGCCGCCGACAGCCTCGCGTCGACCTCCGAAACCGTTCGCTTCACAGTCGACTCCCGGGTGGGTTGACTCGCTCGCCCGCGAGCCACGCGTCGTAGACGATCTCGAGCCGCTCGAGCAGCGTCACCAGGAGGCCGGCGCGCCCGACCGGTCCTCCGGTCTCGAGCGAGAGGGACGTGACCGGAGTCTCCAGGTCCGACGGCAGCTCGACGGCCGCCGCGTTGACGTTGACCCCGATGCCGAGCACGACACGACCCTCGTGCGCCTCGGCCAGGACGCCCGCGACCTTGCGGCCCCCGAAGAGGACGTCGTTCGGAAACTTGATCTCCGGCTCGAGCCCCGTGACCGCCGCGATCGCCTCGGAGCAGCCCCGGCCGGCGACGAGGGAGAGCTCCGGCAGCCGCGCGATCTCGATCCGCGGGCGCAGGACGATGGAGCAGAGGATGCTCGTCCCGGGCAGCGCCTGCCAGCGTCGCCCGAGCCTGCCGCGCCCCTCGGTCTGCTCCTCGGCCGTGGCTACCGCCCCCTCCGGCGCCTCCTCGTCGAGCAGCCGCTGCGTCGAGAGGCAACGCGCCAGGTGGAGGTACGGCCGCCCGAACCGGCCTCGCAGCAGGGGCTCCACCACGTCCCCGGACAGAGAATCGACCATGCCGAGCGTAGACTAGGTTCCCGTGCTGGAGGCACCTTTCGGCCGTGAGGGCATCGAATCGATCCTTCCCCACCGCGACCCCTTCCTCTTTCTCGACGAGGTCGTGGAGCTCGAGCCCGGCACGCGCGTCGTCGCGCGGAAGCTCGTGCGTGCGGACGAGTGGTTTCTCTCAGGCCACTTCCCCGGCCGCCCGATCATGCCGGGCGTCATCATCGTCGAGGCGATGGCCCAGGCCGGGGCGGTCGCCGTCCTCTCGGAGGCCGAGAACCGGGGGAAGCTCGCCCTCTTCGCCGGTATCGACGATTGTCGCTTCAAGCGAATTGTGGAGCCGGGCGACGAACTCGTCCTCACCTGCGAGGTCGCGCGGGTGCGTGGGCCGATCGGGCGCGGCCAGGCTCGAGCGACCGTGGGAAGCGAGTTGGCGGCACGCGGCACGCTGACCTTCGCGGCGCAGTGATCGGCTCGCGCGGCAACGGCGCGGCTGTGTCGGTGACCGGCATCGGCGCTCATGTCCCCGAGCGGGTGGTCACGAACGACGAGCTCTCCGAGACGCTCGACACCTCCGACGAGTGGATCGTGGAGCGGACGGGAATCCGCGAACGCCGGATCGCCGGCCCCGAGGAGGCGCTCTCGGATATCGCCCTGCCGGCGGCCCGAAGGGCGCTCGAGCAGGCCAGCCTCGCGGGCGCCGACCTCGACCTGATCATCGTGGCGACGGTGACGCCGGACATGATGTTCCCGACCTCGGCGGCCATCCTCGCCGACGAGCTCGGAGCTCCCGACGCTGCGGCCTACGACCTGCTCGCCGGGTGCACGGGCTTCGTCTACGCGCTCGCTCAGGCGTACTCGATGCTGGCCGCCGGGCTCGCGCACCGTGCGCTCGTTGTCGGAGGTGACGTCCTCTCGAAGATCCTCGATTGGAGCGACCGGACGACGTGCGTCCTGTTCGGCGACGGCGCCGGGGCGGTCGTCCTGGAGCGGGTGGCGACCGGCGGGTTCCTCGGCTTCGAGCTCGGCGCCGACGGCGGCGGCGGCGTCCACCTCTCGCTACCGGGCAGCGGCTCGAGGGCCGCTCCGGAGGGCGCGACGCGGCTCGTGCAGATGAATGGGCGCGAGGTGTTCAGGTTCGCGACGCGCGTGCTCGTCTCCTCGGCCGAGAAGCTGCTCGACGAGTGCGGTCGCACGGTTGGCGACGTGGACGTCTACATTCCCCACCAGGCGAACCTGCGCATCATCAACCATGCGCGCACGAGGCTCGGAATCTCGGAGGAGCGAACCCTGATCAACGTCGACCGCTATGGCAACACCTCGTCCGGATCGATCCCGCTCGCACTCTTCGAGGGTGTCGAGCAGGGACGTGTGAGGTCAGGTGACCTCCTGTTGATGACGGGAATGGGCGCTGGGCTCACGTGGGGCTCGGTGCTCCTGGAATGGACAGTAGGCGCGGCATGAGCAAGGTTGCCTTCTGCTTTCCGGGACAGGGCTCGTTCGGGTCGGGCATGGGCCGCGAGATCGCGGAGGCTGTGCCCGAGGCGATGGACGTCTTCGAGCGCGGCAGCGAGGCCTCGGGGCTCGACCTGCTGCACCTGTGCTTCGACGCGCCCGTCGAGGATCTCGTCGAGACGGAGGTGCAGCAGCCCGCACTGGTGGCGACGAGCCTCGCCATCCTCGCCGCTCTGCGCGAGCAGGGGATCACGCCGGACTACGTCGTCGGCCACTCGGTCGGCGAGTTCGCGGCCCTCGCCGCGGCATCCGCGATGGGCACCGACGACGCGATCGGCCTCGTGCGGGAACGCGGCCTCGCGATGGCGGAGGCGGCGCGCCGTCATCCCGGCGCGATGGCGGCCATCCTCGGGCTCGAGGACGAGGTGGTCGAGGAGCTCTGCCGGCGGATCCGCGGCGTCTGGCCGGCTAACTACAACTGCCCCGGGCAGCTGGTCGTCTCGGGTGAGCGGGACGCCGTCGAGGAGTGCTGCGAGCTAGCCGAGCAGCGCGGGGCGCGGCGGACGGTGAAGCTGCGCGTCTCCGGTGCCTTCCACAGTCCGCTCGTCGCGCGCGCCGCCGACCGGTTGAAGCCGGCGGTCGACCGGATTCGCTTCGCCGAGACGTCCTTCCCCTTCATGTCGACCGTCACGGCGAGGATCGAGCCCGCCCAGCGCGTCGGCACCTTGCTCATCGACCAGCTGACCGCGCCCGTGAAGTTCACTCAGGCGGCCTCCTCACTCGTGCGCGAAGGCGTCAAGACCTTCGTCGAGGTCGGCCCCGGCAACGTCCTTTCCGGGCTCGTCAAGCGGATCGACCGCAGCGTGAAAGCGATTCCGGTCAACAATCTCGAGGGACTGAGGAAGCTGAAGGAGACTCTCAGCACTGTCTGACGCGACGTTCTGCTCGCTGGAGGGCAAGACCGCGCTCGTCACGGGCGGCTCGCGGGGGATCGGCCGGGCGATCGCGCTCGAGCTCGGCCGCGCAGGCGCGAAGGTGACGCTGACGTACCGGTCGGGCGCCGAGCGCGCCGCGGCGGTCGCAGCGGAGATCGCCGCCACCGCCGTTCAGGTGGACGTCTCCGACGCGGACGCCGCACGGCGCGTCGTGGACGAGGCGGGCGAACTCGACATCCTCGTCAACAACGCCGGCATCACGCGCGACACCTTGCTTGCGCGCATGAGCGACGAGGACTGGCACGAGGTGCTCGACACCAACCTCGGCGGCGTCTTCCACACCTGCCGGGCGGCCGCCCGCGGGATGCTGCGGAGGCGACGCGGCGCGATCGTGAACGTGACGAGCGTCGTGGCTGTTCGCGGCAACCCGGGGCAGACGAACTATGCGGCCTCGAAGGCCGGGATCATCGGGTTCACGAAGTCCCTCGCCCGCGAGCTCGGGTCACGCGGCGTCCGTGCGAACGCCGTCGCGCCGGGCTATGTCGGGACGGCGCTCACCGACGTGTTGCCGGAGGGGGCGCGGCAGGCGATTCTCGCGAACACGCCGCTCGGGCGCCTCGGAGAGCCGGGCGATATCGCAGGGGCAGTACGCTTCCTCTGCTCCGACGAGGCCTCGTTCATCACGGGCGAGGTCCTCCTCGTCGACGGCGGACTGGGGATGTAATGGGCCACTCGAGCATGAACGGGCGGCGGCGGATCGTGATCACGGGCCTCGGTGCGGTGACGCCGCTCGGAAACGACGTCGAGTCGACCTGGGCGAACCTGAACGCGGGCCGCTCGGGTGCGGGCGAGATCACCCAGTTCGACCACACGGACTACCCCGTGCACTTCGCCTGCGAGCTGAAGGACTTCGATCCCACGGACTGGATGGAGCGCAAGGCCGCGCGGCGGATGGACCGCTTCGCGCAGATGATCATCGCCGCGGCCCGCCAGGCCCAGGCCGACTCCGGTCTCGACATCGAGGCCGAGACCGATCGGATCGGGGCGTCGGTCGCCACGGGGATCGGCGGGCTGCGCTCCTACCAGGAGTGCTACGACACACTGCTCGCGCGGGGGCCGGATCGCGTGAATCCCTTCTCGATCCCCGCGATCATCCCCAACATGGGCGCCGCCTGGGTCTCGATGGAGCTCGGTACCCGGGGCCCTCTGGCGTCGCAGTGCACCGCTTGCGCGGCCTCGAACATGGCGATCGGCGACGGGCTGGACGCGATCCGCCTCGGCCGCGCGGACGCCATGTTCTGCGGCGGCACGGAGGCGCCAGTGACCGAGGTGGGGATCGCCGGCTTCGGCGCCATGCGCGCGCTCTCGCGGCGGAACGACGACCCCGAGCACGCGAGCCGGCCCTTCGACGCGAACCGCGACGGCTTCGTGATGGGCGAGGCCGGTGTGATCCTCCTCCTAGAGGAGCTCGAGCATGCGCACTCGCGCGGCGCGAAGATCTACGCGGAGCTCCTCGGCTACGGCGTCTCCTCGGACGCGACGCACATCACCGAGCCCGATCCGACCGGCGAGCACCCGGCACGTGCGATGAGGATGGCATTCGCGGATGCCGGCATCGAACCCGCCGAGATCGACTACATCAACGCGCACGGAACCTCGACGCCGCTGGGCGATGCGAGCGAGACCCGGGTGATCAAGATCGCCGTCGGCGAGGAGATCGCGCGGAAGATCGCCATCTCCTCGACCAAGGGGTCGACAGGCCACTGCCTCGGCGCGGCTGGAGCCGTCGAAGCGACCTTCGCCATCCTCGCGGTCAACCGCGGCGTGCTGCCGCCGACGATCAACTACGAGGATCCCGATCCCGAGTGCGACCTCGACTACATCCCGAACGAGCCGCGGGAGGCTCCGGACGCTCGCGTGGCCGTCTCGAACTCGTTCGGGTTCGGCGGCCACAACGCTTGCATCGTCGTGCGGCGCTTCGAAGGCTGACCCTCGTGGTCCGCGGGCGGCGATAGCCTCGAAGGGTGCGGATCGTCCAGATTGGCGACTCCCTCGTCGAGGTTCACGTGCGCCGGTCGAAGCGCGTGCGCGGGTCGCGCGCGGTCTTCCGCGCGGGGCTGCCGCCGGAGGTCGTCGTGTCGCTGCGCGCGAGCGAGCGCGAGGTCGACAAGGCGATCGGCGCGCACCTTGACTGGCTCGCGCGCTGCCTCGCGAGCGCCCCCGCGCCCGAGCTCGGGCTGGAGCGCCTGGCGGTGACGGAGCCGCAGGGGCGCCGCGTGGCGCGCGCCCTGCTCGTCCCGGCGGTCGCGGCGGAGGCGGAGGCACTCGGCGTCGGGTATCGCCGTCTCGTCATCCGCGACCAGCGCAGCCGCTGGGGGTCCTGCTCGGCGAGCGGCACGCTCTCCTTCAACTGGCGCCTCGCGCTCGCGCCCGCAGAGGTGCTCGACTACGTCGTCGTCCACGAGCTCTGCCACGTGCGAGTGCCCGACCATTCGAGGCGGTTCTGGAGCCTCGTCGAGTCGCGACGTGCCGGATACCGCGAGCCGCGCGCCTGGCTTCGCGACCACGGCTGGGAGCTGCTCGCCTACCGTCCGCCGGCGACGGGAGCCGGCGCCGCGTATCCAGGCGTCTAGAGCGTCGTCTGCCCTCTGCGTAGGGTACGCCCGAGATGGACCGCTGGGCCACGTTCGACTGCTACGGGACGCTCGTCGACTGGAACGGCGGGATCCTCCGCGAGCTCGTCCGCTTGTTCGGCTCGTCTCGCGCGCCGTGCGTCCTCGAGCGCTACCACGAGCTCGAGCGCGTGGTCGAGGAGGAGACCTACCGCTCCTATCGCGACGTCCTGACGCTCACGCTCGAGCGGATCGCCGCAGCGGAGGGGGTGGCGCTGCCCCCCGCCGAGCGTGACGCTCTGCATCGCTCGCTCCCGTTCTGGCAGCCGTTCCCCGAGGTGCCGGCGGCGCTCGAGGAGGCGCGGCGCCGTGGCTGGCGCCTCGCGATCCTCTCCAACACGGACAGAGACTTCATCGAGGCGTCGATGCAGCTCCTCGGGGTTCGGATCGACCTGGCGATCGTGGCGCAGGACGTTCAGTCCTACAAGCCCGCGCACGGTCACTGGCAGCGCTTCTTCGAGGAATCCGGAGCGGAGCGCGAGCGGCACGCCCACGTGGGAGCGAGCCTCTTCCACGACATCGCACCCGCGGGCGAGCTCGGACTTCGCTCGGTCTGGGTGAACCGCCTCGGGGAGCGGCCCGGATCAGAGCCGACGCGGGAGCTACGAGATCTCGAGTCGCTCCCGGACGTGCTCGACGGCCTCGTTCCGGCGTGACCGAGATCGTCCTGCGGGCGCCCTCCGACGCTGACGTCCCTGCGATCGTCGAGGCCGTGTGAGCCGCCTGCGCGCCCGCTGTCCCGACTGCCGCGCCTACACCGCGGTCGCGCTCGGGCCGGAGTACCAGTGCCACGCCTGCGGGCGCACCTTCGCTGCGGGCCTCGTGCGCGCCCCACGGGCGTTCGGCGAGGGCGGCGAGGCGATGGCGGAGGCCGCGCTCCTCGATCTCCCGTACCCCGAGGCGGCCGTCGTCGAGGAGGACTCGCTCGGAGAGCAGACGGCCGCCGTTGTCTCGAGCCTGCCGGAGCGGCCGCTCGTCCTCGGGGGCTGCTGCTGCGCCCACCTCGGCGCCGTCGAGGCTCTTGCAGCCAGGCACGGGCGAATCGCGGTCGTCTGGCTCGACGCCCACGGCGACCTCAACACCCTCGCCTCCTCTCAGTCCGGCAACGAGTGGGGGATGCCGCTGCGGATGCTGCTCGACGGCGGAACGGTCGTGGCGGAGGACGTGGTGCTGATCGGCGCGCGGAACCTCGACCCTTCCGAGCGCGAGTACCTCGCCGGGAGTGCCCTGCGGATCGGCGCGGACGGGATCCAGGCGGCACTCGCCGGCACCAACGGCGTCTACGTCGCACTCGACTCCGACGTCCTGCGGCCCGGCGCGGTGACGGTTTTCATGCCGGAGCCGGGCGGCCCGACGCTGCCGGAGGTGGAGCGCATGCTGGAGGCGCTTCGCAGAAGCATCGCCATCCTCGGCGCGGGGCTGACGGGCCTCGTCCACGACGGGCGCAACGTCGAGCCCCTCGCGCGACTCTGCGAGGCGATGGGGTTCTAGACTCACCCCGCGATGGCCGACCGCATCGACGTCTCGATCGAGCACAAAAACCTGCCGTCCCGCGACGGTGAGAAGCGCCATCCCAACACGTGCCCCTCGTGCGGCTCGCACTATCGCGAGGACGAGCTGGCGCGCAACCTCAACGTCTGTCCCCAATGCAGTCACCATTTTCCCGTCCGCGCGCGCGCGCGCATCGAACAGCTGGCGGACGCGGATTCGTTCGCAGAGGAGGCCGCCGAGGTTCGCTCCGAGGATCCGCTCGAGTTCTTCGACCTGCGACCGTATGCCGAGCGGCTCGCCGAGGCCGAGCTCTCGACGGGGCTGGGCGAGGCGATCGTGGTCGGGCAGGCGACGATCGACGGCCTCCCGTGCGAGCTCTCCGCGATGGACTTCGCCTTCATGGGTGGATCGATGGGTAGCGCGGTCGGCGAGAAGTTCGCACGCGCATGCGAGAGCGCGGCGGAGCACGAGGTGCCGCTCGTCTCGGTGACCGCCTCGGGAGGCGCCCGGATGCAGGAGGGGATCCTGTCGCTGATGCAGCTGCCAAAGACGGTGTGTGCGGTCGAGGAGCTCCACGAGGCGCGGGCGCCGTTGATCAGCGTGATGGCGCACCCGACCACCGGCGGCGTCCTCGCGAGCTTCGCGACTCTCGGAGACGTGATCGTCGCGGAGCCCGGCGCACTGATGTCCTTCGCCGGGCCTCGCGTCGTTGCGCAGACGACGCGCGAGAAGCTTCCCGAGGACTTCGGCCGCGCCGAGTCCAACCTCCGCTTCGGCCACCTCGACGCCATCCTGCCGCGACACGAGCTACGCGCCTACCTGGGGCGCCTGCTGCGCCTCTTCGATCGTGGCTAGGGACGACGAGATCCGCCTGAGGGAGCGCCTCAGCCGCCTCAGGAGCCTCCCGCTGCTTCGCGGGGCGCGTCTGGAACGAGAGGTCGATCGCCTCGAGCGCCAGCTGGAGCGGCTGCAGGCTGACGCAACCGACGAGGAGATCTGGCGCTCGGTCGAGCTCGCGCGCGACGAGCGGCGCCCGTACACGCTCGATTACGTCGAGCGCCTCCTCGAGGACTGGGTGGAGCTGCACGGCGATCGCGCCCGCGCCGACGACGCCGCCATCGTCGCCGGCATCGGGCGCTTCGGGGGGCGGACGATCGCGCTCGTCGGCCAGCAGAAGGGACGCGAGCTGAAGGAGCGCGTCCGGCGGAACTTCGGCTCCGCCCATCCCGAGGGCTACCGGAAGGCGATGCGGGTGATGGAGCTCGCCGATCGCTTCGGGTTCCCGCTCGTGACCTTCGTCGACACGCAGGGTGCCTATCCCGGCGTCGCGGCGGAGCAACACGGGCAGGGCGGCGCGATCGCCCGCTCCCAGGAGATGATGGCGCGTCTCGAGGTACCGACGGTCGCCTGCATCATCGGTGAGGGCGGCTCCGGCGGCGCAGTCGCGCTCGCGCTCGCCGACCGGGTCCTGATGCAGGCGAACGCGATCTACTCGGTGATCTCGCCAGAGGGCTGCGCGGCGATCCTCTGGCGCGACATGGGCGAGGCGCGCAAGGCCGCGGCCGCCTTCAAGCCGGACGCTCTCCACTGCCTCGAGCTCGGCGTCGTCGACGCAGTCGTCCCGGAGCCGGAAGGCGGCGCCCAGACGAACCTGGACGAGGCCGCCCGCCTGCTCGGCGAGTCTCTCGCGGAAGCGCTCGAGGAGCTCGAAGGCATCCCGGGCGAAGAGCTCAGGCGCCGCCGAAGGCGAAAGTTCCGCAACATGGGTGTCTATGCCCTGAGCCCGTAACCCGGCAAGGTGGGGGCGAGTGAGGGAACCAGGGGGCTTCCCCGCTATGAGGAGCGAGAGCGGGCGGCGGGCGAAGGCGGGCTCTGCCCGCCGGGAGCCCCGGTAGACGTCGTCGCAACGGTGGGCTTCAGCTGCCGAGCCGCCGGCCCCAGCCCCGGCGGGATCCGGCGGGCGGCGGGAAGGAGGGGGTTCACGAGGGAACCAGGGGTTTCCCCGTGTTTCAACATCTTCCACAGGCTTTTCCCCTGTTCAGACCATGAAAAGCCAAGGTCGAACGGCGTGATGTATGAAGGGAAGCGAACCCGGGTAACCGGTGCCCATGGCGCGGTCGATCTGGCGAGGCAGCATCTCGTTCGGGCTCGTCAGTGTCCCCGTCCGCATGTTCACCGCCACGGAATCGAAGGAGCTGCGCTTCCACTTCCTCCACAAGGGTGACCTGTCGCCGATCGGCTACGACAAGGTGCGCAAGGACACGGGCGAACACGTCGACCCGGATGAGATCATCCGCGGCTTCGAGGTCGACAAGGGACGGTTCGTGGAGCTCTCGGACGAGGATCTCGACCGTCTCGACGTCGAGCTCGCGCACGGGATCGACATCTGCGACTTCGTCTCGCTCGAGGAGATCGACCCGATCTACTTCCGCAAGGCCTACTACCTGCTCCCCGAGGACGGGGCGGAGAAGCCGTATGCGCTGCTCGTGCGGGCGCTCGAGGAGACGGGCAAGGTCGGGATCGCGAAGATCGTAATCCGCAAGAAGCAGCATCTCGCCTGCCTGCGCCCCTGGGAGGGAACGATCCTGCTCGAGACGATGTACTTCGCCGACGAGGTGCGGCGGCCGGAGAAGGTGGAGCTGAAAGGCGCCCTGCGAGGGCCGGAGGTCGAGATGGCACGCTCGCTCGTCGAGAACCTGAGCGAGCCCTTCGAGCCGGCGAAGTACGACGACACCTATCGCAAGGAGCTGCTCGAGCTCCTGCGGGCAAAGGCGAAAGGCGCGCCGTTGCCGGAGCCGCAGGAGGACGGGGAAGGCGACGTGATCGATCTGATGGCCGCGCTTCGTGAGTCGGTGGAGCGGACGAAGCGCCGGAAGAGCCCGACGCGCCGTACGGCGACACGCAAGCCGGCCGCACGCAAGCCCACGCGTAAGGCGAGTTAGTGGATCGCTCACCAACGTTTGCCGGTTTCTAATTTGCCGCCGGAGAAGCTCGCCCAGTACCGGAGGAAGCGCGATCCGGAGCATACGCCCGAGCCCTTCGGCGGCAAGCGGCGTGGCAGGGAGCCGATCTTCGTCGTCCAGCGCCACGACGCACGGCGGCTTCACTACGACTTCAGGCTCGAGCGGGACGGAGCGCTGGCCAGCTGGGCGGTCCCGAAGGGTGTGCCGCTCGAGCCCGGGCAGCAGAACCTTGCGGTGCACGTCGAGGATCATCCACTCGAGTACGCGCGCTTCGAGGGTGAGATCCCCAAGGGTCAGTACGGAGCGGGCCTAATCGAGATCTGGGACAGCGGCACCTACGAGCTCCTGGAGGAGAAGCGGGGCGGCGGCCTCACGGTTCGCCTGCACGGAGACCGGCTCGACGGTGTCTGGGCGCTCGTCCCGGCGAGGCTCTCGGGCGATGAGAAGAACTGGCTGATCATCCGCAAGCGCGAGGAGGGCGCCACCCCGGCCGGGGCGGGAGCCGTCTACGCGCCGATGCTCGCCACGCTCGCGCAGGGTCCCCCCGCGGGCGGCGACTGGCTCTACGAGGTGAAATGGGACGGCTACCGCGCCCTCGCCTATCTTCGCGGAGGGAACGCGAAGCTCGTCAGCCGGAACGGCAACGACCTCACCGAGCGCTTCGCCGCAGCCGCCAAGGCGCTCGAGAAGGCGGTCAAGTCGCCGGAGGGCGTCCTCGACGGGGAGGTCTGCGCCCTCGACGAGGAGGGCCGCGCGAGCTTCTCGGCGATGCAGCAGGGCCGCCTGGAAACGCCCGTCGTGTACTACGCGTTCGACCTTCTCGAGCTCGAGGGCAAGCCACTCGTCGACCTGCCGATCGAGGAGCGCCGCGCCCGTCTCGAGCGCCTGCTCGACCGGCGCAGCCGGACGGTGAAGCTCTCGGAAGCCTTCGACGACGGGAAAGCGCTGCTCGAGGCCGCGCGCGAGCAGGGCCTCGAGGGCATCATCGCCAAGCGTTCGGGCTCGCGCTACGTCCAGGGCAAGCGGACACGCGACTGGCTGAAGGTGAAGACGCACGGGAAGCAGGAGTTCTTGATCGCCGGCTACACGAAGGGGCAGGGCCGGCGCTCGGGGCGCTTCGGCTCACTCGTGCTCGCGGTTCGCCGGGATGGCGGGCTCGCCTATGCCGGCAACGTCGGCACCGGCTTCAAGGACGATGAGATCGACCGGCTGCTGGGGCAGCTGAAGCCGCTCGTGCGCAAGACCTCGCCCTTCGCGATCGTTCCGAAGATGCCGAAGGTGCGCAAGGGGGACGTCGTCTGGGTCGAGCCGAGGCTCGTCGCGGAGGTCGAGTTCGCCGAGTGGACCCACGACGGGCGGCTGCGCGCCCCCTCATATCAGGGCTTCCGGGAGGACAAGGCGCCGGAGGAGGTGCGGCGGGAGGAGCCGGAGCCGCTCGAGGGCGAGGTGCGCCTCGGCAAGAACCTCCTGCGGCTGACGAAACTCGGCAAGCGCTTCTGGCCGGAGGAGGGGATCACGAAGGGCGACCTCCTCTCGTACTACCGCACGGTCGCGCCGGCGCTGGTGCCGCACCTGCGAGATCGCCCGTTCACGATGAAGCGCTATCCCGACGGCTGGGCGGGCGGCCACTTCTTTCAGAAGGACGCGCCGAAGCACATGCCCGAGTGGATCAAGC
This sequence comes from Gaiellales bacterium, assembly GCA_038237515.1. Taxonomy (GTDB): domain Bacteria; phylum Actinomycetota; class Thermoleophilia; order Gaiellales; family Gaiellaceae; genus JBBQDZ01. The sequence goes on from JBBRYP010000003.1 coordinate 85,121, forward strand.
GCGTGCCGCTTGTCGTCACCACCCGCGACTCACCGCGCCAGCGCCGCCGCATCCAGGCACCGCTCGTCAACGACGAGCTCGGGCTCCTGTGGATGGTGAACATGGGCTGCATCGACATGAACGTCTGGTACTCCCGGATCGACAAGCCCTCGCGACCCGACTTCGTCCTTTTCGACCTCGACCCCTCGGCCGACGTCGGCTTCAAGGAGACGATCGAGGTCGCGCTGCTGGTGAAGCAGGTGCTGGAGGCGGTCGGCCTACGCAGCTTCCCGAAGACGAGCGGCAGCGAGGGGATCCACATCCTGGTGCCGATCGCGCGGCGGCACACCTACGACGAGACCCGGGAGTTCGCCGAGATCGTGGCCGGCACGCTCGCGCGCCTCCACCGAGGCCTCGTGACGACGGAGTGGACGAAGTCGAAGCGCCGCGGCGTGCTCATCGATTCGAACCAGAACGGCGAGGGCAAGACGATCGCATCGGTCTACTCGGTCCGCCCGAAGCCAGGCGCCCCGGTGTCGACGCCGCTGCGCTGGGACGAGGTGAACGAGAAGCTGAACCCCGCCATCTACACGATGGACGTCGTGCTCGCGCGCATAGAGCAGCACGGCGACCTGTACGAGGGCGTGCTGACGGAGAAGCAATCGCTGACGGCGGCGCTGCAGGCGGTGCGCTGAGGCAGGCGATCGTGCTCGGCTTCGCGGAGCGCACCGACGCCCCCCGACGCCCCTCAGCCGTCGCCGAGCCGCCCCGGGTTCCCGAGCATCCCCAGCTCGGCGATGTCGCGGCGGAAGAACAGCGAGGTCGTCCAGTCGGCGACCACCCGAAGCTTCCGCGACAGGAGCGGCAGCTGGTAGAGGTGGTAGGAGCGGGTGAGAAACCAGCCGGGGAAGCCGCGCAGCCTCAGTCCGAGCACGTCGGCGATTCCGCGGTAGCGCCCCAGCGTCGCGACCTGGCCGAGCATGCGATACCGGTACGGCTCGGACGCACCCTCGCGCAGGTTCCTCGCTAGCCGCCTCGCCTGGCGAAGCGCGTGCTGGCACGTCGGCGGGTCGGGTCTGTCCGGCGTCGCTCGATTCGGGACGCGTGCGCCATCGCCGAGCGCCCAGACGTGCGGCAACGACGGCACGCGCAGCGTTTCGTCCACCTGCACCCTCCCACGCTCGTCGAGCGGAAGGCCGAGCGGGCCGAGCAGGGGGTTTGCCATGACGCCGGCGGTCCAGACGACGGTGCTCGTCAGGACGCGCTCTCCGCTCGACAGGACGGCGGCTCCGGGCTCCACGGACTCGAGGGTCGTGCTCGTGTGGATCTCGACGCCGCGCCGCGCCAGCTCGCGCGCCGCGTAGGCGCCGAGCTGCGCCGGGATCTCCGGCAGGATCTTCTCCGCCGCGTCCACCAGCACCCAGCGCTGCTCCGCCTCTCGCAGTGACGGGTAGTGGCGAAGCGCGTCCCGGACGAGGTCGGACAGCTCCGCGAGCGCCTCGACGCCGGCATAGCCCGCGCCGACGAAGACGAACGTGAGGTCGCGGCGACGGTGGCCCTCGCTCGGCGCCGCGACGGCGGCTTCGAGTCGCCGCAGCACATGGTTTCGCAGGTAGATCGCGTCCGCGAGCGACTTGAAGCCGAGGGCGTGCTCCGCGAGGCCCGGGATCGAAAGGACGCGTGAGACCGCCCCGAGCGCGACGACGACGTCGCGGTAGCCGATGGTCAGAAGTTCTTCCTCCGTCTGGACGCGCACGTGCTGGCGCTCGACGTCGAGTGCGCACGCGCGTCCGAGCACCAGCTCCGCGTGGGGGCACATCATCCGGAGCGGGACGACCACGTGGCGGGGCTCCAGCGTTCCCGACGCCGCCTCGGGAAGCATCGGCGTGTAGAGCATGAAGTTCTCGGGGCTGACGATCGTCGCGCCCCGCTCGCCGAGGATTCGCGCGACGTAGCCGCCGGCGAAGCCGCCGCCGAGCACGAGCGTTCCCCCGCGTGCCTCTCGCTCGGCCACGCCCCCATTCTCCCGCCTCCCGGGATGCGCTACAGAGGAAGCCCGGCGCGCGTCAGGCGCGGCTGCGGCCGGCGATGCCGCGCCAGAAGAACGTGATCACCCAGATCAGCCCGAGGACGACTGCCACGATGAAGAGCCACTTGATCACGACCCACGCGAGGACGACGAAGAGGATCACGAGCAGCGCGAGGGCGACGAGGGCGACGATCGGCATCCCCCTACGCCTACCCGCTGCGCCGCATCGCAATCCTCAGGAGGCGAGCATCCGCCGCAGCAGGACGAGCGCGCCCGCCTTGTCGAGAGGCTCGTTCAGGTTGCCGCACTTCGGGCTCTGGACGCACGAGGGGCAGCCGTGCTCGCACGGGCAGCCCGAGAGCAGGCGCGCGGTGTCCGCGGTCCAGTCCGCGAAGCACCGGAAGCCGCGCTGCGCGATCCCGACGCCGCCCTCGTGGCCGTCGTAGACGAAGATCGTGGGCCGACCCGTCTGGAAGTGCAGGTTCGTCGAGAGGCCGCCGATGTCCCAGCGGTCGCACATCGCGAAGAGCGGGAGGAGCGCGATCATCGCGTGCTCGGCCGCGTGCAGCGTCCCCAGGAGCCGCGGCTCCTGCTCGAGCCCCTGGAGCATCCACGGCTCCGGCAGGTACCACACCGCCTCTGTCTCGAAGGTCGTCTCGGGCAGGTCGAGCGCGAAGACGTCGATCGCCTCCTGCGTCTGGATCGACCGCCGCTGATAGGCGACCACCTGCTCGGTGACCGAGACGGCGCCGAAGCGGAGGTCGAGCCCGAGATTCCGCTCGGCGAGGCGGGGCTCGACGATCGTCGTCGTCGTCTCCTTCTTCACCTGGGTGTACCAGTCTCCACGGAACGGCTCGACGAGGGTGACGCGTCCGGGGAGGTCGAGCTCCCGAACGAGGTAAGAGGCCCCGAGGTGGAGGTAGACGGCTCCCTCGTGGACCGTGGAGTAGGCTCGGGATCGCTCGACGAGGCCGAGCAGCATGCCGGTGGAGCCGTCGATCACCGTGAACGCGTCCGCGTCGGTCGAGCGGAGCGGGACACGGGCTGCGGGATAGTCACGACCGGCCCACACGAAGCCCGCGGGCGTTTGCTTCAGCTCGGGTAGGAGCGCCGCACACTCGAGCGCCGCGTCCCCCAGGATCGTCCGGTCCGCCTCGTCGAGCGGCGCCTCGTAGGCCGCAGCGCGCACGTGGCCCTCGAGGACGCGCGGGTTCTCGTGGTCGAGGATGGCGGCTTCCACCCGACGCCCGAGGAGCGTCTCCGGCTCGCGCATGAAGTACTGGTCGAGGGCGTCGTCACTGGCGACGAGGACCGCGAGGCCGTGGCCGCGGCGGCCCGCGCGGCCCCACTGTTGGCGAAGGCTGGAGACGGTGCCGGGAAATCCGACAGAGAGGACGCAGTCGAGCAAGCCCACGTCGATGCCGAGCTCCAGAGCGTCCGTGGCGGTGACGCCGAGCAGCTCGCCGTCGAGCAGCCGGCGCTCGATCTCCCGCCGCTGCCCCGGCGTGTAGCCCGCGCGGTAGGGCGACAGCCGGTCGGCGAGTTGGGGGACTCGCTCGGCGGTGAAGCGGTGGACGAGCTCCGCGGCTTTCCGGCTCTTGGCGAAGCAGAGGGTGCGCAGCCCTCGCTCCACGAGGCCCGCCAGGAGGCGTGAAGCCTCGCCGAGGGCGCTTGCGCGCAAGCCCAGCTCCTCGTCGAGCAGAGGCGGATTCCACAGCGCGACAGTTCGATCCGCCCGAGGCGCGCCGTCGCCGGCGACCACCGTCGCTGGCGCTCCCAGGAGCGCGCGGGCGAGCTCTCCGGGATTCGCGATCGTCGCCGAGGCGAGCAGGAACTGCGGCTCGGCGCCGTACACCCGCGCGAGCCGCCGGAGCCGCCGCACGACGTTCGCGACGTGCGATCCGAAGACTCCACGGTAGACATGGGCCTCGTCGACGACGACGTAGCGAAGATTCGCGAGCACGTCGCCCCAGCGATCGTGGTGGGGCAGGACGCCGACGTGGAGCATGTCCGGGTTCGAGAGGATCGCATTCGCCCACTTTCGAACCTGCCAGCGCTGCTCGCTCGGCGTGTCGCCGTCGTAGATGGCCGCCCGCAGCCGGGGGACGCGGTAGGCCACCAGCGTTCTCGCCTGGTCCTGCGCGAGCGCCTTGGTCGGGTAGAGGTAGAGGGCGCGCAGCTTCGGTTCGCGGGCCAGGGCGTCCAGCACCGGGAGGTTGAAGGCGAGAGTCTTCCCGCTCGCCGTTCCGGTCGTGACGATAACGTTCTCGCCGCGGCGTGCGGCTTCCCACGCGGCGAGCTGGTGGGTGTAGAGCGCCGTCACGCCTCGCGCCAGGAGCGAGCTCCTGACCCGCTCGTCAAGCTCCTCGGGGAACGCGACCTGACTGGCCTCGCGCGCCGGTTCGTCGGCCAGGTAGGCGAGTTCCTCGCCGGTCAGGACGTCCGCCCAGGCGGCGGCGGTAACGCTCATCGGCGGGCGCGCGGCGCCACAACCTGCGGATAGTCGCGCGCACGCGGCTCCTCGAAGCGCTCGATCCGGAGTCCCGCGTCGAGGAAGGTCGAGACGAAGGAGTCGAGCGGAAGGTGACGCGCTCCGAGTTTGGCCCGTAAACCGTCCGACCAGATCCCCGGCGCCTCGTCGCGCCAGGTCTCTTCGCGGCGTGCGCTGCCCGCCATGAAGCCGATGGTACTCTCGGCCTACCGGGGTGCCCCCAGACGGGCTGAGATCACACCCGCAGAACCTGATCCGGTTCGTACCGGCGAAGGGAGGAAGGACGAAGCTGGAGGAGGGGACGCTGCGAAGCTCGGGGCGGGCTTCGCCTACCCGCAGCCGAGGCGTTCCGTGCTGTCTCACCGTCGCCGGCTCCGACTCCGGCGGCGGCGCCGGGATCCAGGCTGACCTGAAGGCTTTCGCTGCGGCCGGCTGCTTCGGCACGTCGGCGATCGTCGCCCTCACCGCCCAGAACACGCTGGGGGTCGCGGCCGTTCACGAGGTGCCGCGCGCGTTCGTGCGAGCGCAGCTCACGGCGGTGTTCAGCGACATCCGGATCGACGCCGCGAAGACCGGAATGCTCTTCTCGAGGGAGCTCGTCGAGATCGTCGCCGACGAGCTCGAGCCGAGGGCGTTCCCGCTCGTCGTCGACCCGGTCATGCTGGCGAGCTCCGGCGCCCGGCTCCTGAGAGCGGACGCCCTGGACGCGCTCGTGCGCCGGCTGTTCCCCATCGCGACGGTCGTGACGCCCAACCTCCCCGAGGCGGAGGCGCTGGCCGGGTTCACGGGAACGAGGCGAGACCTCGCGGAGGCAATCCACGCGCTCGGCGCGCCGGCGGTGATCGTGACGGGAGGTCACGGGGGGGAAGCGGTCGACCACCTCTTCGACGGCACTCGCCATGTGCGAATTGCGGTCGAACGTCATGACGTCCGCGCCGCGCACGGAGCCGGCTGCACCCACTCGGCGACGATCGCGGCCCTCCTTGCGCGAGGAGCTTCCCTGGAGGAGGCGGCACGGGAGGCGGCACGGGTGGCCGCGGAGGCGGTGCGAAACGGCCTCACCGGGATCGGCGCCGGGGACGGCCCGGTCGACGTTCTGAACCTGAAAGGAGCTTGAATGTTCATCTCCCCTTCGGCCGGACTGCGGCTGCTGCGCGAGCAGAAGCCGCTCGTCCACCAGATCACGAACTACGTCGTCATGAACGAGACGGCCAACGCAACTCTCGCGCTCGGAGCCCTGCCCGTGATGGCGCACGCGCCGCAGGAGGTCGAGGAGATGGCGTCCGCGGCCGGCGCACTCGTCCTCAACATCGGGACGCTCTCCGACCATTGGGTCGAGGCGATGCTCCTGGCCGGCAAGGCCGCGAACGCAGCGGGCGTGCCGATCGTCCTCGACCCGGTCGGCGCCGGCGCGACCCGCTACCGCACGGACACCGCCCGGCGGCTCCTCGCTGAGGTCGAGGTCGCGATCGTGCGGGGAAACGCAGCCGAGGTAGCGACCCTCGCGGGCCGGCCGGCCGAGATCAGGGGCGTCGAGTCGATCGGCGTGGCGCCCGACGGAGCCGAACTCGCACGGGCTGCCGCTCGCGCTCTGGGCATCGTCGTTGCCGTCACGGGCTCGGTCGATCACGTCTCGGACGGGCGGAGGGGCGTCTCGATCGCCAACGGCCACGCGCTGCTCGGCACGGTCACCGGCACCGGCTGCATGTCGACCGCGGTGACAGGCGCCTTCGCGGCCGTGCGTCTGGATGCTCCGCTCGACGCCGCCGCCGAGGCGCTCGTGGCTTTCGGGGTGGCAGGCGAGGCGGCAGCCGCCGGCGCGTCTGGGCCGGGCTCCTTCCACGCCGCGCTCTACGACGCGCTGTACAACCTGGACGTGGACGCGCTGGACCGCCAGGCTAAGGTCGAAGACGAGGGCCCGGAGCCGTCGTGAAGGTGCACGCGATCGTGGAGGACATCGAGACGGCACGGGCGGCCGTGAAGGGTGGCGCGACCGTCCTGCAGCTCCGGCTGAAGGACCTGCCGACGGGCGACGTGATCGAGCGCGGCCGCGCCTTCCGCGACCTCACGGCGCAGGCAGGCATCACCTTCGTCGTCAACGACGACGTCGAGGCGGCGATCGGGCTCGGTGCGGACGCTGTCCATCTCGGCCGGACCGATGACGGCCACGACCGCGCGCTCGCAGGCGGGCTCGCTCTCGGCCTCTCGGCCTCGAGCGTGGAGGAGGCGATCGAGGCCGAGCGCCGCGGCGCCGACTACATCGGGGCCGGGCCGGTGTGGGACTCGCCCTCCAAGCCCGATGCAGGCCCTGCGCTGGGCCTCGAGGGATTGGCTGCGATCTGCCACGCCGTCTCCGTGCCGGTGGTGGCGATCGGGGGTGTCGACGCGGCGAGCGCCGGCGGGTGCATCCACGCTGGCGCGGCAGGCGTCGCCGTCGTACGCGCCGCCGCCGACTCGGCCGCTGTGCGCCAAGCCGTCGAGCATGCGGCTCGCTGAGCTCGGGGAGCTCGGCTTCCTCGCCGAGCTCGAGCGGCGGGGCTTGGCGGTAGGTGTGGAGAACGACGCCGCCGAGCTGCGCGACGGCCTGGTCGTCACCCACGACATGCTCGTCGAGGGGGTGCACTTCCGCCTCGACTGGATCTCGTGGCGGGACCTCGGCTACCGGGCGGCAGCCGTCAACCTCAGCGACCTCGCCGCCTCGGGCGCCGATCCCGAGGCCCTGGTCGTGGGTCTCGGTGCGGCAGCCTCGACCGACCTCGCCGACCTCGTAGAGCTCTACGAAGGGCTCGGCGAGGCGGGGGTGCCGGTGGTCGGCGGGGACACGACGGAGGCTCCGACCCTCACCCTCGCCGTCACTGCGATCGGCCACTCGGCGCGCGTCCCCGGCCGTTCCGGCGCTCGGCCCGGAGACGACCTCGTCGTCACCGGCCCGCTCGGCGCTGCCGGCGCCGCGTTCCGGCGCCGCCGGTACGTCCGGCCGCCGCTCCGGCTCGAGGAGGGCCGCCGCCTCGCCGCTCACGCGCACGCGCTGCTCGACCTCTCGGACGGCCTCGGCCTGGACGCCTCGCGCCTCGCCGCCCGCTCGGGCTGCCGCGTCGAGATCGAGCTTGAGCGAGTGCCGCTCGCGGAGGACGCGTCCCTCGAGGATCTAGCCTTCGGCGAGGACTACGAGCTCCTCGCCGCGGTCGAGGAAGTGGACGGCTTCGCCGCCGTCGGGCGCTGCGTCGAAGGCGCCGGCGTCAGCTTCACCCGCGGCGGCCGCAAGGTCGGGCTTCGCGGTTACCGCCACTTCGCCTGAGGTCTCGCGCGTCGGAGCTGCGAGCGGGTCCCCGGGCGCCCGCAGTCGACTTCGTCCGTTCTGGCCAAGAAGTTGCGCAACCGCTCGCTGACCGGCACCGTACTGCCGGGGATGGGCGCGTATCTCGTCAGGAGGGTGATGTGGGCCGTCCTCCTCTTCTTCGTCATCACCTTCGCCACGTACGTCCTCTACTTCGTCCTCCCCACCCAGCAGGACCGCTTCGTCCGGCGGACCGAGGCTAACCCGGAGGAGGTCAGGCAGTCGCTCCAGCTCAACGGGCCGATCTATCGCGAGTACGGGATCTTCGTCTGGAACATCGTCCGCCACGGCTTCCTCGGCCGCTCGTTCGTCAACCGCGAGGCCGTCACGCAGGTGATCGGGGACGCGGCGCCGATCACCGTGTCTCTCGTCTTCGGAGGAGCGCTGATCTGGCTTCTCGTGGCGATCCCGGTAGGCGTCTTCTCCGCTCTACGCCCGCGTTCCCTCTTGGACAGGGGAGTGATGTTGATCGTCCTGCTAGGCCTCTCCGCCCACCCCGTCTGGATCGGGCTGATGCTGTCCTACTTCCTCGGCTTCAAGCTGCACCTGATGCCGCTGGGAAGGTACTGCTCTGTCTTCCACCCCGTGGGCGACTGCGGGGGGCCGGTGCAGTGGGCCTATCACATGACGCTGCCGTGGATCACGTATTCCTGCTACTTCGCGGCCGTCTACGCCCGCATGGTTCGAGCAACCGTGATCGAGTCGCTCGACGAGGACTACGTGCGCACCGCCCGCGCGAAAGGCGCTCCCGAGCACAAGGTGCTGCGCAGGCACGTCCTGCGGAACGCGCTGCTCCCGGTGCTGACGATGCTGGGGATGGACCTCGGGATCGCCTTCGGCGGAGCGCTCTTCGTGGAGACCGCGTTCGGGCTGAACGGGCTCGGTCGGACGGTCGTGCTCGCGCTACGGCGTCAGGACCTGCCGGTGATCCTCGGCGTGACGGTGTGCACGACGATCGCGATCCTCGCGTTCAACCTGCTCGCGGACATCCTCTACGCCTGGCTCGACCCCCGGGTCGGTATCCGCCAAGGCAGCGGGCTGAACGAGCCCTCGCCCGAGATCCTGTCGCGACCTCACGCGCTGGTCGTGCCGAGCCAGCGCGCCCAGACCTTCTCGTAGTGCGAGCGCGAGCGGGCGCCGACGACCGTCTCCCGTGCGGCACCGCCCTCGAACAGAATCGCCGTCGGGATCGAGAGGACGCCGTAGCGCGAGGCCGCCAGCGGATGCTCGTCGATGTCGAGCTTGACGAACGCGACACGATCGCCCTGCTCGCTCTCGAGCTGGGTCAGGATCGGCTCGACGGCGCGGCAGGGACCGCACCAGGGCGCCCAGAAGTCGACCACGACCGGTTTGTCGGCCTGCAGGACGTCCTGCTCGAAACTGTCGTCGGTGACCTCGATCACGCAAGCGAGGGTAGCAGCGGCGGGATTGGCCTTCCCCGCAGCTCGCCACGCCACCCGACGCGACATGTCCGTTCCGCCATTCCTACTGTCGCCGGAGGGGCCGCCGTCGGCGCCCGCGCCGTGCCGCGTTTGCAGGCACTTCGGCCGCAGCTGTCCCTTTGCGACGTGTCTGGGGGCCTGACCCCCGAACATGGCGGCTCCGGACAGGTTGCGCCGACCCCTTCGGCTCCGTCTGGAGCGACCTCGCCTAGAGGCGCCGCCGCATCGCGGCCAGGCGCATGGCGGGCACCTTCCAGATCGCCTCGGCGACGATCCGGCGCGTCATCTTGGAGCGGCCGGCCTCCCGGTCGACGAAGGTGATCGGCACCTCGACCACGCGGAAGCCGGACTGGATCGCGCGATAGGTCGTCTCGATCTGGAAGGCGTAGCCCTTCGAGGAGATCGAGGCGAGGTCGAGCGTCTCCAGCACGCGGCTGCGGAAGCACTTGAAGCCGCCCGTGAGGTCGTGCACCGGGACGCCGAGCACGCCCCGGGCGTACAGAGAACCGCCTGCCGAGACGAACCGCCGTACGAGCCCCCAGTTCGAGACGCCTCCCCCAGGCACGTAGCGCGAGCCGATCACGAGGTCGGCCTCGGCGGCAGCGGCGATCAGGCGCGGCACGTCCGACGGGTCGTGCGAGAAGTCGCAGTCCATCTCGAGCACGAGGTCGGCGCCCGCGGCGAGCGCACGCTCGAAGCCGGCGAGGTATGCCGGGCCCAGCCCCTCTTTCCGAGGCCGGTGGAGCACGTCGACGTAGCCGAGCTCGCCGCTCAGCCGGTCGGCGATCTCGCCCGTCCCGTCGGGCGAGTTGTCGTCGATCACGAGCACGCGAACCCCGTGCGCGCCCAGCGCGCGGACGATCCGCTCGACGTTCTCGCGCTCGTTGTAGGTGGGAAGGCAGACGAAGGCGGTCACATCCATATGATCGCCGCGGTGGCCAAGGCACTTCCGCGGAACCCCGAGGTGGCCGAGCAATTCGAGCTTCTCGCGGATCTCCTGGAGCTGGAGGGAGCCGAGCCTTTCCGGGTTCTCGCCTACCGACGCGCCGCCACGCGCATCCGCGAGACGGGCGGCTCGATCGCGCAGCTCGCCCTGGACGGACAGGCCAAGGATCTCCAGGGAATCGGTAAGACGATCGAGGGCAAGATCGTGCAGATCGTGCAGGGCGGAGAGATCGAGGCCCTGGCGAAGCGGAAGGGTCAGGTTCCGCCGGACGTGATCGCGTTCATGCGGCTCCCGGGCCTCGGGCCCAAGACCGCCAAGCGGATCTGGCGCGACCTCGGCGTGTCCACGGTCGAGGGGCTGCGGGCGGCCGCGCAGGAGCAGCGCCTTCGCACTCTCACCGGACTCGGCGCGAAGACCGAGGAGAACGTGCTGCGCGCCCTCGCAGCGCCGCCCGAGGAGACTGACCGCAAGCTCCTCGGGCGCGCGCTCCCGGCGCTTCAGGCCGTCGTCTCGACGCTCGCCGAGCTACCCCTCGTCGATCGTGTGTCGGAAGCGGGGAGCGCCCGCCGGCGGCGGGAGACGCTCCGCGACCTCGACATCATCGCGACCTCCTCCGACCCCGCCCGGCTGCTCGATCACTTCACGAAGCTTCTCTGGGTGGACGAGATCGCCGCCAGGGGTGCGACCAAGGCCACGGTCGTCTCGAACGAGGGGCTGCGCTTCGACCTCCGCGTCGTGGCCCCGGAGTGCTACGGCAACCTCCTGCAGCACTTCACCGGCTCGGAGGAGCACAACCTCGCTCTGCGCGAGGATGCCGTCCGCCGCGGGCTCTCCGTCTCGGAGTACGGGGTGCAGGAGGTCGAGTCGGGCGCGCTCGTGACCGCTCGCGAGGAGGCGGAGCTCTACGGGCAGCTCGGGTACGCGTTCATTCCACCGGAGCTGCGCGAGAACGCCGGCGAGCTCCAGGCTGCGCGGCGGGGAGAGCTACCCGAGCTCGTGGAGCTTACGGATCTCCGCGGCGATCTCCACTCGCACTCCACCTGGTCTGCGGACGGCAGGAACACGATCGAGGAGATGGCGCTCGCGGCCCGCGACCGAGGCTACTCCTACCTCGCCGTCACCGACCATTCGCACTACCTTCGCGAGGGCCGGATGGAGGCGCAGTCGCGGGAGATCGACGCGCTGAACGAGCGGCTCGCGCCGTTCCGGCTCCTGAAGGGGGTGGAGGTCAACATCCGATCCGACGGCGCACTCGATCTCGAGGAGGCGGAGCTCGCCACGCGCGAGTGGGTGGTCGCCTCCCTACATACGAGCTTCGACCGGAACCCCACGGAGCGGATCCTCGACGCGATGGACAACCCCTACGTCGACTGCATCGGCCATCCAACCGCCCGGAAGATCGGCCGGCGGTCCGGCGCCGAGCTCGACCTCGAGCGGGTGGTGGAGCGTGCGCTCACGACCGGAACCTTCCTCGAGCTGAACTCGCAGCCCGACCGGCTCGACCTCCGCGACGTGCACGCGCGCCTCGTGGCGGAGGCGGGGGTCAAGGTGCCGGTCTCGAGCGACGCCCACCGCACTGAGGCGCTCGCCTATGCGGAGCTCGGCATCGGCCAGGCTCGGCGCGCATGGCTGACGAAAGAGCGGGTGCTGAACACCCGTTCGTGGCTCGAGCTCCGGCGGCTCCTGAGGCGGCCCTGAGCGGCGAGGCACCGCCTGCGGGGCCAGGGTGGGTTCGCGGCGAGGATGCCCGGGAGGTGCCGCGCGAGTGCGCGCCGTGATCTTCGACCTCTGGGACACGATCGTCGACTACCCGGTGGAGGAGGCGCGGGAGCTCGAGCGGGCCTGGGCGCAGCGGCTGGGGGTGGAGCCCGACGCCTTCCACGAGCAGTGGCTCGCGGCGCGGCTCGTCCGGGAGACGGGCTCGCTTGCCGAGTCGTTTCGATCGGCCGGCGTGCCCGAGGAGCTCCTCGAGGAGTTCGCACGGATGCGGCGAGACTCGACGCGGCGGTTGCTCCTGCCGCGCGCCGGCGTGCTCGAGACGCTCCGGGAGCTCGCGCGGCGGAGGCTTCTCCTCGGCCTGATCAGCGTGTGCTCGGAGGACGTCGCGCTCGTCTGGGAGAACACTCCCTTCGCCGGCCTCTTCGGCTCGACGGTCTTCTCGGCCACCTGCGGTTTGCGCAAGCCGGACGCGGAGATTTACCGCCGCGCCTGTCGGGAGCTCGGCGTGGAGCCGGCCGAGTGCATGTTCGTCGGAGACGGCGCGAACGACGAGCTCGCGGGAGCCGAGCGAGTCGGAATGCGGTCGGTGCTCATTCACCGGCTGGGGACGGAGCCCGTCTGGCCCGAGGCGAGAGCCTGGCGCGGCGCGCGGATCACCGCGATCCCCGAGGTACTCGCCCTGTGCGCCTGACGATCCGCGACGGTGGGTCGGTCGACGCCGAGACCTTGCTGGAGATTCAGCGGGCGGCCTCGGCGGCGGGCCTTGGCCACATCTTCCCGCCCGCGCTGCACCCGTTTCCGGCGGAGGAGGTTCTCGAGCGCTGGCGCAGCTTCGGCGGCCGCGTACTGCTGGCGGAGGACGGAAGCAACGGGATCGGGCTCGCTGCGCTCGAGGATTGCTGGCTGCAGGGCCTCTACGTCCTCCCGAACTTCTGGGGAGAAGGGGTGGCGCCGCGGCTGCACGACGCGGCGCTCGCCGGCTTGCGTGACGCGGGCTGCACCGAGGCGCGGCTGTGGGTGCTCGAGCACAACGAGCGCGCCCGCCGCTTCTACGAGCGACGAGGTTGGCGGTTGAACGAGGGGCGCCGCGTGGTGCCCTTCCCGCCGAACCCGGTCGACGTCAGCTACACGCTCGACCTCGCCGGCGTCTGAGAGCCCGCCCGCTCGTCGGCGGTCGGGGCGAGCCTCAAAGCTGTCGCAGCAGCTGGAGCAGCGCCGCGGGATCCCCGAGCACGAGGTCGGCTGCGGCGCCGAGGTCGGTCGGAGCCTCGGCCGAGGAGATGGCGACGCGGATCGCGAGCTCGAGCCCGTCCAGGCCGCGGAACGCGTCCAGATCTGTTGTGTCGTCGCCCGCGTAGAGCGCGCGCCGGAGGCCCTGCTCGCGGAGGAGCGTCCGGACGGCCGTGCCCTTGTTGATGTCGAGCGGCGGCCTGACCTCGAGGACCATGCGCCCCCACCGCGGCCGCAGCCCCTCGCCCACAGCGGCCTCGGCTACCCGTTCGAGGATGACCCGCGCCGCGTCCGGATCGGCCGCGAGGCGGTAGTGGAAGGCGACGGTGAGCGGCTTCGACTCGACCGGCCAGTCGACGGTGCGCGCGAAACGGTGGATGCGCGCGGCCCACTCGCTCGCCTCCGGCTCGAGCTCGAGCCCGTGCTCGCCGACGTACCGGATCCCGTCGACTGCCACTATCCGCTCCGCGTCCGCTCCAGTGCGCCCGCTCACGCACGCGACGAGCGCGTAGCGCGCGGTCAGCCGCCGAAGCTCCGCTCGCGTCTCCTGCGGCAGCACCGCGTCCTCTGGTCGGGGCACGATCGGAGCGAGCGTCCCGTCGACGTCGAGGAAGAGAGCCGCCCGCTCGGGCTCCGCCGCGAGCTGCGCGAGCGGGGCTGCGGAGGACACGGACCTAGAATACGGCGGTGGCGCTCGTCGCGATCGGACTCCTTGCCGGTTTCTTCAGCGCCCTCTTCGGCGTCGGCGGCGGGATCGTGATCGTGCCGCTCCTCTTGCTCTGGCAGCGATTCTCCGAGCGGCCGGCGATGGCCACCTCGCTGGCTGCGGTCGGGGTCATCGCGACGATCGGCGCGGCCTCGTACGCCCTTCACGGGGAGGTGAAGCCCGGTGCGGCGGCAATCGTCGGCATCCCCGCAGCCTTCGGCGCCGTGGCCGGCACGGCGGTTCAGCAGCGGCTGGCGTCCCGCACCCTCTCGCTCCTCTTCGCAGTCCTGCTCGCTGCGCTCGGCGTGCGGCTGCTGGTCTGATGTGGACTCTCGTCGCAGTCGGCGCGCTCGGCTTTGCCGGCGGCGTGCTGGCAGGCCTCTTCGGAGTCGGTGGCGGGATCCTGTTCGTCCCGACGCTCACGCTCGGGCTGGGTCTGACCCAGCTCCACGCAGAGGCGTCGTCGCTGCTCGCGATCCTGCCGACGGTGGCGGCGGGAACGTGGCGTCAGCGTCGGTACGGCAACGTCCGCTGGCGGTCGGCGCTGATCCTCGGCGTGGCTGCGATAGCCGGGGTCGAAGGGGGCGTCGCAATCGCCGAGACCCTTCCCGAGCACCTTCTGCGGCGGCTCTTCGGCGCCTTCGTCCTCGTCGTCGCCACCCAGATCGCGTGGCGGGCCCGGCGCCGCTAGATGTACCCGACAATCATCTGTTTTATCGTGTTCGGTGCATGGCGGAGCACGACGATCTCTGGATCCCGCTCGTGGACGAGCCGATCGGCGCGATCGTCCAGCAGATCCGGGCGGAGGACCCCGAGATCGATCGCCTGGTCGACTCGCCGCGCCGCCTGCTCGCCTTCCGGACCTTCGCTTACATCCGCGTCGGCATCATGCTCGGCCAGATGCTCGTCGAGCGCGACCTCGAGCCCTACGACGGGAGCGAGACCTGGGTCGAGGCCCTTCTTCGGGAGCCGCGGCTCCACTCGCTCGTGGCGAGGGAGGTGCGCACTGTCGCCGAGGAGGTCGCCGCGGATCGCGACCTGGCGCAGGAGCAGGATGCGGTCGGCCCCGACGAGGAGGCCCGGGAACGCTTCCGCCGCTTCGCGGCGTCCACCCGTTCTCCCTGAGCAACCTGCGCTGCGCTAGCGCGTCGCCGCCCAGGCGACCCCGAACGTCGCCGCGAAGCCGATGACCGTGAGTGCTACGCGCTTGCCCGACGGGTGCTCGTGCGCCTCCGGCAGCAGGTCGGTGGCTCCCATGAACAGGAAGAACCCCGCGTAGAGCGACAGCAGATAGCCGAGGGAGTGCTCGGAGATCGAGAGCGTCGACCCGACGATCGCTCCGAGGAACGGGGCGAGAGCGTCGACTGCGAGCCAAAGCTTCGCCTGATGGCGGTTGCCGCTCTGGCGCAGCACGAAGTTGACCGTGTTCAGCCCGTCGGCGAAGTCGTGGGTCACGACCGCGAGGAAGACCAGCAGTCCGGTTCCCGTCCCCAAGTTGAAGGCAAGGCCGATCCCGAGGCCGTCGAGGAAGCTGTGCACCGACAAGCCGCCGGCGCCGAGGATTCCGACCTGGGCGTGCGCCTTTGCCTGTTCGGGATCGTCCCGGTGGTGCAGGACGAGGCCTCGCTCGGCCAGGAAGAACGCGACGAATCCGAGGCCGACCAGCGCCATGACGCGTCTCGGGCTGCCGACCGCGTCGAGCGCCTCGGGTAGCACGTCGAAGAGCGCGACGGCGACGACGATACCGCCGGTGAGCGCGATCGCCGTCTGCAGCTCGCGGCGCAGGCGCAGCGCGACGAGCCCCCCGGCGAGCGTGGAGACGACCGTCGCTCCGGCGAGCGGGATCGCGATCCAGCTCACGCGCACTTCCGGCACGTGCCGTAGACGTCGGCCTCGTGGCTCTCGGCGGCGAAGCCGTATCGCCTCTTGAGCTCGGCCGCAGCCGGTGCGCTGCAGAGCTCGGTCTCCTCCACCGACCCGCAGCGGATGCAGACCAGATGATGGTGGTGCCCTGGAGCGCAGCGGATGTAGGCCGCGCGGCCGTCGCCGGTAAGCGGCCGGACGGCGCCGCTTCGGCGCAGAAGCTCGACGGTGCGATATGTGGTGGCGAGTCCCAGCTGCGGATGGAGCCGACGGGCCCGGTCGTAGATCTCGACGACGGTGAAGTTGCCTTGCCAGGCGGCGATCGTGTCCACGACTGCACGGCGCTGAGCGGTCGGGCGAGCGCCTGCCGGGAGGCGCAGCGGGAGGTTCGTCGCGGGGGTCCGGCGGGTCGCCAAGATGAGAATGATTATCAAATTCACTGCCGCCGGCAATCGCCGGCGGTCCTCGGCCGCCGGTCCTTTGCGCATAATGATTCGAGATGGCGCGGCGTCTCATCCTCGCGTCCGGCTTGACGCTGCTCGTATTCACCGGCGCGGCGGCCGCCGGCGCGCCCCCGGCCCCCCAGCAGGCCGCCGCCTCGGCGCATGCCGTCGCGATCAGGATCGCCACCCCTGGACAGGAGGGAGCGGTCGTCGAAGCCGTCACGGCGCCACCGGATGCGGTGTCCTCCACCGGAGGCTACGCCTATCCCGCCGACGGCTCCATCCTCTCCGCCGGCGCAGTCACCTCGCGCGCTTCGGCAGGCGTCGAGGCACCGGTCCGGGCCGGCGCCTCCACCGAGATTCAGGCGCTCTCGCTCTTCGGCGGCGAGATCACCGCCGACAGCGTGAGCGCGACGGTTGCCGCCACCGCGACCGCGTCCAGCGGCGGCGGCGACTTCGACGGGACCGGGATCGCGAACCTCGTCGTCCTCGGTGCTCCCGTTCAGGTCTCGCCGGGTCTGCAGGTGCCCCTCGCCGACTGGGGCTCCCTCGCCGTGCTCTCCGAGGACGGCGTACCGGGAACCGCGGTGACCCCGCCCGGCTACCACGGCTCGCTGACGGCGCTCGACATCCGCGTCACCGCTGACCACGGCGGCCTCGCCGCCGGGAGCGAGATCGTCGTGGGCTACGCCGACGCAGCAGCGCAGAGTGCCTCCCCGCCGTCAACCACCACCACCACCACGACGCCGCCGACGACCGCCACACCTCCTCCTACGACCGCTCCTCCGCCGCCGCCCATCGCCACGGCGGCGCCGCCGCCTGCCGCGACGACCTCGCCGGCTGCCGCACCGCCTCTGATCTCGAAGCCGAAGCCGGCGCCGAAGCCGAAGCCGAAGCCGAAGCCGGCGCCGCGCCCGAAGCCGGCGCCTCGGCCCGGAACGCGCCCGAAACAGCATCCGGTCGCGAAGGCAAAGGCCAAGGCGAATCCGAAGGCCGCCGCGGAGGCGCAGCCGAAGGCCAAACGGAAGAGCGGCGCCAAGCCGAGCCCGAAGGCCCAGCCGAAGCCGCCGGAGCCTCCGGAGGCGAAGCCCGGGGGCCGGCCGTCGGTGCACTTGCCGCCCCAGCTCGTGACGCCGCAGCTCGTCGCAGGCCCCTACGTCTTCCCGGTCTACGGCCCCTCAGGGTACTCGGACACCTTCGGCGCGCCTCGAGCCGACGTGGCGTGGCACCACGGGGACGACATCTTCGCGCCGCTCGGCGCGCCCATTGTCGCCGTCGCGAACGGTACCGTCTTCTCAGTCGGTTGGAACCACCTCGGCGGCTATCGGCTCTGGCTGCGCGACCGGCAGGGCAACCAGTACTACTACGCCCACCTGTCCGCGTATTCGCCGCTCGCCATCAACGGACGGCGCGTCCGGGCGGGTGACGTGCTCGGGTTCGTCGGCAACACGGGTGACGCCGTGGGAACGCCGTACCACCTCCACTTCGAGGTGCATCCGGTGACGCTCCTCTACCTCGGCTACGACGGCGCCTCCGACCCCACCACCTACCTGAACGCGTGGAAGCACCTGCGCGACATCCACTTCAAGCCGGCGGCCGGATGGGCGCCGCCGCCGCTTCCCGCCGGCCCGGGGGGCAAGACGCCGGCCGCGCCCCCGCCGAGCGTCATCCTCCTCCAGGTGAACGACATCTCGTCCGCGAGCGGATTGGACCCCGGCTCGCTCGAGCGCGTGCTCGACGGCGCCGCCGGCGAGGGGGACGGTGCGTTGCTCGACCTGGCCTCACCCCCGCCGGCCGGCGGGCATCCTGTTCTACGCGCTCGCTAGCTCCCGTTCGTGCCGGAGTTCGAGCTCGAGTCGTACCCGAAGTCGTCGCTCCCGCCGCCGAACACCGTGTCTCGCAGCCAGCGACGGGTGTCGGGGCCCGTGACCGGGTTGAACAGGATCCCTAGCGCGATGCCGGTGAGGAGAAGCGTCGTCTTGCGGCTCTTGTGCGACTCCTTGCCCTGGGCACGCTTGGCAGCGTTCCGCAACTCGTCGACCGCGGTCTTGAGGTTGTCCTGAATGTCCTTGTCGGTCGCGACGCGGGTCGCGACCCTCGTGACGCCGCGGTCTCCCATCAGCTCGTCGTAGACATCCCGGGCGGCGGTGAACGCGTTCTTCAGGTTGTCGCGTAGCTCGCCGTCCTGCAGCGCGCGCTCGACGTACGGTTTGACATTGCCCGCTGCGTCCGAAACCTTGTCCTTCGTCTTGGCCATGCTGCGGCCTTCCTTTCGTTCGATGGCTCCAATGAGGGTTCTACCACGGCGCCGGGCTGGCAAACCGTCGATCCTCGCGGTCGCGGCGCTCGTGGCCGGCTGCGGGGGAGCTTCCCACGGGCAGGCCACCCGAGCCGTCCACTCCGCACGCTTCAGCTTCCGAGCGCCTGAGTCGTGGCACGTCGGACACTCTGTGCGCGGGGTCACGGTGACGCGCAAGCCGGGCGATCCCGAGCTCCTGTCGGTGACGGTCTTCCCGCTCGCCCGAGCCTTTCGCCCGGCGCTCTGGCGCGAGGCGGTCACGGAACTCGATCGTGCGGCGGCCGGTCTCGCCGCCCGGGTGAAAGGTCAGCTGGAGGCGAGCGCCACGGTGACGGTCGCGGGCGCGCGGGCCAGGAGCTACGACCTCGCCTTCGAGCGGAGCGGCGAGAAGCTCGGCGAGCGGATCGTCTTCGTGCTGCGCGGCCGCCGCGAGTACCAGCTCCTCTGCCGCTGGCACGCCCCGCCCGACGCGGACGTGACGGCCGCGTGCGCCACGTTGAGCTCGTCCTTCAGGCCCGGCCGCTAGCCGCCTGACGCTCGTCCCTGGCTGCCCGCGGCCGCGCGGCCCGCCTTCCGTCCAGAGCCGCGGCGAAGACCTCCTCGACGGTGTCGACGAGGACGAAGGTGAGTGCCTCCCTCGTCTCGGCGGGCAGCTCGTCGAGATCGTGCTCGTTCTCGCGGGGCAGGATGACGCGGCTGATCCCCGCGCGCTGGGCGGCGAGCACCTTCTCCCGGATTCCGCCGACCGGCAGCACCTGACCCGTGAGCGTGAGCTCCCCGGTCATCGCCACCTCGGCTGAGACGGGCTCGGCGCGGACGAGCGAGGCGATCGCCGTCGCCATCGTCACGCCCGCGGAGGGGCCATCCTTGGGGACGGCGCCGGCAGGGACGTGAACATGGATGTCCCGCTCGGCGAACCAGTCCTCGGCCAGGTCGAGGTTCGGCGCGTGCGAGCGGATCCAGGAGAGCGCGGCTTGCGCGGACTCCTGCATCACCTCGCCGATCTGGCCTGTGATCCGCAGGCGCCCACGGCCGGGATAGGCCGCCGCCTCGACGAACAGCACATCGCCACCGGCCGGCGTGTAGGCGAGGCCGGTCGCAACGCCGGGGTCGGAGGTGCGCTTGCGGACCTCGCCGGCGAAGCGCCGCGGGCCGAGCCACTCGCGCACCTTCTTCGCGTCGACGCGGATCCTGGTCGTCCGGCCGCGGGCGACGAGCGTGGCGGCCTTGCGGCACAGCGCGGCGATCTGCCGCTCGAGGTTGCGGACGCCTGCCTCTCGCGTGTACTCGCGGATGACGAGACGCAGCGCCGCCTCGGGAAGCGAGAGGCGCTTCCGGTCGAGGCCGTGCTCTCGGAGCTGCTTCGGCACGAGGTAGCGCTTCGCGATCCCGAGCTTCTCCTCCTCGGTGTAGCCGGAGAGGTGGATGACGTCCATGCGGTCGAGGAGCGGCGGCGGGATCGTGTCGAGCGAGTTGGCAGTGCAGATGAACAGCACTCGTGAGAGGTCGAACGGCAGGTCGAGGTAGTGATCCCGGAAGCTCGAGTGCTGCTCCGGATCGAGCACCTCGAGCATCGCGCTCGCGGGGTCGCCCCGGAAGTCGGCGCCGAGCTTGTCGATCTCGTCGACGAGGAAGACGGGGTTCAGCGACTCGGCGTCCCGAAGGGCCCGGATGATCGTGCCGGGCATCGCGCCGATGTAGGTGCGCCGGTGCCCGCGGATCTCCGCCTCGTCGCGTACGCCGCCGACGGAGATCCGGACGAAGCGGCGGCCGAGCGTCCGCGCGATCGAGTGCCCGAGGGAGGTCTTGCCAACCCCGGGCGGCCCGACGAAGCAGAGGATCGGGCCGGAGAGATCGTTCTTGAGCTTCGACACCGCCAGGTGCTCGACGATGCGCTCCTTGACCTTGTCGAGGTCGTAGTGGTCGGCGTCCAGCACCTTGCGAGCGGCGTCGAGGTCGAGCTTGTCGCGCGTCGTCTTGCCCCAGGGCAGGCAGAGGATCCACTCGAGGTAGGTGCGGATCACGCCGTACTCGGCGGCCGCGCTCGGAAGGCGCTCGAGTCGGGCGAGCTCGCGTGTCGCGGCCTTCCGCGCCTCCTCCGAGAGCTCGCACGACTCGACGCGCGCCCGCAGCTCCTGAAGCTCGGCCTGCTCGGGATCGCCCTCCCCGAGCTCCTCCTGGATCGTCCTCAGCTGCTGGCGCAGGAAGTACTCACGCTGGCCCTTCTCCAGCTCCGACTGCACGCGGGCGCCGATCTCGAACAGGTCGAGCTCGCGCGTGAGGATCGAAGCCGTCGCGCGCAGTCGCTCCTCCACGTTCGCGAGCTCGAGCAGCCGTTGTTTCTCCTCGGTCTTCAGGCGCAGCGTCGAGGCGACGAGGTGGCAGAGGGCGCTCGGGTCGGCGACCTGCTCCGCCGCCTCGCGAAGCTCGTCGGGGAGGTACGGGACGAGGGCGATGATGCGCCCGAAGAGGCCCTGGACGTTGCGCGTGAGCGCCTCCTGCTCCCGCGATTCGACGAGCTCGTCCGGCACCTCCTCGAACTCCCCGACGAGATACGGCTCCTCCTGAACCCGCTTCTCGAGGTGGATGCGCCCCAGCCCCTGCACGAGGATGCGGAGCGTGCCGTCGGGAACCCGAATCAGCTTGGTGACGAGCGCGGCCGTCCCGACCGCGTAGAGGTCGTCGAACGACGGCTCGCCCGGCTCCCCCGCCCGGGTTGTGACGAGCGCGACGAGCCGGTCTCCTGCGACCACGTCGTCGACCAGACGGATCGAGCGCTCCTGTCCGATCGCGAGCGGGGCGAGCGATTGCGGGAACACCACCGTCTCCTTCAACGGCAGCACGGGCAGGAGCTTCGGGATCTCGACGTCGCTCTCGACGAACTCCGGCTCCAGGTTCCCCTCGCTCATAGGTCAACCTTGCTTTTGGTTTTGCTTGTTCTTTGAAAACTGAGAGCCCGCCCGCACGCAGTCAGCGCGGGTGTCGACCGGCGCGGTTCGTAGCGTCGGCTGGTGGCTGACCACCGCCGGGAGAGCGCCCTCG
>JBBRYP010000004.1:0-106346 GCA_038237515.1 Gaiellales bacterium
ACGAGCCGGTAGGCGAGTGCATGTGCCCGGAGGGGGCGAAGGGGGGAACTCCGTTCCCCCCTTGGAGCGGAGGCGAAGCCGCAGCGATAACTCCTCGAAGGGTGTAGGCAGCCGGGGGGTCTCGGGGGGCGAGAGCCCCCCTGCAGAGCGAAGCGATTCTCTCCGCCCCTCGCTTCCCTCGCCGTTCGCCTCCCTCGCCCCTCGCCGCGACCACGTTCGCACCGTTGCGCCCCGGACGGCCACTCCTTCCTTGATGGAGAACCGTTGGTATGCACGAGCCGGAAGGCGAGTGCACGTGCCCGGAGGGGGCGAAGGGAGGAACCCCGTTCCCCCTTTGGAGCGGAGGCGAAGCCGCAGCGATTGATCCAACATCCGCAACGCCGCCGGGGGGTCTCGGGGGGCGAGAGCCCCCCGGCAAAGCGAAGCGATTCTCTCCCGCCCCTCGCTAACCCCGCCCCTCGCTTTCGCGGCCGCGGGCCCACCCAACAGCCCTGAACCCTGGCTGACTAGATTTCCGGCGTGACGGCGATCCTCGGGCTCAACGCCTTCCACGGAGACGCCGCGGCGGCGCTCGTGATCGACGGCGAGCTCCGCGGGGCCGCGGAGGAGGAGCGTTTCAGCCGGGTCAAGCACGTCGCGGGGTTCCCAGCGCAGGCGGCTGCCTGGTGCCTCGCCGACGCCGGGCTCTCGGCGGCCGACCTCGACCACGTCGCGATCGGCCGCGACCCGAAGGCGAACCTCGGCCAGAAGCTCCGGCGCGCGATCGTCAACCGCACGAGCCCCGTCTACCTGAAGCAGCGGCTCCAGAACGCGGCGAAGGTGCGCGACGTCCGGGCGGAGCTCGCGGAGGCGCTCGGCGGCGACCTGCGCGCACGGCTGCACAACGTCGAGCACCACCAGGCGCACGTCGCGAGCGCGTTCTTCGTCTCACCCTTCGAGGAGGCGGCGATCCTCTCCGTCGACGGCTTCGGCGACTTCGCGAGCACGATGCTCGCCCACGGACGCGGCAACCGCTTCGAGGTGCTGGACCGCGTCCTCTTCCCGCACTCGCTCGGCATCTTCTACACCGCGGTAACGCAGTGGCTCGGGTTCCCCAAGTACGGCGACGAGGGCAAGGTGATGGGGCTCGCGCCCTACGGAACGCCGCGGCACCTCGACGGCATGCGCAAGCTCGTGCACCTGAACGGGCGCCTCTACGAGCTCGGGCTCGAGTACTTCACCCACCACCGCGAGGGCGTGGACATGACCTGGGACGCCGGATCGCCCTCGATCGGGCGGATCTACTCCGACCGGATGGTGCAGCAGCTCGGTGCCGCGCGGGAGCCGCTGGCTCCGATCGAGCCGCTCCACGAGGACGTCGCCGCCTCGCTCCAGGCGATGCTCGAGGAGGCCTACCTCCACCTCGTCAGAGAGCTCCAGACGCGCACGGGCTCGACGACGATCTGCCTGGCCGGGGGTGTCGCCCTGAATGCCGTCGCTAACGGCCGCATCCGTCCGGAGACGCCATTCGAGGAGGTCTACGTCCAGCCGGCCGCGGGGGACTCGGGAACTGCGGTCGGAGCCGCCTACTACGTCTGGAACCAGACGCTCGGGAACCCGCGCGGCTACGTGATGGATCACGCCTACACCGGGCCTGGCTACTCCGACGAGGAGTACGCCGCCGCGCTCGCGGCCGCCGGTCTCGCCGGCGAGCGTCTGGAGGACGACCGGCTCTGCGCGACGGTCGCCGCGCGGATCGCAGCAGGCGACGTGGTCGGGTGGTTCCAGGGGCGGATGGAGTTCGGCCCCCGCGCGCTCGGCAACCGCTCGATCGTCGTCGACCCCCGCCGCCACGACATGAAGGACGTACTGAACGCGCGGATCAAGCACCGCGAGCCGTTCCGGCCCTTCGCGCCCTCGATCCTTGCCGAGCGGACGGGAGACTGGTTCGAGCAGGACTACACCTCGCCCTTCATGGTGCTCGTCTACAAGACGCGGGAGGAGAAGCGGGAGCAGGTGCCCGCGGTCAACCACGTCGACGACACCGGGCGGCTCCAGACGGTCGAGCGGGACGTGAATCCGCGCTACTACGGGTTGATCGAGGAATTCGAGCGCCTGACGGGGGTGCCGATCCTGCTGAACACCTCCTTCAACGAGAACGAGCCGATCGTGATGACGCCGCAGGACGCCGTCGACTGCTTCGGAAAGACACAGATGGACCTGCTCGTCCTCGGGAGCCACGTCGTGCGTCGCCCGCGCTGACGAGCCGGCACACGCCCCTCGAGACGGAGCTTTTTTCGTCCAAGCACCGCGCCTCCGGCAGATGGTGTAGCCGCTCCCGGGCGACGCCGTCTACGTCGTGACGCTCGTGTTCCCCGGCGCGTGTCGAGCCGAGAGTGCCTCGGCATAGGCGTCCAGCAGCGCATCGGTCACGGCCGGCCAGGCGAGACGCTCTCGCGCTCTGGCGTGACCGGCGGCACCGAGGCGCGCTCGGAGCTCGGGATCGCCGAGCAGGCGCTCGAGAGCCGCCCGGAGGGCCTGCGGGTCTCGGGGCGGGACGAGGAAGCCCGTCTCGCCGTCGGACACGAGGTCGAGCAGGCCGCCGACGGCGCTCGCCACCACGGCCCGGCCGTGCGCCATCGCCTCCGCGCACACCACGCCGTAACCCTCCCGGTGCGAGGGGCAGGCGACGATCGCAGCGCGCCCGTAGAGCCGGAGCAACTCGTCGTGGGGAACCATCCCGAGCGCCTCCGGCAGAAGCGCGCGCAGCGGCCCGTCGCCGGCGACGACGAGCGGCAGCCCGCGCGCAGCCTCGAGCAGGTCGAGGATGCCCTTCTCCGGCGAGAGGCGACCCGCGAAGAGGATGTGCGGCGGGTCGTCCGGCTCGGCCGGCACCGCGGGGATCTCGACGCCGCCCGGTATCACCCGAACCACATGAGCACCGAGCTCGCGCGCCGCGTCTGCGAGCGCGCTCGAGGCGCAGACGACGAGCCGCGCGCCCCGCAGGATCGGCCGCGCGAGCACGGGCGCGCGCCGGGCGAGCTCGACGTCGGTTCCCCACAGCTGGACGACGTAAGGCTTCCCGGTGGCGCGGGCGACCGCCCCCGTGGTGAGCCAGTGGGCGTGGACGAGGTCGGCCCCGCGCGCCGCGCGGCGGGCGGCGGCGGTGAAGCTCGCCAGCATCGCCGGCAGCAGCACCGCCAGCGCAGGCCGCGCGCGGAGGTTGCCGACGACGCCCGCGCCGTATGCGATCCCGAAGTGCCGGAAGCTCGCCGGCGAGACGACCTCCACCTCGACGCCGCGCTCGCGGACGTGTTCCACCGCGTCCGCGACGAACCGTCCCGCCGCGTCGCCCTCCCAGCGCGGGTAGGAGGTCGTGAGGATCACAACGTTCACGGCTTCTCGATCGGAAGCACCAGCTCGTAGGCGAACCGGTCGAGCAGCCGCGCCCGCAGCTGCGGCAGCGGCAGGCCGCGCCGGCCCAGCTTGAAGAGCGCCTGGTTCACGCCGTGGTTCACGAGCGAGGCCGCGAAGCTGCCGTAGATCGGCGGCAGCGGGCGCCCTCGAGCCTCGCGTGCGAGCGACGCCAGCTCCGCTGCCGAGAACGGCTCCTCGGTTCCGAGCGTCCACGTCCCGCGTCGCTCGAGGACGCCTTTCCACAGCCGGTACGCGGGAGCGAGGCGGTTCGGGACGCCGACGAGCGCCATCCCTCCCTGCCGCAGAGGCTCCAGATGCGCGGCCACCACTTTGGCGCGCCGCGCCCCGAGGAAGTGCTCGCAGAGACCGTAGGACATGGACACGTCGAAGCGACCGCGTATACCCGCCGGCAGGTCGAAGATGTCGCCGACGACGGTCTCGCCCTCCAGACCCTGTGCTGCGAAGAGCGTGCGGGCCTGCTCGAGCGGAAGCTCCGAGATGTCGAGCAGCGTCACTCGCGCACCCCGCTTCGCGAAGAGGACGCCGTTCAGGCCCCGCCCTGCGCCGAGCTCGATCACCCGCAGGCACTCGAAGCCGCCGAAGCGCTCGCGTACGAGCCGCTCCTGCGCCCGCCAGCGGGGCGTCCGCTCCTCCGCGGCGGGCGCGCCGGGATCCAGCGGGTCGGAGCTCCAGTGGCGGTTCCAGTCGGCCGCACGCTCTCGCGAAGCCATGCTGCGAGCATGCCACGCCCGGACCGCCGATCCGTTGTTTGCCCGTGCCGCGGTGGGGTAGCCCAGGGCGCAGTTCACAACCCTCGGAGGTCACGATGATTCTTCGGCTCGACGGAGTTGCGGCGCAGCTGCCGCCTCCCTCGGAGCCGGACCCGAACGCCGCGGCCGCCGTGCAGGAGCTTCTCGGCGGGCGATTCGGCGAGATGTCCACCTTCCTGAACTACACCTTCCAGTCGTTCAACTTCCGCGGGCCAGCAGGCGCGTCCCTTCTACGACCTCGTGGCGAACATCGCCGCCGAGGAGTTCGGCCACGTCGAGCTCGTCTGCGCGACGACCAACACGATGCTCACGGGCGCGGCGCCGACGGAGAACGGCGCGCCTGCCGGAACCCCACTCGCCGGCCTCAAGGCCGCCCGCAACAGCCACCACTACCTGGCGGGCGGACTCGGAGCCCTTCCCCAGGACTCCAACGGGAGGCCCTGGAACGGCGACTACGTCTTCTCCTCCGGCGACCTGATCGAGGACCTTACGCACAACTACTTCCTCGAGACCGGCGCCCGGAGCGGGAAGCTCCGGGTCTACGAGACGGTCGACCATCCGGCGGCGCGGGCCCTCACCGGCTACCTCCTCGTCCGCGGCGGCGTCCACCAGCTCGCCTACGCGCGGGCGCTGGAGCGTCTGACCGGAGCGGATCTCGCGAAGCTCCTTCCCGTCACCCCGGATCGCCACGGCCAAGATCCCGGAGTGCCGCCCCCACCTCGAGCGCGGCGAGCACCTGAAGCTGTACCGCTTCTCGCCGGACGACTACCAGGAGCTCCGAGCGGTCTTCAACGGGAAGCACCCGGAGACCGACGAGGAGCTGACGGTCGTTGACGAGGCCCCGGAAGGCTTCGCGGCCAACGACCTGCCGCCGCAGCCCGCAGTCTTCGCGCCGGACTACGCACCCGAGGAGATCGCGGAGATCGCCTCGCGGCTCCGCCAGGCCGCGGGCCTCCCGGCCGCGCCGACCGGCGTGGTCGCGAACGGAGACGGAGCCGGCACCAAGGCGAGGTCGGCCGAGGGGGCCGCGAGCCGGTAGAGGACGTAGCGCCGATCGGCGTAGACGGCCCGGAGCGGCAGGGTGAGCTTGTAGCGCGCGCGGACGAGGACGATCCAGCGCGCGCCGTAGCGGCGGGGGATCGCAAGGTTGCCCTTGCGGAAGAAACGCTGCGCGTCCTTCGCGCGCCGGTAGGGCCGGTTCGCTCTCGTGTCCGCAACGTGCTCGGGCGGTGCGGCAGCGACGTAGACCGGCGCCGCGGCCGCGATCCGGTAGCTCGTCGGCAGGTCGGAGAAGACGACGTCGCGCTTCGGGACGGTCTCGCGGAGGGCCGCGACGAGGCCCGGCGTGAGCGCGCGCGCGTCGTCGCCGCGCAGCGCGCTCCAGTGCGCGAGCGCGTGGACGCCGACGGGCGCGACGAAGAGCACCGCTGCGAGCGCGGCGAGCGTGGAGCGCCGCTCGGGTAGCACCCGCCGCCCGAGCGCGGCAGCCGCGATCGCTGCGACGGCGCCGGCCGCCGCGATCCACGTGACGGCGGCCGGGCCGCCGTTGCGGAGGCCGTACCCGAAGTCGCCGGGGTAGGCGAGCTGCAAGGCGACCCCACTCGCCAAAGCGACGGGCAGGAGCAGGGCGCGCAGCACCGAGGCGCCCACGAGAGCACCGCCGGCGAACGCGAAGGCGAAGGGCACGAAGCCGGCCGCCCGCCGGGCCTGCGAGAGGGAGACCACGTCGGCGAAGTGCGGGAACACGAAGCTCGGCAGCGTGAGCGCGAAGAGAGCGAGTGAGCCGCCGAGCACCCACGCCGCCCACCGGCGCCGCCAGGCGAAGCCCGCGAGCGGGATCGAGAGGAGCGCCGTGACCGCCACCGCCCCGGTGCGGCCGAACACCTCGGGCGCGAGCCTGTACCGGTGGAGGGAGCTAACGTCGAGCTCCCCCGCGTACTGGCGCAGCGCGCGGCGGAGCTCGTCGCGAGAGGGCGTGTACGAGGCGGTCCTGGACGCGAGGGAGTGCAGGGGGACGAGCACAATCGCCGCGGGCGCCGCAAGAGCAGTGAGGGCTCGCAGCCCCGGCAGGGCATCCCGTCGCTCCGCGAGCGAGCGCACGGCCACGTACCCGGCGAGCGGTATGCAGAG
Organism: Gaiellales bacterium; assembly: GCA_038237515.1. Classification (GTDB taxonomy): domain Bacteria; phylum Actinomycetota; class Thermoleophilia; order Gaiellales; family Gaiellaceae; genus JBBQDZ01. The sequence continues at coordinate 6,297 of JBBRYP010000004.1, forward strand.
GAAGACGGCGTAGGTCGCGTGGACGAGGACGAGCGCTAGCGAGGCCGCTGCGAGGACGGCGAGGCGTCCGCGCGAAGGCTCGGCGGCGTAGGCGAAGAAGAGGGCGATCGCCGCGGGAACGAAGAGCTGGCGGTCGGCCGTCGGCGGCAGCGCGAGCGAGACGTAGGCCCCTCCGTGCCCGGCGGCCAGCCCGACGAGCGCGACCTGCGCGAGGAGCGTCGCGATCGCGCCCGCGACTGACTCGAACACGCGCAGCCCCGCCTCGTAGACGAGCAGGAACGCGAGCGGAGCCAGCACCGTCGCCTCGTGGAGGACGACCGAGGCAGGGTCGACTCCGGCCGTCCTCGCGACCAGTGCGAGGAATCCGTGCCAGAGCGGGAACGCGTAGCCGGGGTGCAGGCCGCCGTCGCGGAACTCGTCGAGCGTCCGCAGGTGCAGGCCGCCGAGCGCGTCGAGCTTGCGCACCCGCGCGAGGTGGAAGAGTGCGTCCCCGCCGAGCACCCCCGAGACGTGCCAGAGGGCGATGCCGAACACGATCCCCGCGAAGAGCACCAGCGCCGCCCCCGGAATCCGCCCGCGAGGCGTGCGCCGGAGCGCGACCGGCAGAACGGCCGCGCTCAGGGCGACGAGGACCGCGAGCGCGAGCCAGATCCCGGTGTGGACGACGAAGACGGCACCGAGCGCGAGCGCGAGCGCAGCCAGGCTCCACGCCGCCGGGGCGGCGAGCCCCTCCTGCCCGAGCGCTCGTGCGGCGAGGCCGCCGGGCACGAGCAGCACCGCCGTCGCGGCGCCGAGCCGAAGGCCGAGGCCGACCCCGTAGGCCGGCAGCAGGCGCGCGAGGGCGAGCGCCGGCAGCGCCGCGAGCCCCCACGGCACGCGCCTCACCGCAGGAGCGAGGCGGCGTCGCCGGAGGCCAGAAAGCGCGCCGCGTCCGCGTACGGCTCGCGGCGCTCGCGCGGGAAGGTCCGCGCCCGGAGCCGCACGCCCAGGAGGAGTAGGCGTCGCGCGCGCTCCGCCTTGCGCAGGCCATGGTGCTTCGCGAAGAACCGGAGGTGGCCGCGCAGATTCTCGCGGTAGATCCGGCCTCCGTGCGAGGCGCCACCGACGTGGACGACCTCGACCCGCGGACTGAAGAGCACCGTCCAGCCCGCCGCGCGGAAGCGGTAGCACCAGTCGACCTCCTCGCTGAACATGAAGAAGTCCTCGTCGAAGAGCCCCACGGCGTCGGCGGCCTGGCGCCGCACGATGAGACAGGCGCCGTAGAGCCAGTCGACCTCGCGCTCGGAGCGGTGGTCGAAACCGCCGCCGTAGAGGGCGTTCAGCGCCGCGCTCCGGGGCGCGAGCTTCCGCAGGAACAGGTACTCGGTCGCCAGCCGCCAGATCGTCGGGAAGGCGCGGGCGGAGCGCTGGAGGGAGCCGTCCGGGCTGAGCAGCCGCGGGCCGATGACAGCCGCCCCGGGATGAGCGCGCGCCACCTCCAGGAACGTCTCGACCGACGAGCCCTCGACGAGCCACGCGTCCGAGTTCAGGAGCAGGAAGTACTCGCCCGAGGCGAGGCGCATGCCTGCGTTGTTGCCGCCGCCCATGCCGCGGTTCTCCTGCTCCACGATCCGTGCGTTGGGGAACCGCTCCCGCACGAGCTCCAGCGTGCCGTCCGTCGAGCCGTGGTCGACGACGATGATCTCGCCCGCGGCGCGGATGCTCTCGAGGCAGCGCTCGATCCAGGGCATCCCGTTGTAGGTGACGACGACGGCGGAGACTTCGGGAGCGTCGTCAGCCATGGCCGACGGAAGGCCGCACGACGCCACGAAGCCCCTGCCAGGCAAGGATCACGGCACCCGGCAGCGACAGCGCGATCGTGACGACGAAGAAGAGGAAGCCGGTGGCGAAGGCCGCGTCTGCGTTCACGTGCAGGTTGCCGAGGAAGCTGACGAAGAAGGTCTCGCGCACCGCCAGACCGTTGATCGTGAACGGCACCAGCATGACGAGAAAGAGCAGCGGCCCCATCACGTAGTAGGGCCGCGGCGAGAGGTCGACGCCGACCGCCTTCCCCGCGAGCCAGATCGAGAGCACGCGCACGGATTGAACGAGGAGCGTCAGCGCCGACACCCCGAGCAGGAGCCGGGCATCGTCGCGGTAGGAGTGGAGGCCCTCGTAGACGGCGCGGATCGGCCGCTCGAGCCGCAGCCGCGCGAGCAGCGGCACGAATCGCCGCAGCGGGCTACGGAGGGAGCGGGAGAAGAGCACGAAGGCGAGGACGACCGTCGCGAGCACGAACGCGAGCTCGACCAAGAGGTAGGCGCCGACGTGGTAGCGCCCGATCGCGAGCGCGAAGCCGATCGCAGCGAGGAGGAGCGTCGCGGCGCCGCCGAGCGCGCGCTCGAGGAGCACCGACGCCGCCACGGGGCCACCCCGGCGCGGATGGCGGCGGCTCGTCTCGTAGATCCGCGCGGCGTCGCCGCCGACCGACGTCGGCAGCACCTGCCCCGCGGTGTAGGAGACGAAGTAGGCGCGCGTTAGCCACGGCAGCTGCTCGTGAATCCCCTTCGCGCGCAGGAGCTGCTGCCAGCGCCAGGCCATCGGCCAGACGGTCACGGTCATGATCGCGAGCGCCCCGAGGAAGTAGCCGACACGCGCGTGGGTGAGGATGTGCGCAGTCTTCGCGAGGTCGATCTTCCAGACGAGGTAGGCGGTGCAGAGCCCGGTGACGAGGAGGGTGGAGGCAACCCGGATCGCGCGGCGGCGGCGCGGCGTCATCGGCGCCCAGCTGAGGGACAGGCCCGCGGACGCGGCTCGAGCGGACCGGTCGGAGGGACTGTCCCTCGGGCGAGCGTTGCGGCTAAGGCGCCGGACGAGCTCATGCGGTAAACCGAGCGTGCACGCGCCGGAGCGCCTCGATTGCATCGCGCACGTCGCCGTCGGAGTGCGCGGGCGAGAGCGGCAGCGACAGCACCTCCACCCCGGCGCGCTCTGCAACGGGGAGCGGCGGCTGGTGCGGTGCCAGCCGGTCGCGATACGCGGTCAGCCGGTGCACGGGGAGGAAGTGGATCGACGTACCGATGTTCTCCCTGGCGAGCGCCCGCTGGTAGTCGTCGCGCGTCGCGCCCGCTCTCCCGGCATCCACCCGCACGACGTAGAGGTGGAGCGCATGCGTGTCGCGTCCGTCCCGCGCAAGCGTGGAGATCCCATCCAGATCGACGAGCCCCTCGTCGTAGAGCGCGACGTGCCGCTCCCGGATCTCCCGGTGGGTGTGGATCTTGTCGAGCTGGACGAGCGCGATCGCGGCGAGCACGTCCGAGAGGTTCGCCTTGTACCCCGGAACGACGATGTCGTAGAGCGACCCGTCCCCGCGCCGCATCAGGCGCAGGTTCTCGATCGCCTCCGCCACGTCGTCACGGTCGGTCGCGACGAGGCCGCCTTCGCCCGCCGCGACGTTCTTCGTCGCGTAGAGGGAGAAGCAGGTCGCGTCCGAGATGGAGCCGACCTTGCGGCCGCGGTAGTCCGTCTCGACGGCATGGGCCGCGTCCTCGACGATCGGGAGGCCGAGGGCGAGCAGCGGGTCGAGGTCGCACGCTTGCCCCGCCAGGTGCACCGGCAGGATCGCCTTCGTCCGGTCGCCGACGAGCTCCGCCACCCGTGCCGGGTCGATGTTCAGGTCGGACTCGCGCACGTCGGCGAAGATCGGCACCGCGCCCGCGTGGACGATCACGTTCGCCGTCGCCGGCCAGGTGATCGGCGAGGTGATCACCTCGTCGCCGGGACCTACCCCGAGCGCCAGCAGGGCCAGGTGGAGTGCCGCCGTCCCGGACGCGACCGCGAGGACGTGCCGCGCCTCGAGATACTCGCTGAAGCGCCGCTCGAGCTCGGCGGTCCGCGGCCCCGTCGTCAGCCAGCCGGAGCGGAGGGTCTCGGCAACGGCCGCGATCTCCTCCTCGCCCACGGCGGGCGGCTGGAAGGAGAGGAAGGTGGAGCGGCGGGCGCTAGACGAGAGCTTCTGCATCGACCGTCTCGAAGCGTACGGCCTGTGCCGCGCGGCTCGCCCGCTCCAGTGCCTGCTCGCGCGAGCCACCGACGGCAAGGACGGCGCCGGCGCGATCGGACCCGCGACGGAGCTCGGCGAACCGGTGACCGGAAGCCCGGTAGATGCGCACCCGCCTCACGCCCTCGAGATCCTCGGCTTCCTCCACGCCGCGCACCTCGCGCAGCGCACCCGGCGGCGCGACCAGGAACCGCGTGCACGCGCCGCCGACCTCCTCGGTCGGCCGCAGGGCCGCAGGCGGGATCTCCTCTCCGAGCGCGGCCCGCAGCGTCAGCTCGTTCAGGTCGACCCCGAGGGCCTCGTGGCAGAGCTCGGCGTCGTGGCCTCCGCCGAGGCGCGCGGCGAGCTCGCCGACGACCGGCGCCGTGCCCCCGGCGGGGACGAGCACCTGGGTGTACGTAGGCCCGTCGGCGATCCCAAGCGCGGCGGCGGCCCCGGCAGCGGCCCGCACGGCCGCCCCCACGCGAGCCGGGTCGAGATCGCTCCGCCAGACGTGCGCGAGCGCGACGCCGAAGGCCGGCGCCTCGGCCAGCTCGCGGTCGGTGATCGTCAGCGGGTGGAACGTGCCGGCGAGGGAGAACGCGTTCACCGTCACCTCGCGCCCCGGCACGAGCTCCTCGAGGAGGCACGCACCGATACGGGACGCCGCGAAGGCATCGCGCAGCGCGGAGGCGAGCTCGTCCGGCTCCTGCACGACCGAGAGGCCGCGCTGACCCTGGCGGTCCGGTGCCTTGACGACGCACGGGTAGCCGATCCGGCCCGCAGCCTCGCGTGCTCCGGACTCGCACCTGCAGGCCTCGTAGCGCGGGTGCGGGACGCCGGCTGCCGCGAACCGCTCCCGCTGGCGGAGCTTCGAGGTCGAGAGGTTCGCCGAGGCCGGCGTGATGGGATGGGCGAGTCCGAGCCGCTCCGCGCATCGAGCGGCGATGCCCACGGGCCAGTCGATGCCCGGCGCGACGATCCCGTCGACCTCCTCGGCGGAAGCGAGCCGATCGATCCCCGACTCGTCTTCGGCCGACAGGATCGCGCGGCGGTCGGCGAGCGCGAACCCGGGCGCCGCCGGGTCGCGATCGACCGCGATCACGTGGAGCCCGCGGCGGCGTGCGGCTTCGAGCAGGCCGAGCTGCGCTGGCCCGGCACCGAGGACGAGCAGGCGTTTCGGGTCGTCGCGGCTCATCCCAGGCACATCCGTCCGCCGCTCACTATGACGACCCGGCCCGCCGCCGCTTCCGCGGCTCCGTGGAGCCCGTCACTTGCTGACGTCCGCGAAGCCGGGGAGAAGCGATGCTACGCCCGGGGCGACAGCTCGGACAGCGGCGCCGCGCGTTCCCGGATTGGACGCCACCACGCCTCGTTTGCCCGATACCACTCCACCGTGCGGGCAAGGCCGTCCTCGAAGCTCGTGCGCGCGCTCCAGCCGACGAGGCCGCGCGTCTTCTCCGTCGAGCCGATGTGGCGGTCGACCTGCCCGAGCCGTTCCGGGACATGCTCCTTCAGCGAGCGCGGCTTGCGCAGAGTGTCGAGGACGATGTCCGCGAGCGCCGAGATGGAGATGTCGACGCCCGTCGCCACGTTCAGCACCTCCCCGGCGATCGCTTCGATGTCGGCCGCGATGATCGCCTCGATCGCCTCGGCGTCGTCGTCGACGTGGAGCCAGTCCCGGCTCGCGTGACCGTCCCCGTGGATCGTCAGCGGCTCGTCCGAGAGCGCCTGGGTGACGAACCGCGGGATCACCTTCTCGGGGTGCTGCCGCGGCCCGTAGTTGTTGAAGGGCCGGACGATCACGATCGGCAGCCCGTAGGTGACGTGGTAGGAGTAGGCGAGCCGATCCGCACCCGCCTTCGTCGCAGCGTAGGGGCTACGTGGGTTCAGCGGGTGGTCCTCGTCCATGGGCGCGTACGCGGCCGTGCCGTAGACCTCGGACGAGGAGATGAGGATGAAACGCTCGACGGGTGTCCGCCGAACGGCGTCGAGCAGGATCTGCGTCCCCTCGACGTTCGTCGTCACGAACTCCGAGGCACCCTGCTCGATCGACTTCTCGACGTGCGACTCCGCCGCCGCGTTCACGATCACGTCCACCTCGGCGACGACCTGCGCCACGAGATCGGCGTCGCGTATGTCGCCGTGGACGAACGAGAGCCGCTCGTGCGACATCACGTCGGCGAGGTTCTCGAGGTTCCCCGCGTAGGTCAGGGCGTCGAGCGAGACGACCTCGTACGGGGTCGCCGCCAGCAGGTGTCGGATGAAGTTCGAGGAGATGAAGCCGGCTCCCCCCGTCACCAAAACACGTTTGGCCGCGCTCACGACCCCTTCTCAGCCTTCACGAGCTGCTTCCAAGAACGCAGGTGCGGCCGGAGCCGGGCTTGCCCGGCGGGAGGCCCCGCGGCGGGTTGAAGGTGGTACGGCATGAAGGAGGGGGTCCACGGGGGAACCATGGGTTCCCACGTGATTCAGAGTTCCTTTTCGATGGTGTAGAGCGGACGGCCCTCGACGCCGCGCTGGATGCGGCCGAGGTACTCGCCTACGAGGGCGAGGATGAAGCCCTGGATGCCGAGCACGAAGAGGACGGCGACGCCGCCCAGGAGCGGCCCCGGGAAGTTGGAGCGCGTCACCCAGTAGACGATGCCGTACGCGCCGAGGCCGGTGGCGAGGAAGGTGCAGAGGATGCCGAGCCCGACGCCGATCCACTGGATCGGCTGCGGCCAGAAGCCGGCCAGGACGTGCAGCGCGAGCCGCGTCAACCGAAGCGGGCTGTATCTCGACGCCCCGCGCCTGGCCGCATGCGAGACGTCGATCTCCACGACGCTGGCCCCGCCCGAGAGTACGAGCGCCTTCGTGAACTTCTGGCGACCGATGGAGCCAAGCATCGGGACGATTGCCGAGCGGCGGTAGCCGTTGAAGGCGCAGCCGAAGTCGGAGATCTCTACGCCCGTGAAGCGGCGCAGCATCCCGTTGATCACCCGCGACGGGAGTGTGCGGCCCCAGGAGTCGTGACGGGCGACCCGCCGCCCGCTCGCCACGTCGACCCCCGCGTCGACCGCCTCGACGAGCCGCGGGATGTCCTCGGGCGCGTTCTGGAGGTCGCCGTCCATCGTCACGACGTACTCGCCGCGCGCGCGAACGAGGCCCGCGTGCATCGCCGGATGCTGCCCGAAGTTGCGCTTGAAGCGGACGGCCCGGAGGCGATCGTCCCCCGCGTGCAGGCGCTCGAGGTGCGCGAACGTCGAGTCGGTCGAGCCGTCGTCGACGAAGACGAGCTCGAACGGCATCCCCAGGGTCTCGACCGTCTCGACGGTCCGGCGGTAGAGCTCGTCAACGGTCGCCTCCTCGTTCAGGAGCGTCACGACGACCGAGAGCGTGGGCCCGCCCGCGTCGAGCTCGTCGCTCAGAGGTCGGTCGAAGACGTGCGCCTGCGCCATTTGCAGGGAAGGAACCCTAACCGCTCAAATGCGTCGCTCTAACAGAACCCATCCGAGCACTCCCTAGAGTCGCGGCGTGGAACGCTTTCGTCGCCCCGGAGAGCACATCCTCGTCCGACACGTCCTCGGTGGCCGCGTGCGGCACGCCCTGCCGTCGAGGGTCCTGCAGCACAGCCGGGCGGCCCTCGTCACCTGGATCGCGCCGGAGACGCCGATGGCCTACCCGCGCGGGCTCGGGCAGGACGGGCGGTTGCTGGCGCCGGACCGCTGGGAGATCGAGTTGCGCCCCTGGTTCGGGAACGGCTGCGTCGATCTCACTCCCGCCGGGCGAGCGCACATGATCCGACACTTCTGGCGTGGCGACGCCTTCCACGGCTGGTACGTCAACCTCCAGCGGTCGCTTGTCTCGTCCCCCTTCGGATCCGACACGATGGATCAGCAGCTCGACCTCTGGGTCGCGGCAGACGGGGCGGTGACGTGGAAGGACGAGGATCATCTGGAGCAGGCGGTGCGCTTCGGGATGTTCGACGAGGCCGAGGCGGCCTCCGCCCGCGCAGAGGCCGAGCGCGTGCTCGAGGACTGGCCCTTCCCGACCGGCTGGGAGCACTGGCGGCCCGAGCCGTGGTGGCTGGTCCCGGAGCTGGCGGCCCGAGCCGTGGTGGCTGGTCCCGGAGCTTCCGGCGGACTGGGCGAGGATCTCCGGCGCCTCTGGTGCCAAGTAACACTGTGTTACTTGAGATCGACGGCGGGGAACGGAACGGCGCTTCGGATGCCGGGGACGCCCGCCAGGAGTTCGCCCAGGGGCTCGCCTACCAGCTCCGGGTCGATGAGTCGGCCGTGATCGTCGAGCGCCGGGTGGGTCATCAGCTCGAAGTCGTCGAGCGCCGCCGCGGAGGCGCCGGTGCGCTCGAGCCAGCGCCAGTCCTCGGCGTCGCCGAAGTACCTCGTGGCGGTGAGGCCCGCGCGCCGGAGTCGGGCGTTGAAGAAGCGCTTGTAGGCACCCGGCCCCGGACCGATGCCCGGGCCGCAGTTGCGTGCCAGCCGGACGTACGGGACCCGGAGCTCGTGCGCGAGCCTCACGACCACCCCGCCGATCGCCCACTCGTTGTGGACGTGGTGGTGCGAGTCGACGTGCGTCACGGGCAACCCAGCCCCGCGCGCGCGCCCCACCTGCGCGCGCAGCTCCGCATGCACCGCAGCCCGCTCACCGTCAGAGAGGCGCCACGCCCGCGTAGCGCCACGCCACTTCGTGAACCGGCCCTCGCCGTCGCAGAAGCGCCGGCAGCGGCGAAGCGGCTCGGTCAGAGGCTCCCCGGCAGTGAGCGTCAGGTGCACGCCGAGGCGGTGGAGCAAGCCCTCCGCGTGCGCGAGCGAGGCCGCCTCCTCGAAGCCCGGCATCGTCGGCATGATCGTCGTGCTGGAGACGAGCTCCTCCGCGAAGGCCCGCACCACGGCGGCGTTTCGCGTCGCGCAGCGGCCGAAGTCGTCGGCGTTGACGATCAAGGGAACGCGCCCGCGAGCTCCACCTCGAGCTGGACGACACCGTCGTCTGCCGGGCGCTCGTCGAGCGGCAGCTCGAGTAGCGTCCGCTCGCCGTCCCCCCGCACCGGCCTGAACGGCAGCTCGTCGAAGACGCGAGCAAGCGGGCCGTTGCGCGAGGTCCGGACGAGCTCCGCGCGCAGCAGCTCGGCTCCGCGCGCGGCCTCGTGTTCCGCAAGCCACCGGAAGAACGCGTGCTCCACCCGCTTCTGCGCGACGCGGCACGAGAGCACGAAGTCGCGCACACATGGCTCGTCCTCCCGCTCGTCCACCGCCACGAACCCGACGAGGCCGTAGTCCCCGAATCGATCCTCGCAGTGGAGGGCGAGCGACAGGATCCCCGGCAGCTCGAGCAGCTCCTCGAACTCCCGCCGCGTGTACCGCCGCGTCGACAGGTTGAGCTGGTTCGAGCGCTGAACGAGCTCGAGGCAGCGCTCGACGTGTCGCTGCTCGCGGGGCTCGAAGATCAACAGCCGCAGCCCCGAACCCCGCAGGAACTCGAGGTAGTCCCCGCCGAAGCGCTCACGGGCACGCTCGCGCCGGACCCGGTCGAGATAGGTCGCTCGACGGCGCACGCTGAGCTCGGTAACGGGCACGTCGAACTCGGGCAGGCCGAGAAGCTGGCCGAGCTGCTCGTGGGAGTAGACGCGCACCATCGGCAGAGCGGCTTCCACCTCCGCACGCTCGAACGCCGAGTCGTCGACGAACGCGAACGTGTCCAGCCCGATGTCGAGGCGCTTCGCGACCTGCCTCAGATTCTCGCTCTTGCGCCCCCAGTTGATCGCCGGGTAGAGCAAGTGGTCCTGGAGCCCGAGCTGCTCGACCACCCGCCAGGCGTCGTCATGATCGTTCTTCGAGACGACTGTCTGGAGGATCCCGCGCTCGTCGAGCGCCTCGACGAGCTCGAGGACTCCGGCTCGCGCGCGCCGGCCCTCCGGCCCGTCCTCCAGGAGCGTCCCCTCCCACAGCGTCCCGTCGAGATCCCAGGCGACGCACTTGACCTTCTCGGCCGGGCTCACGTCGGCAGGAACCTTCGCGTACTCGACGAGGTCGAGCCACGTGAAGACGACCCGGCGTTCCGCGTCGTTCTCCGGATAGACGAGGATGCGCCCGCCCCCCGGCTCGCGGATCGGCCCGAACTGCTCGGCAGGCAGCGTGTGGAAGTTGTGGCCGGGACGGATGTCGAAGGCATGGCGAAATGTGGTTCCCGCTCCGTCCCGGACGAGCTCGAGGATGAGGCGAAACGGCTCCTTGTCGGGCGCGAAGCACTCGAGGACGAACTCGTCGCAGCGGCCCGCGCTCGCGCCCGGAAGCCGCTCCAGAACTACCTGGCGCGCCAGGGTGAATGCCCCACTCAAACGCCGGTGCGGGCTCAGCCTCGCGAATGCTCGCGACGCCGACCCGACCGCACCGCTGAGCGTCGCGTCGGCCCGGTCGAGCCGGCGGTGCCACGCGGGCGAGACGGACCTTACCCCGCCGAGCTCCGCCTCGAGCTTCCCCCAGCGCCTGAACCTGATGTCGGCACCGTGGTCGAAGAGCCCGGAGAACGCAGGGTTGGGATAGATGCCGTAGACGAAGCGGGCGCACTTCAGGTCGGCTCGCGCGGCGTAGAGCGGGCAGACGGCGTAGCAGTCGGGCGGCGCGCATTCGATGCAGTGCTCCTGCCACTGGAGGAGGAGCGTGCCGGCAACGCGTTCGCGGGGGAGCGCCGAGGGACGCGACGCACAGATGCGCTCCCCACGCCAGAGCTGCTCGTCCGCCCAATCGAACTGGTACACGACTCCATTTAAGCCGAGCCGTGGCGATCCACGACCGGCCCCGGTAGGCTGGCCGCCGGTGTTGCGGCCACTGAAGTGGTGCGTCGCCTCCTTGGCGGCTTTTCTCTGCCTCGTCCCCTCCGCCGGTGCGGGAACCCTCGCGCGCGCCGCCAATCCGATCCAGCTCGAGAACGCGAAGCCGGGCAGCACAGCCTGGCAGGCCGAGCAGGCGCCGTTCCGCTACATCGAAGGCTATGCGTCACAGGTGAGCGCCTCTCCGGGAGACGTCGTCTCTCTCCACGTGCAGACGAGCCCGGCGGCGCGCTACCGGATCGACCTCTACCGTCTCGGCTGGTACGGAGGCGCAGGCGGCCGCCGCGTCGCCTGCCTGCCGAGCTGTCAGGCAGACGAGCAGGGCGTGCCGCAAGGAGTGCCGCCTTTCGACCCGCAGACGGGCTACGTCAACGCCGGCTGGCCGATCACGGACACGTTCAGGCTGCCCGGCGACCTCGTGAGCGGCTACTACATCGCGCTGCTCGTGCTGACGAGCGGCAGCAGCGCCGGCCAGACCGCGAAGATCCCGCTGATCGTCAGGGAGCCGGACTTCCACCGGTCGGCGATCCTCGTCCAGGCGCCGGTCAACACGTGGCAGGCGTACAACGACTGGGGCGGTCGCAGCCTCTACTCGAGCTTCAACGGCGCGGGCTCGAACCATGTCTCCTTCGATCGGCCCTACGTCCACGGAGACCAGGACCTCTTCGAGTGGGAGTACCAGCTGGTCCGCTTCCTCGAGCGCGAGGGCTACGACGTCTCGTACACGTCGAGCGTGGACGTCGACCGCGTCCCCACCCAGGTCCAGAACCACCGTCTGGTCATGGTGGCTGGGCATGACGAGTACTGGACGAAGTCGATACGAGACGCATTCGAGCGGGGACGCGACGTGGGCACCAACCTCGCCTTCATGGGCGGGAACATCGGCTACTGGCAAATCCGTTACGAAGACAATTCGAGGACGGTCGTCGAGTACCGCGACGAGAAGACCGATCCGGAGCCCGATCCGGCCCTGAAGACGACGCTTTTCACGAGCCTCGTGCCCGCGAGGCCCGCCTGCACGCTGCTCGGGGTTCAATGGGAGCATGGCATCGGCCCCGTGAGCAGCCTGCCGGTCGACGACGGGGCGCTCGGCGATGCCTGGTTCCGAAAGACCGGCTTCACGCCGGGATCAGCCCTGGGCGCACTCGTGGGCGGCGAATGGGACAGCCTCGTACCCGGCTGCGCGGTACCACCGCAGACGGTGTTCTTCCACTACGGCGGCACTCCGGCCCCGCTCGACGTCACCCGCTACACGGCCGTGAGCGGCGCCCGCGTCTTCGACGCCTCCTCGCTCAGGTGGAGCTGGGAGCTCGACAACTACGGCACGCCGTTCGCCGCCCCGGACCCTCGCCTCCAGCAGTTCACGCGCAACGCCCTCGACGACCTCACTCGCCCGGCCCCGCCGCTGTCGATCGCGGCGCGCCGAGGCAAGAGAGGCGTGGTGATCCGATTTACGGCCCACGGCGATCCTCGCGTCGCGAGCGTCGCCGTCTACAGGCACCCGGGAGGCCGCGCCTTCACGCTTCCGGACCGCCGTGCCAAGCTCGTCTGCCAGACGGTCCAGTCCACGTGCGTCGACCGCTCGCCCTCGCCCGGCCCCGTTCGCTACGCCGCCGTCACCCGCGACCGCTGGGGGGCCTCCTACCCGGTGCTCACGGGCGTGACGCGCTAGAGCCTAGGCTGCATCGGCCACCATCTCGGCCGCTCGCGTCGTCCCGCGTCGGCGCCGCGGGATTGCGAAGGCCGCCAGCGCGCCGACCCCGACGAGCGCGGCACCGACCCAGATCGCCGGGTTCATCCCGTCGACGAAGACCCGGCCCGTGCCGTAGCCGCCGTAGCTCGAGAAGATCGTCGCCAGCACTGCGACTCCGAAGACGCCACCGAGTTCCCGGATCGCGTTGTTGGCACCGGAGGCCTGGCCCTCCTCCTCCGGCCGTACGGCGCTGAGGACCACGTTCGCGACCGGCGCGAAGAAGAGCGCCATCCCGACTCCGGCAAGCGCGAACGGCGGCACGAGGCTCCCGTAGCCGATCGTCGGAGTGGTCACCGCGGCCATCCAGCCGAGCGCGACTGCTTGGAGGCTGAGCCCGATCGCCATCAGGATCCGGCCGCCGACCTTGTCCGAGAGCGCCCCGGCGAGCGGTGCGACGAAGATGGGCATCACCGTCCACGGCAGGATGCGGAGGCCCGAACCAAGGGGCGAGTAGCCCTGCACGGTCTGGAAGAACTGCGAGAGCAGGAAGATCGACCCGAACATCCCGAAGAACATGAAGAGGGACGCGACGTTCGTGAGCGTGAAGGTCGCGTTCCGGAAGAACCGCATCGGGAGCATCGGCGCCGGGACCCGCAACTCCCAGAGCACGAAGAGGGCGAGGAAGATCGCGCCGGCGGCGAGGGTGGCGACGATCTCGCCGCTTCCCCACCCGACTGCATTACCTCGAACGAGGCCCCAGACGATCCCGAGCAGGCCGGCGCTCGCGAGGCCCAGCCCCGCAAGGTCGAGACGGTTTGACGGGCCGTGTGTCTCCGCGAGCTGCCGCGCCGCCAGCGGCACGACGACGAGCCCGATCGGGACGTTCAGCCAGAAGATCCACTGCCACGAGAGGCCCTGGACGACCGCTCCTCCGACGAGCGGGCCTAGCGCCACCGCGAGGCCGCCGATTCCGCCCCAGGCGCCGAGGGCGACACCCCGCTTCTCCTTCGGTACCGCAGCGCTCAAGATCGTCAGCGTCAGGGGCGTGACGATCGCGCCGCCGAGGCCCTGCAGCGCACGGGCGGCGATCAGGGCGTCGATGCTCGGCGCGAGCGCCGCCGCCACGGAACCGAGCGTGAAGACGGACATCCCGATCACGAAGAGCCGCCTGCGCCCGAAGCGGTCGCCGAGCGCGGCTCCGGTCAGGAGCAGGACCGCGAAGGTGAGCGTGTACGCGTTCACGGTCCACTCGAGTCCTTGCAGGGACGCGTGCAGGTCCTTCCGGATGACCGGGAGCGCCGTCGTCACGACGAGGTTGTCGAGCGTGACCATGAACAGGGCCAGGGAGGTGATCGCGAACGTCCAGACAGTCCTGCTCGGCGCCTTCATCTCGTGCTCCTTTGGTAGTGATTGTTCACTTAGTCAAACTCGAAAGAACTGCTACCCGTCATCCTCGCAGCCGGCGAGCAGCCGTTGTGCCCACGGTTCCTCGGAACCCCGCAAGTCCATCGCAGCCATGACGTTGATCAGCATCCCCTTCGCGAAGAAGCGGCTCACGCGGGCGGGCGGCAGCCCGGAGACGCGCTCGACGTAGGTGACGAGATCGCCGTAGCCGTTGCGGACGATCTCGCAGATCTCCGCATCGTCGCAGGCGGCATACGCCTCGAGCTGCGCTTTCAGGCGCGTGCGGTCGGAGATCAGCCGATCGACGTATTCATGGCCCATCGCCTCGAGCGCGTCCTCGCCCCGCTTGCCCTCGGCGGCTCGCTGGAAGCTCTCGAGGGTCTCGCGAAAGCAGCGGCCGACCGTGGCCTTGAACAGCTCCTTCTTCGTCCCGAAGAGCCGGAAGACGTACGGCTGAGAGATGCCGGCACGGCGCGCGATCTCCTCGGTCGAGGCTCCGTGGAGACCACGGGCTGCGAACTCGACGAGCGCCGCGTCGAGCACGGCGACCCGCCGCTCCTCGGCGCTCTGACGGGTGCCGGTGCCCGAGGATGCCACTGAAGTAAGTTAGCAGTCACTCACGAAGGTCGTCAAGGCCTCGGAGACCCGGTCGAGATCGCCGGGGCTCAGACGAGTGTGGAACGGGAGCGCGAGCGCGCGCTCGAAGCTGCGGTCGGCTCCGGAAAAAGGCCCCTGATCGCGGTAAGCAGCGAGGCGCTGAAGGGCGTAGGTGCCGATCTGGGCTTCGATCCCGGCCTGCCGGAGCGCGGCGAGCGCGTCGTCCCGTCGATCGAGCTGCACGACGTAGGCCTGCCAGCCGTGCCGGTCTCCCTCCGCTGCGGCCGGAGTCTCGACGATCCCGGCCAGACGCTCGGCGTAGCCGGCCGCGAGCCGCTCCCTCGCCGAAAGCAGCTCGCCGAGCCGCTGCAGCTGCGGGATGCCGACGGCGCAGAGGATGTCCGAGAGCCGGTAGTTCAGGCCGGGGGTCGCGATCTCGAAGCCGGCGCGGCGGTCGATCCCGTGGTCGCGCAGTTCTCGGATGCGCTGCGCGAGCGCCGCGTCGCTCGTCGTCACCGCGCCGCCCTCGCCGGTCGTAACGATCTTCCGTGGGTGAAAGGACAGGCAGCCAAGCGCGCCGAGACCGCCGCAGGGCATGCCCCGCCAGCGCGCGCCGAGGGCGCCGGCGGCGTCCTCGAGCAGCAGGACGTCCGGGGAGACGGCGCTCTGGAGCTCCTCCCAGTCGAGCGGCCGGCCGAACAGGTGGACGGCGAGGACGGCACGCGTCTGCGGCGTGACGGCCTCGTACACCTTCGCGGGATCGAGGTTCATCGTCTCCGGCTCGACGTCGACGAGCACGGGGCGCGCTCCGGCGAGCGCGACCACGTTCGCCGTCGCCGGAAACGTGTAGGCCGGAACCAGCACGTCGTCCCCGGGCCCGAGCCCGAGCGCGAGCACGGCAAGGTGCAGCGCCGCCGTTCCGGACGAGACGGCGATTGCATGATCGACGCCGCAGGCTTGTGCGAGGCCGTCCTCGAGCTCGGCGACCTTCGGGCCCATCGTCAACTGCCCGCTCTCGAGCACCTTCGAGACGGCGGCTGCCTCGACAGCCCCGACGTCCGGCCAGGCGAGCCGGATCACGCCCAGGTAAGGGCCTGGGTGCGATACCAGGCGATCGTTCGCGCGAGCCCGTCGTCGAGGTCCACCCTGGCCTCGAAGCCGAGCAGCTCCCGCGCCTTCTCGACATTCGGGATGCGCAGCTCGACGTCGGCGTAGTGGATGGGCTGAAAGGTGATCTCGCCCGGTGCGTCGCTCAGACGCTTGATGCGCTGGGCGAGGTCGTAGATCGTCACCGTGGAGCGGGGGTTGCCGACGTTGAACGCCTGTCCGACGGCCTCTGGGCGCTCCAGGCAGAGGAGGAGCGCCTCAACCATGTCGTCCACGTAGCACCAGGCGCGAATCTGGGAGCCGTCTCCGTGGATGGTGAGGTCGCGCCCCGCGAGGGCGGCCTCGGTGAACGCCCGGATTGCCCCGCCGCCGATCTGGCCCGGGCCGTAGACGTTGAAGGGGTGCACGGTCACCGTCGGCAACCGCAGCTCGTCGTGGTAGGCGTGCGCCATGTGCTCCCCCGCGAGCTTGGAGACGGCGTAGGTCCAGCGCGCCTCTCCGACCGACCCGATCGTCGAGACCTGCCCCTCCTGAACGCGGAAGGCGTGGGTGCCGAAGACCTCGCTCGTCGAGAAGTCGACGAAGCGCTCGACCGTGCCGAGAGTCGCCACCGCCGCCTCGAGCACATTGTAGGTGCCGATCACGTTGACCCGCATCGTGCGCACCGGGCTCTCCAGCACGGTGTCGACACCCGCGATCGCGGCCGCGTGGACGACGTGGGTCGCGTCTCGCGCGAGCTCGTGCACAGCATCGGCATCCAGCACGTCGGCCTGGTGGAAGGCGAAGTTCGGGTGCTCGGAGAGGTCGGTGCCCGAGAGCGCGTCCCTGTGGAGGTTGTCGAGCGCCACGATCTCGTTCGCGTCCACGAGCCGGCGCGCGAGCGTCGTCCCGATGAAGCCCGCGCCGCCGGTGATGAAGATCCGCTTGCCGTGGAGGGGCACCGCTCGGCGAGTCTATTGATCCGCGCCGTCCGGGCCGCGGTGCCGGACTGCGGAGGCCAGGCGGGGCCGGGTACCGCAGTAGCATCGCGGGCCGGATGCGCTGTGTCGTCCTCCTCCTCATCGCCGCCGCGCTCCTCGCCGGCTGCTCCGGCTCCGGCGGCGCCAGGGACATCTCGAGCCGGCTGCGGATGACCGTGTGGCCGATGGGCGTCCGGCACGTCTCGCAGACCTGGACGTTGAGGTGCAACCCCCTCGGGGGCACTCTTCCGCACGGGGATCGCGCCTGCTACGAGCTCGCCGTCGGGCGCGAGCTCTTCGCGGCCGTCTCTGGCGGGCGGACGTGCACGCAGGTCTATGGTGGCCCGGCTGTGGCCGAGGTTCACGGGCGCGTCCGCGGCGAGGCCGTCGGCGGCCGGTTCACGAGGACCGACGGCTGCGAAATCGCCCGCTGGGATCGCGTGAGGTTCCTCTTTCCCGGCGTGAGGCGAAAGTCGTGACGGTTGAGGCTCGTTCGGCGCGCGCGGCACCGCGCTCCGTACGATCGCGGCGATGAAGACCATCCTCTTCGTGGGAGCAGGCCGCCATCAGCGTCGGGCGATCCTCCGCGCAAAGGATCTGGGCCTGCGCGTCGTCGCCGTCGACCGGAACGCAGAGGCGCCCGGCTTCGCCGAGGCAGACGTCGCCCAGGTCGTCGACTTCCAGGATCTCGACGGTGTAACCGAGGTCGCCCGCCGCCACGCCGTGGACGGGGCTTTGACGGTCTCGGCCGACCGTGCAGTCCCCATCGTCGCCGCGGTCGCGGAGACGCTCGGCCTGCCGGGGATCGGTGTCGAGACGGCTCACCTGATGACGCACAAGGTCGCGATGCGGCGGAGGCTGGCCGACGGTGGCGTGCCGCAGCCGCGCTTCGCCGCCGTCCGGAACCTCCACGAGGGACGCGCCGCACTGGCGACGGTGGGCCTGCCCGCGGTGTTGAAGCCCGCGGATTCCGGCGGGCAGCGCGGCCTCTTCCGGCTCGGTTCCGCCGACGACCTCGAGCTGCACCTCTATGCGGCGCTCGCGGAGTCCTCGACGGAGGAGGCGATCGTCGAGAGCTTCCACGACGGCCTCGAGCTGAACGGGCTCGTTGTCGCCAGGAGCGGCAACGTGGAGCTGCTGACGCTCTCCGACCGGCTTCGACCCGAGGGAGCCGGGTTCGGCGTCGGGTGGATCCACGTCTATCCCTCGACCCTCTACGGTCACGCGCTCGAGCAGGCCGAGCAGCAGGCGGTGCGGGCGGTGCGGGCGCTCGGGCTGCGGGACGGCATCGCGTTCCCGCAGCTGCTCGTCTCGGAGCGGGGCGACGTCCGCGTGGTGGAGGTGGCGGCGCGCATCCCCGGCGGCCAGATGGCCGACCTGGCGCGGCACGCCGTCGGCGTCGACCTCGTCGAGGTCGCCCTCCGCCAGGCGCTCGGGGAGGAGATCCCGGACGAGCTTGTCCGGCCGCGGCACCGGCAGCCGCTCGCGATCAGGTTCCTGACCGCCGCGCCGGGGCCGCTGCCAACGGGACGGGTCCGCAGCGTCGGGGGCCTCGAACGTGTCCGGGCCTTTCCCGGGGTGGTGCAGGCCGACGTGTTCATCGCTCCCGGCGAGACGATCCGGCCGGTGCGCCTGGACGGAGATCGCCGCGGCTACGTGATCGCAGTCGCCGAGACGAACCTCGACGCGCTCGAACGCGCCGAGGCCGCGGCGACGCTCGTCGACGTCGAGATGGAGGACGAGGGGCCATGAGCCGGTCTTCTCCGGCGTCCGCAACCGGAAGCGCGCCGGATTCAGGCACACGCGTCTTGCCTAGGCACCCCTACCTCCTCCCCGCTGCGACCCTAACCAGAACCGGCGCACACAGGTGTGACGATTCCGAGCTGGATGTGTGACAGGTGGCCTGCACCTTCGACCTCGATCATTATCGGGAGCTCCTGCGAGCCGCACGGAAGGGGGGTTACCGCTTCGCGACCTTCGACACGGACCCGCAGGAGGGGGACCTGCTTCTCCGGCACGACGTCGACCTCTCGCTCGACGCCGCGCTGCGACTCGCAGAGCTAGAGGCGCAGGAGGGAGCGACCTCGACCTACTTCCTGATGACCGAGAGCGTCTTCTACAACCTCGCGTCGCTCGAGGGTCGCCGCGCACTCGAGCGTCTGCGCGAGCTCGGGCACCGCATCGGCCTCCACGCCATCTACCCGGACGCGCGCCTCGACGAGCGCTTCGACGCGATCGTCGCCTGGCACAATCCCGATCCCGCCTACATGGGCACGCCCCTCGCGGGGACGGCTAACGTGATGGAGCCGCGGTTCTTCTCCCCGGCGACCTATCGCTCCGACTCGAACCAGCGCTGGCGCCACGGCTGCCCGCACGAGGACCTCGCTGCGGAGCGCTTCATCTGGCTCCAGCTCCTCACGCACCCCGAGATCTGGGCCTATCCGGGCGCCAGCATGCGGGAGACGATGAACGCGATGCTCGACACCGAGCGGCAGCGCCGGGTCGAGCAGCTCGCGGCCGACCGGATCGACCTGTCCTAGGGACCTAGTGCACTAGTGTCCCCCGCGCGAGCCCTCACCGTCCTTGTCTCCGCCTCGGGCGCGCCCGGAACCGCGGCACTCCTCCGTGCACTCCGGGGAAACGGGGAACGCGAGGTGCGGCTGGTCGGGACGGACATGTCGGAGCGCGCGATCGGACGGAACCTGTGCGACGCCTTCCATGTCGTGCCGGCGGGCGACGACCCCGGCTTCGCGGATGCGATCTTGCGGATCTGCCGAGACGAGCGAGTGGACGCCGTCCTCCCGCAGTCGTCCTTCGACCTGCTCGGCCTTGCGGAAGCGCGCGAACGCTTCGAGGGCATAGCAGTGCTCGTCTCCTCGCCCGACACGATCCACCACTCGAACGACAAGGCCGAGACCTACGCCCTCCTCCACCGGCTCGGGCTCCCCGCCCCCGAGTTCCGCCGAGTCGTCGGAGCGGACGCGGTCGCGAAGGCGGCGAAGGAGCTCGGCTATCCCGACCGTCCCGTCTGCTTCAAGCCCGTCTTTTCCTCCGGCTCTCGAGGCTTTCGCATCCTGGATCCGACTGTCGACCGCGCCCGACAGCTGCTCTACGAGCGCCCGGGTTCGGTGGCGATGCGTTTGGAGGAGGCGGTTGAGCTCCTACCCATGGGCGACGGTCCCGATCTGCTCGTGATGGAGCTGGCGACCGGCCCGGAGCGCACGATCGACGGCATCGCCGACGGCAGGCGCATCCTCCTCGGCCACCCGAAGACGCGCGAGGCGATGCGTTCCGGGCTCGCGATGTACTTCGAGACCCTCGACGAGCCCGCGCTGATGGAGTTGGCCGACACGATCGTCCGCGAGCTTCGCATCGAGCATTTCTTCAACATCCAGCTCGTCGGAGAGCAGGTGATCGAGATCAACCCGCGGATCTCCACGATCGTCTACCAGGAGGACCTGAACCTGCCGTACCTCGGGATCAAGCACGCCCTCGGCGAGATCTCTGGCGAGGAGCTCTCCTCACTCGCAGCGCGGGTCAGACCGACGCGACGCGCCCTGCGCTTCTTCGATCAGGCCGAGTGGGACGGGTGACGCGTTACTCGGCGGCGGATCGCCGCCGGCGTTCGGACGGCAGTCACTAGCGAACCTGCTCAGAAGGTGTCCGACAAACTCCGCGTCGTCCACTGCCCGGCGAACATCGCCGGGATCCCGTGGGAGAACGTCCAGGCGCTGCGGCGGCGCGGAGTCGACGCGCGCCTCGTGGTCTTCGAGCGGCAGAAGATGCATCCCGAGGCTGATGTGTCGCTCGACCGCCGCGGCGGGCTCCTGCGCCGCCAGGCGACGCAGATGCGCGCGCTCGCGCAGCTCCTGCCGCGGACGGACGTGTTCCACTTCTACTTCGGCCTCACCCTCGTCCCGCGCTCGCTCCAGTTTCCGATCCTCCGGGCGACACGGAAGAAGGCCGTCTACCACTTCCTCGGATCGGACATCCGCGGACGCTCGCGCGAGGCACTCGCCTACGGTCGGCGTGCGGACGCCCAGATCGTCGGCTCCTACGACGCCGCGCGCTGGGTGCCCGAGGCGGAGGTCGTGCCGCCGGGAATCGATCTGCGGCGCTTCGAGCCGGTGCCGCCGCCGCAGCGCGAGCGACCGCTCGTCGTCCACGCACCGTCGAGCCGGGCGCGGAAGGGTACGGCCGAGGTGATCGAGGCCTGTAGCCGGCTGCCGGTCGACCTGGAGATCGTCGAGCGCCGTCACCACGAGGAGGCGCTCGAGCGCTACGCGGAGGCCGACATCGTGGTCGACCAGCTGAATGCCGGGTGGTACGGGATGTTCGCGATCGAGGCGATGGCACTCGCCAAGCCCGTCGTCACCTTCCTCCACGAGGAGGCAGTGCGGCGCACCGAGGCGGCATTCGCCGTCGAGGTACCGCTCGTGCACGCGACCAAGGAGACCCTCGCGGAATCGCTGCAACCCCTCGTCGAATCGGCTGAGACCCGGCGGCGCATCGGCTCTGCGAGCCGCGCCTACGTCGAGCGCGTCCACGACTCCGCGTGGGTCGCGGATCGCCTGCTCGACCTCTACGCCCGTCTCTGAGCGCTCGAAAACATGCACAGCGCCTGTGTTAAGGTGCAGCGCATGCCGCATATCCAGATCAGGAACGTGCCCGAGAACCTCCACCGTGTCCTGAAGGTCCGTGCGGCCGCCGCCGGAGTGTCGCTGTCGGAGTACCTGCTCGCCGAGGTCCGGCGGTCGGCGGAGGCACCGACGATGGAGGAGCTGGTGCGCCGCGTGCGCAGCCGCACGCTGATCCACCCGAAGCGGTCGAGCGCCGAGCTGATCAGGGAGGCGCGCGAAACGGGTTGATCGTCCTCGACGCATCGGCGGTCGTCGACTTCCTCGTCACCGCCGACGGACCCGGCGACTGGGCCACCCAGCGGCTGTCGCAAGTCGGGAGCTACCACGCGCCGCACCTGATCGACGCCGAGGTCACCGCCGCTGTACGCGGGCACGTGCTCGCGGGGCAGCTGGACGCAGAGCGCGGGCGGTCCGCACTACTCGACTACGCGGACATCGTGATCACGCGCTACCCGGCCCTGCCGTTGCTCGCTCGCGTCTGGCAGCTGCGGACGCGCATCTCGGCGTACGACGCGTTCTACGTCGCACTGGCCGAGGCGCTCGACGCCCCCCTCGTCACGACGGATCTCCGCCTCGCGCGCTCACACGGACACGCGGCCTCGATCGAATCGCCGCAATGATCGCCTCCCAGATCAAGCGCCTTGCGAAGCACTCCGCCATCTACGGGCTCGGCGGGATCGTCTCGCGGATCCTGGCCGTGCTGCTGCTGCCGCTCTACACGCACTACCTGAGGCCCCGGGACTACGGAGCGATCGAGACCCTGATCGCGCTCACGGCCGTCCTCACGATCCTGCTGCGATTCGGGATCTCGAGCGCGTTCTTCCGGTTCTACTTCGACTCGAAGGACCCGGCCTCGCGCGTCCTCGTGCTGCGTACGTCGTTCTGGTTCACGATGACGACCGCGACCCTCGGCCTCGCGATCGGGCTCGCCTTTGCGGCGCCGATCTCACACCTGCTCTTCGGGACGGATGCCCGCGCAAGCCTCGTCCGCGTCGCGTTCGTAGGGCTCTGGGCGCAGATGAACTACGACCAGCTGACCTCGCTCTTCCGGGTCGAGGAGCGGTCGGTCGCATTCGTGCTGGCGACGCTCGCGAACCTGCTGGTGACGGTCGGGGCGACGGTCGTCCTGGTCGTGGCCCTCCACCACCGGGCGCTCGGAGTGGTGGTCGGCAACTTCACGGGAACGGTCGTCGTGTACCTCGCGCTGCTGTCGTTCCGGCGCGAGCAGCTCGGCCTTCAGTTCGACCGGCGCCTCTTCCGGTCGATGAACCGCTTCGGGATGCCGCTCGTGCCCTCGGCGCTCGCTCTCTGGGCGGTCAACTTCATCGACCGGATCTTCCTCGTGAAGCTGTCGAGCCAGACGGAGGTCGGCCTCTACTCGATCGGCGTCCGGATCAGCTCGGCGATCGTCCTCCTCCTCACGGCCTTCCGAACTGCGTGGCCTGCGTTCGCGTACTCGATCGACGACGACGACGAGGCACGCCGCACCTACGGATACGTGCTCACCTACCTCGTGCTCGTCGCGTCGTGGCTCGCGCTTGCGCTCAGCCTCCTGTCTCCTTGGCTCGTGCGCCTGCTGACGAACCCGGCCTTCTATGGTGCCTCGCGGGTGGTCGCACCACTCGCCTTCTCAGGTGTTGCCTTCGCCGGCTACATCGTGATGGCGATCGGCGTCGGCCGCGCGCGGCGAACCCGCTTCAACTGGGTCGTCACGGGCGCCGGGGCGCTCGTCAACATCGGCCTGAACATCGTGCTGATCCCGCCCTACGGGATGATGGGCGCCGCCGCCGCGACCGTGGCTGCCTACGTCGTGATGTTCCTCGGCATGACCTGGAACGCCCAGACGGTCTACCGCGTCCCCTACCAGTGGCGGCGCGTAGTCACCGCCGCGGGCCTGGCTGTCGGGCTGACCGTGTTCGGCAAGGCGGTGCACGCACCGCTGGCGCTCGCGGCGGCGCTGGCGGCCGCCTATCCGCTCTTCCTCCTTCCGCTCGGCTTCTACCTTCCGGCCGAGCGACGCCGGTTGCGGCGGCTCGTTCCGCTGCTGCGCTAGCTCAACCGGTGAGCGCTGGGTCCCACCCGCCGAGCCGTGCCCCAGCCTCGTAGGTCGTCCGCAGGAAGTCGAGGAGCGCGCGCCGGGGGTCCGCGGCCTGCCGGACGGCCTCGTAGGGCAGGAGGAACTCGCCGAGGTCTTCGCTCCACGAGGCGTCGGCCGGGGCAAGCTGGGCGCCCTCGATGCCGTCCGGCCTCGGAAGGGCGTAGGCGAAGAACGTCGGCGCCTCGACCCGGGCGTCGCCAGGCCACCAGCCCGCGGCAATCTGCTCGGCGTCCGCCGAGTGACTCGTGATCGTGTCCGAGTCTGGCGGCGGATCCGCCGGGCGGCCCGAATAGCGCGTGAGCGCCAGATCGAAGCTGCCCCAGAAGAAGTGGACGGGCGACGTCTTGCCGCGGAAGCCGGCGCGATGCTCCTTCAGGACGGCGTCGATCGACAGCATCGCCCGCCAGAAGCGCCACGCCCAGTCGGGCTCGTAGGAAGCATGACGGGTGTCCTCCGGGAAGGGAATGGGGTCGGCGACCTCCGAGGGGACGACCGAAAGCTCCACCGGTACTCCGGCCCGCTCGAGCGCTCTCAGGAGCTCTTCGTAGAACTCCGCGACGGGACGCGCGCGCAGCGGCACCACCTCCACGAGCCCGTTGCCGGCGCGGATGCGCACCTCATGGTCCGAGAAATCGACGTCGACGTCGAACATCTCGCCGCCGGGATGGCGGATCGGCGAGCTGTTCAACCCCCTCGCGGTGAGGTAGAGGGGGACGTTCGCCCACTGCGGCTCCATCGGCGCCAGCGCGAGACGGACCTTGCCGACGACCTGGAGCTTCATGTGCAGCGTGTCCTTCGTCTCCCGCCACGCGTCATACGGAAGCTCCGGCCAGAGTTCGTCACGCGGGGGCATCACGAGTCAAGTCCTCGAGCACGAACGCGAGCTCGTCGTGATAGCACCACACGACCAGTCCTTCCCGAGCTCGGCGGAGCGAATGACAGTGCAGGTGTCCATGCTCATGCTGCCGTCAACGCGCCCTTCTCGTGCGTTGTTCCCTAGCTCGCGCGCCCGCCCCGAGAGACTTGGCGGCTGGTGTTCCTGATCCCCGCGAGCCCGATCACCCCGCCGGCGGCGACGAGCGCCGCCGTGATACCCATCGCGAGCCGGAAGCCGGAGAGATCGAGCCGGTTGTCGGAGCCGGCGACCGCCACTCCGACCACGGCGATCCCGAGGAGGCCCGCGACCCGCGCGACGGCGTTGTTGACGCCGGAGGCGATCCCCGCGTCGCGCTCGCCCGCGTCGGCGAGGACGGTGGAGGTCAGCGGCGCGACGATCATCGCCAGCCCGACGGAGAAGACGAGGAGCGGCGGGAGCAGCTCGAGCCAGTACGAGAACCCCGGCGAGAGGCGCAGCAGGCCGAGGAGGCCGGCCGCGGCAACGAGGGGCCCGAATCCCATGAAGAGACGGGGCCCGACTTTCATCGAGAGCCGGCCGACCAGGCGCGAGAGCGCGAACAGGACGATCGTCACCGGCAGCAGGGAGAGCCCGCTCTGAAGAGCGGAGTACCCGGCGAGCTGCTGGATGAAGAGGACGAGGAAGAACGTGAGTGTCGAGAGCCCGGCGTAGACCGCCACGGTCTCGACGTTCGCGAACGAGAAGTTCCGGCGGCGGAAGAGCGAAAGCGGCAGCATGGGATGTGACGAGCGGGCCTCCCAGAGCAGGAAGACGCCGAGAAGGGCGACGCCGCCGGCGAGGCCGGCAACGATCAGCGGGTCGCTCCAGCCGTGCCGCGGTTCCTCGATCAGGGCGAAAACGGGCCCTCCCAGCCCGAGCACGCACAGCGCGCCTCCGACGAGATCGACCCTGCCGCGGCTCGAGCCCCGCTCGCGGCCGGGGATCGCCACGCGGACGAGCACGAGGGTTGCGAGGACGAACGGCACGTTCACGAGGAAGATCGATCGCCACGAGGCGGCGGACACGAGCCAGCCTCCGACGAGGGGGCCGATCACCGTCCCGATCCCGGTCCACGCGGTCCAGGTTCCGATTGCGGCGCCGCGCTCCTCGCCCGAGAACGACGCCGCGATCGTCGCGAGCGCGGCCGGCGTCAGGAGCGCCCCCGCCACCCCCTGGAGCCCGCGCGCGACGATCAGCGTGTTCCCGTTCGGGGCGAGGGCGCAGAGCACCGAGGTGACCCCGAAGGCGCCGACGCCGATCGAGAAGATGCGGCGCTCGCCGAAGAGGTCGCCGAGCGAGCCGCCGACGAGGATCAGCGACCCGAGGGTGAGCAGGTAGGCGTCGACGACCCACTGCTGGAGCGCGAAGCCGCCCCCCAGGTCGCGCTGGATCGCCGGAAGCGCGACGTTGACGACCGTGGAGTCGACGAAGACGACAGTGGAGCCCAGGATGCAGGCGACGACGACCAACCGTTTGCGCATGGCCTCGCTCAGGTGTTCGATACTCGCAGAGGCGATGCGGAGGAGGAGCGGGATGACCGGCTACACGGTGAAACGGCTCGACGAGATCCGGAACGTGCTCGGTGAGGACTACCCTGGCGAGATGCGGTTCTGCACCTACGAGATTGGCGCCGAGCAGGTGGCGCTCACCTACCGGAGGATGCCCCGCCACACGGGCGGCAAGGGCTCCTACGGCCACCGTCACAAGACGCAGGAGGAGATCTACCTCGTGGTCGGCGGGAAGCTCCAGTTCAAGCTCGATGACGATCTCGTCGAGGCGGGCAAGGGCACTGTCCTCCGGGTCGCACCCGAGGTCGTTCGCTCCGTCTGGAACGACGAGGAGGAGGACGCGGAGCTCGTGATCGTCTCGCGGCGGATCGAGGACCCACGCGCGGACGGCGAGCTGGTGGAGGACTTCTGGCCGGCCGGTTAGCGCTGCTCGGTGGGCTTCTGCTGGCCCTGGCGACGGTCGGCGGCGGTGCTGCGTCGCCGCTGAAAGGCCCTTCCGCGGCGCCGCGCCCTGCGCACGGTGCGCCGCCCTGGCCCGCGCCGCAGGACGCCATGCGCCAGGCGAGGCGCGCCGGCCTGGCGCCGGAGGTCGCAGAGCAGCTGGCGTTCCACTTCCACTCGCACCTGGACGTCTTCGTCAACGGGAAGCACGTCCTCGTCCCCGCCGGTCTCGGAATCGACATCCACGATCCCGCCGTGCACAAGTTCGTGGACGGGCCTGGGCCGACCGGCATCTCCTGGGGCGGGATCGTCAACGACTGCAGTCGGCCCTGCATCTCGCCGCTGCACACCCACGACTGGACAGGGATCTTGCACAACGAGTCCTCGACCGGGCGCGCCAGCCGGCTGAGCCAGCTGTTCACCGAGTGGGGCGTTCGTCTCGACCGCCGCTGCGTCGGCGGGTACTGCCGACCGGACAGTATCGAGGTCTACGTGAATGGCAAACGCAACGCCGGCAACCCCCGCGACATCGAGCTCACCGACCGCAAGGAGATCGCGATCGTGATCGGCTCGCGGCCCGCGAGGATCCCGAGCTCTTTCGACTTCGCCGGCAAGATCTGACGGGAATGGCCGCCGCGCGTCGCTCGTTGTCGCCGCCATGAACATCACCGTGATCGGCAAAGGGAACGTGGGCGGCGGCCTTGCACGCCTCTGGCAGCAGGCAGGGCACGAGGTGACGGCGGTCGGAAGGGAAGGCGGCGACGCGTCCACTGCGGACGTGGTCGTGGTCGCCGTGCCCTCCGGCGCGATCGCCGATGCGCTCGCGGGCGTCGCAGGGGTCGAAGGCAAGACGACGATCGACGCGACGAACGCGTTCGCCGGCCGCAACGAGGAGTTCGACTCTCTGGCCGCGGAGGTGAAGTCGATCGTGAAGGCTTCCGTCGCGAAGGCCTTCAACATCAACTTCGCGGCCATCTACGACGAGATCGGGAGCCAGCGCGCGCGCCCGAGCTGCCTCTACTGCGCAGACGACGAGGCGCGGGAGGTGACCGAGCAGCTGATCCGAGACGCAGGCTACGAACCAGCGTTCGCCGGCGATCTCGACCAGGCGCGCCCCCTCGAGGACTTCCTCGGACTGGTCTTCGCGATCAACCAAGCCGGCCTCGGCCCCTTCTTCTACCGGATCGCGAAGCCGGGCGAGCTCTAGCCCGCCGGTGCACAAGAACGGGCGACGGGCCGCCCGCAGGCGTACATCCCCCACGCCGACGCGCCGGCACTCTCCGTCGCTAGGGACTGACGACCGTCGGATCGAGCGTCAGCCGATCGAGCACCTGCCCATCGCGACCGACTGCGACGAGCGCGGCTGGTCGCCGACCTGGCATTAGGTGAGGCGGGCCGATCCAAGCGGCGAAAGAGGCGTGGTAGATGACCGGAACCGCTGTCGTCGCGCCGTCTTCGTAGCGAACAATGATCGAGGCCGTCCTGGATGGAGTCACTCCTTCGACGATGTAGACGTAGCGGCCGATCTTGTTGATCGCAGGTGGCGCCTTCGCAAATGGTGTCGGCGTCGCATCGACGGGTGCGTCGCGGAAGCAGGCGCCACTATCGGGGTGAAACGATCCTTGCGCCGGCGGTGAGCCGGCGTCGCCCGCGTAAGCGACGCACACGCCGTTCCCCGCAGCGGCGGCCTCGTAGATCGTGAACTGCCCTTCAGGGGTCGCGAACCGCTCGAGTTCGTGCGTTCTCGAGAGGTCGACCGCGAGCGCGAGGCCACCTGCACCCCGCCGGACGAGGGTACCGAGATATGCCCGCATCGCTTCCTGGCCCGCCGATCCGTCGCCCTTTGGCAGGCGAGCGGCGGCTGAGCTTCGCGAGGTGAAGTCGGGCGCGAAGAGCTCTTGTGTGGCAACAATCGAGTCCGTCTCGCTACGCGCAATCAGCTCGCTCGGGCGATGACCAGGCGAGGTCTGCTCGCCGGCGAGGACGTAGATCCAGAAGGGCGCCCGCACAGCCGCCCGCTTCGTGCTTCCGTCTTCGAAGCGGATCTCGACGGTCACCGTCTTGCCCGCCAGTCGCCCGTAGAGGACGAAGGCGTTGCCGTAGGAATCTCCGGACAGCCCGGCATACGGGATACGCTGAGCAGTCCTGTCGGTGTCGCCGCAGCCTTCGGCATCGAAGCGGTCGCCGGTTGCCGAGGCGACGCAATAGCCACCGCCGACCGTGGACGCCGCCCCGTAGACGGTGATTCGACCTTCGACGCCGTCGAAGGCGGCCAGGCGAACGAAGTCGTCGGCGGCGACTTTCGGCAGGTCGGGCGCGTTGTTGATCCGCTCGAGCTCGGCAACGACCGCCGCCGGTGTCGGCTCGCGGTCATCGGCGCCGAAGTACTGAACGACGAAAGTGGAGACGGCGGCGGCCGTGCCGACCAGTGCGAGGGCAAGGGCAACGATCACAGCGGCCCGGCCGTGACGCCGTCGTCTCGGGCTGGTCAGCGCGAGCCGCGGCTGGTCGAGCAGCCTCTCGAGTAACTGTGGGTCGGGAGTCACTGCACTCGTCGCCACGGGGTTTGCGCGTACCAGTCGCTCGTCGAGGGCGCTTCTCATTGTTCGTCTCCTCCGGTTCGAGCCAATGCCGTGCGAAGTCGCCGCCGCGCCCGCCACAAACGGGTCGCAGCTGCAGCGCGTGAGCAACCGAGGGCACGGGCTACGCGGGCGAGCTCGAGATCCTCCCAGTGAATGAGCAGAAGAAGCTCGCGATCGCCCTCGGAGAGCGTCGCGAGAGCGAGAGCTAGCTCGCTGTCGGCCAGTCCGACCACACTCGCCTCGTCCCGGCGTACGCCGCCGATACGCACGGCGACGGCTGCTTGTCGACGCGCGCTGCGGCGGAAGTCGGCGATGACGCGGCGAGCGACGCCGTAGAGCCAAGGCAGCGAGTCTTCAGGCACGTCGCCAAGGCGACGCCAGGCGACGAGGAGGGTCTCGGCGACGACATCGTCGGCCCGTTCCGGCAAGCGCCGCTCGGCGTACGTGTGCAGCGCCCGATAGTTGCTGCGGTAGATCGTCTCGAAGGCACCGGCATTCGGCGGCTTCCCGCCGACTCGCGACCGAGAGGCCAGCAGAGGTTCGGCTGCCATAACCGACTCTATGGCCGGCAGACTCTCAGGAATCACACTGACGCAGTGGCGATTCCCTCGGCGACCTCCTCTGTTGCGCAGTGGTTGCCGGGCGCTGTAACAAGAGCGTTCATG
This sequence comes from Gaiellales bacterium, assembly GCA_038237515.1. GTDB lineage: Bacteria > Actinomycetota > Thermoleophilia > Gaiellales > Gaiellaceae > JBBQDZ01. The sequence goes on from JBBRYP010000004.1 coordinate 35,733, forward strand.
ACGCCTGCCTCTCGAACGGCTGGTGGAGCGCCGCAGCCGCGGTGACTCTGCCGCGCCAGTAGACGAAGCGCCCTTCCGTGAGCTCCCAGTAGACGTCGGCCGAGGTCGGCATCCGCATGCCGCCGACGAGGTCGTAGTCGCGAAAGTCGCCGCCCCACGGGGTCGGGACCCACTTCTTCTCGACCTCGAGCAGGCGCATCTCGGAGGACGCACGAACGATGTCACCGGCGCCGTCGAACTCGAGGCTCACGGCCAGACGTCTGCCACCGACGTCGGACGCCACCTCGACACTTCGGTCGTCGAGCTCCCGCCAGTCGAGTTCGCGGTTTTCGGCCATCGCGTACGGCACCCAGGGCAGCTCAGCGAGGTAGCGCAGAGCCTCGCCGGCGACCGTCTCCGCCCCCCGTTGGCGCTGCACCGGCAGACCGAGGATGCGCGCTTCGAGCCTGCCGCCGCCATCCGCGTACTCATCGACCACCTTCATGCCAATCGGCCCCAGCACCGGAAAGCACGCCTGCCACGAGAAAGCGATTCGGTGGACGGCGTAGGACTGGCTAGCGCTGAAGCGCATCGCGTGCCCGCCGGGCTTCTGCCACATGACACCCTCTTGTTGGATCCGCACTTGCCGGGGAAGAGGGCCTTCGGGCAACGACCGCTCGAGATAGCGGCGGACGAGCTCGGGCAGACGCGGACCGTTCATCCTGCCGACCACCCGCCGAGCCAGAAGCCGGCCAGGTAGCCGCGGCGCTGGCCTAGTCGTCGTGCCAGCAGTGGGAGGGCGAGCCGCGTCGCCGCCGAAACGACGAGAGGCGTGGCTGTCACAGCACGACCTGCTGGTAGAGACTTCATGTGAAGCTCGCGTCCCCGGCAGAGGCCGGCGTTCGACCGGATCTGCCGGTGTTCCCTGGCGGCGCGCTACGACAAGACCAGCGCGCCAATCCGGAGCGCGCCCGCCGGCAGGCGGATGTACCCCCTCGACGTCGAGGCCGCTGCGGGCGATCAGCCAGGAGATCAGCGAGTTCGAGTTCCACATCTCGCCTGCCTGGAGCTCGTCGCGTCCCCAGACCGGCGTGGGCACATCGGGCACCAGGTCGAGGACGCGCTGGCACCCTGACCGTGAGCGCGGAGTGGTAGAGGTCGTTCGTCGGACGCTTCTCACGCCGCGCCACCACCGCCTCGAAGATGCGTCCGTTCAGCCGCACCGAATGACCGCCGGCCCCTAGCGGAAGCCAGTAGAGGTCAACGCTGGATTGCGATTCATCGGTCATAGGTGATTGCGTAGATCGCACCCGCCGACGACATTCGGAGCAGCGATCAGCTCGGGCCGGGGCAAGTCGCGTCTTCTTGTCAGCCTCCTTGTTGCCAACTTCCTACACAGCCAGCAAGCCGCGAGGCACGCGCCCTACCGTCGGCGAAAAGGCCCCTTCCTACTACGGATAATCACCTCATGGCCACTTCCTCCCAGACCGACCGCCTCCGGGGCCTACTCCAGGCGGCGATCGCGCTCAGCTCCGAGCTGACGCTCGATGCGCTCCTCGAGAAGCTGGCTGAGACGGCGGCGGCCCTGACTGGCGCGCGCTACGCAGCGCTCGGCGTCATCGGCGCGAGCGGCGAGGAGCTCGAGCGCTTCCTCCACACCGGCATCGACCCGGAGCAGGCGGCGAAGATCGGCGAGCTGCCCCGCGGCCGCGGGATCCTCGGCGTCCTGATCCGAGAGGCGGCCCCGTTGCGGCTCGAGAGCATCGGTGACGATCCACGGTCGGTCGGCTTCCCGCCGAACCACCCACCGATGCGCGGGTTCCTCGGCGTGCCGATCGTCCTGCGCGGCCGCGCCTTCGGCAACCTCTACCTGACGCAGAAAACGGAGGGGTCGTTCACCGCCGAAGACCAGGAACTCGTCGAGACGTTGGCGAGCCAGGCCGCCGTCGCCATCGACAACGCACGCCTCTACGAGTCGGCAACGCGCTGGTCGAAGCAGCTCGAAGCGCTGAACGAGGTTGGAACGGCGCTCGCCGGGGAGCTCGACCTGCCCCGCCTCCTGACGTTGATCACCGAGCGGCTGCGCGAGCTGATCAAAGCGCGCGTCGTCACGATCGCGCTTCCCGACGCCGACGGCAGGCTGCGCGTCGAGGCCGCCGCAGGCGAGGCATCTTCCGAGATCCTCGGTCTGACGATGGAGGCTGACCGGTCGAAGAGCGGCCGTGTCCTGCAGCGCCGGCGCGCCGAGCGCGTCGACTCGCTCGCCGAGGACCCCGAGGTCGACCACATGGCGACCGAGCCCCTGCGCGCCAGCTCGGGCCTCTACGCACCGCTGTTGACAGGCGGACGCGCGATCGGCGTGCTCGTAGCTCACGACAGGATCGGGTTCGACCCGCGGTTCGACGACGACGACGTCCGCATCGCCGAGACGTTCGCCGCCCGCGCCGCCGTCGCCGTCGACCTCTCCAGGCGCGTCGCACGCGACGCACTCAGACGGGTCGTCGAGGCGCAGGAGCTCGAGCGCAAGCGGCTGGCGCGTGAGCTTCACGATCAAACCGGCCAGGAGCTGACGTCGATACTCCTCGGCCTGAAAGCCGTCGAGGAGGCGAGCGACGACGGCCGGAGACAGGAGGCGCTTCGCGCGGTGCGCGACCAGGTCGTCGAGACTCTGCACGACGTCCGTCGGCTCGCTGTCGAGCTGAGGCCGAAGGCGCTCGACGACTTCGGGCTCGTGCCGGCGCTCGAACGGCTCGTGGAGAGCTTCGGCGAGCAGACCGGGATGCGTGTCGACTTCGAGCCAAGTGTCGGTGCACGGCTCCCGGGCGACGTCGAGACGGCCCTCTACCGCATCGTCCAGGAGGCGCTGACGAACGTGGTCAAGCACGCCCGGGCTCGCGCGATCTCGATTGTCCTGGCCCGCAGCGAAGGCGCTGTCTCGGCCGTGATCGAAGACGACGGCCGCGGCTTCCACCCGGAGGATGGCAGCGAAGGCCTCGGGCTGATCGGCATGCGCGAGCGCCTGGCTCTGCTCGGGGGCAAGCTACAGATCGAGTCGAGCGCTACGGCTGGAACGACGATCGTTGCCGAGGTCCCCCTGCGTTGAACGCCATGAACAAGATCCGCGTCCTCATCGTCGACGACCACGCGGTGGTCAGAAGCGGCCTCAGGCATGTCTTGGAGGCTGACGAGGAGATCGAGGTCGTCGCCGAAGCCGGGGACGCCCGCCAGGCCGTCTTCGAGGCGCGCGCCGAGAAACCCGACGTGATCCTGATGGACGTGGTCATGCCTGGGAAGAGCGGGATCGAGGCCATTCCCGACGTGCTCGAGGAGTCGCCCGAGACGAAGGTCCTCGTCTTGTCCATGCAGGACGATCCTCACTATGTCCGGGAAGCGTTCGAGGCCGGCGCCTCGGGCTACGTCCTCAAGGAGGCAGCCGACAGCGACGTCGTCGCCGCTGTCCGCGAGGTCGCCCACGGCGGGCGCTACGTCCATCCTGCTCTCGGCGCACGCCTGATCACAGCGGAAGCCGCAGAGCGCAAGCGCGCCGCCGCCGACCCGCTCTCGGAGCGAGAGCGAGACGTGCTGCGACTTCTAGCGCTTGGACATACGAACCAGGAGATCGCCAAGCGGCTCTTCATCTCCGTTCGAACCGCCGAGACGCACCGGGCGCACATCATGCAGAAGTTGCGCCTGCAGACCCGCGCCGAGCTCGTCCGCTATGCGTTGCAGCAGGGGCTGCTCGAGACTAACTAATTGAGCCGCTACCGACTATCAGTGGGACATCGACCCGCGAACGTTGCCGACCTTGAGTAGGCCGACCTGACCCTGGTCGACCGCCGCGAAGGCGTGGGACACGAACGGGTACAGGCCCGGCTTGGTGATCCTGACGTCGAAGACGCCGGCACCGCCGGCCGGCACCGTCACGGTCTGAACGCCGTGGAGGGCGTCCGCCGGCCTCATGTCCGCGAACGGATAGGCGGTGTCGAGAACGGTGCCGACGATGTGGAAGTCGGTGTCGAGCGAGGGCCCGGCGTCAACCACCCAGAAGCGGACGAGCTCGCCGGGCTTCGCCGTCAGCGGGTGCTTGACGTACTGACCGGCGTAGCCGTTGAAGGTCATCCAGTCCGGCTGGCGGGCGTGCGCCTTGTCCATGTTGTACTGGGCCGGAGCCTTGAGGCCGTCCGAGCTCAGATACCACTCGCTCGCGACGAGCACGTAGTTCCTGTCGGCCTTCGGAAGGACGCCCGGCTTCGGGTCAACGACGATCGCCCCGTACATACCGTTGGCGATGTGCATCAGAACGGGCTTGGTACCGCAGTGGTACATGAAGACGCCCGGATCGTTCGCCCGGAACAGATAACTGACCGACTTGCCCGGCATGACGTCGCCGAACGCCTTGTCGGGCGCGACCCGGGCGGCGTGGAAGTCGACAGAGTGCGGGATCGCCCCGCCGTTCGTCAGCGTGATCTTCACGAGCTGCCCCTGGCGGACGTGGATCACGGGACCAGGCGCCCCGCCCGCCCACGCCCACGCGGAGTACCTGACGCCCGGCGCGATCTGGACGTCGATGTCCTTGAGCACCAGGTTGACGTTCGCGACGGCCCCCGCCGGCGCGGCCGGGAGGGTCGCGGGGAACGCCCGGTGCGCCGCGGCGAGCGCGTCGGCGTTCGCCGGGGCGGCGCCGGCGAAGCTTCGGAGCGCCCCCGTCGAGCCCGCGGCCCCCGTGTCCATGCCTCCGGTCGAGCCGCCGGCGTGCTTGGCGGCGGCCGCGGCTCGATTGGCGGCGTCCTTCGCATCGTGGGCGTCGGCCCACATCAGGAGAGCGAAGAAACCGAGCAGTGCGACGAGCACGCCGAGCAGCAGCGAGACGACCGCCAAGAGAGGGTGGGACTCGGAATCCTTGCGCCTGACCCGGCGTGCGGGCGTCGGGCGAACATACGGTGCGCTGCTCATTCGTCTCTCTCCTTTTTGGGTTCTGACCGAAGGTAGGCGACGGCGTCTCTTCGTCCCTCCCGGCGGGGCCGCAGAGTCGATACGAGCTGACCGCAGACCTGGCTGCGGGTTTCCCGCAACGAAACGCCGAGAGCGGCCCGAAGGCCGCCCTCGAGCTTGGTGGAAGGAAGGGGTTCAGCTGCTGACGACGGCGGTACCCTGCACGCCTTTGGCGGGTGCGGCTGCACGACTCCCGGCCGGCGACCATTCGCGGCGACGCAATGCCCCACCCAGCGCGAGCACCAGGAAGCCGATCCCCGAGAGCAGGAGTGCCACACCGACCACCATGCCGAACACGGACAGCCGCTCCGCCATGTACGAGGTGTTGAGCGCAGTCCCGAGGGCCGTCTCCGTGATCCAGACGTTGCGCGTCGGGTTGTCGAGTGGCTGCCCCTTGGGCCCCTTCTGCGCCTGGTTCGGATCGTTCGTCCCCTCGCCGTCGGCGGTCGCGTAGCGAGGCATCTCGGCGTACGTCAGCCCGCCGGTCGCCTCGAGCGCGTGGATGCGCATGTAGCCCGCGAACGCCCGCGCGCGATCGCCGCTGTCGATCGGCTTGCCCGCGACGGCGACGGTCGGCAGCTTGATGCCGGCCGGCAGCCCGGCCTTCTTCGCCTCGGCCGCGATGGCCGCCGGGGTCATGTCGGGCGTGCCGACGATCTTCTCCTGCCCGAGGCTGTCGTGGACGACGCTGCGACCGTTGATGCCGAGCACCAGTGCGGCAATGCCGAAGCCGATCAGGATCACGCCCGCAACCACTCCACCAATCTCGAAAAGCCTTCTCATGTCGTGCCTCCTTCGTCTCGCGTTGGCAGGCTCAAGGTAAGGCGACTGCCGCCTGTCGCAATCGGCAGCAAGTCGCAGACGTGATGCGGGTTTCCCGCATCACGTCTACGTCCAGCGGGAGAGCGCCGGTCCCCACCCGTGGCGGACGAGCCCGCCCGTGCCGGCGGCGGCACCGGGCGGGAGGGAACTCAGACCAGCTGCTCGCCGACCTTCTGCCAATCGACCTCGCGCACGATCAGCGTCGTCGTCGGGGACTCGTGCGCAACCCGTTCGGAGACCGAGCCGAGGGCCTTGAGACCTTGGAGGCCGCGGCTGCCGACAACGAGCAGGTCGGCGTCGGCCGCCGCACGAACGAGAGCGGGCACGGGTGCGTCCGGGAAGTCCTCGTGGCGGTCGGCGATCGCGTCGACGAGCTTGCGGTCGATCCGGCTGTCGCCCCAGGCGACAACCGTCCACAGCTCGGCGCCGACCCGCTCGGCAAGGCCCTTGGCGACTGCGTAGGCCGCTGCCGATTCGGAGGAGCCGTCGATACCGACGGCGATCCTCGCCAGGGTCTGTCCCGCTCCCTTCCGCGCGACGAGCACCGAGCACGGCGCGCGATGAATCAGATCGGTGGCGGTGGAGCCGAGCACGATGCCCGGGATCCGGCCGGTGCCGTGGCTGCCGACGGCGACGAGGGTCGCGCGGGTTCGGACGATCTCGTCGCGGAGCGCGTCGGCCGGTCTCCCCTCGACGATCTTGCCGGCGGCGTCGGTTCTCTCGTGAATCTCGGCGCGGGCGCGCTCGAGCGCGTCCACCGCCGCGTCGCTGAAGACCTCGCGGTCGATCGGCACGACGGCGCCGGGGCCGAAGACCGCCGGGTAGACGATCTGGTAGGCCGCAAGCAGCTCGAGGCTTCCCTCACCGTCCATCAAGCGTGCGGCCTGACGCGCGGCGTCTAGCGACTCCGCCGAGGCGTCGACGCCGACGAGTACCCGCGTGAAGATCGAGCGCGGGCCGGCCAAGAGCGCGCCTGGGCTCACTGCTGCCGTCGATTCGGTCACGTCTCCTCCTTCAAGTGCCTCTCGAGGCGGGGGCGATTACACAGGCTGTTGCTCATCGACTCAACTCTGTCCGACCGCGGGCACGCCGACCTCCGCTCTTTGCCGCCGGAGGTCTGCTTCGAACTACTGATCTCGGGCGCAGCCGAGCTCGGTCAGTAGCCGAAGCCTGCCGCCCTCAGTGGCTGCGGCTGCGGCCGCTCCCACGTGTAGGCGATCTCGGCCAGGCGAGGCGGTCCGGCAACGACGTCCTGCGAGGAGGCGGCAGCGGCCCAGACATCGAGCTGGCCGAGCAGGACCTCGAGCCCGGCGGCGCTGCGCATCTCGAAGACGAAAATCGCCTCGCGAGGCGTCAGCAGGAGCTGGTGGCGGCTCAGATCCGTCGTATCGGGCTCGAACGGCGGCCCGGCGGCGGCGAGCTCCCGGACGCGTTCGATCGAGCCTTCCTCGAGCGGCACCACGATCGTGACGCAGCGAGGCGCGGCGAGACGCAGCTCGGAGAGGCGGTGGACGAGCTCCTGGAGGATCCCGGCGCGGACGACCGTGCTGGCGACGCGGTAGGTGCTTGCCCCGCGCTCGAGAACGAGCGCCGGCTCGCCGTCCAGCCGGTCGGCGTCGAGCTGCCCGACGCGCAAGCCGTCGAGCTCGTCGTAGGCGATTCGCCGTTCGATCGCCGGCCCGTGCGGTGCCCGGCCGGCGAGGTCGAGCCCCTCAGACCCGAGCGCGAGCCGACCGAGGTACGTCTCTCCGTCCGGCTCCCGCCACTTCACCGCATACGTCGTCGTCACGCCGTCAGCGTAGGTCGGCCATGAGCGTCCCCCATCGTGGGTGACGCTGATGCAGGCTGCGGGAAGTCCGCAGCCGCGCGGCATCAGGCACGGATGCATCGCAGGACGGCGCCGGCCACTGTTCGACGGCGCCTCCGGCGGTCGTGTCGGATCTGGCCAGCGTTGCCCAGCACGAACCGGAGACGCCGGCTCGCGCCCCCAAGGTCGCCTATCGTCGCCGGTTCGAACCCGGCGGCATCGAGACGAGCGGGAGGTAGCAAGTGAGCGAGACATCCGATCCTGGACGGGCCCCCTCTCCGGAACCGCTGGACGGCGAGGAGCTGCGCCTGCTCGACGCCTACTGGCGGGCTGCCAACTACCTGTCGGTCGGCCAGATCTACCTGCTCGACAACCCGCTCCTGCGCGAGCGGCTCCGGCCCGAGCACGTCAAGCCGCGCCTGCTTGGCCACTTCGGCACGACGCCCGGCCTCAACTTCGTCTACGCCCACCTGAACCGGGCGATCCGCCGCCGCGACCTCTCCGCGATCTACATCACCGGCCCGGGGCACGGCGGCCCCAGCCTCGTCGCGAATGCCTACCTCGAGGGCACCTACAGCGAGCTCTATCCCCACGTGTCGGAGGACGAGGACGGATTACGCGCCCTCTTCCGCCAGTTCTCCTTCCCTGGCGGCATCCCGAGTCACGTCGCCCCCGAGACGCCGGGCTCGATCCACGAGGGCGGCGAGCTCGGCTACGCGCTCGCCCACGCCTTCGGCGCCGCCTTCGACAACCCCGAGCTCCTCGTCGCCTGCGTCGTCGGCGACGGCGAGGCAGAGACAGGGCCGATGGCGACGAGCTGGCACGGGAACAAGTTCCTGAACGCGGCGACCGACGGCGCAGTGCTGCCGTTCCTCCACCTGAACGGCTACAAGATCGCGAACCCGACCGTCCTCGCGCGGATCCCCGACAGCGAGCTCGTCTCGCTCCTCGAGGGCTATGGCTGGCGGCCACTCGTCGTGCGGGTCGACATCGACGAACCCGCCGACGAGGCCCATCGGCGCCTCGCTGCGGCTCTCGACGAGGCACTGGAGGAGATCGCGCACATCCAGCGATCGGCACGGGAAGGCCGCGTGGTCGCGCGGCCGAGGTGGCCGATGATCGTCCTGCGCTCGCCCAAGGGCTGGACTGGCCCGCGCGAGGTCGACGGCGTCCAGATCGAGGGCACCTGGCGCGCCCACCAGGTGCCCGTTCTCGCCGCACGCGAGGACGCGGGTCACCGGCGCATCCTCGAGGACTGGCTGCGCAGCTACCGGCCAGAGGAGCTCTTCGACGAGCAGGGGTGCCTCGTGCGCGAGCTCGCCACGCTGGCGCCGGCCGGCGAGCGGCGGATGAGCGCGAACCCGCACGCGAACGGCGGCACCCTCCTTCGTGACCTGCGCCTACCGGACTTCCGCGACTACGCGGTGGACGTGGCCTCGCCTGCGATCACGTCGAGCGAGGCGACCCGGGTGCTCGGCGGCTTCCTTCGCGACGTGATCGCCGCCAATCCTGCCAACTTCCGGCTCTTCGGCCCCGACGAGACCGCCTCGAACCGGCTCGGTGACGTCTTTGAGGTCACCGGCCGCGCCTGGGACGCCGAGACGGCGCCGACCGACGAGGGGCTGTCCCCCGACGGCCGGGTGATGGAGGTCCTGTCCGAGCATCTCTGCCAGGGCTGGCTCGAGGGCTACCTCCTGACGGGACGCCATGGTCTCTTCAACTGCTACGAGGCGTTCATCCACATCGTCGACTCGATGTTCAACCAGCACGCGAAGTGGCTGAAGGTGACGCGCGGGATCCCGTGGCGGCGGCCGATCGCCTCGCTCAACTACCTGCTCTCCTCGCACGTGTGGCGCCAGGACCACAACGGCTTCTCACACCAGGACCCCGGGTTCATCGACCACGTCGTGAACAAGAAGGCTGAGATCATCCGCGTCTACCTCCCGCCCGACGCCAACACGCTTCTGTCGGTCGCGGACCACTGCCTGCGCAGCCGGGACTACGTGAACGTAGTCGTCGCCGGCAAGCAGCCGGCGCTCGACTACCTCTCGATCGACGACGCGATCGTTCACTGCACGCGGGGCGCCGGCATCTGGGAATGGGCTTCCTCGGACGACAATGGCACCCCGGACGTCGTCCTTGCCTGCTGCGGCGACGTTCCCACGCTCGAGACGCTCGCCGCCGCCGCGCTCCTGCGCGAGCACCTGCCGGAGCTTCGCGTCCGCGTCGTCAACGTCGTCGACCTGATGCGCCTCGAACCCGACACCGAGCATCCCCACGGCCTTCCCGACCCCGAATTCGATGCCCTCTTCACGACGGAGAAGCCGGTCGTCTTCGCCTACCACGGATACCCGTGGCTGATCCACCGCCTCACGTACCGCCGGGCGAACCACCGCAATCTGCACGTGCGCGGGTACAAGGAGGAGGGGACGACGACAACGCCGTTCGACATGGTGATGCTGAACGACCTCGACCGCTTCCACCTCGTGATCGACGTGATCGATCGGACTCCCGGCCTGGCAGCGACGGCAGGGCGGTTGCGCCAGGAGATGGAGGACCGCCGGCTCGCGGCCCGCGCCTACACGCGCGCCCACGGCGAGGACGATCCCGCGATCAGCGGCTGGACGTGGCCCTACTAGTGGATCGTCCGCCAACGTTGGTGGACTTTCTGGGTCGGGAGCAGCAAGGACGCAGGGAGTCCCTGTATGCCGGCATACAGGGACGACCGAGGACGCCCCCTGGCGCCGCTGATGGCGGGCCAGAAACCGGCAGACGCTGGTGGGGGATCCACTGAACGCCTCCGGGCTCGTCCTCGTCGTCAACGCCGGTTCCACGAGCCTCAAGCTCTCCGCCGTCGATCCCGAGGAGCGGGCGGAGCCGGTCCAATCGCTCGACGAGCTACCGGAGGGCGTCGTCGCCGCCGGCCATCGCATCGTTCACGGGGGCGCGGAGTTTCACGCGCCCGTCCTGATCGACGGGGCCGTCGAACGGGAGCTCCGTCGCCTGGCCGACCTCGCCCCGCTCCACAACCGCCCTGCGCTCGACACTCTGACGGCCGCACGGAGGAGCTTGCCGGCCGTGCCCCACGTCGCGGTCTTCGACACCGCCTTTCACGCGACGATCCCGGCTGTCGCCGCCACCTACGCCGTCCCGCGCCGCTGGCGAGACCGGGGCATCCGCCGCTACGGCTTCCACGGCCTCTCGGTGCAATGGGCCTCCGAGCGGCTCAGGGTGCCGCGGCTCGCCGTCTGCCATCTCGGCGGCGGCTGTTCCGTCACCGCCGTCCTCGAGGGCCGCTCGGTCGACACGACGATGGGCTTCAGCCCGCTGGAAGGCGTGCCGATGGCGACGCGCGCGGGGTCGGTCGACCCGGGGGCGCTCCTGCACCTCCTCCGCGGCGGCGCCGGGGTCGAGGAGCTCGACCACGCCCTGGAGCAAGAGTCCGGGCTCCTCGGCCTCTCGGGGGTGAGCGGTGACGTGCGCGAGCTGGAGCACGACGGAAGCGAAGCCGCGGCGCTCGCGCTCGAGGTCTTCTGCTACCGGATCGCCCAGGCCGTCGCCGCCATGACGGTCGCGCTCGGCGGCCTCGACGGGCTCGTCTTCACCGGCGGCGTCGGCGAGCATTCGGCACCCGTGCGGGCGGACGTCTGCACACGGCTGCGGCTTCTCGGCGTCTCACTCGACGCGGCGGCCAACGCGAGCGCTGTAGCCGGCGGAGAGATCGGCCTCCCGGGCGCGGTCCGGGTGTGCGTCGTCGAGGCCCGCGAGGACCTCGTGATCGCGCGGGCGGTGCGCTCTACGGCCGGCGTCTGAGCTCGCGGTGCCCCGAACACTTCCGACTTCCCTCGCGCGCGGATGATTACCTTGATTACGGCCCGCTGCGAGGTGTTGCCCAGGGCGCGCGCGGAACAGTGACGCTGACATCGGCGCCGCCGCTGCCGCCGTTTCGAACGTCCGCCCTTCCTCCGTGGGCTGCGGCGATTGCGGCGACGATCGCCAGACCTAGTCCCGTTCCTCCGCGTGCGCGTACCTCGTCGGCGCGGGCGAATCGCTCGAAGGCGTGCTCGAGAAACGGCGGAGGGAACCCTTGCCCTTCGTCGAGCACGTGGAGCTCGACCTGCCCGTTGGCCTCGATCGCCTCGAGCCGAACCGCACCGCTGCCGTAGCGAAGGGCGTTCTCGACCAGATTCGAGAGCGCCTGCTCGACACGGACAGGGTCGGCGTTGATCGTGCAGGCGGCCGGTGCTCGAACTTCGATCCGCCGGCCCGTTTGTTGGGCGCGCTGCCGGAAGCGACGGACGACGCCCGTGAGGAGAGCGCGAACGTCCACCGGTACGCGCCGGAGCGCCAGGCGGCCGCTGTCGGCGCGGGCGAGGAGGAGGAGGTCATCGGCAATCTGGGCGAGCCGGTCGGTCTCCTCGCCGATCGATGCCAGGGCGGCGTTGAGCTCCCGGTTTGGCCGCGGTTTCTCGAGGGCCAGTTCGATTTCGGTCTTGATGAGAGCCAGCGGGGAACGGAGCTCGTGGCTGGCGTCGGAGACGAACGTGCGCTCTCGCTCGAGGGCGAGTTGGAGGCGCTCGAGCATCTCGTTCAACGTCTGGCCGAGGCGCCCGATCTCGTCGCCCGCGGGAGAGACTGGTAGACGATCGAGCTCGCCGCTTGCCGACACGGCCTGTGCTCGTTTTCGCATCGCCTCGACCGGCCGGAGGGCACCTGCGGCGAGGCCATATCCGCCGAACGAGGCAAGTAGCAGGGCCAGGGGCCCTCCAACGAGGAGCTGCGTCCGCAGTCCGGCAAGCGCCTCGGCGCGCGGCTCGAGCGACGTGCCGACGACAACGACCAGCCGCTGTCCCTGGGCGCTGACGGGCTCGGCGAAGAGGCGGGCTTCTTCGCCGCTGATCTTCAGAAACAAGGGTCGCGCAAGAGCGCGTGCGAGCTCTGCACGGCTGAGTAGAGGGTGGAGGCGCTCGCCCGCCGTCGCATCGACGACTCGCCAACGCGCATCGAGAACCTGAGCGAAACCGTCCGCCCTCCCCTGCCGCGGCTTCGCCTCGCCCAGGCCGCTGTCCGATTGCTGGACGAGCGCGGTGACGTCGGCGGCGCGTGTCCGAAGCCCTTGATCGATCGTCCTGCTCAGTGTCGCCCCGAGGCGGAGATAGAGGAATGACCCGGTCGCGCCGAGAACGACCGCCATTGCCAAAGCGAAGGCGAGCGTCAACCGCAGGCGAATCGGCAGTCGACTCATGTCCCGCCGGCGCGGAGCCGGTAACCGGCGCCGCGCACTGTCTCGAGCGAGCGGCAGCCGAACGGATGATCGAGGCGCTCACGTAGGCGGCGGATGTAGACGTCGATGATGTTCGAGCGATTGTCGTAACCCATGTCCCAGGCGTGCTCGAGAAGCTCGAATCGCGAAAGCACCTCGCCGGGGCGGCGCATGAAGAGCTCGAGCAGCGAAAATTCCTTCGCGGACAGCTTTATCTCAGAGGCTCCGCGCCAGACCTGCTGCCTCGCCGGGTCAAGGCGCAGGTCGCCGACGGCGAGGGTCGCAGGGCGCTCGCCGCCTCCGCGGCGAACAAGCGCGCGCAGCCGAGCCAACAGTTCAGCAAAGGAAAATGGCTTGACGAGGTAGTCATCGGCGCCGGCATCCAGTCCGGCAACGCGGTCCTCGACGGCATCGCGGGCCGTCAGCATCAGCACCGGCGCCCAGACACCGGCGCCTCGCAAGTCTCGGCAGGTCGTAAAGCCGTCGGCGCCGGGAAGCATTACGTCGAGGACGATCGCGTCGTAGGAGGTCGCTCGTGCCATCCAGAGGGCGTCCTCACCGGTTCGGGCGACGTCGGCTGCGTGTCCTTTCTCGCACAGTCCGCGGTGAATGAGGCTCGCCATTTTGAGCTCGTCCTCGACGATCAGCAGGCGCATCGCGTAGAGAATTGTGTCATGAAGAACATGAAGTAAAGATGAATGCCCCTTTCATCCTCATTTCACGGAAGTGTCGCTACGGTCGTTGCGCATGTTCAGGCAAACAAGAAAGGAAGGTTGATCGACATGCGTACACGGATCAGCAAACTTGCCGCCGGCGTAGCCGCTCTCGCCGCGCTCGCCGTCGGGGGAGCCACGCTCGCCTCGGCGAACGGCAACGGGACGCCGGTCAAGGCACCGGCAGCAGCCTCACAGGTCGCGAACGTCAAGGACGGCGGCAACGTCCAGCAGGGCGACCAGACGTCGCCGGACACGGCAAAGGGTTCGGCGGACGAGATCGACTCCAGCTCGGAGCAGGCCGGTGACACGACGGAGTCGGGCTCCGAAGTTCCCGGCAACGACGGCCCCAGCGGGCACGCCGACGAGCCGGGCAATCCGACCGCCGACAATCAGTTCGAGGGCGTGCAGTAGCGCCAGCGCCGGCTCCGCCGGCGGAACTGACAACTGCGGCCCCGCTCGCGGGGCCGCAGTGCGTTCCAAAGCTTGTCTTCCGCGCCTGTGGGATCGGGCCGACCGGGAAGATGCTGAGAAGGGCCCGAGGGCGACGGCCCACTCGTCGTTTTGTTCGGCGAGGACGGCGCCGGCAAGCCGGATCACCGAGGCGCGGTCGGGGAAGGTGCCAGCCACATGGGGTGCGGCGGCGATCTCCTTGTTCAGCCGCTCGAGCGAGTTGTTGCTCCACAGCTGCCGCCAATGCTTCTTCGGGAAGCTGGTGAAGGCGACCAGGTCGGGCGCCGCCTCCTCGACAGCGCGGTCGCTTCCGGAAAGCGCTACTCGAGCTGGTCGACGATCCGCCGGTGCTGCTCGTGCACGGTCTGTGCGTCGGGGCTGGGCGAAGATCGTCCTGACCATCGTCGCCACGAAGGACTGGGCGCTTTTCGGCCATGCGGTACACGGTCACCGTTCGCGACCAGGCGGGTTCGCTGAACCTGAGCTGGATCAGCGGTCGCCGACCCCGTTCCGCTTCAACTACGTCGTCGCTGCGCCGCCACCAAGCGGCTTGCCTACCTGATCGGCCGTCAGCCTGGTTCGGACGCAACGCGCGGCGAATGCCGCGAAGCTCTTTTACCTGTCCGCGTCACTGCTCCCGCAGCACCTCCGACGGACTCAGCCGACGCAGCATGACGAGTGCACCCGCGGTCGCCACGAGCGTCGCGGCCACCACGACAGCGAGGAGCGCTGCGCCGCGCGTCCACGGCACGCTGACCGCTGGCGCGAGGATGAAGAGCGGTTTCAGCACTTCGACGAGGAGCAGGCCCATCGCCGTGCCGGCGGCCGCCCCCGCGACGACCCCGATCGCACCGACGAACCCGGTCTCGCCGAAGACGAGCCCTTGCAGGGAGCGCGCGTCCATTCCCTGTGCACGCAGCGTCACGTACTCGCGCCGCCGCTGCAGCAACAGGCCGAAGACGAAGATGGCGATCACGGCGGCGCTCGTCAGGAATGTGAAGAAGAGGTCGAGGTCGACGAGGCCGCGGACGTTGAGGGCGGTGAGGCTCGACTGCTCGCGGTTGAGCGTCGTCCGCGTCGTGTCGACCGAGAGTCGGTCTGCGGTGCCGGGTCCCGCCTGCAGCGCCGCGACCGCGGTGCGGAGGCCGGAGCTGCTCGGGTTCGTCGTGTGCGCGAGGAAGAAGTCGACGCGGTTCAGCCCTGTTTGCTTCATGTAGTAGGAGATGTTCGCGACCGCCTGCAGCCCTTCTGGGAACCCGGGCAGGCGCGTGAAGAGGCCGACGACCGTCATCCGCCGCAGCACCTGGTGCTTGGTTCCCCGCGCGAGCACGACGTCCACCCGGTCGCCGGGCCCGACCTTCAGGACGTCGGCGGAGTCGGGGTCGATCAGGATGCCGTCGGGGCGGGCTGCGAGGTGCGCCAGCGCCTGGGCGGCCGTGCTTCCGTGGAAGAAGCTGTCGAGGAGCGGCGCGGTGGCCGCGAACGACCGCGCGTCGATCGCCGCGAGGTCCTTCACGTCGCTGTTCGCGCGCGAGCGGATGAACGCGTTCTGCAGCCGTGCGACGACCGGCGTCACATCCGCGACGCCGGCGACGCGAAGCCTCGACGCGTATGCGCGACCGTGAGCTCGGCGGCTGAGCGGGCTCGGAGTGACGCGGATGTCGGAGCCGACGGTGAACCGCGCGTCCGCCTGCTTCGCCGCGTCGTAGGTCGACGCGAAGAAGGCGAGTCCGACGCCGAACGCGGTGACGAGCGCGACGCCGAGAACACCGGCGGCGAGCCCACGCGGCCGCCTTACGAGGCTCCGGCCGAGGATGCCGCGGACGAGCGGCCCGAAGCGCGCCGCCGAGCCGATCGGCAAACGTCGCGCGAGCAGCTCCGCGAGCCGGATCGACACCACCGCCCCGGCCGCCCACGCGCCGAGCGGGAAGAGCAGGAGTCCGGCGGGCAGCCGCACCGCACGACCCGTCGACACGGAAGCGGGGGTCGACTCGAACGTGCCCGAGCGGAAGGCGACGACGGCTGCGGCGGCCACCGCGACCGCGGCGGCCACGTCGAGGTAGGCCCGGCGCCAGAGCGGGCGTCGCGTGATCTCGAGCTCTCGCCGCTCGCCGCTCACGTCGCGCGCCAACGCGCGGCGGCCGGGCACATACAGGGCGAGCCCCGTCGTCACGAGGCCGGCGGCGGCCGCCTCGAGTGCCGATCGCGCGAGCGTCCAGGTGGAGGCGGCGAACAGGGACGACGCGCCGAGGACGACGAGCGCGGCGAGCGCGCCAGCGACCATCCCGAGGAGCGAACCGGCGCCGGCGAAAGCGGCCGTACGGTAGCCCAGGATCTGCGCGAGCTGCCGCTCGCCCGCGCCACGCAGCCGCAGGTTTGCCTGTTCGCGCCGCTGCGCCGCTGCGAGGATCGTGCCGGCATAGGCCGCCAGGAAGGCCGCGAGGAGCAGGCCCGGCAGGCCGAGGAAGAGGAACATCCGCTGTGCGAGCCGTGCGTCTGCGCGCGCGACGGCGAGGGCGTTCGAGATGTTGTCGAGGATCGTCGTCTGGCCGACGGCGACCTTCTCGATGCGGCGGGTGATCACGGTCGTCTGGCCGAAGGCACTGCCGGGATCGGCGTGCAGCGACCCGCGCTCGAGTCGCGCGTCGACCTCGAGCGTCGGCGGGCTCTTCACGACGAGGGCGGCGCCCCGCACGGCAGCGGCGCGGCGAAACGCGGGCAAGACGACTCGCTCGAACAGCCGCCGCCCCACGACGATCGAGATCGGCACGTAGAGGAACGCCTCGAGCGAACCGCCCTGCCGGCTCTGGAAGAGAGCGCGGGCGCGCGAGAGGTCGGCGATGCCGCCGACCGGGAGCGAGAGCGGAGCGGCGCGACCCGGAAGCACGAGCCGCACCGTCCCGCGCGGACCAGTGATGCCGAGGGCGCGCGCGGCCTCCGCACTCAAGACGGCCGCGTCGGGCCGCAGCGAGCCCTGGGCGATCCTGATCGTCCGCCGGTGATGGCGCGCGTACGCCGCGTCGAACCCGAAGACCTCGGCCGGGGCGTCGATCGTGCGCCGCCGCGCGTGGAGCGCGCCCGGTGGCACGGCGACGAACGCCAACCCGTCCGCGTACGAGACGCCGGGGACGCCGGCGATCCGGCGGCGGAGCGTCGTCAGCGACGCGAGACCCGGCGCGTTCGCGGGCCGCGGGAGGACAGCCTCGCGGGTCGATACGGTGCTCCGCACGCCATCCGGCCGCCCTGCGCGCCTCGCCCGCAACGCATAGCTGAACCGCACTGTGCTCCGCGGTAGAAGCTCACCGAGGTTGAAGCCGATCTGCGCGGGTCCCAACGCGAAGGGGCTCACCCCGGCGACGTCCGGGAGCCGCGCGCCGTCGCGCCTGGCGGAGCCGCGGACGTAACCGAGACGCGGAGACGGCACGCTGCGGACGACCACCTCGCTCGCGGCGACGGCGCCCGTGTTCCGCAGAACGAGCGTCACGCGCGTGCGCTCGCCGGGCCGGAGCCTCCGCCGCGGCTCCACGCTCTGGCTCAGCTCGACCGGCCGGCCGAGCGGCGAGGAGAGCACGGCCTGCACGTCAATCGTCACGGGAGCGATCGCGCGTGCGGTCATCGAGGCGCCCGAGCCGTCGACGAAGAAGAGGACGCCCGAGAAGAGGCCGACGCCGAGCACGATCCCGAGCAGCGTGGCGAGCGTCCGCCTCGGATTGCGAAGCAGGTCGCGCAGGGCGTACCTACGCATGCGCGCACACCTCTGCGTTCGAGCCGTCGCGGAGCGCCACGCGACGGTCAAGCGCGCCGGCGACCACGGGATCGTGAGTGATGACGATCAGCGTCGCGCCGCGTTCTCGCTGCCCGCGGCGCAGTAGCTCGACGACCGCCTGCGAGCTCTCGGCGTCGAGCGCACCCGTCGGCTCGTCCGCGAGGACGAGCGCGGGCCGGTGCACGAGCGCCCGCGCCACCGCGACCCGCTGGCGCTCGCCGCCCGACAGCTCGTCGGGGTACTTGGCGGCCGTGTGGCCGACACCGAGCTCGGCGAGGAGATCGTCGGGGCGGCTGTCGTGCTCGCCGCCGGAAAGCACGAGCTGCAGCTGGACGTTCTCGCGCGCAGTCAGGAACGGCTGCAGATTGTGCGACTGGAAGACGAAGCCGAGGCGCTCGCGGCGCAGCCGCGCTCGCTCCGGCTCCGGCAAACCGGAGACGCGACGGCCGTCGACCTCGATCCAACCTTCGGTGGGCGTCTCGAGGATCCCGATCAGCGAGAGCAGAGTCGACTTGCCGCAGCCGCTCGGACCCGTGATCGCGACGCTCGTGCCGGGCTCGACCGCGAGGCTGACGCCGCGCAGGGCATGCACGGGACCGGCGTCGGTCGCGAACTCCTTCGCCACCTCGTGCACCGCGACGCCGACGCCGATCATCCCTCGACCACCCGCCCGTCGAGCAGCCGCAGCGCGCGGTCAGTTCGCGCCGCCAGCTCGCCGCTGTGCGTGACGAGCAGCACGGCGACGCCGCGCTCGGCGGCGGCCGACCAGACCAAGTCGAGCACCCGCGCAGCGGTGTCGGAATCGAGCTCGGCGGTGACCTCGTCCGCCAGCAGCAGATCGGGCTCGTTGACGAGCGCAACCGCAAGCGAGGCACGCTGCGACTCGCCGCCCGAGAGGCGGCGCGGCAGGTCGTCGGCGCGCGCGGCGACGCCGACCTCCCCGAGCAGGTCGCGCGCCCGGCGTTGCGGGTCGTGACCGGCGGCGAGTGTCACCGCGAGCTCCACGTTCTCCGCGGCGGTCAGGAACGGGATCAGATTGTCGCTCTGCAGGACGACGCCGATCCGCCGCGCCCGCAGCGCAGCGCGCTCGCCCTCGTCGAGCCGTGTCAGGTCGGTTCCGTCGAACCGCACGCTGCCGGCGTCGGGCAGTGCGAGCCCCGCGAGGATCGAGAGGAGCGTCGACTTGCCCGCCCCCGAGGCGCCGACGAGGCTGAGCGTCTCGCCGGCCGCAAGCCGCAGCGAGAGTCCCGCGAGCACCGGCACCTCGGTGCCGCGCTCGCGGTAGGTCTTCTCGAGGCCGTCGACCTCGACAAGCGTGCTCAGCCGATCCTCCCCGGCCGCACCTTCCCGAAGATCTCGGGCGACGTCCGCGCGGCGTGGTGATCCATGCGCAACACGTCTGCGCTCAATTCGGCGAGGCCGCGTGGAGTGAGACGAATCATGTTGACGAGGCGTTCGACGTCCTGATGGACGCTGTCGCCGCGCGGCACGTTGTCGATCTGCCCGACAGACCGCGCGTAGTACTTGAACTCGTTGTCCGGAGCCGAGCGCTTGCCCTCGCGCACGATCAAGACGTCGCGGAAGCACCTGAACGGAACGCAGCGATGCGTACCGACGGCGACGATTTCGCCCACATCACCCGCCTCGGAGTCCGGTTGCGCAACGGCGTACGGCGGCGAGCTCTGCCGCGGATGTGCCTGAACGAGAATTCCGGCGCGGGCGCCGTTCACCCCGGCAAGCCACGGGTCGGTCGCGGAGACATACCGGCCGCCCTGGTACTCCTCCGTGTATCCGCCGAAGTCCCAGAGATTGCCGTACCGGTCTTCCGCGACGTAGTCGATCGAGGTCTGCGTTACTTGCCCACCGTCGAGCTCGTAGTCGAACATGGCCACGGTGCGGATCCCGTCCACGACCCGGTAGACATTGCTCACGGTCGTCGTCACCTGGTGCGGCACGCGCCGGCGGCCGACGTCCGTGAACCCCTCACGCACCCACTGCGTTCCGGGGACGAGGGGCAGGTACGGGTTCGCGCCGCGCGCCGGGTCGCCGAAGTCGGCGGCGCGGACGGCCTGCCGGACGACCGGCGGCCGCGCAGCCCCAGCCGCCGCGGCGTGCCGCCCAGCGCGACAGCCGGTGAGAGCGAGCACGACGGTCGAGAGGCAGAAGAGGAAACTCCGCGCGAGCATCGCGCGACTGTGCCTCCGCATGATGAACACCGGATGAAGCCGCGCGAGCGGAACGAAGTGCGCTGCGCCGTCGCTTTCGCCCGCGCCCCCAACGCCAGCCTGCGTCGCACTCACCTCACCCCCAGGAGATCGACAGCACCTGCGGAGACCCGGTGACCCGAGGCGCCCGCGGAACCGGCGAAGCACGAACTCGACCTCATCAGCTGGGTCACGTGGCGCAGCATCCCGCGCTTGCTGATCGAGTGCAGCCTGGGCCGTGCAGCTGGCCGCGCACGCTGGATCAATCGCTGGAAGCCCGCCCTCACCGCGTTCGCCGTGACGTTCGAAGGACGAATCGAGATCACAGCCCGAAACCAACCCCGAGATTCTCAGATAGCAGGACAGTGCGACCTGGGTGCAAGCTGAAGGTTGGTGAGCCGGGAAGCTCGATCCCGAACCCTCGGTCAAGAGCGGAGGGCTCCAGCGCCTGAGCTGCTGGCCCGTGTCGTTCGGCGTCGGGAGATCCTCAGGGCGGCTGTTGTGAGTGCGAGCAGTGCCGGGATGCCGACCGCGAGGGGCAGGATGCCTCCGGCGTCGAGGGTGCGCCGGTCGGAGATCGTGACGTGGACGAGCGGCCCGGCGATCGGCTCGACCGCGGGACCGCCGCGCGGCAGGACGGCGATGTAGACGCCGAGGTCGCCGGCGTTGACGGCCGCGAGCTTCCAGGTGATCGTGGTGGCCCCGCCCGCCGGGATCGGCGCGAGGTAGCGCGTGCGGTGTGACGACCAGTCCTCGGGGTCGACATAGAGGCCGGGCCTGAGGCTGAGCACGTTCAGGTGGGCGATCAACCCGCTCGCCGCCGTGCCGCCGTGGTTCGTGACTGTCGATTGGATCAAGAACGTTTGCCCGAGCTTCGTGGCGACTGTCGTGCGGTCGACAGCGATCGTCGTGCGCGGGCCTGCGTACGCGGCTGGCGCGAGCGTGGCAGTGGCGGCGCACGCGAGTGCGGCGTTTAGCAGGCGTCTCACGCCGACGCACCGCCCGAGAGGTTGAGTCGCTGCGCGCCGATAGCGAGCGCGAGCGCGGCGGCGATCGCGGCGGCGATGAGGGGGGAGGTGAGCCAGGCGATGTCTTCGCTCCAGCCGCGGCCGTCGACGACGATGCGACCGATGTAGTGCTCGCCCGCTGTGACCGGGTTGACGCGGAGCAGGAGGTCGCCGGCCCAGCCGCTCGTCGCAGCGGAGGGGAGTTGCGTAGGTGCGAACAGGGCGAGCAGCAGGAAGAGGCTGAGCGAGAGGCTGCCTCTGTTCGACGTGGCGAAGAGGCTGATCAGGATCCCGAGCGACGCGAGGAAGATCGCGAGCAACGTGCCGACGACGATGCCGCTGGCGAGCGCGTCGCCGGCGATGCCGACGCCGCGGCCGAGGAACCACACGTACGCGATCGTGATCGCGAATGCAGCGAGCCATAGCGAGAGCGAGGCGACGAGCTTGCCGGCGACGATCGCCAACCGCGAGGCGGGCGTGAGGAGGAGGCTCTCCAGCGTGCGGCGTTCGCGCTCGCCGCTGATCGCGTCGGCAGCGGTGAGGAGGGCGAGCAGCGCGCCGACGGCGACGGCGACCTGCAGTGTGAGGTTGACTGTCTCGCGCTGCTCGAGGAAGTTGAGCGCGCGGTTCGTGGCGACGAGGTAGGCGATCGCGCTCAGCAGGAGGCTGAAGGCGAGGCTGAGGACGAGCGCGCGGCCGCCGAGCCAGAGGTCGCGCAGTTCCTGCCCGAGGACGACTGCCGTAGCGGGCATCAGGCCGCGGCTCCGGTCACCGCGAGGAACGCGTCGCTCAGCCGTGCCGCCTCCAATTCGTAGGAGCGCACGTCGATGCCGGCCTCGACGAGACGGCGCAGCAACTCGTTGGGCGCGACGTCGTCGAGCGAGACGCGCAGCATCCCCCCGGTGGACTCGACGTGCAGCGGCGACAGTACGGTGCGCGTCCGCTCGTTGTCCTCGCCGGCAATCCGGATGGTGGCCGTGCGCGGCGCCGACGCCTGCTGCGCGACCTCGGCGACGGTGCCCTGTGCGACGACGTGGCCGCGGTTGAGGATGAGGACACGGGTGCAAATCTCTTCGACCTCCGCGAGGAGGTGCGTGCAGAGCAGGACGGTCGCGCCACGATCGTCGGCGATGCGGCGGATGATCGCGAGCATCTGCCGTTGCCCGGCAGGGTCGAGCCCGAGCGTCGGCTCGTCGAGGACGACCACCTGCGGCTCGTTGACGAGCGCGCGGGCGATCCCGAGCCGCTGCCGCATGCCGCGGCTGTAGGTGCCGATCAGGCTGCGGCCGCGGTCGGCCAGCCCAACCTCCTCGAGCAGCCCGTCCACGGTGCCGCGTGCCGCCGCACGCGACTGGCCGAAGAGCCGCGCCTGGTAGCGCAGGTATTCCTCGGCGGTCTGCCGCTCCGGGTAGCCGGCGCTTTCCGGGAGCACGCCGGTGCGCCGGCGGATCTCAGCCGGGCGCGTGTGCGGAATCCCGGCGACCGAGAAGCTGCCGTGGGTCGGCTCGAGGATCGTCGTCAGGATCCGGATCGCGGTCGTCTTGCCGGCCCCGTTCGGCCCGAGCACGCCGAGGATCTCCCCTTGCTCGGCGGCGAAGGAGAGATCCTCGAGGGCGACGAGCGCCCCGTAGCGCTTTCCGACGCCGCCCGCTTCGACCGCAGGCGTCACGCGCCCCTCGTCACGGCGACGAGCTCGTTGCGCTCATTGGAGCCCTTCTCGGTCTGCTCGAGGACCGTGCCGATGCCGCCCACGTACAGCTTGCGGTCGACCTTGCCGGGCTCGAGCGAGGTGGCCTCCTGGGTGAGCACCGCGCTCCTCGTGCCTGGAGGGGCGACCGTGTCGAAGATGCCGATCACCTTGAAGTGGTCTTTGGCGTGGCCCTTGTACAACTCCTGCCGGCCTGTCTCACCACGTCGACCACGTAGACGACCCTGCTTCCCTGCTGCTCGAGGTCGACCTGGCCGAGCGGGCCAGGCGCCGCCTTCTGTGCGTCGGCGACCGCCTGCGCGAGCGTGATCTTCGTCTGCGGAAGAAGAACCTTGCCGTCGTCGAGTGCACCGGGCTTGGCGTAGTGCCCGTCATCGAAGATCAGTCCGCCGGGGCCGCCGAAGGCGAGGGTCGCGCCGCCAAGGGCGACGGTCGCCGTACCGGCAAGAACGGCCGTGGCGATGACAAAACGTCTGTGCAAGGTCCTCCCTTTCAATCGGATTGCTGGGCGGACGCTAGGGGCTCGACCTGAGACGGCGATGAGAGCTCCCTGCCCGCCTCTCATCTTTGTCTCATCCGGCGCCGCCAAGATAGGTGCATGCGGGTCTTGATCGTCGAGGACGAGGTGAAGATGGCTGGGCTCATTCGCCGCGGTCTCGCCGAGGAGGGACACGTCGCAGACATCGCGACGACGGGCGAGGATGCAATCTGGATGGCGCAGGCGCATCCGTACGACGCGATCGTCCTCGACGTCATGCTCCCGCGCCTGAGTGGGTTCGAGACCTGTCGATCCCTCCGGAATGTCGGCGTCTGGGCGCCGGTCTTGATGCTGACTGCCCGCGACGGCGTCGACGACAGGGTCGCCGGCCTCGACGCGGGCGCCGACGACTATCTGACCAAACCTTTCTCCTTCGCCGAGCTGTTCGCGCGGCTGCGCGCGCTCGGTCGCCGCGGCGGCATCGAGCGACCGACCGAAGTCGCGGTCGGCGACCTCAGGCTCGACCCCGCCGCCCGCCGGGTCCGGCGCGGCGAGACGGAGATCCGACTTTCCCCCAAGGAGTTCGCTTTGCTCGAGACGTTCATGCGCCGCCCGGGTCGGGTGCTGTCCCGGCTTCAGCTGCTCGAGCACGCCTGGGACTTCGCCTACGAGAACCGGTCGAACGTCGTCGACGTCTACGTGCGCTATCTCCGTGAGAAGATCGACCGCCCGTTCGGGATCGACTCGATCGAGACGGTCTGGGGAAGCGGCTACCGCCTTCGCGACGACAACGCGTGAGCCGTCCTCGGTCGACCGTCCACGCTCGCGCGTTCCTCGGGCGTCGCTCGCAGTGCCCGGCCGGAGGGGACAGTACGTCTAGGGGCCGGTCCGGAAAGTGGCCACGGTGGATGACACGCGGCACGCGTCTCGAGGCAAGGACGCAGGGAGCGTCGATATGCAGGCATATCTGCGCGACGGAGGACGCCGCATCGAGGCGCGTGACGCCTGTCAGGCGCGCCGGTTCACTTCCTGGACAGGCCCCTCGTACGGCCCGGGAGAGCCGGGTGCTGCAAGCGGCGTCAGGCGGGCACTCGCGTTCCTGGCGTGCCGCTGACAAGCGGCGGCGAGCGGGACAGTGTTCTGCACGGCCCGACCGCCGCCGCGCCGACCAGGGGTGCCAGCGCTCGGCGGAGCCGGGCTTTGCCCGGCGGGAGCCCAGCGCGGCCAGGGGCGCGATCGGCGGAGCCCGGCGGCGCCGGGTGGGTGCCGCCGCCGGCGAGGGGCGCGCGTGAGCCGGCTGCCGGTCAGGCTCCGGCTGACACTCGTCTTCGCCATCGCGATGGCTGTCGTGCTCGCAGCCGCCGGCGGGTTCCTCTACCTGCGCGTGGCATCACATCTCGAAGGGGCGCTCGATCAAGGGCTGCGTTCGCGGGCGGAGGACCTCACCGCGCTCGTCCTGCGCGGCGGCTCTCTCGAGGACACCGGAGGAACGCTGATCGAACGCGGCGAGTCGTTCGCCGAGCTCGTGAGCAGCACCGGCGTCGTGCTCGACTCGTCGGCCTCGATCGGTCGCGCCCGCCTCCTCACCTCTCGGGAACTCATCCGCGCCAGCCGCGCCCCGGTCTTTGCGGACAGGCCGTCGGTTCGCGGCCTCAACGAGCCGGCACGCCTGCTCGCGATACCGCTCGAGCGGGACGGGCTTGGCCTGGTGCTCGTCGTCGGTGCGACCCGCGAGAACCGGGCCGAGACTCTCCGCAGCCTGCGCGACGCCTTCCTTGTCGGCGGCCCGCTTGCGCTCCTGCTTTCGTCGGTCGGCGGCTACCTACTCGCCGGTGCGGCGCTTCGGCCGATCGAAGCGATGCGCCGCCGGGCCGCCGAGATCTCTTCCTCGTCACTCGACGAGCGGTTGCCGGTCGCTCAGGCGCGGGACGAGGTTGCCCGCCTCGGCGAGACACTCAACAACATGCTCGCCCGGATCGGGGACGGTTTGGCTCGCGAGCAAAGGTTCCTCGCAGAGGCAAGTCATGAGCTGCGAACGCCACTGGCCCTACTCAAAGCCGAACTCGAGCTCGCGCTCCGCCGTTCCCGCTCGTCGGAGGAGCTCGAGCAGGTGATCCGGTCGGCCGCCGAGGAGACCGACCGACTGGCGCGCATCGCCGACGATCTGCTCCTGCTCGCCCGCTCCGGTCCCGGGTTCCTCCCCCTTCGGGTTCAGCCGATCGATGTCGCGGATGTCCTGGACGCCGTTGCCGGGCGCTTCGCGCAGAGAGCCGGAGCAGCCGGTCGCAAGATCGCGATCGGCGGAACCGAGGCGCTGGTTCTGAGCGCTGATCCACTCCGGCTCGAGCAGGCGCTGAGTAACCTCGTGGACAACGCGTTTCGCCATGGCGGCGGCCGGGTCACGCTGTCGACATCCCAAGCACGGCACTCCCTCGAGCTCCACGTTCGCGACGAGGGGCTCGGCTTCCCGCCCGCGTTCCTCGAGCGGGCCTTCGAGCGCTTCAGTCGACTCGACGATTCACGCGGACAGGAGGGCAGCGGGCTTGGGCTGGCGATCGTCGAAACGATCGCTCGCGCCCATGGAGGCACCGCGCACGCCGCCAACCGCGCGGACCACAGCGGCGCTGACGTGTGGATCTCGCTGCCTCTCGCCTAGACGATTGTTGCGCTCGACGGAGTAATCCCCTCCCCCTACGCCACCACCCGGTACACCGCGAACACCTCCGCGTACTCCCGCCCCACGTTGATGCCGTTCGTACGGGCCAGGTTCCAGATGTACTCGGCGTTCGCGTACTTCCGGTGCTGCTGGGAGGCGTAGCGCTCTAGCGCCGCGACCTTGCGCTCGACGTGCGAGCGGTTGAGCGAGACGTAGGCCTGGTAGTCGAAGTTGAAGTTGTTCCAGGGGATCTCGTAGCCGAGGATCGTCGTCCGCTTGAAGGCCCGCAGGCCCTCGGCGGCGATCACCTGGTGGTCCTGGTGGATGTCGTGGACCGAGGGCTGGAAGACGGCCTCCGGCCGCCAGTCCTCCCAGAGCCCGATCAGGAGCTCGAGGATGTCCTGGCGGCGCTCGGGGAACGTGCGCACCTCGAAGTCGTGCACGGCCAGCTGGGCCTCGGGGATCCCGAGCTGCGTCGTCGCCTCCCGCACCTCCCGGGCGAGCGTGTCGGGCGGGAATCCCTCCGGGAGCGACTTGGTCGCGATCGAGAAGGCGACGTAGCGCACCTCGGTACCGGCGTCGACGAGGCGCGCCATCGTGCCGCCGCAGCCGAACTCGCCGTCGTCGGTGTGGGGAGCGAGCACGAGCACGCGGCGCCAGGCCTCGATCACGAGACGATTATCACCGGCGAGGCCGGGAGGGGCGCCAGTGATGTGGCCGGGTAACGTCGCCCGCTTCCTGGGTCGCGAGCACCAAGCCAGAGGCCGTCATCGCCCGCAGGGAAGGCTGGCTGCCTTGTCAAGGGGGAGGGCGGAGTCTGGCGCCGCGTGATCGCGGTCCAGGGGCCCGGCGAACGTTGCCGGTTACATCTCTAGCTACCCTGACCTCATCGCCCGCCTGACCCGCAAGACGAAGGTGACCGCGGGAATCGGCCTCCTCGTCGTCGCCGGATTCGGGTTGGCCGGGGCGTGGGCTGTCACCCATCGGCACCCGCCGCGCCACCAGGTCCTCCGTGGCTCCTCCACCAGGGAGTTCGTGACGACGACCGCGCCGCGAAAGCCGAAGCCGCCCGCCCCCCCGCCGCTGCCACGGCCGCGCCCGCGCAAAACGATCCGCACCGTCCCCTGGCCCACCTACGGCTACGACATCGCGCGCACGCACGCCCCAGCGCGGTTCAAGGAGCGCCCCCCGTTCCGGCGCCTCTGGCAGGTCGAGACCGGGAGTTTCCTCGAATACCCGCCGGCGGTCGCCTACGGGAAGATCTACACACCGCAGGTGAAGGGGCGCTTCCTCGCGATCGACGCCAAGACGGGCAAGATCGCGTGGCAGCACCGCTTCGGGCACTGCGAGGCCGCCTCACCGACGGTCTGGCGGGGCATCGTCTTCCAGGCCTACATGCAGGCGAGTCCGTGCGAGCGGTACCCCCGCACGCAGCCCGGCTTCGTCGTCGCGATGAACGCCGACAGCGGCAGGATCCTCTGGCGCTACAAGACGGGTGTGGTCGAGTCGTCCCCTCTGCTCGTCGACGGCACGCTCTACTTCGGCTCGTGGGACCACCACGTGTACGCCCTGAACGCGCGGACGAAGACGCTCCGCTGGAGCTTCGACGCGGGCGCGGAGGTGAACACCTCGGGCGCCTACTGGGGCGGCAACGTGTACTTCGCAACCGACGCCGGAACCGTTCTCGCCCTCGACGCCCGCACGGGGCACCTCCGCTGGAGCCGTCACGACGGGACCGAGTACTTCTACGCGAGCCCGAGCATCGCCTACGGCCGCGTCTACATCGGCAACACCGACGGCACCCTCTTCTCCTACGGCGCACGCACCGGTGACCTCCTCTGGGCCCAGCACGCGGGCACCTACATCTACACCGGCGCCGCGATCTCGAACAGGACCGTCTACGTCGGCTCCTATGACGGCGGGCTCTATGCCTTCGACGCGGCGACCGGCGACCGCAAGTGGCGCTACGAGTCGAGCTCGGCGATCCACGGCGCGCCCACGGTGCTCGCGGGCCTCGTCTACTTCTCCTCGTGCGAGTTCTGCGGGTCGCGCGCTTCGCGATACGCAAAGCAGGGCCCGCGTGGGACGTACGCGCTCGACGCCCGCACGGGACGCCTCGTCTGGTCGTCGAAGGCCGGCGCCTACTCGCCCGTCGTCGCCGACGCCGAGCGCCTCTACCTGATCGGCAAGACGCGCGTCTACGCGCTCGAGCCGTTCCGCCGCGTCCGGCACCCCCCACGGCACAAGTAGCACCATGCGGTCGGGAACGGAGGCTCGCCGCCTGGGCCCTGCTCTCCAGGAGTCGCGCTTGCGCTCGTCGAGGCGTCCCCACCCCAAGTAACACAGTGTTACTTGGCGCCCCGAGCGCCGCCCGGATCGCCCCAACCGTCTAGGGTGCATCCGGAGCGGGATGGCGCACGCGAATGCTGCTCAGCTGGCCGCGGTCGTGGGCGCTCTCGGCGCTGCTTTCGTGCTGCTGGCGAGGTCGCGGGTGGTGCTCCTCGCCGGACTCGCCCTCCTCGCCGTCGCCGAGGCAGGTCTCGGCTACTCGCGCACCTCGGGCTTCCACCTGCGGCCCACGGTCCTCGGCCTCGCGGTCGTCGCCGTCGTGATCCTTGCGGCCGCGGCCGTGCCGCTCGTCCGGCGGCTCGAGCTCGCCCCCCCGCTCGTGCTGGCTGCGGCGCCTTTCCGCCTCCCCCTCCACTTCGACCGCCACAAGACCCTCTTCGTCGGCGTGGCACACGGAGGGGAGCTCGGACGGCTCCTGCTGCTCTACGCGGTGCTCGCGGTGGTCACCGCGGCGTTCGCGTTCGGCGTCGTCCGCGGTGGCCCGGTGCCGCCGCTGCCGCCGCTGATCGCAGCCCCGGCAGCCGGATTCGTCGCCCTCGCGGCGCTTTCGCTCACCTGGACGAGCGACCTCGGCGCCGCGACGAACCTGCTGATGTTCTTCCTCCTCCCGTTCGCCCTCCTCGTCGCGATCGTCGGCCGCTCGCCCTTCCCGACGTGGCTTCCGCGCGCCCTCGCGATCGTCGCGGTCGCGCTCGGCTGCCTCTTCGCGCTCGTGGGGATCGTCGAGGCCGCGACGCACAAGCTGCTCTTCTTCTCCTCGAGCGTCGCCGTCGGCAACACGTACTCGTCCTTCTTTCGCGTCACCTCGCTCTTCCGCGACCCAAGCCTCTACGGCCGCCACCTCGTGCTCGCGATCGCCGTGCTCGTCGTCGCGCTCTGGCTCGGGCGGGTCAACGTGCTCCTGGCGGCGGGGCTGCTCGCGTTCCTCTTCGCGGGCCTCTACTTCTCGTACTCGCAGTCGAGCTTCGTGGCGCTCTTCGTCGTCACGGTGCTCGTCACCGCGGTCGTCGGCGATCGAGCGCGGCGCCGGCTCGTTATCCTGGCAGCGGTGGTGGTGGCGCTCCTCGGGGCGGGGGCGGTCGCGGCCGTCGTCAAGAACCAGTCGGTGCGACGGGCGACGAGCGACCGGTCGCGTCGTGTCGAGTCGGCCTCGCGCGTGTTTCGCGACCACCCGCTGCTGGGGGTCGGCCTCGGCTCGCAGCCGAGGGCGAGCCAGGAGCTCGCCCACCGCTACGGGCCTACGGGCAGCTTCGTCTCGCACACGACCCCGCTCACCGTCGCGAGCGAGCTCGGCATCGTCGGCCTTCTCACCTACCTCGGCCTCCTTGCGGGCGCGGGCAAGACGATCGCGCTCGTCCGGAGGAACGACCAGGCGCTCGGCCTCGCGCTCGCGGCGGCCTTCGTCGCCCTCGTCACCCACTCTCTGTTCTACAGCGGCTTCGTCGAGGATCCGATCACCTGGTTCACACTCGCGTTGGCGGCCGGCTACCTCGTCGCCCGCGCCGGCGGAAGCGAGGCCGCTGGGATGATCGCCCCACGACCCGCCGCAGCCGCGCCCGCTCGATGAGGCTCTCGCCGCAGGGGCTGTGGCTCCTGCTCGGGACGCTCGCGGCGGTCGTGCTCGTCGACGCGCCGGAGCTCGGCTCCGACCCCTGGAGTTTCCGCCACAGGCCCGTCCACGCACACGGCCTCCTCGGCCCGATCGTGCGGGCCGCCGGCTCCCGCTGGGATCTCGGTTTCGTACGAACGCCGGCGGTGCTCGCGGGGCTCCTCGTCGCGGCACTCGCCGCTTCGGTGCCGTTCCTGCCGCGCTGGCGGCCGTTGTGGGCGGTCGCGCTCGCGGCGGCCGTCGTCGCAGCGCTCATCCTGCCGGCGACGTTCCTGCAGCTGGGTTTGCGCGACTCGACGAAGCCGTGGCTCTTCGTCAACGATTCGACGTACCAGATCGAGATCGCCGGAAGCCTGACCGCCCACGGCCACGACCCCTACGGCTACGACTACCGCCGCACCGGGCTCGCGCACTGGTACCCGGCGACGATCGGCGTCGACCCCCACCAGCGCCAGGTCGCGCTCGACCACCTCGCGTACTTTCCGGGCACGCCGCTGCTGGCTGCGGCCTGGAACGTGCTCCCCGGGCCGCTCGACGACTTCCGGCTGCTCGTCGCGCTCTCCAGCCTCGGCCTGCTCGCCGCGGCGCTTGCGTTCCCCGGGCCACTAGCCTGGCGCCTTGCGCTCGGCGTTGCCCTCGCGGGCAACCCGCTCGTCGTCCGGGCAGCCTGGTTCGGGACGGCGGACGCCCCGAGCCTGCTCGCGCTCGTGCTGGCGGTCGCGCTTCTCCTTCGCTCGCGCATCGCCGCTGCAGCCGCGCTGCTCGCCGCCGCCGTGCTCCTGAAGCAGTTCGCGCTCGTCGCGGTGCCGTTCTTCGCGGTGCTCGCGGTGCGGCGGGCGCCGCGGCAAGCTCGCATGCGGGCGCTGGGAGCGTTCGCCGCCGTGCTCGCAGCCGGGTTCGTTCCCTTCCTCGCCGCCGGGCCCGGCGCTGTCTGGGCGGACACCGTCCGCTACGGCGCCTCGACCTACCGGATCATCGGCTACGGGCTCGCCCACCTGCTGCTGAAGGCGGGCGTCGTCAGCGGCGAGTTCGGCTCCTACCCGTTCCTCTGGCTGGCGCTCCTCGGCTGGCTGCCGCTGACCGCGTGGCTCGTCCGGCGACAACTCCGGACGCGAGCGGAGTGGCCGGGACTCGTCGGCTTCGCGATCTCCGTCTTCGTGCTCCTCTTCATCGGGCGCGTGTTCCAGACCTCCTACCTCGTCTGGCCCCTCGCCGCAATCGCGCTGGCGGGCCTCGTCGCCGCCGCCGAGGGCGCCCTACCGGCGCTTGGCGGCGGTGACGACGACAGTGGCACGGTCGCTGTGCCCGTTGGCCGACACGACGAGCTCTAGCCGTCCCGCTCGCGGCCAGCGGAGCTCGAGGAGCGGCCCGCGGGCCGAGCCCGCGCGGAGCCCGAGCCTCCACCTGTAACGCGCCGCGTCGGTGGAGACGCGAACACGAAACGCGCGCCGAGTCTGCGTCCGGATCACGTGCCGGACGAGCTCGATGTACCTGATGCGCGCGACTCCGGCGGCGATCACCGCCGACCTGTTGCCAGCCAGATCCTGCCCGACGAGCGCGAGGCGATACGCGCCCGCGCGGAACGGAGCGCCCTCGGCCTTGCCGTACCACTCCACCTGCGCGACCGGCTTGACCCGCGCCCGGCCGCGCACCCGGCGTCGGCCGTTCACGAACAGCAGCGCACGCCCAGGCTCGTTCAGGCGGTAGCGCACGACGAGGCCGTCGCGGCGGTGATCGCCGTCCGGCGAGATCGTCCGCGGTCGCACGCCCAGCACCTGCACGCGAGGGGGCACGGTGTCGACGCGGATGCGGTTCTCGAGCACGATCGTGCGGCCGCGGCCGACGAAGCGCACGCGCGGTTGATAGGTGCCGTCTGCGAGGACGCGGCCCCGGTCGTCCCGGCCGTCCCAGACGAGGTCGACCCTCCCCCTGCCGAAGCGGCGGTCGGTCACGAGCGTGCGCACCAGGTTCTCGCCGCCATCGACGATCCCGATCGTCAGCCGGTCGGGGCGCCGGAGCCGAAAGGAGATGCTCGCAAGCCCGGGGCAGTGACAGACAGGGGAGAAGACCCTGTCCGCCCGCGGACCCGCAATCGGGCTCCGCTCGAGCTTCACGCGCTCGGCCACAGCGAACGCCGCCACGGTGGCCGCGAGCAGCGCGACCACGACGGCGAGGCGCCCGGTGCGGGCGCTCACCGGGAGCGCTCGAGGCTCCGGACGAGCACGAACGGCTCCGCCGCCTCACAGCCGACGCTCGAGCCGTAGAACGCGCCCTGAACGCGGAGTGCTCGCTCGCTGCGCGGGTGAGGGTAGTCGCGCGCCTCGGTCGCGTAGCACGCGAAGGCGGCCAGCTTGCGCTCGAGCGTCTCACCGATGTCCACGAACCAGTTGGGCACGAACGTCTGGCGAAGCGCGGGTGTCCACTCCACGCTCGAAGGGGGCGCGTAGGCGACCACGCGCCGGACGGGCTGCCCGGGAGCCGGACGCGTCGCGACCGCAACGGAGTCGAAGACGGCGCGGTGGTCGCGGTTCACGTCGGGATGCACGACGTAGACGATCTCCGGCCGGAGGTCGCGCACGTGCGACTCGACGACCCGATTCACCTCGACGTGCGGGAGCGTGTCCAGGCGCATGTCGGGGAGGTCGAGGTGCACATAGTCCTCGACGCCGAGCTCCGCCGCGGCACGGCGCGCCTCGCCGTCCTTCTGAGCCCGCCGCGCCTCGTCGCCCGGATACTGCGTCGAGCTGCCGTCGGTGACGCAGAGGATGCGAACCTCGTCCCCCCAGGCTCCTGCGTGGAGCGCGATCGTGCCGCCCATGCCCAGCACCTCGTCGTCCGGGTGGGCGGCGACGACGAGGACCCTGCTCATCCGAGCCTCGCCCCCACGACGAGCGCCTCGGGCGACTCAACCTCCTCGAGCAGCAGGGCTCCCTCACCGCAGGCGACGGTCGGGCCTTCGGGGCCGGCGGCGATGACGGTGCCCGCGGGCGCCGCTTCGGCCGCGACCGGCCGGGCGCGCCAGACGACGACCTTGGCGTCGCCGAGATACGTAAAGGCACCCGGGTAAGGTCGAGTCTGCGCACGCACCCAGTCGTAGAGGTACGGCGCCCGGGTCTCCCAGTCGATGATCCCGTCGGCCGGCGTTCGTTTCGGCCATGCGCTCGCACGGCGGTCGTCCTGAGGAATCCGGGGCGCGCGTCCATCCACGAGCAGCGGTACGTACTCGCGAAGGAGGTCGACGTGCGCCCGCGAGAGCTTGTCGTACAGTGTCTGCGCCGTCTCCTCAGGCGCGATCCCGACCTCGACCTGGCCCACGATCGCACCCGAGTCGGCGCTGGGATCGGCGATCTCGAAGAGCGTCACGCCCGTCTTCGCGAGACCCGTGAGGATCGTCCAGGGGATGGGAGCCCGCCCGCGGTGGCGCGGGAGGAGCGTGGGGTGCATGCCGAAGACGCCGTGCGGCGCGAGCTCGAGGAACGGCTCGCGGACGAGCTGCGACCAGCCGACGACGAAGATCGTGTCCGGCCGGTTCTTGCGGACGGCCTCGACCGTTCCTGGCGCGTTGACGTCCAGCGTCTCGACGAGGGTCGCGCCGAGTCTGTCCGCGACGTCGTCGAAGGAGCACTGACCCGACCTGTTCGGGTCGAGCGGGCCCGGGAGCGTGACGACGGCGACGATCTCGGCCCCGGCCCCGGCGGCCGCCTCGAGGCAGTCCCGTCCCATCGTGTCGAAGCTGACCCAGACCGTGCGCACGGCCGGCTGAGTCTAATTCGAGGCCGCTTCGGACCGGCACCCTCGCGGCTGCAATCAGGATCAGCGACTTCGGGAGCTTTAAGATCCGTCTGATGTAGTATGAAGGTATGAAGCGCACCACTATCTCTCTCCCCGATCCCCTGGCTACAGCCGTCGAGCGCGAGGCGCGCCGTCGGCGGGTATCGGTTTCGTACGTCGTGCGCGAGGCGCTGACCGCGCAGCTCGGCACGTCGAGCGGTGTGCGCGCACTCCCATTCGCCGCCCTCGGACGCAGCGGCCATCGCTCCACCGCCCGCAACTTCGAGGAGGTTCTCGAGGCCGAGTGGTCGCATGATCGCGATCGTTGACTCCGGCCCGCTCTATGCGACCGTCGACGCCGGGGACGACGACCACTCCCGTTGCGTCGAGACACTTCAGCGCCCCGACCTCGCCCTCGTCATCCCGGCGCTCGCGGTCGCAGAGGTGACGTACATCGTTGCCACGCGCCTCGGTTCCCACGTCGAGGCCGGCTTTCTGCGCGGCCTCGAGCGCTTCGACGTGGAGGCACCGGCACCGGAGGATTGGAGACGGATCGGCGAGCTCGTTCAGCAGTACCGCGACTTCCCGCTGGGCGGGACCGACGCCTCGGTCGTGGCGCTGGCCGAACGCCTGGACACGGAGCTCGTGGTCACGCTCGACCGCCGGCACTTCGGCGCGATCAGGCCGCGGAACCGGCCGGCTCTGCGGCTGCTCCCGGAATAGGACTCGTAGGCCAGCCAGCCCAGGGACTCGAGGCATGCGCAGCGCCCGGCGGTCAAGGAGCGGCGCGCTCGGGCGCCGGCACCGGGCGGCGGCTCGGGAGGCTCCGGAAGGCGAGCACGCCGAGCGCGACGAGGCCGGCTCCCAACCCGATCGGGATGATCCACGTGCTCTCGGGCAGCTCGACGAGCTTGATCCCGCTCATCGTCAGCACCGTCGCGAGTCCGATCCGCAAGGCCCGTTCGGGGATCTTCACCGTCAGCTGGCTGCCGAGCAGGACGCCGGGGATCGACCCGACGAGCAGCCAGCTCATCGCGTGCAGGTCGACGTTGCCGGCGACGAGATGACCGAAGCCGGCGACCCACAGCAGCGCAGCCGCGTGGAAGATGTCCGTGCCGACGATCTGCGCGACGCTGAGCGGGTAGACGAGCAGCATCATCAGCCCGAAGAACGTCCCGCTGCCGACCGAGGTCAGGCCGACGACGAAGCCGCAGGTCGCGCCGATCGTGACCGCGGTGATCCGGTCGCGCGGTGCGAGGTAGAACGGGCGGTTCAGCGGAGCCCTCGGCGCGACGAAGGTCTTCGCGAGAAAGCCCAGGCCCCCGGCGATCAACGCGATCCCCACGGCCTTGCCCTCGGCCGAGGCGACGCCCTCACCGTAGCGGCGCTCGAGGAAGGTCGCGAGCGCGACGCCGAGCAACGACATCGGCCCGCTTCCGAGGAACATCCAGGCCGCGAGGCGGGCGTGCACGGTGCCGAGCTGACGATGACGGAGGCCGCCGAACGACTTGAAGACCGCGCCGTGGAGGATGTCGGTGCCGACGGCGAGCGTCGGCTTGAAATGGAAGAAGATGACGAGGATCGGGGTCATCAGCGAGCCTCCGCCCATCCCGGTCATCCCCACGAGGACGCCGATGAGGAGCCCGGTGAGCGAGAACTGCCAGGTCACGGGCGGTCCCTCCGATGAGCTCCGAGGACTACGGCGTCCTCGTGTAGGCCGAGATGAGGACGTCGGCGACCTCGGGCCGCGAGAACTCGACCGGCGGGAGGTCACCCCGCTCCAGCATCTCCCGCACCTTCGTGCCGGACAGGAAGACGTGGCTCTCGGCGCCGTGCGGGCACGTCTTCGGCGTCGCCATCTGACCGCACGTGCGGCACCAGAACGCGTGCTCGAAGAACATCGGCTCGATGTCCAGCTCGTGCGCCGCGAACTCGTCGAAGATCAGCTGTGCGTCGTAGGTGCCGTAGTAGCTGCCGACGCCCGCGTGATCCCGCCCGACGATGAAGTGCGAACAGCCGTAGTTCTTGCGGCAGATCGCGTGCCAGACGGCTTCCCGCGGGCCCGCGTAACGCATCGCCGCCGGGAAGGCCGAGAGGACGACGCGGTCGCTCGGGTAGTAGTCGGCGAGCAGCACGCGGTAGCACTCGACACGCGTCGCGGCCGGCACGTCGTCCGACTTCGTGTCGCCGACGAGCGGGTGGACGAGCAGGCCGTCCACCGTCTCGAGGGCGCCCTTCGTCAGGTACTCGTGGGCCCGGTGGATCGGGTTGCGGGTCTGGAAGCCGACGACCCGCTTCCACCCGCGCTCCGCGAAGGTCGCCCGCGTCTGCGCCGGATCGAGCGCGAGCTCTGGGAAGGAGGGCGTCGCCCGCTCGAAGACCTTCACCTTGCCCGCGAGGTACATCTGCTTCTGCCCGTAGAGGCGCGCGACGCCCGGGTGCTCCGCGTCCGTCGTACCGAAGCAGAGCTCCGCCTCGCGCTCCTTGTCGTAGTCGTAGACGCCCTCGACCTCGAGCACCGCCACCGGGCGGCCCGCCTCGTCGGCCAGCGCGATTCGGTCGGACTGGTGCGGCCCGTCGACCGCGAGGCAGACCGGGAGCGACCAGGGCAGGCCGCTGCGAAGGTGCATCGTCTCGAGGACGCTCTCGTAGTCGTCGCGCCCCATGAAGCCCTCGAGCGGCGACAGAGCGCCCGAGGCGAGCATGTCAAGATCGGAGAGCTCCCGTGAGGTGAGCGTGACCGACGGGAGCGCGTGCAGGTCATCAGGGCGCTCGCCCGTGCGATCGACGAGCGTTCCCCCGTGGGGCCGGATCAACCGATCCGCCCTCGACACGCTCACGACTCCGACCTCGTCCGAGGTTGGCGGCGCAGACGGACACGCGGCGGAGCCGCGAGTCCTGACACCGGCACCGCAAGCGGTGCCTCGGCAGCACTCACGCGGGCACTTCCGAGGGCACGAGGCCGAACTTCTCGAGCTTCCCGACGACGAGTCGGGCAGATGCCGCGGGCTCGTGCTCCTCGGTGTCGATGCGGAGCTCGGGGCTCGGCGGCTCCTCGTAGGGGTCGTCGACGCCGGTGAAACCCTTGATCTCGCCGCGAAAAGCCTTCTCGTAGAGGCCCTTGACGTCGCGCCGCGCGCACTCCTCGACGGAGGTGGCCACGTACACCTCGACGAAGCGTCCCCACGGCTCCACCAGCTCGCGCGCCTTGCGGCGGGTCTCCTCGTAGGGGGAGATCGCCGCGGCGATGACGGCGCCACCCTGGCGGGTGAGCCGGGAGGCGACCCAGCCGATCCGCTCGATGTTCGTGTCCCGATCCTGCTTCGAGAAGCCGAGGCCCTTCGAGAGGTGGGTGCGGACGGTGTCGCCGTCGAGGTACTCGACGATCAGCCCGCGCCGGTCGAGCTCGGGCCCGACGAGGTGCGCGATCGTTGTCTTCCCGGAGCCCGAGAGCCCCGTGAACCAGAGCGTGAAGCCGTGCTCGCGGCGTCGGTCGGACTCCGGGTGCTCATGGGCATAGATGTGCGTAGGGGAACCCGCGGTTCCCCCACGTGCCCCCTCCTCCGGTCCTTCGATCATGCGTCTCCTTTGCGTAGCTCACCGGTCGAGTTCTGCTGCAACGGCAGGTCCAGGTGGATGCCGCATTCGAGCTTGTCCGAGCCCGCCCAGCGCCCGGCGCGCTCCTCCTCGCCCGGGGCGATCGGACGCGTGCAAGGGATGCAGCCGATCGAGCGATAGCCGACGTCGTGCAGCGGGTTGTAGGGAATCTCGTTCACGACGATGTACGCGCGCACGCGCTGCTCGCTCCAGTCGGCGAGCGGGTGGATCTTCCAGACGCCGTAGCGCTCGGACCACTCGATCTTCCTCGTCGTCGCCCGGCTGGGCGACTGGTCGCGGCGGATGCCCGAGATCCAGGCGTCGTACGGCTCGAGCGCGTGCAGCAGGGGCTCGACCTTGCGGATGTGGCAGCACCGATCCGGGTCGCGCTCCCAGAGATTCGGCCCCTCGCGGCGATGCTGTTCTGCGACGGTGATCACGCGCGGCGGCTCGATCAGGTTGAGGCCGTAGCGCTCGACGAGCCGGTCGCGCGTCTCGTAGGTCTCGCGGAAGAAGAGGTGGGTGTCGAGCTCGACGACGTCGAGCCCGAGCCCGAGCTCCGAGGCCATGTGCACAAGCGCCGAGGACTGCTTCTGCCAGGAGCAGGTCAGGCAGAGGAGGTTGCCGAACTCCCCCGCCGCCCAGCAGAGGATCTCCTCTGCGGACATGGCCTCGAAGTCGCGGCCGGAGGGGTGCTCCCGTCCCGCGTGCGCGTCGTCGGGCAGAGGCCGGCTCAGCACGGGGGAACCCGTGGCTCCGCCATGGGCCCCCTCCTGCTCGCCTCCGGAAGGCGGACTCGGGATCTGGGCTCCCGCCGGGCGAAGCCCGGCTCCGCCCGCCATCGCGAGCGACTTCGCATCGGACTCAGACCCCACGGGCACCCTCCCTCGCATCGAGCAAGAGCTCCTTCAGCGTGTCGCCGCGCAAGCCCCGGCGCAGCGTCTCGAGCGGGATCACCTCGTCCGGCGGGATGTTGCCGAGGTTGACCCCGGGGCCGAAGCGCTTCACGAACCACGCCTGCGAGGACTTCGTCGGCGCCTCGAAGACGATGTCCCGAAGGCCGACGGCGTCCGCGATCGCGTCCAGATCGACACGCACCTCGCCCTCGGCGGAGAAGATTCCCGCCGTCCCGCCCTCTCGGGCCTCGGTGATCACCTTCCACGCCCCGGCTTCGAGCTCGTCCCGGAGCGAGCTCACCCATTCGTCGAGCGGCAGCTCGACGAGCGGATCCTTCGAGCCGACCTCTGAGAGGACGGTGAAGTCGCGCGCAAAGTCCTCGATCAGCTCGAGCTTGCGCTCCCGCGGGATGTCGACCGTGCCGTCGGAGATCTCGACGTGGGACAGCCCCAGGTCCGAGAGCCAGCGCTTGTAGCCGTCGAGCTCGCCGCGCAGGTAGACGACCTCGAAGAACGTCCCGCCGATCACGACCGGCTTGTCGCGCAGCACCTCGAGCTTCCGGCGCAGGTTGGGCGTCACGTACGCGGTGCCCCAACCGAGCTTGACGATGTCGACGTAGTCGCCGCTCGTCTCGAGCACGTCCTCCCACGCCCGGGGCCCGAGGCCTTTGTCGATGACGTGGGTCAGGCCGCCGGCGCGTTCGGGCAGGCCGAGGTCAAAGTCTGGCAACGAGCTCCTCGAGGCGCCGCTTCGCGCGCTCCTGGACGTCGTGGAAGACGGAGCTCCCGTGGCTGTCGATGCCGACGGTCAGCGGCCCGAAGTCCTTCACCCGGAACTTCCACAGACACTCGGGCATCAGCTCCTCCCAGGCGACCTCCTCGATCTCCTCGATCTGGGTCGTCTCGAGCGCGGCAGCGCCGCCGACGATGGCGAAGTAGACCATCCCGAGCCGGCGCATCGGCTCGATCGCCTCGTCGGGAAGCCCACCCTTGCCGCAGATCGCGCGCACGCCGTATTGGGCACCGAGCCCCTCCGTGAACCGCACCATCCGCGCGCTCGTCGTCGTGCCGATGCAGAGCTTCTCGTAGCGGCCCGGCCCGAGCTTGCGCACGTTCGGTGCGGTGTGGAGGAGGAAGGCGCCGTGGAGATCCATGGGCGGTGCGATGCCCTGATCGAAGATGCGGATCTGCGTCCGGTCGCGGATGCCGATGATGTGACCGTCGACCACCACCTCGTCGCCTGCGCGAAGCTCGCGAATCGCCTCTTCGGAGGCGGGGAAGGTCAGCCGGTGGGTGGTCACGTCACGCATCGCGGTCGAGGTCGACCCTGCCGTCAGCGGCGACGTGCGCGCTCGCGCGCCGCGCCGCCCAACACTGGTAGTTCACGGCGACGGGGTTGAGGGTCATGTGCGTGTCGGCGTGCTCGACGTGGCACTGGAGGACGGTCACGTCGCCGCCGAGGCCCATCGGGCCGATGCCGGTCTCGTTCAGGAGCGCGAAGAGGTCGTCCTCGAGCGCGGCGACGATCGGGTCGGAGTTCCGCGTCCCGACGGGTCGCGAGATCGCCTCCTTCGCCAGGTACATCGCGTAGTCCGCGGAGCCGCCGATGCCGACGCCGACGATCCCGGGCGGGCACGGCTTGCCGCCGGCGGAGACGATCGACTCCAGCACGAACTGCTTGATCCCCTTCACGCCGTCGGCGGGGACGCACATCTTCAGGAAGCTCATGTTCTCGGAGCCCGACCCCTTGGGCACGCACTTGACGTCGAGGCCGTCCCAGTCAGGGACGAAG
Organism: Gaiellales bacterium; assembly: GCA_038237515.1. Lineage (GTDB taxonomy): Bacteria > Actinomycetota > Thermoleophilia > Gaiellales > Gaiellaceae > JBBQDZ01. The sequence goes on from JBBRYP010000004.1 coordinate 75,595, forward strand.
TCCCAGTGGACGATCGGCAGCCGGTAGCCGGTGTTCGCGCCCGTGTTCTCGCGGGTGATCGTGTGCACGGCGTTCGAGCGCAGCGGATGCTCGAGCGTCGCCCGCTCGGTGCCGGCTTTGAGCGCCTCGTAGATCCGTGCAGGGTGCAGCGGAAACCCTTCGCCGACGCGGCAGAAATAGACCGCGATGCCGGTGTCTTGGCAGACGAGGTTCTTCTGGTCGTCCGCGATCCCGATGTTGCGGTTGATGATCTCGAGGACGCGGCGGCCGGGGATCGAAGTCTCCCGCCCCCGGGCGGCGTCGAGCGCGTCGCGCAGGTCCTTCGGGATGTCCTTGAGAGCCCAGACGTAGAGCTGGGCTGCCGCGTCCTCGACTATCGCCCCCAAATCTGTCGATTTACGGCCGCTTTCTGCTTCGGCGATTGACGTCATGATCTCGCTTTCTGCGCGGCTGCCCGGCCGGCTCGGCGGCCGAAGACGGTGCATTCGAGGAGTGAGTTGCCCATCATGCGGTTGCGGCCGTGCGTCCCGCCCGCGATCTCCCCGCAGGCGAAGACGCCCTCGAGGGACGTCTCGGCGTCCGTGTCGATCACGAGGCCGCCGTTCTGGTAGTGGAGGACAGGGTAGGTAAAGATCGGCTCGCGAAGCGGGTCGATTCCCGCGGCACGGTAGCGCCTGAGCATGTACGGCAGCGAGATCTCGGCGTCCTCCTCCGAAATGCGCGTGGTATCGAGGAGGACGGCGGGGCGCCCGTCCGGCGTCTCGACCCCGCGGCCGGCCTCCACCTCGTCGAAGATCGCTCGGCTGACCGCGTCACGCGGGCCTAGCGAGTCGGTGAACTCCTCGCCGTCGCGGTTCAGGAGCACGGCTCCATAGGCACGTGTCGTCTCGGGTATGGAATAGCCCTGCATCGTCGGCGGCCAGGCACCGCCGTTCGGGTGGTACTGGAGCGCGTCCAGGTCGCGGGCCTCCGCACCAAGCCTGAGCGCGATCTGCGTCACTTCGCCCGTCGCCCCGGGATGGTTCGTGGAGAGCTCGCCACGTTCCTGCGCCTCCCTGAAGCACCGGCCGCCCGCGGCGAGGACGACCGTCGCCGCCTCGACGACAGCGTCGCCGCAGCACGCGCGCCAGCCCGCGCCGACCGGCGAGAGCTCGCGAAGGGGCGATTTCGGCATGGTCGTTGCAGACGACGCCTCGACCGCGTCCCGCAGTCCCTTCGTGATCGCATGGCCGGTGCGGTCGCCGACCTGGAGCAGGCGCTTCCGCGTCGAGCCGCCGCAGCGGGCGAGGCGGTAGCCGCCGTTCTCGCGCGTGAACTCGACCCCGAGCTCCTCGAGCCACCGGATCGCTCCCGGCGCCTCCCCGGTCAGCACCTCGACGAGCGCTCGATCGGCTGTCTCGTGCGAGCTGCGCCAGACGTCTTCCGCGTGCTGCTCGGGCGAGTCGTCGGCCGCGAAGGCCGCCTGGATGCCGCCCTGCGCCTTCGCCGAATTGCACGACTGGAGCGCGCCCTTCGTCGCCAGGCCGACACGGGCACCGGCACGCTCGGCGGCGACCGCCGCTGCAAGGCCGGAGGCGCCGCTGCCGATCACGAGCACGTCGAGAGATCCTGTCCTCGCCACAGTCGGTCATTCTAGCAACGGCTAATACCTTTGATTAGTAATGACTATTTCAGTTCGCGCCCGACGATGCCGAAAAATGGGCGATGAGCCGGGCGGTCGTCTTCATCGCCGTAATGGCGATCCTCATCGGCGGAAGCGTCGTCTTCTACCAGCAGGTGAGCAAGCACGGTCTGGGCGAGGTCGTCCACTCGCTCGGGTTCAACAAGAGTGGCCGCGGGGCGGCGGAGGACGAGCTGCTCGCGGCGGGGGTGACGCTCGACCAGCAGCGCGCCGTGCGCGGCACCTACGCCGGGGTGGACCTCCGTAGGTTCCACGACTTGACGCTCCAGTACGCAACCGACACCGCCTACTGCATCGAGGTCAGGAAGTCGGAGGCCGTCTACCACCTGACCGGCCCCGGCGGCGTGCCGCACGGCGGGCCCTGCTTCGCGTAGCGGCTACCAGATCGAGCGCAGCAGGACGGCGATCTCCTCCGGCGTGGCCAGCCGTGGATTCGCCTTCGCGCCGGCGCGGGCCGCGGTCGCCTGAGCGACGGCGTCGAGCTCGTCGCCCGGAACGCCCAGGTCGCGGAGCCGCGAGAAGCCTCCCAGGCGCGCGAGCTCCTCGACCCCCGAAGCGGCGTCGTCGGTTCCGATCGCGCTGGAGAAGCGGGCCAGCGCCTCCCCGGCGACCGGCTCGGCGAAACGAAGCGCCGGCGGCAGGCAGAGTGCGTTTAGCGCGCCGTGGGGAAGCCCGTAGCGCCCGCCGAGCGCCTGCGCCATCGCGTGGCCCAGGCCCAGGCCGGCGCCGGCGAGCGCTGCGCCGGCGTGCATGGCACCTTCGAGCAGGCCGCGTCGCGCGACGGTCTCCCTTGGACTCTCGACGACCTCCGGGAGGAACCGCGAGATGATCGATGCACCCTCAAGCGCCTCCTGGTCCGCCTCGGGGTTGCGGCCCGCGACGTAGAGCGCCTCGGCGCAGTGTGCGAGGGCGTTCAGCGCGGTTCCCACCGTCTCGGCTCGCGGCAGGTCGAGCGTCAGCGTGAGCTCGTAGACGATCCCGCCGCGGCGGGCGCCGCTGCCGCCGCCGCGCATGCGCCGACCGCTGTCGCGGACGCCGTAGAAGCTCGTCCATTCCGCACCTGAGTAGGTGGTCGGCACAGAGACGACGGGGAGTCCAGTCTCGGCGGAGACGGCCTTCGCGACGTCGATCGCGCTGCCTCCGCCGACAGCAAGGAGGACGTCGGCCCCCGGAGCGGCCGCGCGCGAAGCGATCTCCGCGATCCGGTCGGAGGGAACTTCCTCCCAGGTATCGATCGCAGCCGGGGCGAGCGAAAGCCTCGACCACCGCGGACTCGCGAGCAGAAACGGTCGCTGCACCCTCAGCTCGGCAAGGAGCCCCGGAAGCTCCTCGAGCCCCCAGCGAACGATCACCGAAGCCGGTCCCCCGCGAAGGCGACGAAGGCCTCCGCCGCGCGGCTGCTCGAACGCCCTGCGGCGCGAACGAGGAAGATCTCGCGTGCGGGCTCCAGCCCCTCGACCCGGGCGGCGGCAAGAGTTCCGGCGGCGAGCTCGTTCTCGATTGCCGAACGCGAGATGAAGGTGACACCGAAGCCGCCCGCCACGGCGCTCTTGACCGATTCCTGGAGACCGAGCTCGAGCTGGATCCCGAGGTCGCGAAGGCGTACCCCGACCCGGCGCAGCTCGTCCTCGATCACCTGCCGGACCCCGGCGCCCTCCTGCATCACGATCAGCCGCGCGGCGCGGAGGTCGTCCAGCTTGATCTTCCGGTTCGCGAAGCGATGGCCGGGCGGGCACGCGAGGACCACCTCGTCCCGGAAGAGAGGCTCGAAGACGACGGCCCGGGTGCGCCGCGCCGCGCCGACCACCCCGAGCTCGAGCTCGCGGCGCGTGACGAGGTCGACCACCGTCTGGGTGTCGTAGACCGAGAGCTCGACCATCAACTCGGGGTGGCCGCGCTGGAACTCGGCGAGGAGAAGCGGCACGACGGATCCACCCGGCCCCGTCGAGGCTCCGATCGCCAGAGTCCCGCGAAGCAGCGCCTCTTCGCCATTCCCGGTGACGTCCTCGAGAAGCTGTTCCTCCAGCGCGAGCAGGCGCTGTGCGCCGCGATAGAGGCGGAGGCCCGCCTCGGTCGGCTCGACACGCCGCCCGGAGCGGTCGAGCAGCTGGCGGCCGAGCCGCTTCTCGAGCGACCTGATCTGGAGGCTCACAGCCGGCTGAGTAACGCCTAGTCGCTCGGCGGCCCGCGAGAAGCTCTTGCGCTCGACGACCTCGCAGAAGGCGGCGAGTTGTCGGGTGTCCATAGTGGAGGGTCGGAGGGGTGGCAGCCGCGAGGTGCGGCTAGAGGTTGATCGGTGATTCTCGCACTGTCGCGGACGGCCCAGACCAAGCAGGACAGTGCGACCGCTCGCCGTTCACAGCAGCGCTACGGACGGTGAGTGGGCGTGCTGATCCGGCGCCGCGTCCGGGCCACCATCCGGCTCGCGTGAATTATCGATCAAGCATCTCGTGAACCGACACCTCCCTTGCATAAGGGTAGCTTATCCTAGGCGGAGCACAGTCGGCTTCCGCGCCGGCCGTGTGGATGCTGTTCGCTCCCCTCACACCCTCGTTTCACCTCTATGGCTAGGCTCGTCGCGGGGAGGAGGCTATGGGCACCTTGGAGCGGCGGAACCGGACATGGCTCGAGCCGACAGGGCGAAGCCGCTCGGCGCGCGGGAGCCCACGCATCGCGAGAGTGGACGTTCTAGCATCAGCGTGGTGGCCGTAACGCCACGAGACCAGGGGGAGGAGACCCTGGCGGGACTGTCCGCGCGGCTGGCGGCGGAAACGCCCGGGCGCGGTCGTGCCGACCTGTCGCTGCGAGCGCTCGACATCGTCTTCTCGAGCCTCTTCCTGCTACTCGCACTGCCGGCATGCGCCGTGATCGTCGTGGCCCTCCTCACGACGAGCGGCCGCCCGCTCCTCTACCGCGGCGAGCGGATCGGCCGGGGAGGCAGGGTCTTCGAGATGCTCAAGTTCCGCACCTTGCGGCCCGGCGCCGAGAGCCGACTCGGGCCGCATCTCGGCCCGGAGCTCGTCGCGCGCACGCACGCTGAGGAGACGCCGATCGGGCGCTGGCTGCGCGCGACGCAGCTGGACGAGATCCCGCAGTTCTGGAACGTCCTGCGGGGCGACATGAGCCTTGTCGGGCCTCGCCCGATCCGGCCGCGCTTCTTCCGCGAGCTCGCGGCCGAGCTGCCCGCGTACTGGCAGCGGCTCGTCGTCCGGCCGGGTCTCTCCGGGCTTGCCCAGGTGCGACGCGGCTACGAGACGTCCATGGCGGAGAAGCTCGCACACGACCTGGAGTGGATCGCCGACCGCTCCGTGCGCCTGTACCTCCGAACCGTCGCGGCGACAGGCTTTCGCGTGCTGGCGCAGTCGCTCAAGGGTGGTGTGAGAACGGCCGACTAGAGTCCTGGCCATGTGCGGCATCTGCGGGATCGCCTCGCTGCGCGGCGCCGTCGACCGGGCGTGCCTCGAGGCGATGAACCAGACGCTCGTCCACCGGGGCCCCGACAGCGACGGGTTCTTCGTCGAGGGAGGCGTCGGGATCGCAGCACGACGGCTCTCGATCATCGACCTCGAGACTGGGGATCAGCCGATCGGCAACGAGGACGGCTCCATCCACGTCGTCCAGAACGGAGAGCTCTACAACTACCAGGAGCTGCGGGCGGAGCTCGAGCGGGCAGGCCATCGGTTCTCGACCCGCGGCGACACCGAGGTGCTCGTCCACCTCTACGAGCAGTACGGGCTCGGCTTCGCGGAGCGCCTTCGAGGAATGTTCGCGGTCGCAATCTGGGACGCGCCGCGCAACCGCCTCGTGCTCGCGCGTGACCGCTTCGGGATCAAGCCGCTCTACTACCGCGCCGACGCCTCCGGCCTCCAGTTCGCCTCCGAGCTGCGCGCGCTTCCGCGGGGCGAGATCGACCTCGACGCGCTCGAGGCGTTCCTCGTGTTCAACGCGATCCCCGTCCCGTTCTCGATCTTTCGCGAGACGCGCAAGCTCCCACCCGGCCAAATCCTCGTCTGGGAGGGTGGAGAGCCGCAGCTGGAACGGTACGCGCGTCCCTCGCCGGTCGGCGCCGCGGAGGTTCGCGACGACGACGAGGCGGAGCTCGTCGAGGAGCTGCGCGCCCGGCTGCGCGACTCGGTTCGGGCTCACCTCGTCAGCGACGTCCCGGTCGGCGTGCTCCTTTCGGGTGGCGTCGACTCCTCCGCGCTGGCCGCTCTCGCCTCGGAGGAGAGCTCCGAACCGCTGCACACGTTCTCGATCGGCTTCGAGGAGGAGTCGTTCAACGAGCTCGGGAACGCGCGCCTCGTGGCGGAGCGGTACTCGACGCGGCACCACGAGCTCGTGCTCCGGCCGGACGCCGCCCTGCTGTTGCCGGTGCTGGCCGAGGCTTTCGACGAACCGTTTGCCGACTCCTCGTCGCTCCCGACCTACCTCGTCTCACAGCTCGCGGCGAGCCACGTGAAGGTCGCGCTCTCAGGCGAGGGCGGCGACGAGCTGTTCGGGGGCTACCACACGTACGCGGCGGACCTCCTCGCGCTGCGGATCGGACGCCTCGCGCCGCTCCTCCGGCCGATCGTGGAGCGGCTGCCGAGCACGACTTCCGCCGCAAGCTTCGACTACCGCGCGAAACGCTTCGTCCGCGGCGCCGTGTTGCCGCCCCTCGAGCGCCACCACGCATGGAAGGAGATCTTCTCGCCGGACGCGCGCGCCGAGCTGACTGGCCGGCGCAGCGGCTACGACCCGGTCGACCTTCTCCGCGCGCGCTTCTCCGAGACCGAGGATGCAGACCTCCTCGCGCGCCTTCAGGACGTCGACATTGGCAGCTACCTCGTCGACGATTTGCTCGTGAAGACAGATCGCGCGTCGATGGCGAACTCTCTCGAGGCGCGCGTTCCGTTCCTGGACACGGTGGTGAGCAACTTCGCACTCGCCCTGCCGTCTCGGCACAAGGTGCGCGGCTTCCGCAAGAAGGTGCTGCTGCGGAAAGCGGTTGCGCCGCTCGTGCCCGACGAGATCGTCTCCGGCAAGAAGCGCGGCTTCTCGATCCCGGCTGCGGCCTGGCTGCGGGGAGAGCTGGCGCCCTTCGCGCGCGAGGCGCTCGCGCCGTCGACCGTCGGGCGCCAGGGTTTCTTCCGGCCGGACGTCGTGACCGGCCTCCTCGAACGGCACGTTTCGGGCCGGGAAGACCTCAGCCGGCAGCTGTGGGGCCTCCTGTCGTTCACGCTCTGGTACGAGCACCACGTGGAGCGGCCGCCACGCGCGCCGTCGCTTCCGGAGGTGCTGGTGGAGCGTTGAACGCCGCTCCTGCGGCGAAGCCAGACTTCGGCTTCGCCCGGTGGAAGCCCGCGCCGCCCGGGGGCGCCCGATGAGGGTGTGGATCGACATGACGGCGTCGGCGCACGTGCTCGTCTTCCGGCCGTTGATCCGGTTGTTGAGGCTGCAGGGCCACGACGTCGAGATCACCGCGCGCGACTACGCGCAGACATTGCAACTCCTCGAGTTGCACGGTCTGGAGGCCGAGGTGATCGGGAGTCACGGTGGTCGTTCCCGACTGGCGAAGGCGCGCTCCATGTCGTCGCGGCTCCGAACCCTGCGGGGCTGGGCCGGGGGTCGATCGTTCGACCTCGCGCTGGCGCACGGGTCTCACGAGCTGACGATGACGGCGCGTCGGCTGGGGATCCCGAGCTCGACCACCTTCGACTACGAGTTCGCTTGGCTCCAGCACCAGCTCGGTTGCCGCGCCGCCACGCGGGTCGTCGTGCCCGCCGCCATCCCGGCCGAACGGCTGGCGCGCTACCACGCGGTCCCGCCGAAGCTCGTGCAGTACCCGGGCCTGAAGGAGGAGTACTACCTGGCCGACTTCGAGCCCGACGTCAGAGTCCTCGAGGCCTGGCCGCTCGACCCGCAGCGGACGCTCATCGTGGTCCGCACCCCGCCGGATGTCTCGCTCTACCATCGACGGTCGAACCCGCTCTTTCCGCAGGTGCTCGCCTACCTCGGAAACCATGGCGGAGTGCACGCGGTCGTGTTGCCGAGAACCTCCGGTCAGCGCGAGTACGTGGAAGGTCTCGCGCTCCCCTCGGTGATCGTTCCCGAGGCCGCCGTCGACGCGCAGAGCCTGATCTCGCTCGCCGATCTCGTCGTCTCGGCCGGGGGTACGATGAACCGCGAGGCTGCCGCGCTCGGTGTTCCCGTCTACACCACCTACGGCGGCCGGCTCGGCGGGGTCGACGAGGCGCTCATCCGGGACGGAAGGCTGCGGCCGCTGACCGACCCCCGTGCCCTCGACCTGTCAAAGCGCCAGGATCAGAAGCGGCCGCGGATTCGCCGAGAGCCGCAGGCGATGCTCGATCTCCTCCTCTTGGCGCTCGAGGAGAGCCCGCCGTAGATGGTCGATGGTAATTCTCGCACTGTCGGGGATGGCCCAGATCAAGCAGGACCGTGCGACCGCCCGCCGGTCGTAGCAGCGCTACGGACGGTGAGTGGACGTGCTGACCCTGCGCCGCGTCTGGAGGCCACCATCCGGCTCGCGTGAATTACCGATCAAGCAGCTAGTGCGGCGTCTCCCAAGGTCTCACCGGAAACCGACGGCACCCGACGCCGCACTATTCCGGCCGCTCTGCGGCCGGGGGCCGCGAAGAGGCCGAGTAGTGCGGCCTCCACGTGACCTTCGTTTCCGTTCGAACGTTATGAGAGGCCGCACTAGCCTCAGCTCACCGCGGCGAGCGCCGTCAGGAGGTCGTCGCCGTAGCGCTCGAGCTTCGCCGGACCGACCCCAGGCACCGCCGCGAGCTCACCGAGCGTGCGCGGGCCGCGCCGCACGATCTCCTCGAGCGTCGAGTTGTGGAAGACGACGTAGGCGGGAAGCTCGTCCGCCGCCGCACGCGCGAGTCGCCATCGCTTGAGGGCCGCGTAGCGCGGGTCCTCCGGCTCGACGGCCGGGAGCACCGGCCGGCCCAGGCCGAGCTCCGCGAGGAACCTGCTGGGCTTTCCCCTCGCGCTCCAGGAGAGGACGAGGTGGCGCTTTGCGCGCGTCAGTCCCACGTAGAGGAGCCGCCGCTCCTCGGCGAGCGCGACCGGCGAGCGGGCCTGCTTGACCGGCAGATCTCCCTCCTCCAGGCGCGGCAGGAAGACGCCCTCGAACTCGAGGCCCTTCGCACGGTGGTAGGTGAGAAGGTTGACGCCGCTCGCGCGGCCCTCCCCGAACCGGCGGCCGAGCTCCTCAAGGAAGTCGGCGATCGTCCGCTTTCCGTCGTCGAGCTCGCCCGCGATCGTCACGAGACGGGCGAGGTCGAGCTGCCGTGTCTGCTCCGCCTCGCCGAGCCCTTCGGGCATGGGGTCGAGAAGCCCTTCCCGCTCCGCGGCTAGTCGTACCTCGTGGCGGATCGCCGTCGTACTGGAGCCGGCGAGGACTCGGCGCAGGCGCCGCGCCGCAGGCCGCTGGAGGAACGCCGCGCCGCGTGCGTCGAACGGGATGCGCGCCTCTGTCAGCGCCTCCTCCCAGTCCTCCGAGCGGGCGTTCAGGCGGAAGAGGATCGCCATCTGCTCCCAAGACACGCCCGCCGCGGCTAGCGCCCGCAGGCGCGCGACCACGAATCGCACCTGGTCCTCCGGCGAGGGGAGGGTCTCGACCTCCGGCTCGGGGCCGTCGGCGAGCGTCGCGCGCAGCTGCTTCTCGACGCCTCCGAGCCGCGGGACGAGCCTGTTGGCGAAAGCCAGGATCTGCGGCGTCGAGCGGTAGTTGCGCTCCAGGCGGACAACGGTCGCGTTCGGGAAGCGGTCCGGCAGCGCCAGCAGGTGCTCGGGCGAGGCGCCGGTGAAGCTGTAGATGGACTGGTAGTCGTCGCCGACCACGCAGAGGTCGTCTCGATCGCCGAGCCACCGGTCGAGCAGCGTCGCCTGGAGCAGGTTCACGTCCTGAAACTCGTCGACCGTGATCGCCCGGCAGGCGTCGTGGAAGCGCTCGCGGACATCGCCGTCCTCGTCGAACGACCTGATCGCCTGCTCGAGCAGATCCTCGAAATCGACGAGGCTGCGCTCGCTCTTGCGCTGCTCGTAGCGTTTGTAGACCCTCGCCATCAGGTCGACGGGAATCGGCAGCGCGTGATCCGCCGCCCACTCCTCGTAGCGTTGGGGACCTACGCGCGCGTTCTTCGCCCGCTCGATCTCGGTTGCGAGGTCGGCCGCGGGACGGAAGCGGAACGGCCGCGGCAGCGAGTTCGCGAGGTGGCGCAGCATCAGGACCTTCGAGGGCAGGATCTGACCTGGGTCTCTCCCGAAATGGTGGAGCTGCTGGAGCGCTGCCGCGTGGAAGGTTCGCGCGCGGACGCCCTCGACACCGAGTGCTGCGAGCCGCGACCGCATCTCGCCGGCCGCCTTGTCGGTGAAGGTCACCGCGAGGATCTGCTTCGCCCCGCACGCCTCGACGGCGACTTGGTTGGCGATCCGGCGCGTGATCGTCGTCGTCTTTCCGGTTCCCGCGCCCGCGAGGACCACGACCGGACCTCGAACAGCCTCGACCGCCCGCCGCTGGTCGGGGTTCAGGCCCTCGAAGATGGCATCGCTTCCCACCGCTCCACCGTACCGCCGCGCCTGGACGTTCCACCCTCGAAAGCGAGACGAAACCGATTTGAATGTGCGCCGACTGTGTGAAAGCTGGCTTTCTTAGCTTCCGGCGAGGTAGACGTCGCAGGAGCCGCGAACAGTCGCGGCCGGAGCCGGGCTTGCCCGGCGGGAGGCCAGGCGCGGCTGGACGAGCGGGAGCGCAGAAGGAGGGAGCCCGTGGTGGAACCCCTGGTTCCCCCCGCGCTAGTGGAGCGTGTCCTCGAGGACGCGGCGGTGCGGGGCCCGCTCGGCGTCGAGGCGCCGCGGCTCGCGCATCATCACCGCGAGCCGGGAGACGAGCTCCAGCGTCTCGCCCTCGTCCACCAGCCGCTCCAGTACCGCGATCTCGTCCTCGAGCCAGGCCGAGTCGACCGGCGGGCGACTCGCGCGCCGGATCTTCGAGTGCGAGGTCTCCGTGACGATCTCCCCCTGCCCCCACAGCTCCTCATGGAGCTTCTCCCCCGGACGCGAGCCCACGAACTCGATCGCGATCTGGCGATCGGACGCCTTCCCGCGGCCGTGAACCGGCTCCCGCCCCGCCAGGCGAATCATGTCCTCGGCCAGCTTCACGATCGGGACGGGCTCGCCCATGTCGAGCACGAACACCTCGCCGCGGCCCCCGATCGCGCCCGCCTGCACGACGAGCGAGACGGCCTCGGGGATCGTCATGAAGTAGCGGGTCATCTCCGGGTGGGTGACCGTCAGCGGCCCACCCTTCTCGAGCTGGCGCTTGAAGATCGGGATCACGCTCCCGGAGGAGCCGAGGACGTTGCCGAAGCGGACGGCGACGAAGCGGGTCGGCACGTCGCTCCGGGCGCCGTAGCCCTCGACGATCCACTCGCAGAGCGCCTTCGACTGGCCCATCACCGTCTTCGGGTTCACGGCCTTGTCGGTCGAGACGAGCACGAAGCGGCTGGCGCCGAACTCGACCGCCACCTCGACCATCGTCCGGGTCGCGAGAACGTTGTTGCGCACCGACTCGATCGGGTTCGACTCCATCATCGGCACGTGCTTGTAGGCGGCGGCGTGGAAGACGACGTCCGGGCGGTAACGGTCGAACACCTGCCGCATCTTCTGGCGGTTGCCGACGTCGGCGAGCACCGGGACGCTCGCCGGGAAATCGCGCTCGACGAGCTCGCGCTCGATCTCGAAGAGCGGCGTCTCGCCCTGGTCGACGAGGATGAGGCGCTGCGGGCCGACGCGGGCGATCTGGCGGCAGAGCTCCGATCCGATCGAGCCCCCTGCACCGGTCAGGAGGACCGTCTGCCCGGCGAGGTAGGAGGCGATCGCACTGAAGTCGGTCTCGACCGGCTCGCGGCCGAGGACGTCCTCGACCGAGACCGGCCGCAGCTGGTAGGCGAGGCGGTCGTCGTCGTCGGTGATCAGCTCGCCGAGCCCGGGGAGCGTCTTCAGCGGCACCCCGTTTCGCCGCGCGGCCTCGACGATGCGCTGTCGCACCTCGCCGCTCGCGGACGGCATCGCGATCAGGAGCTCGTCCGGCTTGTTGTCGCGCAGGATGTGCGGCAGGTCCTCCGTCGTTCCCAGCACGCGTACGCCGTCGAGTCGCAGGTTCTTCGTGAGCGGGTCGACGTCGACGAGCCCGATCGGCGTGTACCCGAGCGCGCGCGACCGTTGCATCTCGCGGACGATCAACCGGCCGGCGTCTCCCGCTCCGGCGATGATCACCTCCTTCCCGCGCGCGACGAGGCCGCTGGAGGAGGGACGTTCGATCACTGTGCGCGCGAGCAGCCGCGAGCCGGCGACGAACGCGAGCAGGAGCAGGAAGTCGAGGATCGCGACCGACCGCGGCAGCCGCACGTCGCGAACCGGCGAGGCGAAGTACACGGTGACGTCCGCGATCAGGCACGCGACGGTGACGCCGCGAGCAGCGCTCCACATGTCCTTCGTGGAGACGTAGCGCCACCAGCGGTTGTAGAACCCGAAGAGGACGAAGACGACGAGCTTGATCCCGAGGACGATCCCGATCGTCCTCGCGAAGAGGGTGTCGTAGTACGGCGGGACGCCGTGGTCGAAGCGAAGCTGGAAGGCGAGCCACCAAGCGGCGCCGATGAGACCGGCATCCGCCGCCAGCTGCCATGCCCGGTGCCGGTTGACGGGAATCACGCGGGGCTTCGTACGACCGACGCCTCACGCACGACGGAGACGACGGCCTCCTGTGCCTCGGGCTCCATCCCGGCCCACATCGGCAGGGCGAGGTTGTCCCGCGCTGCCCGCTCGGTCTCGGGCAGCGACCCCTCCTCGTACCCGAGGTGGCGCAGCGCGGGCTGGAGGTGGAGGGGCGTCACGTAGTAGGTGCCGCGGCCGATCCCTGCCTCCGCGAGCGCTGCCGCGATCCGCTCACGCTCCGGCGTGCGCACGACGTAGAGGTGGTAGACGTGACCCGGGTCGTCCGGCGGCAGCTCGACGAGCTCTCCCAGGCCGAGTGCCGCGTAGCGTTCCGCCGCCTCCCGTCGGAGCCGGTTCCAGCCGTCGAGGTGCCGGAGGAAGACGCGCAGCGCGGCGGCCTGCAGCTCGTCGAGGCGCGAGTTGTAGCCGACGACCTCGAAGTCGATCTTGTCCCGCGACCCGTGGAAGCGGAGGAGGCGCACGCGCTCGGCGAGCGCCCCGTCGGTGCAGGCGACGAGTCCGCCGTCGCCGAGCCCGCCCAGGTTCTTCGTCGGGTAGAAGCTGAAGGTGGAGGCCGCGCCGACCCGCGCGATCCCCTCGGAGCCGAAGGCCTGCGCAGCGTCCTCGACGATCGGCAGGCCGATCTCGGCGAGCTCCGCGAGGGCGGCGGGCCGCCCGAAGAGGTGCACGGGCATGATCGCCTTCGTCCGGCCCGTCACCTTCGAGGCTGCATCTTGCGGGTCGATGTTCAGGGTGGCGGGGTCGATATCGGCGAACACCGGGGTCGCGCCGCGGCGCGCGATCGACTCGGCCGTCGCGTAGAAGGTGAACGCCGGGCAGATCACCTCGTCACCCGAGCCGATGCCCATGGCCTCGAGGACGAGCACGAGGGCATCGGTACCGTTGGCGACGCCGATCGTCTCCGGCACCCCCAGGTACGCCGCCGCCTCGCGCTCGAAGGCCTTGACGTTCGGCCCGAGGATGAACTGGCCGCTCTCGAGCACCTCGGCGAAGCGCTCCTTCAACTCCGGGAGGAGCGGCTCGTACTGCGCAGCGGGCTTAAAGAGTGGTATCCGCCGCACGGCGATCCAGTTTAGAGGAGCGTCTCCGGCGCCAGAGCCACCACGCGAGCGCCGCCACCGCGAGGAGGACGACGGCGATCTCGACGTAGCCGAAGTCGTGGTGGAAGCGCCGGTAGCCGGTTCCGGCGGCCCAGCCGACGCCCGCGAGGGCGAAGCACCAGATCGCGCTCCCGAGCAGGGTCAGGAGGAGGTAGAGGCCGAACCGCATCCGCATGAGGCCGGCGGGGATCGAGACGAACGAGCGGACGACGGGGGTGATGCGGCCGAGGAAGACCGCCCAGTCGCCCCGCTCCTCGAACCAGCGCTCCGCGCGCTCGAGGTTCGCGGGGGTCAGGTGGAGGCGCCTGCCGTGACGATCGAGGAAGGGCCGGCCGGCCAGGGCGCCGACGCCCCAGCCGAACACCGCGCCCAGTGTGTACCCGATCGTGCCGGCGAGCGCGACGGCAAGGTAGATCGGGAACGGCGAGGAGAGCCGGGCGCCGAGGAGATCGACCGATCCGGTGGAGAAAGCATGCGCAGCGAGGGCTCCTCCCGCCACCATCACGAGCTCGCTCGCCGCAGGGAACACGGCGTCCACGAACATCAGGAGGAACACGGCGTAGAGCCCGTGATTGCCGACGAACGAGGTGATCGAGGACGTCAGCGAGGCGACCGGCACCGCGGCGAGTCTAATAGCTTGATCTTGGGCTGCGCCTTTGGGTCTTTAGCGGACGCTCAGATCAGAAGCAGCATCTGCTACCGGCGCCGGCCGCCTGTCTGGACGACCCTGAACCGGGCCTTCGTGACGCGGATCTTCGTCGTCAGCTCCGTCTGCCCGTACCGATTGGTCGCGGCGACACGGAGGACGTAGCTCCCAGGGTAGACCGCGTTGCCGGCGCGGTCGCGGCCGTTCCACGAGAGCGTCAGCCTGCCGGGCCCGACCCTCCCGGACGCGACGCTTGCGATCGCGGCCCCGCCGGGCGTCTCGACGGTCGCGGAGACGGTCGCCGAGCTCGCGACGGTGACCGCGGCGACCGCGCGCGCGCTGCGCCGCGGCACCGCGAGCGCCGGGCCTTGCGGCTTCAGGAAGCCAAGCGTGTCGTTGAGGGTGAAGAGGCGGCTCGCCGCCGAATGCTGCTGCTGGTCGTCGACCGCCGTCACGACCCATTGCCAGCGCCCCTGCACCTCCGGCGTCCCCGCACTCGTCCTGCCGCTCCAGCGCAGGCGGTAGACGCCCGGGGCCCTCACGCCCGTTTCGGTAGAGCGCGCGACGCCGTCGGGGCCGACGAGGCTCGCGGTGACGGTCGCCGGCCGCACGAGCTTGTAGGACAGCTCCTGCTGCTCTCCAACGCGGTCGCCGTTCGGCGAGAGGACGCGCTGCAAGGCGGGTGGCGCAAAGACGCCGCTGTACATGACGAGGAGCGCCTCGGCGACGGGACGCTCGCCCGTCGGATCGGAGGTCCGGTTCAGGACCTGCCCGTCGAAGGCGAGCGTCGTCGACCCGCCGGAATCGAGCGCCGAACCGGTGACGACGCCGAGGCGAACGAGCACCTGCGCCAGCTCGAAGTTCGTCATCCCGACGCTGTAACCGGGTTGCCGGCCGTCGACGGCGAGCATCACGATGTGGCCGTCGGCGGTCTGGCCGACCGCCGTGCGCGGGTCGCGGGGCTGGAGCTGGTCTGGCGTGAAGAGCTCGTTGGCGCTGAAGACAGGCCGCCCGTCCCGGACGATCACAGGCCCGCCACCGAGGCCGTCGAGGACCGAGGTCCAGTCGGGCTTCAGGATCAGGCGGATCGCGATCGGCTGGCCGATCAGCGCCTCCCCGGCCAGCTTCGACGCCTGGACGCCACGGGCGGCGAGGACGCCGCCACCGACCGGGATCGGGGTGCCGCCGCCCTGCCGGGTGTCGACGACGGTCGCGCCCGTCAGCTCGACATTCGGCACAGTCGGCGGAAGCGGCGCGACGACGGCCTCGAAGACGCTCGGATCGACCGGGGTGGACGGCCCCCAGGCGGGCGTGTAGAGGGAGACGCCGTTGCTCCTCGGTGGCTCGTTCAAGCCGTCGAGCGTCCGCCGCTGGCTCGAGCCCTGCCACGTTCCGAACATGGTGACGCGGTCGACGTGGAGCGCACCGGCCGCGTCGATACCGACGCTCGACCGCTCCGCGGAGGGGCGATGCTGGAGGACGCCCTGCTGGACGAGCACGCCCGTGGGATGCCCGTCGTTCCAGTTGAAGAAGTCGCCGTTGACACCCACAACCGTCGCGACGCTCGACACGCGCCGCTCCATCGAGCTCACCGTCTCACGGCCCTGGATCAGGCTGTTCGAGAGCACCGGCTTGACCGCGAAGAGCCCGCCCGGCCTCGGCGCCGTGACAACGCGATAGACCACGGGCCCATGCGTCGTGAAATCGACGTGCTCCTCGTAGAAGACGCCCGGCATCAGCAGCTGCCGCGGCGCCTGCGCTCCGGCGGGTAGCGCGAGGAGAAGGGCAGAAGCGGCTAGGAGCAGGGTCTTTCGGAACACGACGGCCCGTCAGGGTAGCTGCGGCGCCGCGTCGGCGTACACTCGGGACGTGGACGGGGAAGGTCGGCTGCTCCGCCGGCGAAGGCTCGAGCGGCACCGGCGGCGGAGGCGGCTCGCGATGACCGGGGCCGCCGCGACCGTGGTCGCCGTCGGCGTGGCGGCGGGCCTCGCGCTCGGCAGCGGAGGCTCGCGGAAGCCCGCGACCGCCGCGCCGCGGGAGGGGCGGATCGTGCGGGTCGAGGTCGCGAGCGCGAGGCCGGCGTCCCGCCGCGCGCCTTCTCGCACGACATCCGACTTGCCGATCCCGATCCTGATGTACCACGTGCTCGAGGCTCCCCCGGCGGATTCCGCCTACTCCGAGCTCTACGTGAGACCGGCCGACTTCGCCGGCCAGATGGGCTGGCTCGCGAGGCACGGCTTCCACGCGGTGACGTTGCGGCAGGCCTACGACCACTGGCGCCGCGGCCGGCCGCTCCCCGCCCACCCGGTCGTCCTGACCTTCGACGACGGCTACCGCAGCGTCTACACGGTCGCGCTCCCGGTCCTGCGCCGCCACGGCTTCCTTGGCGTCCTCAACCTCGCCGTCGAGCACCAGTGGACTCGTCTGGAAGCTGATCGCAGCCGGCTGGGAGCTCGACGACCACACCTTCACCCACCCGGACCTGACGACGCTGGGTGCGGCGGCGCTGGAGCGGGAGGTCGGCGCCTCCCGGAGGTTCCTCCGGAAGCAGTACCGCCAGCCGATCCCGTTCTTCTGCTACCCCTCGGGCCGCTACGACGACACCGTCCTTGCCGCCGTGCGCCGGGCGGGCTACCTGGGCGCCACGACGACGAACCCCGGTATCGCCCGGCCCGGGCAGGGGCTCTTCACGCTCGACAGGATCCGCGTCGACGGAAGCGACGGCGTGGCCGGCTTCGCGAAGCGCTTTCGCTCGCTACGACTGGTCGGCCCTCTCTAGCGCGCGCTCGGGAAGCGCATCCCGGCTGCTCAGACGTCTGCCGGAAGGAGCACGAACGGACGCCGCCCGGCGCGCAGGACGCGGAAGTGCCGCTCGTCGAACGTCAGGACGCGCTCCGTGCGGAACCGCGCTGCGAGCACGACGAGCGAGGCGTCGGCCAGACCGACCGCGTGCTCGCGATACTGCTCGACGACAGCTCCGGCCGCTGCGACGTCGCCGCTGTCGAACGAGACGAGGTCGTAGGCGCCACCTTCGATTTCGCGAAGCAGCGCGAGCTGCGCGTCTACGCCGACACGTTTTCCGAGCAGGTAATCGAGCTCCGCGAGCACGAACGGGGAGAGCAGGAGCGCAGCCTCGCCTTCGAGAGCCGCCCGCGCTGCCTCGTGCTGCGGTTCCGCGGCATCCAACGCCGCCAGCAGGCCGCTCGTATCGAGGAGGATCAATCCTCGCCGTAGCCAAAGCCCTCGAGCTGCTCCTCGAGCCGGTCGACGAGGTCGCCACGACCGCTGTCGAAGAGCGGCAGGCGCGGCCGCCCGCCCTGGCGACCGGCGGTGTAGTGGTCCACGGCCGACCGGATGATGTCTGCCTCGGAGCGGCCCTCGGTGGCCGCCACGCGCTCGATGCGGCGCTTCAGCTGATCAGGAAGGTAGAGGGTCGTCTTTACCATATAACGTATGGTATCAGCAGCTTGCGTTGCGCCGCCCTCAGCGGATGACCCGCATCCGGTCGATGCGGCCGCCGCGGACGTGGTAGACGACGGCGGCGTGCACCGGCTCCGGAGTGCCGGAGACCCGCTCCTCGGCGACCACGTACTCGCCCACGACGATGCGCTGCGAGACCTCGCAGCGGAGCTCCGGTGCCTGCTCGAAGATCTGCCTGAACTCCGCGCGGAGCGCCTCGATCCCCTCGAAGGTCACGCCGCCGGCGGCATCCTCGACCACGACGTCGTCGCTGTAGCAGGCCGCGTAGCCCTCGAGGTCGCGGGCGTTGAACGCCCGCAGTTGCCGATCGACGGTCTCGAGGGCGCTCGGCACACCCGGAGCCTCGCGCGCCGCCGGCGCGTCGTCAACCGCGGGTGCGCGGAAGGGCGCACGCCACTCCGGCGCCGCGGGCAGGTGCTCGACCCAGTACTCGGTCGCCCGCGCGATGCGCCCCTCACGCAGCTCGTACACGCCGACGCAGAAGTCGACCGCTGCGTCGGAGGGCACACGCACCTCCGTGACCACCCGGTCGCCCTCCGCCGTCGTCCGCAGGAGCTCGACACTCCAGTTCGGCGCCGGATGCGCTCGATTCATCGCGATGTAGCTGTCACGGCCACGGAACCGCTCGCCCGTGTGCGGCCACTCGCAGACGAAGTCCTCGTGGAGCTGCTCCCGGGCGGCCTCCCAGTCGCGCGCCTGCACCCGCTGCCAGAGCGCCACCACAACGTTCGTCGGCTCGGAGCTCAAGCC
This sequence comes from Gaiellales bacterium, assembly GCA_038237515.1. Taxonomy (GTDB): domain Bacteria; phylum Actinomycetota; class Thermoleophilia; order Gaiellales; family Gaiellaceae; genus JBBQDZ01. Next base: position 94,001 of record JBBRYP010000004.1, read on the forward strand.
TCGGCGCTCCAGCACGTTCTCGGCCCGCGTGTGGACGTAGGACGCTTGCGAGTCGGCGGGCAGACAGCAGGGACCAAGCTGCCGGGCTGCAGCTCGCTCGCGAAATTGCCCACGAGAAGATCATCCCAGGGCACAAGCCGGCCTGCGAGATCGAGCTCCGGGCGCCCGGACTCGGACCGGAGGCGCACCAAACCCCGCCCGCGGTCGATACGTTTGCGGGGGTGAGCAACGCGACGCTGCACACACGCACCGACCTCGTGGAGGCGCTGATCGCACGCTTCCCGCACATCCCGCCCGAAGCGGTGCTGAAGGAGGATCTGCTGCGGACGGGGATCGCCTTCGAGGGGTCGGCGCTCACCGAGAACCTCGACGGCGAGGTCAAGCCGAAGTCGTACTTCATCTTCTCCTTCGACCAGAAGCCCCTCGCCGAGCTCGGCGAGGCGGCGACGCGAAGGCCGCCGGAGGAGATCGCGCTGACGGGCGGCCCCTTCGAGCTGCGGCGCACCATCGTCTCGGTCCGGGTCAACCCTGACTCGCCCTACCGCGTGGAGGGCGACGAGTCCGGCGACCTACGCCTCGCCCTCGAGGGGCGCGAGATCGCGCTCGTCGGCCTGCCGCCGATGCCCGAGTACTACCGGCACACGCTCGCGAACGGCAAGACCGTGATGGAGACCGCGCCGACGATCCAGTGGGGCTACCTGATCTACCTCACCGTCTTGCGCCTCTGCCAGTACTTCGGCGCGAAGGAGGAGTGCGGGTTCTGTGACATCAACCACAACTGGCGCCAGCACCGTCGGGCCGGCCGCCCCTACACCGGCGTGAAACCCGTCGCCGACGTGCTCGAGGCACTCGAGCTCATCGACCGCTACGACCCCGAGAAGGCGAGCAGGGCGTACACCCTGACGGGCGGCTCGGTGACGAGTACCGTCGAGGGTCTGGCCGAGGCCGACTTCTACGGGCGCTATGCCCTGGCCATCGAGGAGCGCTTCCCGAACCGGTGGATCGGCAAGGTCGTCGCGCAGGCGCTCCCCCGCAAGGACGTGCAACGGTACAAGGACTACGGGATCAGCATCTACCACCCGAACTACGAGGTCTGGGACAAGCGTCTCTTCGGGATCATCTCTCCGGGCAAGGCGCGCTACGTCGGCCGCGAGGAGTGGCACCGGCGGATCTTCGACGCGGCGGAGGTGTTCGGTCCGCGCCACGTGATCCCGAACTTCGTCGCGGGCGTCGAGATGGCGAAGCCCTTCGGCTTCGCGACGGTGGACGGGGCGATCGCGAGCACGAGCGAAGGGCTCGACTACTTCATGAGCCGCGGGATCACGCCGCGCTTCACGACCTGGTGCCCTGAGCCGACGACCCCCCTCGGCCGCGACAACCCCGACGGCGCTCCGCTCGAGTACCACATCCGGCTGCTCGAGGCCTATCGCGAGACGCTCGAGAAGCACGGCCTGCGCCCGCCGCCCGGCTACGGGGTGGCAGGCCCGGGCAAGGCCGTCTTCTCGGTCAGCTCCTTCATGGACACACTCAGCCCGGACAAGGTGCCGGTCGAGGAAGCTGTTCCCGGATGACGTCGGCGAGGCGGATCGCGGCGAAGGTCGAGGCGGGCGGACGCATCGCGCCGGACGATGCGGCGGTGCTCTGGCACGAGGCGAGCGACGACGACCTACAGCGGCTCGGACAGGTCGTGCGCGGGCGCTGGCACCGGCCCGACCGTGCCACCTACATGGTGATGCGGATCGTCAACTACACGAACGTGTGCGTCGCGCAATGCGACTACTGCGCTTTCTACGTGCTCCCGAACCGAGGTGGCGGCTACGTCCTCTCGCGCGAGCAGGTTTTCGCGAAGATCGACGACCTGCTGGAGCTCGGAGGCGACCTCGTCGCGTTCAACGGCGGCTTCAATCCGAGGCTGCCGCTCGACTACTACGCCGACCTGTTCGCAGCGGTGCGGGAGCGCTACGGCGAGCGCGTCGAGTTCTACGCCCTCACGATCGCGGAGTTCCTCTACCTCGCCGACCGCGCCGGCCTGAGCTACGCGGAAGCGGCAGCGCGCCTGCGCGATGCGGGCGTTCACTGGATCACGGGCGGCGGCAGCGAGATCCTCACCGAGGACTTCCGCAAGCGTCACGCGAAGTTCAAGTACACGGTGCGCGAGTACTTCGAGGCGCAGCGGGCGATCGTCGAGAGCGGCATGCGCACGACCGCGACGATGGTGATCGGCTTCGACGAGACGCTCGAGGAACGGCTGGAGCACCTGCAGCGCACGCGCGACTTCCAGGACGGCTGCGCGCGCGACGGCCTCGACGGGCTCTTCTCGTTCCTGTGCTGGACGTACAAGCCGTACGGCACAGCGTTCGGAGGTCGTGAGATCGCGCCGCGGGAGTACTGGCGTCACATCGCGCTCTCGCGGATCTTCCTCGACAACGTGCGGCACGTCCGGACCTCGGTTCTGACGCAGAACGAGGATGCGTTCCGCGCTCTCGACTACGGCGCCGACGACTTCGACCTGCCGATCGAGGACGAGGTGACGCAGAAGGCGGGCGCACGCATCGACCTCGAGCTGGAGAGCCTGCTCGCGATCCCGCGGCGCCTCGGTTACACGGTCGAGTACCGTCGTGCGGAGCGGCCGCGCGCGCTGTCGACCGCGTCCGTCTAGGGGCCTAGTCCTCGAGCGGGTGCCGAAGGCGAAGTCCGCGGAAGCGGCGGTAATCGCCGTCCGAGGTGATCCACTCGCTCCCGCTTTCGATCGCAAGTGCGGCGAGGTACGCATCGGGGACGAGATTCCCGCGTGCCCCGCTCTCTGCGCCGAGAACACTGAAGATCTCCCAGTGTCGGGGTCCCGGCGACAGGACGACGGCGTTCGCTCGCGACCGAAGCGAGTCGCAGAATGCGAGCGCCTGCGGCAGCGGCGTCGGCTCCTTGAACACCTTCGAATGGGTGACGATGCGCAGGAATCCGCTCAGGACGAGATCGGAGACCCCGAAAGGCGCGTCCGCTCCCAGCACTCCTTCGAGCCAGGCGCGGTACTCCTCGTGCCTGTTCGCATCCTCGCGGTGCGCGTAGACGAGGACGTTGACGTCCGTGAGGATCAGCTGGAGGTTTCCATCGCCTCGAGGAGACTGGCACTGTCGTCGAGGTCGATCCCCGGCTGGAGCCCGCCGCCGTCGAACGTCACGATCTCGACCGTGTCGAGTTCAGCGTGGATGATGCGCGCAAAGCTGCTGCGAACCGCGTCGGTGACGACAGCGCTGAGCGAACGGCCCTCACGCAAGGCCCGCTGCTTCGCCTCGCGCAGCAGGCTTTCGGGGAGATCGACTGTCGTTCGCATGCATCAAAGTGTAGATGCTCCGCATCAAGATGCAGAAGAGCGAGTCCGGGAGCTCCCTTGGCCTGGTGGGACGTTCAGGTCGTCCCGAGGAACTCGAGCCGGTTCCCGAACGGGTCCTCGGCGTAGAAGCGCCTGATCCCGGGAATCGCGTCGTCCGAGCGCGTCTCCGCTCCCGCGCGCTCCAGGCGGCCTCGCAGCGCCTCCAGGCCCTCCACGCGGAAGGCGGGGTGCGCCTTCAGCGCCGGCGCGAAATTCGGCTCGACGCCGATGTGGAGTTGCTGCGAGCCGCACCGGAACCAGACGCCGCCGCGATCGTGCAGCGCCTCGGGCTTCGCGAGCTCCTCGAGGCCGAGGACGCCGCCGAAGAACGCCCGCGCCTCCTCCTCCGAGCCCGAGGGCGCCGCCAGCTGGACGTGGTCGATCGCGACCACCGTCATGCCGGCACCCGGTCGCGGACGAATCGCAGCTCCGGCACCTCGTCGAGCTCGCCCGCGTCACGGGCGAGCTCCAGGAACGTGTAGAGGCCGGCGCGCTCGCGGGGGCCGAAGGAGTACCGCAGCTTCTCGAAGTAGCGGGCGAGGAACCCGGCCGGATAGCCATACCGGTCACTCGCCTCGTGGGCGAGCCGCTCGGGCTCCGCACGGGCGATTCGGACCGAGGCGACGAGCGCGTCCTCGAGCTCCGCGACGCCCTCCGCCACCGGCTCGGGTGCCGCCCAGAGGGCGAACACCATTGGCAAGCCGGTGCGTTCCAGCCACAGCCGCCCCAGATCGTAATGCGGGGTCGGATCCTGGAACGCGCTCTGGAGTGCCGCGTCGCCGATGAGGAGCTTCGCGTCAGCCTCTGCAGCCCCCGGGGTGCCGAGCGGCACGTGCTCGACCTCGGAGAGCAGCACCTTCGCGAGGACGACGGAGGTCGCGCTCTCCGGGGTCACCGCGATCGTCCGCACCTGCTCGAGCGGCTTGCGAGAGACGAGCTGGATCGAGTCGATCGCCCCCTCCGAGGATACGCAGAGGCGGGGCAGGAGCCGCAGCGAGTCGGCGTTACGCGCGTACTCGATCGAGGAGATCGGCGCGAGATCCAGCTCGCCTGCGATGAGCTGCCGGTTCAGGTCGGTCGGAACGCCGGCGATCTCCTCGACCTCCGCGTTGAGCCGGTAGAAGACCGGCGCCATGTTGACGTAGGAGATGCGGCCGAGGCGGATCACTCCGACAACCCCGCCGCCCCAAGGGCGCTCGCCCGGTCCGGGTAGTCCTCCATGCGAACGATCCGGCCGCCCGCAACCCGGTAGACGTGGTGGAGCTCGAAGCCTCTCTGCGGCGGATCCAGCCGCATATCGACGACGATGGCGTCGCCCGTCTCGCCGAGGATCTCGGGCTGTGCTTCCTTCCCTTCCGACAGGTAGGCCTCGAGCACCTCGCGCACCTCTTCGCGGTTCCTGCACTCCGGGATCTCCTCCCCCGGCTCGGGTATGCCGACCCACCGGACCTCGGGATCGAGGAGCTCGAGGAAAGCCTCCAGTCGACGCTCGTCGAACGCCTCCCGCAGCCGACCGATCAGCTCCATCCCCACGTCAGCTGACTCTGTCCACGACGGCGTAGGTCAGCGCTTCCAGCTCCTCGCGCCTGGGCTCACCGTTCAGGCACGCGCGGGCGCGGCTCGCGTAGGAGAGCGCCACCTCGCGAGAGCGCTCGAGCGCACCCGTGGCAGCAACGCGTGGCAGGGCGCCGTCCAGAGGCCCGCCTGCGATCGCGCGCCAGACGACCTCGTCGTCCCGAGCGGCATAGAGGAGCGGGAGCGTGGGCGTCCCCTCTCGCAGGTCGGTACCGGCGATCTTCCCCGTCTCGATGCTCTCGCCGGAGCAGTCGAGGATGTCGTCCGCTATCTGGAAGGCAACGCCGAGCGCGCGGCCGAACTCCCCGAGGCCGCGCTCGCCGCCGCCCCCGCCCAACAGGCAGGCCGCCTCGAAGAGCGTGCCCGTCTTCAGCTCGCAGCGCTCGAGGTAGCTCTCGACGGTCGTGCTGGGATCGTGCGTCTGGCGCCGCTGGAGCGCCTCGCCCCGCGCGAGGCAGAGTGCGGCGCCGGCGAGCAGCGAGATCGCACGAGCCTCCCCGAGCGTCGCGAGCTCGGCGAAGGCGCGGGCGAAGAGGTAGTCGCCGGCGGCACGCGCCGTCTCGCGACCGTACTCCGACCAGGCGGAGGCCCGGCCCCGCCGGTACTCGGCTCGGTCGATCAGGTCGTCGTGGACGAGCGTCGCCATGTGCACGAGCTCGACCGCGACGCCCGCGGCGACCGGCGGCGACTCGCCCGGCGGCGAGGCGAGGAAGACGAGCGCGGGGCGCAGCCGCTTGCCTCCCGCGGCGAGCGCCTCTCCGCCGACCTCCCCCACCAGCCCCGCGTCGTGGGAGACCGCCTGCTCGAGGCGCTCCTCGAGCTCGTCGAGGTAGGCGTCGAGGCCCGGCGCGCGGCGGATCGTCGCCAGCGCGTTCATGCCGCCCTCGCCGTGTGCAGGGCGACGATTCCGCCGGCGAAGAGGCGATGGGAGACGCCGTCGAACCCGGCCCCGCGGAGACGGTCGGCGAGCTCCTCGGGGTCTGGGAACCGGCGCACGCTGGCGGGAAGGTACGTGTAGGCCGCCCCTCCCTTGAAGGCCTTGCCTGCGGCGGGGATCACGGTGTCGAACCAGAGCCGGTAGAACGGCGCGAGCGGCCCTCGCGGGCGCGTGATCTCGAGGATCCCGAGGCGGCCACCGGCGCGGAGGACGCGGCGGAGCTCCCGCAGCGCCGCGTCGAGGTCGACGACGTTCCGGACGCCGAAGCCGACGGTCGCAGCGTCGAAGGCTCCGCCGTCGAAGGGTAGATCGAGCAGGTCGCCGCGCAGCCACTCGACGGCGGACGACTTCCGGCGCGCGCGCTCGAGCATCGCCTCCGAGAAGTCGAGGCCCGTCACCTTTGCGCCTGCCTCACGCGCGGCGATCGCGAGATCGCCGGTCCCGCAGCAGGCATCGAGGACGCGGTCGCCCCCACGAACGACCGCTCGGGCCGTCGCCCGGCGCCAGCGCTGGTCGAGGCGCGCCGTCATCGCGCGGTTCATCAGGTCGTAGACCGGCGCGATCCGGTCGAACATCGACTCCACCTCCGGTGCGGAGAGCCTGCCGGTCTCGACGGTCATCTCTCCTCCCTCGTTCTCGCTAGGCGGCGCAGACGGACATGCGGCGGAGCCGCACGTCCTGAAGCCGACACCGCAAGCGGCGCCTCGGCGCTCATCCCAGCTCCCCGGTTCCCGGTTGGCGACGCAGACGGACATGCGGCGGAGCCGCACGTCCTGAAGCCGGCACCGCAAGCGGCGCCTCAGCGGTCATGCGTCGCCCCAGCGCGGCACGAGCGCGTTGTCGAGCCCGAGCTGGTCGAGCGCGCGCGCTGCGACGAAGTCGACGAGATCCTCGACGGTCTCGGCTCCTGCATAGAAGCCGGGCGCGAGGAAGAGGAGGACGGCGCCCGCCTGCCGCAGCCGCAGCATGTTCTCGAGGTGGATCGTCGAGAGCGGAGTCTCGCGCGGCATCAGAACGAGCTTGCGGCCCTCCTTGAGCGCCACGCTGGCGGCGCGGTGGATGAGGTTCGACATGGCGCCGGAGGCGAGCGTCCCGAGCGTCCCCATCGAGCACGGGCAGATCACGTAGGCGTCGACCTTCGCCGAGCCGCTCGCGTACGGGGAGCGCCAGTCCTGCGGGTCGAAGACGGTGACGGCCGCGCCGGCGCCCTCGGTCAGTCGCGCGAGCGTCTCGTCGCGGGAGAGCCTCGGGTTGCCGTAGAGCTCGGTCGCGAGCACCTCGATCCCCGCGGTCGACGCGCAGACGCCGACCTCGCAGTCCGCCGCCGCGAGCACGTGCAGGAGCCGCGCCGCGTAGGGCGCTCCGGAGGCGCCCGTGATCCCGAAGAAGACGCGCACGCTAGCGCGGTCCTATCGATGCCTCGAGGAAGATCGCGAGCTTGCGGAGGTTGTCTTCGCCGAGGGTTTCATAGTGCGGCATCGGCGAGCCCGGGCTGACGCAGCTCGGGCACTTGAGGTGGGCGACCTGGAACTGGATGCCCTTACCCTTGGCTCCCTCGGCCGAGAGGTCGGGCGCGCCGAGGTTGGACGCGCCCGTCCCGACGTAGGTGTGGCAGGTCTCGCAGCCGGCGACGGCGAAGATCCGCGCCCCCGGCACCGCGTTCTTCGGCAGGTGGTTGCGCTTCACCCAGCCGGGAATCGCTGCCTCACTCCCGGTGGTTGCGACCGCCTCACTCCCGACGCCGCAGCCGACGAAGGAATAGAACCCCGCGATCAGCAGGAGCAGGAGCCCGCCAAGGCCCACCAGGGTTACTTCTGGCCCTTCGATGCCTCGAGAAAGATCGCGAGCTTGCGCAGGTTCGCCTCGCCGAGACTCTCGAAGCGGGGCATCGGCGAGCCGGGGTTGACGCAGCTCGGGCACTTGAGGTGGGCGATCTGGAAGGCGATTCCCTTGCCCTTGGCGCCCTCGGCCGAGAGGTCCGGCGCTCCGAGGTTCGACGCACCCGTCCCGAGATAGGTGTGACACGTCTCGCAGCCGGCGACGGCGAAGATGCGCGCGCCCGGAACCGCGTTCTTCGGCAGGTTGTTCTTCTTGACCCAGTTGGGAACCGCCGCCGCGTTCTCGCTCCCGAGCGACTCCCGCGCCGAGGCTCCCTTGTAGGTGAGGATGCCCATCGAGAGCACCACGAGAATGGCCGCGACGATCGCCACCGGGCGACGCAGCAGCCGCCGCTCCCGCCGCAGGTCGAGGAACGGCAGCGCGAGCAGCAGGACGAGGCAGATCGTTGGGATCCCGACCGTGCCGAGGATCACCGAATCGGGCCACTTGAAGATCCGCAGCAGGTAGAAGAGGAAGTAGAAGTACCAGTCGGGCCGCGGGACGAAGTTCGTCGTCCCCGGGTCGGCCTTGTCGGTGTACAGGGGGCCCAGCCACCCCGCTCTGGTCGAGGTGTGATCGCCGGGGACGGTGTACTTCCAGACGACGGCCAGCACGATGATCACCGTGACGACGACGAAGCTCATGACCGTGTCGTGCCACATCGCGTACGGGAAGAAGGGCTTCCCGCGATCCTTGACGTCCTGCTTGTAGCGCTGGAACTGCGCGCGCCGCTCCTCGAGGCGCCGGTTAGCCACGGTCTGGCTTTCCGAGCGCGCCGCGGGCGCGCGGCTGGACGAGGCCGGGCCGGCCGGTGGGCTCGGGCTCCACGCGCTCCCGCCCCGCTGCCTCCTTCGACCAGGGCGGCGAGGTGACGCCGAGCCGCACCACGAGGTAGAGGTGCAGACCGATCAGGCCCATGATGGCGCCGGGCAGCAAGAGCATGTGCAGCGAGTAGAAGCGGCTGAGCGTGGTCGGACCGATCTCGGCTCCGCCGCGCAGGATCGAGGCGATGAAGGGCCCGAGGAAGGGAGCGGTGCCGTTGATGTTGATGCCGACGACGGTCGCCCAGTAGGCGGTGTTGTCCCAGGGCAGTAGGTAGCCGGTGAAGCCCTCGAACATCCCGAGCGCGAGTAGCAGGACGCCGACGATCCAGTTGAGCTCGCGGGGGTACTTGTACGCGCCGAACAGGAAGACGCGCGCCATGTGGAAGAACATCAGGATGATGAAGACGCTCGCGCCCCAGCGATGCATCCCGCGGACGAGCCAGCCGAGCGTGACGTCGTTCGTGATCTGCTGGATCGACTCGTAGGCGCTGTTCGGGTCGGGCTTGTAGTACATCGCGAGGATCACGCCCGTCACCGTCTGGACGAGGAAGGCGGTGAGTGTCGCCGACCCGAGCGTCTGCATCCAGTTGATGTCGCCGGGAACCTTCCGGAAGAGGAAGAACTTGACCCCGCCGATGAGGCCCGAGCGCTCCTCGAGCCAATCGATCGGGTATTGGGCGACCGCCTGGAGCTGCTGCTTGCGAGCAGACTTCGCGCGCGCTGCCATCAGTGGGGCGGCTGCAGCGGGTAGAGCCACGACTCGATGCCGTGGACGTGCTGTCCGGGACCCGCGAGCTCGTAGCGCCTGATCCTCGCGCTCGCACCCTCGCCCTCGACCCGGGCGACGCTGTAGGTCTTCCGCAGGAAGAGGCGCCCGTCGCGAATCGCGAAGTCGTAGCGGTCGAGGCCGCGAACGGGCGGGCCCGCGGTACGGTTGCCCTCCTTGTCGTAGGCGCCGCCGTGGCAGGGGCAGCCGAAGCCGGACAGGCCGACGACCGGGATCCTCCGGACGACGGCTCCGTGCTTCAGGTGCGCCTCCTTCGCCTGGTCGTCCTGGATGAGCCCGTTCGGCTGCACCGGGCAGCCGAGGTGCGCGCAGCGGTTCGAGATGATCGTGAAGCTCGCCTGGCCGCCGAGGAACCCGTTGTTCCGGATGTAGGCGGTGCGGCGAGTGACCTCGCCCTCCGACGGGTCGAGCATGAAGGTCGCGATCGCCCACTGCCCCTCGGGATAATCGCTCGCGGGACCGAGGTCGATCTCGCCGTGGCCCTGGTGCGTGAAGGCGGGAACGACCATCAGCCCCACGGCAGGAACGGTCACGGCGCCACCGATGAGCGCGCCCACCCCGAGCGTCGCCCCCTCGAGGAACTTACTGCGTGGGAAGCGCTCGCCGGGCTCCGGCTCCGGCATCCCCGCCTCGCCCTCGGAGGCCGGGATCGCCGGCGCGGTCGCCGTCGGCGCGGGGGCTGCCTCGGGCTCGAGCGCCGGCGCCGCGCCATAGCCGCGCGTCGCGTCGCGCACCCAGAGGAAGCCGAACACGATCGCCAGCGCGCCGCCGACCGCCGCTACCACCAAGCTGACGACGACGCCGACGAGGAGACAGGCGATGCCTACTGCGAAGCCGACCGGCCAGAGGCTCGGCGCGGGGAGGTGGGCCTTGTCGTCCCCTCTATGGGGTTCCACTTGTGACGTCTCCCTCTCGCTTGCTACCTGGATTCAACCGATCGCTTGTGCGCCTTGTCAACGACGTAACAGCTGCCGCATCCGAGCGGGAATATGACGCATCTTCCCGTTCCCTGCAGCGTCAGGGACATCGATCCCGTACTCGCTCCAGCGGCGGTCGACGAGCGAGCGCACCTCCTCGCTCATCTCGATCAGCTCGGGCCAGGGCCGCGCCCCTTCGGCCGGCCCCTTGTGGGTCGCGTCGATCCCGATCTTGCCACCCACGAACTGGAGCGACGGGGCGTGGTCGAGGTGGTCGAGAGGCCCTTCGGTCAGGAGCACGTCGCGCTTCGGGTCGACGTTCGCGCCGACCGTGAAGAAGACCTGCTCGTAGTCGTGCACGTCGACCCATTCGTCGACGACGACGACCGATTTCGTCAGCGAGAGCATCCCGAGCCCCCAGATCGCGTGCATCACCTTCTGCGCGTGCCCGGGAAAGCGCTTGCGGATGGAGACGATGGCGCAGTTGTGGAACGCGCCCGCGACAGGGAGGTCGTAGTCGACGATCTCCGGGACGGTCATGCGGACTGCCGGCAGGAAGATCCGCTCGGTGGCCTTGCCGAGCCAGGCGTCCTCCTGCGGTGGTCGGCCGACGACGATCGAGGGGTAGATCGCGTCGCGGCGCATCGTGATCGCCGTCAGGTGGAGGACGGGGAACGGCTCTGGCGGCGTGTAGTAGCCGGTGTGGTCGCCGAAGGGGCCTTCCATCGTCAGATCGTCCCGCTCGATGTACCCTTCGAGGACGATCTCGGCGCTCGCCGGCACCTCCAGGTCGACGGTCTTTCCCCGCACGAGCTCCACCGGCTCGCCGCGGAGGAACCCGGCGAGCATCAGCTCGTCGATGTGCTTGGGAAGCGGCGCGGAGGCGCTGTAGGTCGTGATCGGGTCGAGCCCGAGCGCGACCGCCACCTGGAGAGGCCCGTCGGCGAGCAGGTAGTCGGCCCGGCCGTCCTTGTGGATCTGCCAGTGCATGGCGGTCGTGCGCCGGTCGAGCTTCTGCAGCCGGTACATGCCGACGTTGCGCGAGCCCGTGCGCGGGTCGCGCGTGATCACCGCCGGCAGGGTGACGAAGGGCGCGGCGTCGCCGGGCCAGCACGTCTGGATGGGCAGGGCGTCGAGATCGACCTCGTCCCCGGTGAGCACGACCTCCTGGCAGCGGCCGCTCCGGACGGTCTTCGGGAGGGAGTCGGCGATCGATTTCAGCTTCTTCAGCCCCCTGACCTTCTCGAGGAGGCCCTGGGGCGGCTGCATCTCCAGTACGTCCTCGAGCCGGGCCGCGACGTCGTCGAGGCGTTCGACGCCGAGGGCGAGGCACATGCGCCGCTCGGTGCCGAACTGGTTGATCAGAAGCGAGAGGCGGGAGTTCCGCGGCCGCTCGAAGAGAAGCGCCGGGCCGCCGGCCTTGACGGTACGGTCGACGATCTCGGTGATCTCGAGGTGCGGGTCGACCTCGGTGGAGACCCGGACGAGCTCGCCCTCGCGCTCGAGCAGCGCGATCCAGGAGCGCAGGTCGAGCGGCGGGGACATCGCGTTGAGTGTAGATGCCTGCTTGTGGCACTCCGCCCCGCGCGCCGCGAGCGGCGGTGGGCTGCGAGGGGCGGTTGGGCGGCTTTGGGGAGCGGAACGAGCGCGACCCGCCCGCGGCGAGGGGCGAGGAAGGCGAGGGGCGAGAATTCGGTCGCTTCGCTTGCCGGGGGACTCACGCCCCCCGAGACCCCCCGGCTGCCCACACCCTTCGAGGAGTTATCGCCGCGGCTTCGCCTCCGCTCCAAGGGGGGAACGGAGTTCCCCCCTTCGCCCCCTCCGGGCACATGCAACTCGCCTACCGGCTCGTGCATACCAACCCGCGGCATTGCTGCTCGGGCCGTGACCGACCCGACCCCTTGGACCGCAACGAGTGCGAGGGGCAGCGAGGGGCGAGAGTAAGTCGCTTCGCTTGCCGGGGGGCTCTCGCCCCCCGAGACCCCCCGGCTGCCTACACCCTTCGAGGAGTTATCGCTGCGGCTTCGCCTCCGCTCCAAGGGGGGAACGGAGTTCCCC
>JBBRYP010000005.1:0-106243 GCA_038237515.1 Gaiellales bacterium
CTGGCCGAAATCCCTCGCAGAAGCCCGTCGAGCCAGCCGGGAACACCAACCCCGCCAGCGGGCGCCAGCTCATCGCCCCCGAAAGCCCAAACGATCGCCAAACGCCGCCCCGGTCAAGAAAACGGTGGATCGAGGCTTAGGCCCGCGCGAGCGGGAAGACGTCGTCGAGCGGCTGATAGTCGAGGCCGTGCGCCTGCGCGACGGCCTCGTAGGTGACGCGACCGCCGATCACGTTCACGCCGCGCGCGAGTGAAGGGTCCCGCTCCACCGCCTCACGTAGGCCGCCCTCGGCGATCGCCTCCACGTAGGGCAGCGTCGCGTTCGTCAGCGCCTTCGTCGAGGTGATCGGCACCGCGCCGGGCATGTTCGCGACGCAGTAATGGGTGACGCCGTCGACCTCGTAGACCGGGTCGCTGTGCGTGGTCGGATGCGAGGTCTCGGCGCAGCCGCCCTGGTCGATCGCCACGTCGCAGAGCACGGATCCGGCCTTCATCGCCCCGATCATCGAGCGGGTCACGAGCTTCGGCGCGACCGCTCCCGGGATCAGCACCGCCCCGATCACGACGTCGGCATCCCGCACCGACTCCTCGATCTGGAGCGTCGAGGACATCACGAGACTCACGCGTCCGGAGAGGATGCCGTCGAGGTAGCGCATCCGGTCGATCGAGCGCTCCAGGATGGTGACGTTGGCGCCGAGGCCGATCGCGATGATCGCCGCGTTGTAGCCGACGATGCCGCCGCCCACCACGAGCACGCGCCCTGGCGCGACGCCGGGAACGCCGCCGAGCAGGAGGCCGCGCCCGCCGAGGGGCTTCTCCAGGAAGTACGCGCCAGCCTGGGCGGCCAGGCGGCCCGCGATCTCGCTCATCGGCGCCAGGAGCGGCAGGCGCCCGTCATCGGTCTCGACCGTCTCGTAGGCGACGGCTGTGATCCCGCTGTCGACGAGCGCGCGCGTGAGCGGCTCGTCGGCTGCGATGTGGAGGTATGTGAAGAGGACGAGCCCCTCCCGCAGCCGCTCGTACTCCGCCGCGACCGGTTCCTTCACCTTCAGGAGGAGCTCCACCTCCTCCCAGACCCCGGCGGCCGGCGCGAGGCGCGCGCCCGCCGCCTCGTACGCCGAGTCGGTGAAGGCGCTCCCCTCCCCCGCGCCGCTCTCGACGACCACCTCGTGACCGCGCAGGGCCAGCTCTCGAGCGCCCGCAGGCGTCAGCGCCACCCGGTACTCGTCGCGCTTGATCTCCCTGACGACGCCGATCCTCATCGAAGCCGCGCAACCTTAGCTCGCAGGTCGACCGAGGTGCCGTAGCCGCGGCGGCGAGATATCTGGACGCTCAAGGCTCCGCCGGCGCCCGCTGGCCGCCGGCCCTCGCTCGTAGATAGAGGAGGAGGCCGACGAGCGTCTTTCCGTCCTCGATCTCGGGCAGCAGCGCCTCCAGCTCGCCGACCGGCACCCGGACGAGCTCGAAGGCCTCGTCGGCGTTCGGCTGGGCCTCGCCGCTCTCCACGTCCTGCGCGAAGAACAGGTGCATGAGCTCCCGGGAGAAGCCGGGTGTCGTGTGGAAGCTCGCGATCGCGCTCCAGCGCCCGCCGCGAAGGCCGGTCTCCTCGAGCAGCTCCCTCCGGGCCGAGGAAAGCGGATCCTCGCCCGGCTCGATGCCGCCGGCCGGTAGCTCCAGGAGCTCCTTCCGCGCCGCCTCCCGCAGCTGACGGACGAGTGCGACGCGACCCTCCCGGTCGACTGCCACGATCGTCACGGCGTCCGGCGACTCGACGATCTCCCGCTTGCGGCCACCCCAGTCCTCCACCACGAGCCGCAGCAGGCTGCCGTCGTAGGCGGTCCGCGATGCGTCAGGCCTCATCGCGCGAGACGCTCCACGCGGCGACGCTCCTCCGGCGAGAACCAAGGAGGCTCGCCGGCCGCTGCGTTCTCCACGGCGCGAGCCGCCCTGGAGGTGGCCGGGATGACGGCGTCGACGCGCGCGTCGGAGAGAGCCCACTTCAGGAGCGCCTGCGCCCACGTCTCGATCCCGAACTCCCGGAGCGGCTCGAGCTCGCGCCCCTCCGGAGCGCGTGCAGCCAGCCTTCCCTGACCGAGCGGCCGCATCACGATCACCGCGATGCCGAGCTCCTCGGCGAGCGGGAGGATGACGCTCTCGCACTCGCGCTCGAACGGGTTGAGCGGCACCTGAACCGTCTGGAAGCGGCCCGTCCGCAGCGCGCGCGCGAGCTCGTCGAAGGAGCTGGACGCGTAGTGGGTGACGCCGAGGCGGCCCACGTTGCCCGCTTCCCGCTGCGCCTCCAGCCAGCCCAGGTGCTCCTGCCACGAGACGAGGTTGTGCACCTGCTCGACCTCGACGCGACCGAACCACGCGAGCTGCGCCTCGAGCTGCGCCCGCCCCTCCTCGACGGAGCTCGCCCAGATCTTCGTCGCGACCACGGCCCCCTTCCGGCGCCCGTCCAGCGCGGTGCCGAGCGCGCGTTCCGCGTCGCCGTACATGGGTGAGGTGTCGAAGATCCGCGAGCCTGCCTCGAGCGCGGATCCCACCACGTGCCCGGCGCGATCCTCATCTCCTCCAAAGGTGTTCCAGGTCCCGAGGCCGACCACCGGCCCGAGCCGTCGCTCCTCGATCACGAGGCGAGCCTCCGCGCAAGACGGCCTGCCGCAAACGACGCCGCGAAGAACCACGGGTCCTTCGCAGGACCGCGGCCCATGTGCTCGAGCGGCAACGATCCGGCAGCCTCCTCCCAGCCGGCCACGTCGACCTCCTCCACCGCCCCGAGTCCCTCCGGCGCGGCAAGCCCCGCTGGCCACGCGACGGAGACGCGGCCGAGACAGAGCCGAAGCGCCGAGCGGGTGTGGTGCGAGACGCCTCGATGGCGATCCCGCTCGTCGGCGTCCGAGACGCGGGCGACGAGGATCGCGGAGCCGCCGAGGGCGCTGGCCGCGTTCGCCGCCTCCGCGGCCGCAAGACCGCCGTGCCCGAGGGGCGAGCCGGTACCGACGATTCCCGGCCCGATCGCGCACACGATCGCGTCGTAGCCCTCGCCGGCGGCCCAGGCGAGAGCGGAGGCGGTCGAGACGCAGGCGACGTCGCCGTCGACGCAGGCGCCGACGGCGACCGTGGTCGCCAGGAGCCCGCGCGCGACGAGCGCCCGCACGGTGTCCGAGAGCGAGACCGGCAGCGCGCCGCCCGGCAGCTGGAGGTACGCCACGCGCAGGCCCTCACCGAGCCCGGCGCAGACGGGAGCGATCTGGCTGTGCAGCGAGCAGCAGACGACGGGCCGACCGCCGAGCGTCTCCGCGAGGACAGCCCTCTCCTCGGCGTGCCCGGCGGCGAGCTGCGCGGGCGTGTAGGGGAGCTTCACGACGTGCGCACCCGGCTCGCTCCTCAGGCCGAGGCCTCGCGTCAGATTGACGTGGAGGATGTCGAAGCCGCCGGAGCCGAGGCCGAGCTCGCGCGCCTGGGTGTTCACGACCACCTCGTCGCCGGGCTCGACCGGTCCCGTCAGCCGCGGGTAGGCGATGCACGGCACGCCGTCCACCTCGAGGCGCACGAGCCGTTCGAGCGATTCGACGACGGCCGTGACCGACCCGCGCCTAAGCGTGAGCATCGCGAGCCGCCTCCACGAGCGCGAGGGTGACGTCGACCATTCGCTCGAGGTCGGCGACGGCGATGTGCTCCTCGGGCGTGTGGATGCTCGTCATCCCGTTGCCTAGGTTGACGCAGCGGAGGCCGTGCTCGTTGAAGGCGTTCGCGTCAGCGCCGCCGCCGGACAGGCTGTACCGCGGCTCGAAGCCGCTGCAGGCGAGTGCCGCGGCGGCCAGCTGCACCGGCAGGTCGTCACGGCGGAAGCGGTAGCCGCCGTAGCTCTTCATGACGGTCGTCTCGACCTCGCACTCCGCGAGGCCGGCACCCCACGCGAACGCGTCGAGCATCTCCTGCACGAGCTCGGCGAGCTTCCGCTCGTCGTGGGAACGCGCCTCCGCGGTGAGCGAGCACCATTCGGGGACGATGTTCGTCGCCGTCCCGCCGGAGACCAGCCCGACGTTCGCCGTCGTCTCCTCGTCGACGCGGCCGAGGCGGAGCTCGGCGATCGCCTTCGCCGCGGCGACGATGGCGGAGCGTCCCTCCTCGGGGTGCATGCCCGAGTGCGAGGCGCGGCCGTGGAAGCGGATCTCGAACGCGCGGGCGCTCGGCGCGCCGAGGATCACCTCGCCCACGGGCGCCGCCTGGTCGTAGACGTAGCCGACGTTCGCCCGCAGGCGCGTCGGGTCGAACGCGTAGGCGCCGCGGAGGCCGACCTCCTCCTTCGGCGTCAGCACGAGCTCCACGCCCCCGTGCTGACGGCCTTCCTCGACGAGCCGGCGGACGGACTCGAGCATGACGGCCACGGCCGATTTGTTGTCGGCGCCGAGAATCGTTCCGCCGGCGTTGCGCACGACGCCGTCCTCGATGACGGGTTCGATCGCTCCCTGCGGCGGGACCGTGTCGAGGTGTGCGCAGAGGAAGATCGGGACGCCCGTGCCCGCGGTCGGCTCGATCCGGCAGTGGAGGTTGCCGGTGTCTGAGCCGATTCGCGCGCCTGCGTCGTCCTCGTCGACCTCGAGCCCGACCGTCCGGAGATAGTCGATCGCTTGGTCGGCGACTCTGCGCTCCTCCCCCGGAGGGCTCGGGATCGCCGCGAGGGCGCAGAAGAGCTCGACGACGTCGGGGAGCGGCACGGGCGGGATGTTAGGCGTGCGGGCCGGGCGGCCCTACGCGCCGGCCGCGACGGCGGCGGGAGAGCGGGCGAGCGAGCGGGCCAGCGCCGCTCCGACGAAGTCGCGGAAGAGCGGCGACGGGCGCGTCGGGCGGGACTTGAACTCCGGATGGAACTGACTGGCGACGAACCACGGATGATCCGGTAGCTCCACGATCTCGACGAGCTTTCCTTCGTAGACGGTTCCCGAGACGACAAGCCCCGCGTCGACGAGCGTCGGGCGAAAGTGGTTCGACACTTCGTAGCGGTGCCGGTGCCGCTCGTGCACGACCGACTGGCCGTAGATCTCGTACGCCCTCGTCTCCGGCACGACCTCGACCGCCTGCGCCCCGAGGCGCATCGTTCCCCCGAGGTCCTCCACCTCCTTCTGCTCGGGCAGGAGGTCGATCACCGGGTACGGCGTCTCCGGGTCCATCTCCGTCGAGTTCGCCCCGTCGAGGCCGACGACGTGCCGTGCGAATTCAGAGACGGCCACGTGCATTCCCAAGCAGATCCCGAGGTAGGGGATCCCCGCCTCACGCGCGACGCGGCACGCGAGGATCTTGCCCTCCCAGCCTCGGGAGCCGAAGCCGCCGGGGACGAGAACGCCGTCCACCTGCTCGAGCTCTCGCCGGGCCTCCTGGAACGACATGTGCTCGGCATCCACCCAGCGGACACGGACGTGACAGGCGTGGTGGATGCCCGCGTGCTTCAGCGCCTCGTGCACCGAGAGGTAGGCGTCGTGCAGCTTGACGTACTTTCCGACGAGGCCGATCTCGATCACGCTGCGCCGCTCGTCCAGGCGCTCGATCAGCTCGAGCCACTCGCCGAGCTCCGCGTCCGCCTCCGGCAGGCCCAGCTTCCGGCAGACGAGCGTGTCGAGGCCCTGCGCCTGGAGCGCCGCGGGGACGACGTAGACGTCCGGCACGTCCTCGTTGGAGACGACGGCGGCCACGTCCACGTCGGCGAAGAGCGCGATCTTGTCTCGGATGTCGGGCGAGAGCGGCTCCTTCGAGCGGCAGACGACGATGTCCGGATGGATGCCGATGCGCCGCAGCTCGTTGACGGAGTGCTGCGTGGGCTTCGTCTTCAGCTCCCCGGCGGAGTCGACGAACGGAACCAGCGTCACGTGCAGGTAGAGCACGTTCTCAGGCCCGACCTCGCGCCGGAACTGGCGGATCGCCTCCAGGAACGGCAGGGACTCGATGTCGCCGACGGTGCCGCCGATCTCGGTAACGACGACGTCGGTGTCGTCGGCCGACGCGGCGCGGCGGATCCGCTCCTTGATCTCGTTCGTGATGTGCGGGATCACCTGGACCGTCGAGCCGAGGTACTCGCCCTTGCGCTCCTTGCGCAGGACGCGCTCCCAGATGGCGCCAGCCGTATGGTTCGAGTGGGCCGAGAGGTTCTGGTCGAGGAAGCGCTCGTAGTGGCCGATGTCGAGGTCGGTCTCGGCTCGGTCCTCGGTGACGAAGACCTCGCCGTGCTGGAACGGACTCATCGTCCCCGGGTCGACGTTCAGGTACGGGTCGAACTTCTGCACCTGGACCTTCAGGCCGCGGGCCTTCAGCAGGCGGCCGAGCGAGGCGGCGGTGATGCCCTTCCCGAGCGACGAGACGACGCCCCCGGTGACGAAGACGTACTTCGCCGGGCGCGGCCTCACGCGGGGCGGCCGAGGGCGTCGAGTTCGCGGAGCACCGGCGTCCGCTCGATCAGGCCGCCGAGGGACACGAGCTCGCCGAGGAGGGTGAGGCCCGAGAGGGCGCAGATTGCAGCCCACCGGCCTCGTTCCGTGAGGCGACTCACGGAGCTCAAGCCTAGCATCGCGCCCAGCGCGTTCGATCCCGCGTCGCCCAGCATCGTCCTCTCCCGGAGATCGTAGGGAGCAAGGAGGACGGCGAGCCGGAGCGGCGCACGCAGAGCGAGGGCGGCCCCGAGGTAGACCTTCAGGGCCCGGCCCGGGCGGGTGTCGAGCTGGTTAAGCCCGTTCGCCGAGAGGCCCACGAGCAGGGCGCCCGAGACCGTTCGCGTGCGGGCGAGGCCCACCGCCGGGATGCCGAGGAGCTTCAGGATGCCCGTGCTCGTCCGGGCGCGCAGGTGGCCTCGGAAGCCGCGCTCGGGGCCGCTCCAGAGATCGTCGGCGAGGCCGATTGCGGCGACGAGCGGCTCGTGGACCCCGAGGGCCCACCCGACGACCGGCAGACGGAGGCCCCGGTGGTTGACCGCCAGCGGTCCCGCTGCGAGCGTCAGCTCGACGAGCTGCCGCGCCCGGTGCGCGAACCCGTGCCGGTCGCGTCCGGTCGCCCGGTGGCGCAGGTCGAGGTCGATCTCCGAGACGGCGAGCCCGGCCCGGGCGACGTCGATCGTCATCCGCACTTCGGCCCCGAAGCCCGCGGCGAGCGGGAATGCGGCCGCGCGGGCGCGGGTCGACAGCCATCTTTGCCCGGAGAGCGGCTCGCGCGCCCGGAAGCCGCAGCGCAGGCGAAGGAGCGCGGCCGCCGCGGCCTTCGCGACGCCGAACCCTCCGCCCTCGCGGTGCCGGAACCGCGCAACGACCAGATCCCTTTGTAACACAGTGTTACTTGGATCGACGAGCGGCCTCAAATCGCCCTCGAGGTCGGCGTCGCAGAGGAGGAGCGGCCCGGCCGGCGCCGTTCGCTCCGCCAGCGTCAGCGCCTGACCCTTCCCCCGTCTCGGAAGTCGCAGGACGCGGGCGCCGGCGTGTCCGGCCTTCGCCGCGGTTCGATCGCGGGACCCGTCGTCGGCGACGATCACCTCGGCGGCCGGGAACGCGTCGCGAAGGGCCTCGACGGTCCGGGCGATCGCAGCCTCCTCGTCCCGCGCCGCGACGAGGATCGCAGACGGGCCCGTCACTGCGCGCGCGGCGGCGGCCCGGGGGCTCCGACCGGCGGCAGCAGATCGTCTGCCGATTCCTTCACGCCGTAGTGGCCGGGCTGACCGCCCGCGAGCAGCACGGCGAGCGCGAGCCGCCCCGAGGGCGTGTCGACGTCGTCCACGCTCGAGAGGTCGCGCGCGCGGTAGGCCCGCACCGCCGAGCCCTCGCTTCCCGTCGACTCCACCCCCACTACCGGCTCGCCCGAAGACCCGAGTCCGGAGTAGAAGCCTCTGAGGAAACGGGCCGTCCCGCGTTGCTGGGGTCTTGCCGAGCGCACGACCACGATCGCGTCCGCGGCCTGCGTCGCGCCGCCGGCTCGTTCCTCGAGCAGGTCGTCGGCGAGCGCGTTCCAGAGCGGCGTCTTCCCGCCGGCCGAGAACTCCGCTGCGAGGGCGGCGCCGAGATCGGCGAGACGGCGGCTTCCGGCGAAGCGGCGCAGGCCGCGGGTGGAGACGAGTATCCGGTTGAGGCCGGCTGGATCGATCGGGACCTTCAACGCCCGCAGGCGGATCATGCCGCCGGACCCGCCATCGTCGAGAGTCTCCTCGACGAAGGACCGAAGGCGCCCGTCGACCGGCCCCACGAAGACGACGGCGACCCGCGACCCGCGAAGGCGATCCGCCATCAGCGCCGGGTACGTGCGCGTCACGAAGGTTTCGAGGTTGCGCTGCGCGGCCGCGCGGGACGAGCTCCGCTGCTGCGATGCGTCGAGGCGCTGCTGCAGATCGGCGATCTGACGGTGGAGGAAGTTCCGCTCGGAGGTGTCGATCACCCCCTGGGAGGACACGCCGACGCCGACGAGGATGCCGATCACGAGGGCGATGAAGACCGCCGCGAGCGAGGCGACGTGGTAGCGGAGGTCGAACATTGCGCGCGGCCTCTACGGGCCTGTCAGAGCGTAGCGGCTGTCTGGACGAGCTCGTACAGCCGGTAGAGCGCGAGCCGCGCGAGCGAGTGACGCAGGCCGAAGCGCCACCGAGCCTGAACGACGAGCAGAGCTTCCGTACGCTCGCCTCGACTCGAGAGCCGGAGGTCTGCCGCCAGGCGGTCGCGGAGAAACGTGAAGGCGACCCGCTCGGGCGATTCGACTGCCGTCACGAGCAGGGTCTGCGGCTCCGGGGCTCGCCAGCCCGTGAGCGGGTTCCAGGAGCCGAGCTGCACCTGCCAGCGAGCGCCGGGGGCGAGGCCGCGCCGGTCCGGTTCGACCGCCGTCAGCCCCGGCCACCAATCCGAGAGGTGATATGGCTCGGCGAGGAAGGCCCACACGTCTTCGCGCTGCGCGAGCAGCACCCGCCGAGCTTCGAGGCGGGGCACGCGCTACGGGCTACCCGAGCCCGACGGCGCCGCGGATGCGCAGCCAGAGCAGCTGGATCGCGTGCCGGAGCCCCGGCGAGGCGGCGACCGCGACGACCACGCCTGCGAGCCCCGCGATAGCGAACATGACGAGCGGCCAGAGCCCGACCTCCCGGCTCACGAGCCGCGACACCCCCTTCGCGTCGACGAGGATCTCCCCCACCTTCAGGCGCGTGACGAAGGTCGAGGACATACCGTCCCGCTCGCGCTCGAGGAACTCGATCAGATTGAAGTGCGTGCCCACGGCGACGATCAGCTCGGCGCCCTTCTCGTACGCGAGCAGGAGCGCGAGGTCCTCGCTGATCCCGGTCGCGGAGACGACCTGGTAGGAG
Organism: Gaiellales bacterium; assembly: GCA_038237515.1. Taxonomy (GTDB): domain Bacteria; phylum Actinomycetota; class Thermoleophilia; order Gaiellales; family Gaiellaceae; genus JBBQDZ01. Next base: position 9,322 of record JBBRYP010000005.1, read on the forward strand.
AGGCCGAGTTCCTCCGCTCGCGCAGCACCCGGCGCGCGGCCGTCGGCGTACGCGTGGACGAGGATCTCGGCGCCGGAGCCGAGCGCCGCGTCGGAGACGGAGTCCATGTCCCCGACGATGACGTCCGGCTGGTACCCGGCCTCGAGGAGAACGTCGGCGCCGCCGTCGACGGCCACGAGCACGGGCTTGAAGTCGCGGATGTACGGGCGGACGACCCGCAGGTCGTTTCTGAGCTCGGGGCCGCGCGCGACGACGAGCGCCTGTCGATCGCGAAAGCGCGTCTCGAGCGGCGGGAAGTCGATCCCCTCGGCCAGCAGCCGCCCCTCCTCGCGCAGGTACCGCATCGTGTTGTCGGCGAAGTCGTGCAGCGCCTCGGTGATCCGGCCCTGCTGGGCCCGAAGCGCTCGCTCGAGCTCGACCTCCTCCAACACGCGGCCGGTCGCGAGGCACGTGCCGTTGCGGAAGAGGCTCGCGCCGCGCACCGTGAGGGATTCGCCGTCGTGCACCTCCTCAAAGAGCGCGGAACCACTCGCGTCGATCAGGCGCACCCCTCCGCGAACGAGGAGGAGAGGCCCGGGGTTCGGAAAGCGCCCGGTCTGCGAGTCGGCGACGTTGACGACGACCCGCACGCCGGCATCGAGCAGCTCCTCGGCCGAGACGCGATCGAGGTCGGTATGGTCGATGATCGCGATGTCCTGCGGCGCGAGCCGCCGGACGAGGTGCTTCGTGCGGCGGTCGAGGCGCGCCGGGCCGGTGTGCTCGACGAAGGCGTTCACTGCTGGATGCTCGACAGGAACTCGCGGCCACCGAGCATGCGCTCGATCTCCTCGCGACGAGCCTCCTCGTCCAGTGCCTCGATCCGCGTGTGCGTCGGGTCGCCGGGCACCTTCTCGACCCGGAAGTGACGCTCCGCCACGCTTGCGATCTGGGGCAGATGCGTGATCGTGATCACCTGCACCCGCTCGGCGAGGCGCGCGAGCACGCCGCCGACGGCGTTGGCCGTGCGTCCTCCGATCCCGGCGTCGATCTCGTCGAACACGAGCGTCTCGCCGCCTGCGACGGCTGCGATCGCGAGCGCGATCCGTGAGAGCTCACCGCCCGAGGCGGTCTCGCCCACCGGAGCGAAGGGAAGGCCGGGGTTCGGGCGGATGAGGAACGACACCTCGTCCGCACCAACGGGCCCCGGCAGCACCTCCCGGAGCTCCACGCGAAACTCCCCGTCACCCATGCCCACGCCGCGCAGCTCGCCGGCGACCGCAGCGGCGAACGGCTCGGACACCGCGGCACGTGCCGTCCGCAGCTCCACGGCGAGCGTCTCCACGCGTCGCTGCGCCTCGGCGAGCGCAGACGCGGTGGCGGCAGCCGTGTCACCATCCGTCCCGAGCGCGTCGAGCTCGGCCCGCGCCTGCGCCGCACGCTCGACGAGCTCCTCGTAGCTGGCGCAGGCGAAGCGGCGCCGTGCGGACGCGATGCGATCGAGCTCGGCCTCGACCTCCTGCAGCCGGCGAGGATCCGCCTCGAGCCCTGCGAGGAAGCTCCGGAGACTCGCCGCGCCCTCGCGCAGTCGCACCTCCGCGTCGCGGAGCTCCTCGAGCGTTCCGCCGAGCTCCGGCGCGAGCTCCACGGCCGGGACGAGGGCACGGCCGGCCGCGGCTGCGAAGCCTGCCGCGCCGTCGGCGTCCTCCGGCGCGAGAGCCTCTACGGCCGAGGCCGTCGCCTGCGCGAGCTCGGTGACGTGCCGGAGGCGCTCTCGCTCGCGTCGCAACTCGTTCTCCAGGCCCGGCTCGAGCCCCTGGGTGTCCTCCACCAGCGCGCGCAGCTCCGCGAGCCGCTCTTCCGTCGCTTCGGCAGCTCGCGAGGCCTCGACGCGGCGCCGGCCGGCTGCGTGCAGCTCGCGCCAGGCCGCCTGCGCGCGGCGGCGGCGCGTGACCTGCTCCTCTCCCGCGTAGGCGTCGAGGACCTCGAGCTGGTAGGCCGGGCGGGCGAGGCGGCGCTGCTCGAACTGCCCGGACATCGCGAGCACGCGCTCCCCGGCCGCCGCCACGTCCTCCCGCGCGGCGCTGCGACCCCAGGCGTAGGCACGCGTCCTCCCGTCACGAAACACGCGGCGCGCGATGACGAGCTCGCTCTCGCCCGCGGGCCGCAGGTCGGCCAGCGGCTCGAGCTCGGGATCCCCCTCCGGAAGGGAGTCGAACTCGGCTTCGACGTAGGCCTCGTCGCCGTCGGCGCCCACCAGGGACGCCTCCCCGCGCGCCCCGAGGAGGAGGCCTACCGCCTGCGCGAGGATCGTCTTGCCGGCCCCGGTCTCGCCGGTGATGGCGTTCAGCCCGGGACCGAAGTAGAGCTCGGCGCCGCGGATCAGAACGAGGTTCTCGATGCGCAGGCGGCGAAGCACGAAACCGATCGTATGCCGCCGGCGGTCGGCGCACCATCGGCGAAAACGGCCCCGCGCGCGGCCCGCTCACCTACGCTCGCAGGTTCTGGGCCCCGATCAGGCGCGTCGAGTCGGGCCTTGTCCTCGCGGCTGTGAACTACCTGCTACCCGCGTTCTGGCTGGTGGCTTCTCCCTCACGGCCCGGAACCTCCGGCGGCGTTGCCGGGCGGCCCACTGGCAAAGGTATCGCGGTACCGGCGGAAGAAGGTCTCCTCGGGGAGGGTCGCGAGCAGGGCCCGGCGCTCGCCCAGGCCAACCCCGATTGTCCGGCCGGGCTCGACCTGGGCGAAGGCGTGGCCGTCGGCGAGCACTGTGAGGGCTACGTCAGGGGTCTGGTTGACGATCCTCACCTTCCTGGTTCGGGGAACGACGAGCGGGCGGGCGTGGAGCGAGTGCGGGGCGACGAAGGTGACGGCCATCGCGTCGAGCCCCCAGACGAGGACGGGGCCGCCGCTCGAGAGGTTGTAGGCAGTCGAGCCGGAGGGGGTCGCGCAGATGACGCCGTCACAGGGCTGGACGCCGAGATCCTCGTCGCCGACGGCCCAGCCGAGCTCGACGATCCGGCCGAGTGTGGAGCTCGTCGCGACGACGTCGTTGACTGCCGTGCGGGACTCCTCGCCAGCGGTTGCCTCGAGCGTCGCCAGCTCGTGAACCGAATAGTCGCCGGCGAACACCCGGGAGAGGCCGGCCTCGATCGCCTCGCGGGCGATCGAGGTCAGGAACCCGACCCGCCCGAAGTTCACGCCGATCACCGCGGTTCCGGTGCCGAGAAAGCGCTGGAGCGCGCGCAGCATCGTGCCGTCGCCGCCCAGGACGACGGCGAGGTCTGCCGCCTCGTCGTCCCCCTCGTGCAGGAGCTCGACGCCCTGCTCCGCCGCGATCCGCTCGAGACTCGTGAGCGCCGAGCCGATCGTCTCCGGCTTCCCGTGCGTGACGACCGCAACGCGGCGGATGGGGCTAGCCGGTAGCACGCTCGATCCAGCGGTCGAGACTTTGGGGAAGGACGGGCCGCCGGCGGTGGACGAGGTGGACGAAGAGCTCACGGTTACCCTTTGGCCCCGGGAGTCCCGAGTCTACGACTCCGGCGGTCTCCGCCTCCCACGCAAGCGCCGCCTCGCTCAGCTCCCGGACGACCCGGCGGCGGACCTCCGGATCACGGACGACCCCGTGCGGAACCTGCGCGCGCCCAGCCTCGAACTGCGGCTTCACGAGGACGACCGCGGCGAAGCCGGGCCGCGCGAGCCGAAGCGCCGGCGGCAGCACGTGCCGCAGCGAGATGAACGAGACATCGGCGACGATGAGCTCCGGCGCGAACGGCAGCTCCTCGAGGTGTCGCGCGTTCACGCGCTCGAGGACCGTCACCCGAGCCTCCCCGCGCAGCCGCTCGTGAAGCTGCCCGTGGCCGACGTCCAGCGCGACGACTCGCGCCGCGCCCCGCTGCAGGAGCACGTCGGTGAAGCCGCCGGTCGACGCGCCGAGATCGAGGCAGTCGAGGCCGGAGGGCAGAACTCCGAAAGCGTCGAGTGCGTGCGCGAGCTTCTCGCCCCCGCGCGAGACGTAGGGCGGCGGAGCGACGAGCGCCAGCTCCGCCGCCTCGTCGACCTGCTCCCCCGCCTTCGAGAAGCCGGGGACGCGACCCGCCATCACGAGAGCCTGCGCCTGTGAGCGAGTCTCGGCCAGGCCGCGCTCCACGAGCAGGAGGTCGAGCCGTTTCTTCACAGGGCGAGGCTAGACGAGCCAGGCCTCCTCGTCGATCGGCCGCTATGGACGCGGCCGGGGACAGTCCCCCGCCGGGGACGGCCGGGACGCGTCTCCGCGCGGCGTCGCCGGGGACAGTCCCTTGCCGGGGCCGACGGGGACGCGCCCTACGCGGTGCGGACGGCGAGCCCCGCCACGATCTCCGCGAGCACCGACGTGTCCGCGGGGACGGCGGCCAGCGCTCGGTGCGCTCGTCCCGCTGCCGCACAGGCGAGCGCGCGAGCGCCGTCCGGGCCGTGGGTCAGCACGTAGCCGTCGCCGTCCAGGACGTCGTCCACGATCTGGAAGAGGAGCCCGAGCTCGGCGCCGAAGGCCCGCCACGGCGGCTGCTCCGCGTCTGGGACGCCTGCGGCCCAGAGGGCGCAGCCGACACAGGCCTCGAACAGGCATCCCGTCTTCAGCCGGTGCAGCTCCGCGAGGTCGGTCGCCCCGTCCGCAATGTCGAGATGCTGGCCGCCGATCATGCCGAGCGTCGCCCGGGCGAGCTCACGCGCGACCGCGGGCGTCGGGTAGGAGAGCGCGAGGCGGAACGCCTCCGCCAGCAGCGCGTCCCCCGCGAGAATGCCGCTCGCCTCGCCGAAGCGCGCCCAGGTGCTCGCCCGGCCCCGGCGCTCCGCGTCGTCGTCGAGCGCCGGCAGGTCGTCGTGGACGAGCGAGAACGCCTGGACGAGCTCGAGCGCCGCCGCCGCCGGCAGAATCTGGTCGGCTAGGCCACCCGCAGCCTCCCCCGTGGCGAGGCAGATGACGGGCCGGACGCGTTTCCCGCCCTCGAGCGCGTAGCGGACGGCTTCCTCCAGCCCACCGAGCTCCGGGGTCAACGCGAGGTCGCCGAGGTAGGTCTCGGCGAGCGCGCGGAGCTCGTCAGGGTTCAGCATCGACCGCTCTCCTCGCCTGGGCGATCGAGGTCTCGATCTCCCTCGCGATCCCGGCGAGCTCCCGCACGATCTCCATCGCCTCCTCAGTGTCCTCGCTCGCCTCCAGGCGCGTGCGCAGCACCTCGAGGCGCTGGAGAAGGCCTTCAGCGTGCTGGAGTGAGTCCTCTGCGGTCATGCACTCCCCTCGCCGTCGTCGGCTCCCGCCGGGGGGAGCCCGGCTGCGCCGACGATTGAGCCCGCTGGCGGCAAGCAGCTCTTTGGGCCCGTTATCACTGACTGTGCCCTCCGGCCGCGCACCGCCGGCGATGCTCCAGGAACACTCGCCGACGTTGACAAGAGCGTCTCATGTCACCTGCTCGCGCGCAATCTTCCCGAGAATCCCGTTGACGAGGCGGGCGGCGTCCTCCGAGGCGTATCGCTTCGCGAGCGTCACCGCCTCGTCGATCGCGACCTCGACCGGGATGCTGCCGGTCTCGAGCTCGTGGATCGCGAGCCGCAGTACGTTCCGCTCGATCACGCCCAGGCGATCGGCGGTCCATCCCTCGGCGCTCTCGGTGATGCGGCCGTCGAGCTCCTCCGCGCGCGCCGCGACCGCCTCCGCCGTCTCCCGCGCGAACTCGCTCACCTCCCCCTCGTAGAGCGAGGTGAGAGGCTGCCCGCTGAGATCCCACTGGTAGAGGAGGAAGAGCGCGGTGCGGCGTCCGGCCCGGCGGCTTGCCATCAGGCAACCGCCCCCTCGCGCCGGGCGAGGAAGTCGGTCGAGTAGTCGCCGCTTCGAAACTCCTCGCTCTTGAGGACCTCGACCGCGGTCGAGGCGGTGGTCGGGATGCCCTCGACGTCGAACTCGGAGAGTGCGCGAAGAGCCCGGGAGATCGCGTGCGGGCGATCCTCCGCCCAGACGACGATCTTCGCGAGCAGCGAGTCGTAATGAGGCGGGACAACAGTCCCCTCCTCGACGTGGGTGTCCACGCGGACGCCGGGCCCGAGCGGCGGGCGGAACCGCCGCAGCGTCCCCGGCGCCGGCAGGAAGCCGCGCGCGGGGTCCTCCGCGTTGATGCGCAGCTCGATCGCATGGCCCCGCCGCGCCGCACGCCCCTTCGCCCGCAGCGGCTGGCCTGCCGCGATCCGGAGCTGTTCGTGGACCAGGTCGACGCCGGTGACGAGCTCGCTCACCGGGTGCTCGACCTGTAGCCGCGCGTTCAGCTCGATGAAGTAGAACGAACCCTCCTCGCCGAGCAGAAACTCGAAGGTGCCGGCGTTGCGATAGCCGACGGAGCGGCAGGCAGCCTCGGCCGTAGCCTCCATCGATTCGCGGACAACGGGATCGAGCGCCGGCGAGGGCGACTCCTCGACGAGCTTCTGGTGGCGCCGCTGGATCGAGCACTCGCGCTCTCCCAGAGTGAGCACTCCCCCGCCAACGTCCGCCAGGACCTGCACCTCGACGTGGCGCGCCCTGACGATCGCCTTCTCGACGTAGAGGCGGGCATCGCCGAAGCCGGCCTGCGCCTCCGCGGCAGCGCTGGCGAACGCGTCCTCGAGCTCCTCCGGGGCGTCGACCAGGCGCATGCCGCGCCCCCCGCCGCCGGCAGCGGCCTTCAGCAGGATCGGGTAGCCGAGCTCCGCTGCCGCCGCGCCGGCTCCGGCGAGCGTCACCGGGCCGTCGCTCCCGGGCACCAGGGGCACGCCCGCGGCGGCCATCTCCGCCTTCGCCTGCGACTTGTCGCCCATCCTGGCCATGACACCGGCGGGCGGGCCGATGAAGACGAGGTCGTTGTCCTCGCAGGCCTCGACGAAGACCGGGTTCTCCGACAGGAAACCCCAGCCGGGGTGCACGGCATCGCAGCCGGTCGTCTGGCCGGCGGCCACGATCGAATCGATGTTCAGGTAGCTCAGAGCGGGAGCTGGAGGCCCGATGCAGACGGCGCGGTCGGCGAGCCGGGTGTGGAGCGCGCCGGCGTCGGCGGTGGAGTAGACGGCGACCGCCTCGACCCCGAGCTCGTGGCACGCCCGGATCACGCGTACGGCAACCTCGCCGCGGTTTGCGATCAGGATGCGCGCGAACATGGCGAACGCCGGCCGCTCAGAGTCCGTCGAGCGGCCGCCCGTTCAGCGGCTCGAGCTCGAAGAGGAGTTGCCCGAACTCGACCGGCTGGGAGTTCTCGACATGGATCGCGCGCACGATGCCGTCGCTCTCGGCCTTCACCTCGTTCATGAGCTTCATCGCCTCGAGGATGCAGAGCGTCTGGCCCGTCGCGACGGCGTCGCCGACCTCGACGAACGGCGGGACGCCCGGCTGCGGTGCACGGTAGAAGGTTCCGACCATCGGCGACTCGATCCGGAGCAGGTCTCCCCGGAGCGCCGCCGGCGGGGGCGGGCTCGAGCCGCCCTCCGAGCCGATCACCGGCAGGAGCCCGAGCCCGTCCGGTGCCGGCTCGACCCGCCGTCGCACGCTCACCCGCATGTCCTCGACCTCGACCTCGATCTCGTCGATCCCCGTCTCCTGCACGATGCGGACGAGCTCGCGAATCCGCTCCGCCCGCGTCTGCTCAACTCCTACCGCGGCGAGCGTCTCGTCTCGGCCCGCCCGCGCCCGGATCGCCTCCAGGAGCGGCTCCGCGTCGTCCCCGAAGAGTGCGAGGAGGAGGAGCTCCTCCTCGCTCGCGGCAAGGCCGGTGGCCTGCTCCCGAAGGGCCTGCAGCTCCACCGCCGGCTCGGGGTCGCCGGCCTGGTCGCCGACGAGCTCGACGGCGCGACGGATGATGGGCGCAACGCTGCCGGGGGGCGTTCCGAAGCGACCGGCGACGAGCGCCTGCAGCTCGTCGACGATCGTCATGTAGCGGTTTGCCGAGAGGACGTTCAGGAGCGCCTGCGAGCCGATGATCTGGCCGATGGGAGAGGCGACCGGCGGCGAGCCGACCTCCTCTCGCACCCGCGCGACCTCCGTGAGCACCTCGTCGAGGCGGTCGGCCGCCCCGTGCGCCCGTAGCGTCGAGTCGAGCGAGGCCACGAGCCCCGCGGGAAACTTGTGCTGCGCCGAGCGGACGGCGATGCTCGGTGCCAGAGGCGTGACGGGCGCGTCGCCGATGTGCTCGTCGACGAGCTCCGATGCCTCCCACAAGCGCTCGAGCGAGACGCCGGAATCGAGGCCGAGGCCCGTGAGCGACTGGGTGAGCGCCTCGCTCGAGACGCGGTGGAGGCTCAGCGCGACGGGGTAGACGGTGCAGGAGAGGAGGTCGGCGCCTGCCCTCGCGGCCTCGAGCGCCGCCGCGAGAGCCGTGCCCGTCGCTCCCTGACAATAGAGGCCGACTGGAAGCCCCGTCGCCTCCCGGAGCGCGTGGACGAGCTCGCCGGCGCGGTGTGGCTGGAGCGATCCGGTCGGGTCGTGGAGGAGGACGCGTGCGGCCCCGAGCCCGGGAAGGCGCCGCGCCTGCGCCAGCAGAGCATCGGCATGGCCGGAGCCGTAGACGAGGCCGCCGTCGAACTCGCGGCCGGCATCGCGGATCGCCTCGCCCGCCTCGCTCAGGTTCGACACGTCGTTCAGCGGGTCGTGCAATCGGAAGATCTCGACGCCGCTCTCGGCCGCAGAGTGCACGAACCGGCGGATGAAGTCGCCCGCGACGGGCCTGGAGCCGACGAGGAACCGGCCGCGGAGCGCAAGCGCGAGCGGCGTGGACGTACGCGAGTTCAAGGCCCTGATCTGCTCCCACGGGCTCTCCGTGCCCCGGCGAACGGCGCTGTCGAAGACGCCGCCGCCGGAGACTTCCAGATAGGCGAAGCCGGCCACGTCGAGGATCTCGGCGAGTCGCAGGATCGACGCCGTCGGGACGCGCCCCGCGAGTGGCTCCTGGCTCAGAAGCCGGATGGTCGTGTCGACGAGGCCGGGCACGGCCTGACCTTATCGCTGCCCCGCCGGCGGTCGCGCCGCGCCCGCCCGCCCGCGGGAGCAGGGAGGCGATCAGACCCGCGAGATGTAGCGGCGCTCGCGCGTGTCGACCTTGATGCGGTCGCCGGCGTTCACGAACAGGGGCACCTGGACGATCGCGCCCGTCTCGAGCGTCGCCGGCTTGGTCACGTTCGAGACGGTGTCGCCCTTGACGCCCGGCTCGGTGTCGCGCACCTCGAGCTCGACCGAGGCCGGTAGTTGCACCCCCGACGGTCTGCCGTCGATCGCGAGAACCTGCACCGAGGACGCCGGCTGCATGAAGTCCAGCTGCTCGGCCACGTCCCCGCGGGCGAGGGTGAACTGCTCATAGGTCTGCTCGTCCATGAAATGCACGTCCGACCCGTCCTCGTAGAGGTACTGGACGTCCTTCACCTCCGTGTGGACGCGAGTGAACTTCTCCCCGGCGCGAAAGGTTCGCTCCACCACGGCGCCGCTGTCGAGTCCCTTGAGCTTCGTGCGGACGAACGCTCCGCCCTTCCCGGGCTTCACGTGCTGGAACTCGACGATCCGCCAGACCCTGCTGTCGAACTCGATGTGCATGCCGTTCTTGAACTGGTTCGTGTTGACGGTCTCGGCCACGGCGCGCGAGTCTAATCGACGGTGACGAGGTCCTTCGTGAACGAGGTCAGAACCTCGGCGCCGTCCTGCGTCACGATCACGAGGTCTTCGATGCGGATCCCGCCCAGCCCCTCGAGGTAGATCCCCGGCTCGACCGTGACGACGTTCCCCGGCGAGAGGACGTCCTCCGACTCGGTCGAGAGCCGCGGTTGCTCGTGGATCGCCATCCCGACGCCGTGGCCGAGGCCGTGGCCGAACGCGTCGCCGAAGCCGGCACGTGTGATCGCCGCCCGGGCGACGGCGTCCGCATCGATGCCGGAGATGCCGGGGCGGATCGCACCAAGCGCCTCTTCCTGGGCGGCGAGACAGACCGCGTACGCCTCGCGCAGCCGCTCCGGCAAGGGCGTGGTGGCGAAGGTCCTGGTGCAGTCGGAGCAGTAGCCGTCGAGGGCGCAGCCGGCGTCGACGACGATCGTCTGGCCCGCCTCGATCCTCCCTTCCCCGGAGTGAGCATGCGGCGTCGAGCCGTTCGCCCCGGCGGCGACGATCGTGTCGAAGGAGGAGGAGCCGCCGAGGTCGTGGAAGATCGAGTCGAGGCGCCAGGCGAGCTCCCGCTCCGTCCGACCGAGGAAGCGCTCTCGCGAGAAGCGCTCGAACGCCTCGCTCGTCAGGGCGGAGGCCTGCCGGATCGTCTCCAGCTCCCGGTCCTCCTTGATCGCCCGCAGGCGCTCGACGACGCCCCTCGTAGGCAGCAGCTCGAGCCCTCCGGCGGCGAGCGTCTCGTAGCCGGAGTACGTGACGGAGTCGGCTTCGAAGGCGACGCGCCCGGTGAGCCGTTCGGCGAGGTCAGCCACGAGCGACCGGCTGGTCTCGACGAAGTCGACGCCGTCGACCGTCCGCGCCGCTGCCGCATAACGGAAGTCGGTGAAGAGCAGGACGCGGCTGCGCTCGACGAGCAGGCCGCTGTTGGAGCTCTCGAAGCCGACGAGATAGCGGACGTTCACTGGGTCGAGGATGAGAAACGGCTCCTCGACCGCCTCGCGCAGCCGCTCGACGCGCTCGCTCACGCGCGCGCCGCGAGAAGCTCGAGGGCCTCGCGATAGCCGTCGGGACCCTTCCCGACGATGCGGGAGGTCGTGAGGTCCGCGATCACCGAATGCCGCCGCCACTCCTCGCGCTCCTCCACGTTCGAGAGGTGAACCTCGACGATGGGCACGCCGGCCACCTCGAGCGCGTCGTGGATCGCGTAGCTGTAGTGCGTCCAGGCGGCGGGGTTCACGATCAGCCCGTCCGCGGAGTCGGCGGCCTCGTGGCACCAGCCGACATAGTCGGCCTCGCTGTTCGTCTGCCGGCAGCGCACCGCACAGCCGAGCGCGGCGCCCCAGGCGTAGATCCGCGTCTCGAGCTGCTCGAGGCTGAGCCCTCCGTAGAGCGAGGCGTCGCGGCGGCCGAGGACGTCGAGATTGACCCCGTTCAGCACCTCGACCCGCACAGCTCCAAAGCCTATCCCGCAATCAGCTCGTCGAGCGCCCGGCGAACTTCGTCCTCCGGGAGCTGCACGTCCCACTCCGGGCCTCGTTGCCCGAGCAGCACGAGCCGGAGCTTTCCGTCACGGCTCTTCTTGTCGCGGCGCATGGCCTCCCAGGCGCGGTCGCGATCGACCCGGGCCGGCATGGGGCTCAGCAGCTCGTCGACGACGTCGGTGTCCCGACCGGACAGGCGAAGGGCGGCCCTGAGCCCGAGGGCGACGGCGTGGCCATGGCTCACAGCGCCGTAGCCACTCGCCGCCTCCAGGGCGTGCGCGAAGGTGTGGCCCAGGTTCAGGATCGCCCGCTCGCCGTGCTCGTGGGGGTCGCGCAGGCAGAGGGCGGTCTTGAACGCCGCGCAGCGCCGGACGAGCTCGTCCTGGGGCAGCGCCCAGAGCTCCTCGCCGGCGAGGAGTCCTGTCTTGACGACCTCGGCCATGCCCTCTCGGCGCTCGCGGGCGGGCAGGGTTTCGAGCGTCGCCGGATCGGCCACCACGCGCTCGGGCCAGTGGAAGGCGCCGACGAGGTTCTTCGCGCCCGGGAGGTTGACGGCGGTCTTGCCGCCGATCGCCGCGTCGACTTGACCGACGAGCGTCGTCGGCGCGGCGGCCCAACGCACTCCGCGCATGTACGTTGCGGCGGCGAATCCCGCGGTGTCGGTCGTGCAGCCGCCACCGATCGCCACGACGGTGCCGTCGCGGTCGAGGCGGAACTCACCAGCGAGGCGCTCGACCATACCCAGGGTCTTCGCCTGCTCGCCCGGCGGGAGTTCGTGCGTGGAGGTGAGACGCGAGCCGAGCGCGACCTGCGCCGCCGGGCCGTGGATGCCGGCGACGTTCGCGTCCGAGACGAGCGCAACGCGCGTCTGCCCCGGGACGAGGTCTCCCAGGCGCTCGAGCGAGCCGGCGGCCACGTGGACGCCGCCCGCCGCGAGGACGATCCCGTCGGCGTCGTGCGCGACGGCGTCCGCCACCTCCGAGTAGAGGCCGCGCCGCTCCTCGTAGAGGCGGCGAAACCGGTCGTGGTCTCGTGCGAGCGGGCGACCCGAGTCGCGCGCCCGCTCCCAGCAGGTGTCGACATCGACGTCGAGCCAGATGGTGAAAGCACGCTCGGCGAGTTCCCGGCGCACTCCCTCCGAGCAAACGGCGCCGCCTCCGAGAGAGACGACATAGCGGCCCGCCTGCCGGAGCGCGAGGAGTGCCTCCCTCTCCTCGACCTGTCGGAAGGCGCTCTCGCCGTGGTCGGCGAAGAAGCGGGCGATGTCGCCCGTCTCCGCACCGACCAGCTCGTCCGTCTCGGCGACCGGTCGTCCGAGCCGCCTCCCTACCTCGGCGGCAGCCGTGCTCTTCCCGGCTCCCATGAAACCGACGAGGGCGAGGTGCCTGCCTAGCGCGGTTGCCAATCGATGCGCTCGAGATAGGCGCGGTGCGCCGCCAGGAAGTCGCCGAGGGCGTCGCCTCCGAACTTCTCACGCGCGGCCCGCGCAAGCTCCCACGCGACGGCTGCCTCCGCCACGACCCCGAGCGCCTCGACCGCCGCCGTGTCGCTGCGCTCGACGAGCGCCTCTGCGGGCTCTCCGGTCGCGAGGTCGACGGACGCGAGCGGGCGCATCAGCGTCGGCAGCGGCTTCATCGCAGCGCGCACGACGATCTGCTCCCCGTTCGAGACGCCCGCTTCGACGCCGCCGGCACGGTTTGTCTCGCGGTGAAGCCCCAGGGCGTCGCGCGCGATCTCGTCATGCGCCTGCGAGCCCCGTCGCGCCGCGAGCGAGAAGCCGTCTCCGATCTCGACGCCCTTGACGGCCTGAATGCCCATCAGAGCCGCGCCGAGACGGGCATCCAGGCGGTCCGCCTTCGCAGCGTAGGAGCCGAGGCCCGGAGGCACTCCGCTCGCACGAACCTCGACCACGCCGCCGATCGTGTCGCGATCTCGGCGCGCCGCGTCGACTCGCGCCTCGAGCGCGTCGCGATCGAGGACGTGCCCGTCTACGCGGATGCCGATCTGGCGCAGCAGCGCCTTCGCGACGGCTCCCGCGCCGACCGCTGCCGCGGTGTGCCGCGCACTCGCGCGCTCGAGGGCGTCCCGGGTGTCGGCCAGCCCGAACTTCAGCGCGCCCGCGAGGTCGGCGTGTCCCGGCCGCGGCAGCGTCGCCGGCTTTGTCCCCTTGCCGCGCGGCTCGCCTTCGGGCGGCCAGGGGCTCATCCCCCACTCCCAGTTCACATGATCCCGGTTCCGGACGAGGAGCGCCAGCGGCGTCCCGAGCGTGCGCCCGTGGCGAAGCCCGGCGACCACCTCGACCCGATCGGTCTCGATGCGCTGGCGCGGACTGCGCCCGTAGCCCTCCTGCCTGCGCGCGAGATCCGCGTCGATCGCCTCCCGGTCGAGCACGAGCCCGGCCGGCAGGCCCTCGAGGACGGCCACGAGCGCCGGCCCGTGCGACTCGCCCGCCGTCGTCAGCAGGAGGGTCACGCGCGCCCCTCGCCGTCAGCGGCACCCGCCCGGCAGGGCCGGACTCCGCCGCGGCCTGACGCCGCTCGCAGGAACGGACGGCCGTGGAGGCATGACGCGGGGTGTCTCACGCGGGCAACCCTAGTAGCGCAGCGCGCATGACCTCGACGGGCGCCGGCACCCCCGTCCAGCGTTCGAAGGAAGCTGCCCCCTGACGCACGAGCGCCTCCAGCCCGTCGACGACGACGGCGCAGCCGGCGGCGCGAGCGGCCGCGACGAGCATCGTCGGGACGCCGTCGGGGCGGTAGGCGAGATCGACGACCGCCTGCTCCGCCCGCGGCTCGAGGAGAAGCTCGTCGGTGATCGGCGTGGCGTTGACGATCAGGTCCGCCTGCGACGCGTCCGGCGGCCATGCTCCGCTTCGTGAAAACGTCCGTACTTCACCGGGGAGAGCAGGCTCGAGAGCGGCCGCGGCGCCGCCCGCGCCGATCAGGCAGACGCGCGAGCCCGGGACGCCCTCGACGATCCGCCGGTCGGTGTTGAATCCGAGCACGCGGCTCCCGCAGAAGACGAGCGTGTTGACGGAGTTGCCCGCGGCCTCGTCGCAGAGCGCCGCGGCCGCACGTTTGTGGGGGATTGTGACGTTCGCGCCGGCAAAGCCCAGGGCCGCCAGGCCGCGCACCGCTGCTTCCAGCGCCTCCGGCGCGACCTCGCAGGCGACGTAGGCCCAGTCGAGGCCGCGGGCAGCGAACGCCGCGTTCTGCATGCGGGGCGAGAGCGAGGCGGCGACAGGGCTCCCGAGGAGGGCGACGAGCCGCGGGCTCCCGGCGGTCGAGCTCAGGCCTTGTAGCCGTGCGCCCGTTCGTAGGCGACGAACTCGGCGTAGCTGGCGGTGAAGAAGTGATGCACCTTGTCCGGCTTGCGCACGAAGTACAGGTACTTGACCTTTGCGGGGTGAGCCGCCGCCTGGATCGAGGCGAGGCCCGGGTTGGCGATCGGAGTCGGGACGAGACCTCGGTGGATGCGCGTGTTGTAGGGCGTCGGGTCGCGCAGATCGGACTCTTTCAGCGACTTCGTCGCGGGGATGCGGAGCGCGTACCGGATGGTCGCGTCGATCCCGAGCGGCATCCGGTTGTGGAGCCGGTTGTAGATCACCGCCGACACGAGTGGGCGCTCCTCGGGGGCGATCACCTCCTTCTCGACCATCGAAGCGATGATGAGGACGTCGTAGGGCGTCAGGTTCTTCTTGTGGGCGTACCCGAGGTTCACCTTCTTCCACTGCCGCTTGAACGTCTTCAGCTGATCCCCCGCCAGCTGCTTCGAGGTGGTCTTCGCGGTGAAGTCGTAGGTCGCCGGGAACAGGAAGCCCTCGAGCGGGCGGCGCTTCTTGTCGCCGGCGAACCTGGCCGGCAGGAGCGAGGTGCCGGTGAGTCTGAGGTAGGCCCTCGCCCGCAGACGCGGATCGACGTGACGCTTCCTGCGTGCGATGCCGTTCACGGCCACGATCCGATCGGCCATCTCCCGCCGCGTGAACCCTTCGGGGAAGACGATCCGGAGCACTCTCAGCGGCGCGGCCACCGCCGGCTTCGGCTTCGGCTTGGTGCCGCGGAGGTCATGGATCCCACCGAGCGCGACCCAGACGAGCGCTCCGAAGGCTCCGGCGAGGACGGCGAACGCGATCAGGCGGCGGACGTACACCCGGAGGCGGCCCGGCCGCTCACGGCCCCGCCGGGGCGACTGGATCGCTACCGGCCGGTCGACCACGCCAGGTAGCTCTCGAGCAAGTGGGCCGCTGCCCGCGCGTCCGGCGCGGCTCCACCGCCGGCGCGGTGCGCCAGGGCGGTCGTGAACCGCTCGTCGAAGCTCTCCACCGGAACGTTCACAGCGCTCCTGAGGTTTTCGACGAAGAGGCCCGTCTCCCTCGCTTGCTCGCCGTACTCGCCGCGGAGCGTCAGCGGGAGGCCGACCACGACCCGCTCCGGCTGCTCCTCGCAAACGAGCTCCGCGAGCCGCGCGAGCCCGTCGGGCGTCCCGGCCCGGTCGACGACGCCGAGCGGCCGCGCCAGCGTCCCGGTGGCGTCGGAGACCGCGACACCGGTGCGCGCCGAGCCGTAGTCGACGGCGAGAACCTTCATGCGAGGGATGCGACCAGCACTCGCCGGGCCGCCTCGAGCGCTTCCGAGATCCGGTCGGGCCGTTGTCCTCCGGCGCGAGCCATCGTGGCTCTCCCACCGCCGCCGCCGCCGACCTCGGCCGCTGCCGCCCGGATGACGGCGACCGCGTCGGCACGACCTTCCAACGATTTGTCGAAGTTTGCGACCAGGTGAACACGGCCGTCCTCCCGCGACGCAAGCACAACCGCTGCCGGGGAAGCTCTCTGTTTGGCGACGTCCGAGAGACGCAGAAGCTCGTCGGCATCGACCGGCGGGGGGAGCTCGGCGACAATTACCCTCACGCCCCCGACATTCTCGAACGGCAAGTCGCCGAGGGCCGGCTCGCCGTCCGCCTGCGAGTGCTCTCTCGGACGTTTCACCTCCTTGCGCAAAGATGCGACTTCCGCTCTCAGCGCCTCCGCCTCGTGCACGCGCGCCGAGAGGAGCGCATATGCCGCGCCGGAGGTCACCGCTTCGATTCGGCGGGATCCCGCGCCCACCGAGCTCTCGCCGAGGATCACGAACGGCCCGACCTCGGCGGTCGAGCGAACGTGAGTGCCGCCGCAGAGCTCCCGCGAGTACTCGCCGATCTCGATCACGCGCACCTCGTCGCCGTACTTCTCGCCGAAGAGCATGGTCGCGCCGAGGCGCCTGGCCTCGTCGATCGTGGTGACGTAGGCGCGGACGGGAATGCCCTCGAAGACCTTCTCGTTGACGCGTCGCTCGACCTCGGCGCGCTCCGTTGCATTCAGCGCCTGCGGGTGGGTGAAGTCGAAGCGGAGCTTGTCTGGGCGCACCGCGGATCCCGCCTGCTTCACGTGGTCTCCGAGCACCTCGCGCAGGGCCTTGTGGAGCAGGTGGGTCGCCGTGTGGTTCGCCATCGTCGGGAAGCGCACCGCCCACGGGACGACCGCGCGGACACGAGTGCCTTCGCCGAAGCCCCCGCCCTGGAAGGTGAGCACCTGGTCGTCCCCCACCCGCGTCGCCTTCACGAGATCTGCTCGACGCCCCGTCGCCTCGTCCTCCAAAAAACCTTCGTCGGAGACCTGGCCGCCTCCCTCGGGGTAGAAGGGGGACGCCTCGAGCTTCGCCTGGAAGAGATCGGCCTCGAGGTCTTCGTAGGCGACGATCGCGGTCAACGACTCGGTCTTCTCGTAGCCGACGAATCCCGTGGGTGGGCCGCCGACGAGCTTGATCTCGACGCCGCCGGACTGGCGGGAGCGCTCGCGTTGTTGCGCCATCAGCCGGGTGAACTCCTCCTCGTCGACGCCGAGGCCTCGCTCGCGCGCCAGCTCTTGGGTCAACTCGACCGGAAAGCCGTAGGTGTCGTGCAGCCGGAAAGCATCCTTGCCCGTGATCCCGCTCGCCCCGTCGGTGATCTCCTCGAACAGGCGAAGGCCGCGCGAGAGCGTTTGCGAGAAACGCTCCTCCTCGGCCGAGAGGACGCGCTCGATCTCCTCCCGATGCTGAGCCAGCTCGGGGTAGGCGTCGCCCATCTGGTCGACGACGACGTCGGCGAGGCGGGCGAGGAAGGGTGCCTCGAGACCGAGGCGGCTCGCCTGCTGCACCGCCCTGCGCACGACCCTCCGCATCACGTACCCGCGCCCCTCGTTCGAGGGGGAGACACCGTCTCCGGCGAGAAAGGTCATGCCGCGCCCGTGGTCGGCGAGAATGCGGTGCGCCTTCGCCGCCTCCTCGGAGGAGTCGTTGGCGACGCCGCTCTCCTCCGCTATCCAGCGCATGATCGACCGGTAGCCGTCGGTCTCGTAGACGGAGACGACGCCCTGGAGCACCGCCGCGGCGCGCTCGAGGCCCATCCCCGTGTCGATGTTCTGCTCGGGCAGAGGGGTCAGCGTTCCGTCCGCGTGGAGCTCGAACTCCATGAAGACGAGGTTCCAGAACTCCAGGAACCGCTCGCACGAGCAGCCGGGGGCGCAGTCGGGTCGACCGCATCCGAGCGCGGAGCCGCGGTCGTAGTACAGCTCCGAGTCCGGCCCGCACGGGCCCGGCCCACCCACCGCCCAGAAGTTCTCCGAGCGCGGCAGCGCCACGATCCGCTCGGTCGGCTGGCCGACCCTCTCCCACGCCTTCAAAGCCACCTCGTCCTCGCCGAGCCGGAGCTCCGCGTCACCGGCGAAGACGCTGATCCAGAGTCGGTCCATGTCGATCCGCATGTGGTCGCGGACGAACTCCCAGGCGAGCTCGACGGCGCCGTCCTTGAAGTACCGGCCGAACGAGAAGTTTCCGAGCATCTCGAAGAACGTCAGATGGTGGCCGTCGAGGCCGACCTCGTCGATGTCGGGCGTCCGGAAGCACTTCTGAACCGTCGTCGTCAGCGGCGCCGGCGGCTGCTCGCGTCCGAGGAAGTACGGCATCTGCGGCTGCATCCCGGCCGTCGTCAAGAGCGTCGACCGATCGTCGGCGCGCGGAACGAGCGAGGCGGACGGACAGCGGAGGTGCCCCTTCGACTCGAAGAAGGACTGGAAGCCTTCCCGGAGCTCGGCGGTCGAGCGCATGAGATCGATTGTAGGGCGGGGCCGCACGGCGCCTCGCCGGAGGAGTTGCCCGGGCGCGCCACACGCGCCCAATGCCTCCTGGATGCGGAAATCGTTCGCCTTCCGTCACGATCTCGTTGCAATAGAAGGCAACGGTGACAGCAGTATCGCCTCGGGGAGGAGGTCCGGGCGCCTTGACAGACGCGTCTAACAATCGGAGCGGGGCGCCGCGCTACCGCTGAGCCGCGTTCGGCACCTTCTCCTCGTCCTCCCTGGCGATCTCATCACGGATCTTCTCCAGCGAGCGCCGGATCAGCCGCGACACGTGCATCTGCGAGATCCCGACCTGCTGCGCGATCTGCGACTGCGTCAGGCCCTTGAAGAAGCGAAGGTGCAGGATCCTCCGCTCGCGCTCGTCCAGCACCTTGAATCCCGGCGCGAGCACGGCTCGATCCTCGGAGACCTCGTAGGCGTGCTCCTCGGTTCCCAGCGACTCGAGCGGGTCGAGCTCCCCGTCGTCGTCGCCGCCTCCCGATCCAGCGGACAGCGAGAGCGACGAGTACGCCCTCCCGCTCTCCAGCGCTTCGAGGACGGCCTCCTCCTCGACGTTCGCGGCCTTCGCGAGCTCTGCGATCGTGGGCGAGCGTCCGAGCTGCACCGTCAGCTGCTCGATCAGCCGGGACAGCTGGACGTTCAGCTCCTGCAGGCCGCGCGGGACGCGCACCGACCAGCCGCGGTCGCGAAAGTGCCGCTTGATCTCGCCGATGATGTTCGGGGTGGCATAGGTGGTCAGCTCGACCCCGCGGTTGAGATCGAATCGGTCGATTGCCTTGATGAGCCCGATGCAGCCGATCTGCACGAGATCCTCGAGCTGCTCGCCGCGGTAGGAATATCGCCGCGCGAGCGAGCGGACAAGCGACATGTACTGCTCGATCAGCTGCTCCCGTGCTGCGATATCGCCCTGCTCGTGATAGCGGCGCAGCAGCACCTTGTCGCTCTTGCCTGCCATCAGTGGGTGCTCGCTGCCGCGTCGTCGAGGTGCTTCCGGATGCGGACCCAGCGGGAGCCGTCGCGGTCGAGGACGTCGAACTCGTCCGCGACGGTGGCGAGGACGCGTTGCAGCCCGACGCCGTCCTCCTGGGCGAGCTCGCTTTCGAGCAGGGCCGGGGAAAACGGCCCGACCTCCGCCTCGAGAGCCCGCGCGTCCCGTCGCAGGAGGAGGGTGACGTTGGCACCGGTCGAGTGCCCTCCCAACAGCCCATCGAGCGCGACCTGGAGGTCCTCGATCGCCTCGACCGTCAGGTCGAGCCGCGCGCCGAGACCGGCCACGACCAGATGCGCGACATCGTGGAAGCCCTCGTCGTCGGGAATCGTCAGCCTGATCTCGTCCACCCGGAGATCCTAGGCCGCAGCGGAAGTGGTGACGAGACCGGATCCGACGACGGTGTCACCGTCGTAGAGGACAGCCGTCTGCCCCACGGCCACGCCGTATGCCGGCGCGCGGAGCCGGAGCCGGAACCCGCTGGGCCTAACCTCGACGCACGCCGGTAGCGCCGGTGACCGGTAGCGAAGCTTTGCGTCAGCGCGGTCGACAGGTGCGAAAAGCCGGCCCCGGACGCTGACGCTACGCCGGGCGAGGGACTCGAGGGAACCGACCACCACCGAGTTCGTACGAGGATCCGTGCGAAGCGTGTACAGCGGAACGCCCCCGCCGATACCCAGGCCTCGGCGCTGCCCTGGCGTGAACCTCCAGTACCCATCGTGGCGACCCACGGGCCGCCGCTCCTCGTCCACGACGGCCCCGTCGGCGGGTCGCAATCCCCTTCGCTCCAGGAAGCGGCGATAGTCCTGGCCGCCGAGGAAACAGGCCTCCTGGCTCTCTGGACGCCGGGCCGCGGCGAGACCGGCGCCCTCGGCCTCGCGCCGGACGTCGTCCTTGTAGGAGTGCCCGAGTGGGAACCACAGCCGGTCGAGCCGCCGCGGATCGAGCCGCGCGAGCATGTAGGACTGGTCCTTTCCCGAATCCATGCCGCGAGCCAGCAACTGCCGCCCGGCCCGCTCGACGATGCGGGCGTAGTGCCCGGTCGCAAGCTTGGCAGCGCCCGCACGCCTCGCGAAGGCGAGAAGCTCCCCGAAGCGGAAGCCGCCGTTGCAGCGCGAGCACGGGTTCGGCGTCTCCCCCCGCGCGTAGCCCCGGACGAACGGCTCGACGACCGCCCTTCGGAAAGCCTCCCGCAGATCGAGCGTGACGTGAGGGATCCCGAGAGCGTGGCAGGTCTCACGTGCCGCGATCACCGCCTCAGGGGAGCAGCAGGCGCGTGCCGACGCTGCCGCCTCGGGATCGATCCAGAGGCGCAAGGTCACCCCGACCGGCTCGTTGCCGGCAGCCCGTACGCGGAGAAGCGCCACAGCGCTGTCGACGCCCCCGCTCATCGCCACCGCGACACGCTGGGGGTTGCGCGCGGCGCGAAAGATCGGGCCGATCGCATTGGCCAGGGCGTCGGCGGCGAGGGTTCCGCCCGCGACGGCTGCCGCCTCCAGGAGCGTCAGCCCAGCCAGTTCGTCGTCGAGGCCCTCCGCGTCGGACTCGAGAATTCGATCGCCGTCGACGCGGAGGCGCACGAGCGCCCACTCGCCTCCCCGCGAGGCGTCTCCCGAGACCTCGATCATTCCCGCAGGCTAGATGAACGATCCCCGCGGCCGGCCCCACTCGTCGCTCGAGCTCGGGAGCCGGCGCGACCGACGAGGCGCCAGCGTCCTTCCAGGCGCGGCGCCGGGGTTAGCCGGCGCCGCGCGGAAGGCGAGTCCACCCCGCCGGTGCTCCGCGTCCGTGCGAACCTGGACAAGCCAGGTGGGTGCCCTGCGGGCCCTCCGCCCGTGGCGGCCGGCCCGACGCAAGCTCCCTTTGCATGGATGTTGGTTCTACATGGTTCGCGGAGTGACGTACGGGGTCGAGCACGCGCGCACTGTAGCTCCGTTGCGCCTCGACGGTGTGGGCGCCACGCGCAAGCTCGACGAGAACGATGGAAGCGACTAACCCGGAGCGCGCGCGAACGTCCAGCGGATCGGCTGCACGCCGTGCAGGCCAAGCTTGCGCGCGAGGGCGGCTGTGAGGTCGAACTCGCGGCCGGGCCCCTTCGGGCCGTGATCGACGATCTGCGTCAGGACCTCCTTGCCCCCGAAGGAGATGAAGATCTTCGCGCCGCAGGGAAGAACCGGATGGGCGACGCCGAGGGTCTTGCGCTCGATGAGCGCCCCGCAGACCGAGCGCCGACCGTACGGGCCTGCGGCGGTGCCCGCGAGCGCGCGGTACCAGGAGGCGCCGTCGCCCGCGGCAGGCCGGGGCAGGCTCGAACCGGCCCGGCCCGAGCCCGGGGCACTCACGGCAAGCGAGACGACGACTGCGAGCAGCGCGACGCCGGCGAGCGCGATCTCGCGCTGCGCGAGGGCCGGCGTCACCGGACCGCGATCAGCTCCGGGAACGACTCCCGCACGAGCGCGTCGAAGTCCAGCGGCAGGAACCCGTCGGGGGTCGCGAACTCGCGCAGGTAGACGAGGAGGAACGCCCACTCCTCGTCGCGTGCGGCGTCTATACCCGCATGCTCGCGGGCGCCCCGCTCGAGCTCCCACACGTTCCACCGACGCCCGGGCCTGCCGGCGAGTCTCGGGGAGGGCGTCTCGCTCGGGCCGTCGAGGAAGGCCGGCGCGGCGGGCGCCCGGCCGTCCGCGTCCTTCGTTGCGTCCTCCGGCGCGGCGGCGGCCGCCACCTCCGGCTGCTCGCGGGGGGCCCCGGCGTCGGCGGTCGCGACCATGGGCGGCGCGGGCTCCTCCGCTGGTGCGGCGATCGCCTCCACAGCGGGCCGATGCTCCACGTCGGCGTCAGGCCCGGCTTCCGAGCGCGGCGCTTCAGCGGACGTGGGCGGGTGCTCGGCGTCTGGCTCCTCCTCGGCCGCCGGGGCGACAGGCGCGAGCGCCGGGCTCTCCGGCTTCACCTGCACCTCGACCGCGTTCTCAGCCTCCGGGAGAACCGGCTCCTCGACCGCGTCGGCAACGGCCGGCTCGGGCTGGAGAGCGGCCGGCTCGTCCGGCACGCCGGCGCGCTTGCACTCGATGCAAAGCGAGGTCGTCGGTGCCGCCCTCAGACGGTCGGGGGAGATGGGACGCCCGCAGTTCCCACAGGCCCGCTCGAGCCGCTCCAGCTCCGGCGGCGCTCCCGCGTGTGGGCTCGGCGGCTCCACGGGCGCCCTCTGCGCCAACTGGCGCGCCTGCTCCCGCCGCCAGGGCCACCGCATTCTGTGGTCTCGGGGGGAACGCAGCGTCGCGTGCGGCTCCTGCCCATTCGACGGCGGCGCAACCTCGACCTCCGAAGGATCGCTTTCGCGAACCGTCGACGTGGTCGCGATCCCCGTCTCGTCGACTCCCACCGATCCCGGCCGCGATGCCTGCCGCTCCGCGGCGAGCGGAACCGCGACGATCGTCGGTTCTACCGGTGGGGCGGGCGGGACGACCCGACGCGGCGGGCGCGGCAAGCGGAGCGGCCGCCGGGTGCCGCCGCCCGGCAGAGGTCTGGCAACCGCTGGCGCCGTGAGCGGCTGCTCGGGCACGGGCGGCCGCGCCACCTCTGCGACGCCAGCGCTCGGACACCCCGGGACGATCCGGGACAGCCGCAATGGCTGGCGCTGTTCCCGCCGCGTGCCCGGACGGGCCGGCTCGACGGGCACCTCCGATGCCTCCCGCTCCCCGGGCGGGAAACGCCCGCTCTTCGTCGCGGGCGGGGGACCTTCGAAAGCACTGCGGGTGTGTGGCTCGAGCTGCTCCGAGATCTCGACGCCGAGAGCTTCGGCCGATCGGAGCCAAGCAGGCACCGCCTGCGCCTCAGCGGAGGACGCTGCTCCTGCCTCCTCCCCCGCCTCTTCCGGCGCCGGCAGCGGCACCGCCGCCTCGGCGCGGACCAGGTTCGCCTCGACGAGGAAAGTCAGCACCCACGCCGTGAGCATCACGAGGACGATCCAGTGCGTCGACAGGTGGACGAAGCCGGCTACGACCGCAACTCCGACGATGAAGACTGCCTCCAGGGAGAAGCGCACGAGCATGCTCCTCACGAGCGGATGCTCCCGCCGCTGCGCTCGGGCTCTCGGCGACGCGCGAGGCGCCGGAGCCACCGTCGCCCCAACCGGCGTCCCCGATCCTGCGTCGAAGGATGCGTCTCGACCGCCTCCGCGGCCGGTAAGGAGGCTCGGCGGTGGGGCCGGCCCTGTCCTGAGCGAAGCTTCAGCGGCTGCCTGCCCGAGGCCCTCGGCGATCCGGAGGGCGCGGCTGCCGCTCCCGCGAGCGCCGCCGCCGGCTCGCGGGCGGGAGCGGGCGGCTCCGCTTGCGGGGGCTCCTCGGCAGGCGGAGGCGGTGCCGCTTCCAGGGGCGGCGCGGGCTCGCGCGGCGGTTCGACCGCCTGATCCGGCTCGAAACCGACGAGGGTGACACCGAGAGCCTCTGCAGAGCGGAGCCAGTCCGGCGCGTCATGCGATGGTCCGACGGCGGGAGGAAGGACGGGCGCATCTCCGCCCCAGGCCTGCTCGCCGGGCCATGGATCGGCTGTCGCGTTGGGCGCCGGCGCGGCGGGCGCCTCCCGTGCGGGCGCGACGACGAGCGTGGCGGCTGCGGCGGGCGGCGGCCGAGCCGGAGCGAGAGCCGGAGGAGGGGCGACGTATGCCGGCGGGAGCGTCGACTCCCCCCACGATCGCTCGGCTATCGCCTCGGCCAGCGCGGTCAGGATCCACGCGCCGACGAGGATCCCCACAACCCACGGGACGCGCGCATGGGCGAACCCCAGGACGAGCGCCACCGCGACGATGAACGCGGCTTCCAGGACGAAACGCAGGGCGCGCGAGTACATCGCCTACCCCTCTGCTTCCCGACCTCCGTCGCCCTGCGCGGGTCCGCGACCAAGCCAGCGCCGCCGTGGGCGAGGCTGGAGCGGCTCGAGCCGGATCCGCTCCCGTCGGCTCGGCGCGTGGAAGGCGAGGGCCTCCGCGGGTCTGGCGACGGCCGCCTCGGCGCTCGAAGCGTCGCCGACCCGCGTGGGCTGTGCAGCAGCTACCTCGTCGGCGGCACGGTCGCCGAGCACCTCCGTCGCGCCGTCGGCGGGCGCTGCCGCAGGCTGCGCAAACTCGAAGTCATAGTCGCCCGCCGGCGCAGGTGAGAGCTCCGTGAATGCGACGTCCGTGCCAGGTGCCGGAGGCGGCGCGTACTCCGGCGCCAATGGGTACTCGGGCGCCGACGCCGTCGGCAGCTCGACCATTCCCGCGGCGACGGGTCCGGCGGCGACGACGGCCCTCGGCCGAGCCCGCCACGCCATGAGCTCGACCAGGACTTGGAGCAGCCAGCCGACAGCCATGACGAGGACGATCAGCCACGGGTCGAGATCCGCTATCGCCACGCCGACGGCGAGCAGGATCAAGAAGCTCGCCTCGACTGCGAATCTCGGCCCCGAGCCTTCAGGCATCGGCAGCGATTACTCCTCGTCGGCGCTCGGAGCGTTACTGGCGGCCTCGCGGGCCTCGCCCGCGGCGGCCGCATCGTCCTCGACCGCGGACGCCTTGCCGGAGAGGGGCGCCTTCGTCGCACCCTGCTCCGCGTCGGGCAAGCGGTTCTCCGGATCGGGCGAATCGTCCGCCGCCTCTGCGTCAGCCGCCTCTGCGGCGGGCTCCGGACCCGGCTCGGTCTCGGGCGCCGCTTGCAGGACCGGCGTAGCGCTTGCCTCCTGGGAGAGGGCTTGCACAGTCGGGGGGCCGGCCCTGCCTGTGTCAGCCTCGGCCGAGCGGACGATCGCGTCGACGACGCGGGACATCACGTCCGCGTCCAGGCCGGCGGCCGAGAGGAGCTGCTCCGCCCCGTGCTGTGCCCTCGTCATCACGGCCGATGCCTGGGCCCGAGCCCATTCCAGGGTCTGCTCGACCTCGGCTCGGGCGGAGTTGGTGAGCTCGGTCGCCTGGTGCCGGGACTGCTCGAGAAGGCGGGCACCTCGCGCCTCGGCTTCCTGGAGCTCGCGTGTGGCATCGCGGTTCGCAGCCGCGAGCAGCTCGCGCGCCTCGGTGCGGGCCTTCCCCAGCATCTCGGCCCGCTGCCGCTCGCTCTCCTGCCGATAGCGCTCGACCTCGTCGTCGCGTGCCTTCACCTCGCGCTGCTTCGTTCGGATCGACTCCTCCGCGCGCCGGAGCTGAGAGGCCGACGCGTTCTGGGCGTCCCGCTCGAGTTGGTCGGCGAACTCTGCCGCGGCCCGGATGAGGTGCAGCGCGTCCATTCGCACGGCGTGGCCGGAAGGTTCGAGTCGCGCAGCGCCGCCGGCGGCCTGGAGCACTCGCAGCTGCGCCTGCAGCTGGAGCGTGTGCCGGCGATAGGCGTCGAGAGCCTCCCGCACGCGGTCCTGGTCGTATCCCTGCGCAGCGATCGGCAGGTCCTCGACGCGGGGCAGTGAGGTCAGCCCGGTAGGGCCGACCGCTCGTCCGGGTTCTTGTGTCGCCATGGTCTTGCGCCTCCTAGGGGTGCTCCCGACGCCGATTATGCCGCTTTCGTCGGCTACCCCGTCGATGCTCGACCCTCCTTCGGCTGTGCCGGCCGGACCCCCAGCTCGGCGAGCTGGGCGGGCGTCACGTCGGTCGGCGCGCCGGTCATCAGGTCGACCCCCGCCTGATTCTTCGGAAACGCTTGTGTGTCGCGGATGAAAGGCTCGTCGAGGAGCGCCATCGAGAGCCGGTCGATCCCCGACGCGATCCCGCCGTGCGGGGGTGCTCCCATCGTCAGCGCGTCGAGCAGGAAGCCGAACCGCGACCGCTGCTCCGCGGGCGAGATCTTCAGGAAGTCGAAGATCTTCGCCTGCAGGCCCTGCTCGTGGATGCGGAAGGAACCTCCGGCGAGCTCGAGGCCGTTGCCGACGAGGTCGTAGGCGACCGCGCGAGCGCTTCCCGGGTCGGTGTCGAGCAGCGCGATCCCCTCGTCGTTCGGCCGGGTGAAGGGATGATGCTCCGCCGCCCAGCGGCCCTCCTCCTCGTCCCATCGCAGGAGCGGCATGTCCGTGATCCACGCGAACCGCCACGCCGAGCGGTCGACGAGCTCGAGCTCGCGACCGAGGTGGAGGCGGAGGAGCCCCAGCACCTTCGAGACGAGCCGGGGCTCGCCCGCCGCGAAGAGCGCGGTCGTGCCGGGCTTGCGCAACGCCGCCAGCTCCTGTTCCGAGAGGAACTTCGCGATCGGCGAGGCGAGCTCGCCGTTCTCGCGGAAGACGACGTAGGCGAGGCCCTTCGCCCCCCACGAACGCGCCATCTCCTCGAGCTTGTCGATCTCCGAACGCGACAGCTCCCGCGGGACTCTCAGGTAACGGACCGTCGGCGCCTGCGCGAAAACGCCGAACTGCGACTCGCGCGTCAGCGCCGTCGCGTCCTCGATCTCGAGCCCGAAGCGAAGGTCCGGCTTGTCGGTCCCGAACCGTCGGTCGGCCTCGTCGAAGGGCATCCGCGGAAACGGGATCCGAAGCTCGACGCCGATGCACTCCCGCCAGACCCGCTCGACGATCCGCTCCATCAGGCCGAAGAGGAACTCCTGGTCGGGGAACGCCATCTCCACGTCGAGCTGGGTCAGCTCCTGGAGGCGGTCGGCGCGAAGGTCCTCGTCGCGGAAGCAGCGGGCGATCTGGTAGTAGCGCTCGAAGCCGGAGATCACGAGCAGCTGCTTCGCGATCTGCGGTGACTGGGGCAGGGCGAAGAAGCGGCCGGGCTGAAGGCGCGTCGGGACGAGGAAGTCCCGCGCTCCCTCGGGAGTCGGCTTCCACATCACCGGCGTCTCGATGTCGATGAAACCGGCCGCCTCCATCTCGGCTCGGATCACGGCCACCATCCGAGCGCGCGTCCGGATGTTGCGCTGAAGCCGCGCGCGCCGCAGGTCGAGCCAGCGGTAGCGGAACCGGAGTGCCTCGTCCACCCCCTCGTCGTCGAGTTGGAACGGCAGCGGCGTTGAGGTCGAGAGCACCTCGACGGTGTCGATCTGAAGCTCGACCTCACCTGTAAGTAGAGCCTGGTTGACGGCTGCCGGGTCGCGGAGCGTGATCTCGCCCTCCGCCCGCAGCACGGACTCGGTGCGGACGCCGTGAGCGATCTCGGCTGCGGCCGGTGAGCGTTCCGGGTTCACCACGAGCTGGCAGAGCCCTGTCTCATCGCGGAGATCGATGAAGACGAGGCCACCATGATCGCGCCGGCGGGCCGCCCAGCCGGCGAGGGTGATGCGGCGACCCGCATGCTCGGGGCGCGGCTCGCCGCAGCGCAGGTCGCGCCAGGCCGTCACAGCGCCGCCACAGCCTCCTCGACGGACGCGAACTCGGCGTCGGCGGCACCCTGGCGGCGAAGCTCGGCGCCCCGCTCGCGCACCACGATCACGGCTCGAGCTCCCAGCCGCGTCCCCTGTGTCTGCTGCCCCTTGAGCGAGCGGCCGGCATAGTCGGTCTCGCAGGCGAGCGAGCCGCGGCGAAGGTCGTTCAGGAGCGCCAGCACCGGTTCGCGCGCGACGCCGGGCTCGAAGGCGAAGAACACCTCCGGGGCGAGTTGCTCCACATCGACGCCCGCCGCCTCGAGCGCAAGTACGAGACGCTCGATTCCGGCTCCGAAGCCGATCGCGGGCGTTGCAGGGCCGCCGATCTCCTCGACGAGGTAGTCGTAGCGTCCTCCGCCCATCAGGGCGTCCTGCGTACCGAGCTCGACGCTCTTGAACTCGAAGGTCGTGCGCGTGTAGTAGTCGAGTCCGCGCACGAGGCTCGGAACGAGCTCGTAGGCGATCCCGAAAGCTTCGAGGAAGCCCCGGACGGCCGCGAAGTGAGCGGCGCAGGCAGCGCAGAGCGACTCGCCGATCTTCGGTGCCCGGTCGAGGAAGGCGGCCACGTCCGGGTTCTTCGTGTCGAAGACGCGCAGCGGACTCGTCCGCGCCTTCGCGCGCGTGTCCTCATCGAGATCCCTCTCGTGCTCGGAGAGCCACGCGCGCAGACGCTCGAGGTAGGCCGGGCGGCACGCGCGGTCGCCGATCGAGTTCAACTCGATGCGGTAGTTCCCGAGCCCGAGTCGCCGAAGGAGCTCGACGTAGAGCGCGACGAGCTCCGCGTCGACGGCGGGATCGTCCGCGCCGATCGCCTCGACAGACAGCTGCCGATGCTCGCGGTAGCGGCCCTTCTGCGGCTTGTCGTACCGGTAGGCGGGAGCGATCGTGAAGAGCTTCTGCGGCTGCGGCTCGCGGTGCAGACCGTGCTCGACGTACGCGCGGCAGATCGGGGCGGTCGCTTCGGGGCGAAGCGTCAGGAGGCGGCCGCTGCGATCCTCGAACGTGTACATCTCCTTGCGCACGATGTCGGAGCCTTCGCCGGACGTGCGCTGAAAGAGCTCCGTCTCCTCGAACCCGGGGGTCAGGATCGGCCGGTACCCGTAGAGGCTGCAGACTTCCTCGGCCGTCCTGCGCACGAGGTTCCAGAGCGGGAATTCGGAAGGGAGGACGTCGTGCGTGCCGCGCGGCGCCTGAAACCTCACACGCGCCTCTGGTCGACGCCGGCGTCTGCGAGATCTCCCTGGCCCGCCGCGGCCTCCGACACGGCGGCGCGGAGCTCGGCGAGGAACGGGTTCCGGGCGAGCTCGGCGCCAAGGGTGGTCGGGGGGCCGTGGCCCGAGTAGACGATCGTCTCCGGAGGGAACCGCTCCATCAGCTGCCGGATCGACTCGAGGAGCGTCGCCCAGTCGGACATCGGCAGGTCGGTGCGGCCCACCGAGCCGGCGAAGAGGACGTCGCCCGAGAAGAGGCATCCGTCCGCGTGGTAGGCGAGGTGCCCCGGCGAGTGGCCGGGCACGCGCAGCGTCTGGAACTGGATCCCCGCGAGCTCGAGCGCTTCGTCGCCTGCGAGGCGGTGCTCGGCGCTGTAAGGGCGGACTCGGGCATCCGGATAGAAGTCGGCGGGAGCCTCGAGCACCGGGGCCTCCTCCTGCGCCATGTACACCGGGGCGCCGGTCCCCTCTGCGAGGTCCGCGACGCCGCCGAGGTGATCCCAGTGGCAGTGCGTGATCAGGATGGCGACGCACTTGGCACCGACCCTCGCAAGCTCGAGGCGGAGGTCGGTCGCCTGGCCTCCCGGATCGACCACCACGGCCTCCTGCGCCGCTCGCGATGCGCGGACGACATAGCCGTTCGTCCCGATCGGTCCCAGCTCGAATCGGTCGACGGCGAGCATGGATTGAGTCTAACGAGGGCGGGTAGAGACGCTTCCGTGCAGACCTGGAACCTGCTCGAGATCGAGACGGAGGGTGGCAGCCGCTCGCCCGTCGTCCTCTTCTCCGACGAGGGGGAGGCGCGCGGAGTGCTCATCCGCCTCGACCCCGGGCAGGAGCTCGGCGACCACGAGGTGAAGGAGCGCGCGGTGGTCGTCGTGATCGACGGGACGGCGCGGCTGGGCGACGCCGACGGAGAGATGGTCGACGCCCCGGCGGGCACGCTCGCGACCTTCTCGCCGGGCGAGCGCCACGTCGTGTCGAGTGACGAAGGCGCGCGGATCCTCCTCGTGCTCGCGCCCTGGCCCGGCGAGGGCCACTATCGCGGCGACGAGTCGAGGCGCGGCTAGCTGCGGCTGCCGCGCTGCCGGGTTCGAGGTGGCAGCGGATCGCCGATACGCTTTCGATACGAGCGGTACATGGCGCTGTCGAAGAAGTACATGAACGGCACGAGCAAAGCCGCGTAGAGGACCGCCAGAGCGAGCCGCGTGCCGATCGGCGGCGCGTGCTTGCCGATGCCGGTGACGACCACGATCAGGACCAGGAAAATCGGCGCCCGCTTCAGCGTCCGGTTCCACGACGGCGGCTTGACCGCGCGCGGCGGGCGGGCGTCTCTCGCACCCGCGGCGGTCTTGCCACCGGCCGTCTTCGAGGCTGTCGTCGCCTTCCCGGCGACGCCCTTGGCGCCGTCGTTCCGAGTCATGTTCCGCTCGGCGGTTTCCGCCACCTCGACCTCGCGGCCCTCCCCGTCGACGTAGACGTACTCGTACTCGTGGCGGCGAACCTTGTCGCGCCGCCGGCGCTGCTTCCTAGTCGGCATCGGCGTCTAGCCTAGTGATGTGTCGGGTGACGTTGCGCGGCGGGCGTTGCCGGTTCCATCACTTGCTCCGGGGCACCGGGCACCGGGGCGGGCGTCACCCGGCGGCGGTCAGCGTCTCCGCGACCACGCGGTGCCCGAGGTGGTAGGCGAGGTACCGCCAGTCCGGAGCGTCGAGTAGAACGAGATCGGCGTCGTAGCCCGGTGCGAGGCGGCCCTTTCGGTCGCCGAGCGCCAGGACCTGCGCGGCGTTGACGGTGCACGCCGAGAGGGCCTCGGCGGGCAATAGGCCGAGTTGGGTGCAGGCGAGCGAGCAGACGAGCGGCAGGCTCTCGCAAAACGCGCTCCCGGGGTTGAAGTCGGTCGCGAGCGCGATCGCGGCTCCGGCGTCGACGAGCGCACGCGCCGGCGGCATCGGTCGCCCGAGGAACAATGCGCTCGCCGGCAGAAGCACGCCCACCGCCTCGCTCGCCGCAAGAGCGCGCACCCCGTCCTGTCCCGTCGCCTCGAGGTGGTCGACGGAGCGGGCCGCGAGCTCCACCGCCAGGCCGATCGCCCCGCTCTCGGTGAACTGGTCGCCGTGCAGGCGCAGCGCCAGGCCGTGCGCCCGGCACGCGAGAAGATACCTGCGGGCCTGCGCGGCGTCGAAGGCACCGCGTTCCAGGAAGACGTCCGCCGCCTGCGCGAGGCTCGCGGCCTCGGGCAGCACCTCGCGCAGCGCGAAGTCGAGATAGGCGTCCCGATCGTCGAAATCGGGCGGCAGCGCGTGCGCGCCCAGCCAGGTCGCGACCCCGCCGACCTTCCGGATCGCGCGCAGCTGCGCCAGCTCGGTCTCGCGATCGAGTCCATAGCCCGACTTCGCCTCGAAGGACGTGGTGCCTGCGGCGAGCATCCACCGGCGGTGCTCTCGCAGCCGCTCGAGTAGCTCGGACTCCGTTGCGGCGCGCGTGGCACGGACGGTGGAGAGGATGCCACCGCCCGCCGCGTGCAGCTCCTCGTAGGTCGCCCCGCCCGAACGGAGCGCGAACTCCTCGACGCGGTCGCCCGCGAAGCACGCGTGGGTGTGGCAGTCGACGAGCCCGGGAATCGCGCAGCGGCCGCGGCCGTCGAGCTCCTCGACCTCTCCCTCGAGCCTGCCGAGGTCGCGCATCCTTCCTACCGCCGCGATCCGCCCGTTCTCGCACAGGACGTACGCGTCCGCGATCACCTCCACCTGCCCGAGGGCGCCTCCGCGAAGGGGCGCTGCGATTCCCGCCGGCGTCGCGAGCTGCTCGAGGTCGCGGACGAGCAGGCGGGTCACGCGCGGGACCGTACGTGCTCCCGTACGCGAGCGGAGTCAGCCGGCGGAGCCTGCGGGGGGGTGCACGCCCATCGGCACGTCGAGCGCGTGCTCGGCGGCCGCGGCGGCTGCTTCCTCGTAGCCGGCGTCGAGGTGTCGCATGACGCCGGTTCCGGGGTCTGCCGTCAGCACCCGCTCGAGCCGATCGGCTGCCTCGTCGCTGCCGTCGGCGACGACGACCATGCCGGCGTGCAGCGAGTTGCCGATGCCGACACCGCCTCCGTGGTGGACGCTCACCCAGGTCGCGCCGGACGCGACGTTCAGGAGGGCGTTGAGGATGGGCCAGTCTGCGATCGCGTCGGAGCCGTCGCGCATCGCCTCGGTCTCGCGGTACGGAGAGGCGACCGACCCCGAGTCGAGATGGTCGCGGCCGATGGCGACCGGGGCCTTGACGGTGCCCGCTCGCACGAGCTCGTTGATCGCGAGGCCGGCCCGCGCCCGGTCGCCGAGGCCGAGCCAGCAGATTCGCGCCGGCAAGCCCTGAAACGCCACCCGGCTCGGAGCGATCTCGAGCCAGCGCTGGAGCGTCGCGTCGCCTGGGAACAATCGCCGGAGCTCCCGGTCGATCTCGACGATGTCCCCCGGGTCGCCCGACAGCACAGCCCACCGGAACGGCCCGATGCCGCGGCAGAAGAGCGGCCGTATATAGGCCGGGACGAAGCCCGGGTATGTGAACGCGTTCTCGACGCCGGCCTCTAGTGCCTCCCCTCGCAGGTTGTTGCCATAATCGAAGACATAGCTGCCGGCCCGAACGTATTCGAGCATCCCGTCCCGCACGTGGCGGACGATCGACTCCCTCGCGCGCGACAGGTACTCCTCCGGATCGCTCGCGCGGAGCGAGGAAGCGGCCTCGACCGAGAGGCCCGCCGGGACGTAGCCGACGAGCGGGTCGTGGGCGGCCGTCTGGTCGGTGACGAAATCGAAGTGTTCGCCCGCGCGCGCGAGGGCCGGAACGATCTCGGCGGCGTTGCCGGCAACCGCCACGGACAGAGCCCGGCGCTCCGCCGCGGCGTGACGAACCCTCGCCACGCCGTCTTCCAGGGACTCCGCCACCTCGTCGAGGTAGCGCGTTTCGAGGCGCCGGCGGATCCGCGAGAGGTCGACCTCGACGCAGAGGATCGCCCCACCGAGCATCGTGGCCGCCAGCGGCTGGGCGCCGCCCATGCCGCCGAGCCCGGCGGTGAGAACGGTGCGACCCGCGAGCGAGGCTTCCCCGAAGTGCGTCTCGGCGGCCGCCGCGAAGGTCTGGTAGGTGCCCTGGAGGATGCCCTGCGTGCCGATGTAGATCCAGCTCCCGGCGGTCATCTGGCCGAACATCGTCAGGCCGAGCGCCTCGAGGCGTCGGAATTCCTTCCACGTCGCCCAACGCGGGACGAGCAGGGAGTTCGCGATCAGGACGCGGGGAGCGCCCGGGTGTGTTCGGAAGACCCCGACGGGCTTGCCGCTCTGCACGAGGAGCGTCTCGTCGTCGGCGAGTCGCAGCAGCGTGCGCACGATTGCCCGCAGCGCGTCGTGGCTGCGCGCGGCGCGCCCCGTCCCGCCGTAGACGACGAGGTCTTCCGGGCGCTCGGCGACCTCGGGATCGAGGTTGTTGAGCAGCATCCGTAGCGGCGCCTCGGTCGACCACGACCGTGCGTTCAGCTCGGAGCCGCGCGGGGAGCGGATGCGCCGCAGGTCGCCGCAGAGCGCCTCGACCGCCGAGTCCAGATCGGCCGCGACGCTCATCGCGAGCGGCGCTGCTCGGCAAGGCGCGTCCGCCACTTCCACCAGCTGAACGCGGTCGCGAGGACGAAGAACACGCACGCGACCGTGAGCGCACCGAACCGGCCGATCGCGCCGAAGAGGCCGCCGCGCGAGGAGCCCCGCGGCAGCAGCGGCCCCCCGGTCGCCGCTGTGAACGCGATCAGGAGGATGGCGAAGCTGCCGTAGACGAGGGCGCTGTCGCGGTAGGGATGCTTCGGGATCCTCTCCTCCCGCTGCCAGCGAAGGCGCCTCACGCGAGAGTCCCGACCTCGTCCTCCACCGCGGCGACGAGCGAGCCGTCGCGCACCGCCGCGGCGACGGAGGCGATCTCCCGGGCCAGCGGGCGGTCGTCGCGCAACCGCGGCGAGAGCGACCGCACGAAGCGGTGGGCGGCGCACGTGCCTGGGCCGGGCTGGAGCGGCGCCAGGAACTCGACCGCCTGGGCCGCGGCCAGGAGCTCGATCGCGATCGCCTGCTCGCAGTTCGCCAGCACCTGCCACGCCTTGAGGCCGGCGGCGTTGCCCATCGAGACGTGATCTTCCTGGCCGGCGCTCGTCGGGATCGAGTCGACGCTCGCGGGGTGGCAGAGGGACTTGTTCTCGCTCACGAGCGCAGCGGCCACGTACTGCGGGATCATGAACCCCGAGTTGAGGCCGCCGTCGAGCGTCAGGAATGCCGGCAGCCCGTCGGAGAGATTCGGGTTCACGAGGCGCTCGACGCGCCGCTCGGAGATGCTCGCGAGCTCGGAGACGGCCATCGCGAGCGCGTCGAGGGCGAAGGCGAGCGGCTGCCCGTGGAAGTTCCCGTTCGAGACGAGCATGTCGTCCTCGACGAGCACGAGCGGGTTGTCGGTCGCCGAGTTGAGCTCGGTCGAGACGGTGTAGTCGACGTAGTCGAGGAGGTCCCGCGAGGCGCCGTGCACCTGGGGCGCGCATCGCAGCGAGTACGCGTCCTGGATCCGATCGCACCAGCGGTGGGACTCGATGATCGCCGAACCTTCGAGAAGACACATCAGGTTCCCGGCCGAGGCGCATTGGCCACGCAGAGGGCGCAGCTCGTGGATCTGGGGGAGGAAGCTGACGCGCGAGCCCTGGAGGGCCTCGACCGAGAGGGCGCAGGCGACGTCCGCGGCCGCCGCGAGCCGGCGGGCGCGACAGAGCCCGAGAGCCCCGAACGACGCCATGAACTGCGTACCGTTGACGAGCGAGAGCCCCTCCTTGGCCTGGAGGCGCACCGGCTCGAGCCCCGCACCCGCCAGTGCCTGGGCGCCGGGGACGAGCACACCGTCCACCCAGGCCTCGCCCTCGCCGACGAGCGGGAGCGCGAGGTGGGCAAGCGGCGCGAGATCGCCGCTCGCACCGACAGAGCCCCGACTCGGGACGTACGGAAGGACGCCGGCGTTGAGGCAGTCCACGAGCAGCTCCACCGTCTCGACCCGCGCGCCCGAATAGCCCTTGGCGAGCGTGTTCGCGCGCAGGAGCATCGCCGCGCGCACGACCTCGGCGGGGTACGGGTCGCCGACGCCGCACGCGTGGCTTCGCAGCAGGCGCAGCTGGAGCTCCTCGCCGAGCTCCTCCGGGATCGAGCGCGAGACGAAGCGGCCGAAGCCGGTGTTGATGCCGTAGGTGTGCTCGCGAGAGCCGTGCGCCGCTCGCTCGACGAGCTCTCGCGCCGCCCGCATCCGGGTCCGGGCGGAGTCGCCGATAGAGGCTGAGGCGCGGTCGACGGCGACGGCCCAGACGTCTTCGACGGCCAGGTCCTCGCCCGTCAGCGCCCGGACCTCGATCATACGCCGAGTGTAGCTTCGAGAGGTGGCCGATCCGGCTTTCGCGGGGCCTGCTTGGCCCCAGGCGCGCGCCCGTCCGAACGTGCCCGCGGATCGACCGCCGATTGGCTAACCGCAGCCCGAAGGTTCAGGGCGCGGCGGGGAGCGACTCGCGCCCTTCACGAAGGAGCCGTTACTTCCTTCGGCGAGCTCGCCCTCCGATGTTCGCCGGACTCGATCAGACCGCAGGGAGTCGCGTGGCTCTGTCGTTCGGGGCGATGCTGAACGCGCTGACGGTGCGCCGGGGCGGCTACGGCTCGAGCAGGTGGAGCTCGAGGACCCGCGACGCGTCGAAGCCGTCGATCCGGAGCATCGCGCCGGCGGCTGCGGCCGCCGCGCCCGCCGGCATCAGACCGACGAGCTCCGATCCCAAAACCGATCCGCCCCGCTCCCTGACCTCACGCTCGACCCGCGCCACGATCTCGTGGAGCGCGGATGCCTCCCAGTCCTCGACGTTCATGCTCACCTGGACGACCCCAGCGCGCGGCAGGTCGAGCCCGAGGGCGCGCACGCCCGGGAACCCGCCGTCGCGCTCCCGCACGACCGACGCCACCTCGCGGGCCGTCGCCAGGCTCGCACGGAGGTTCACGTTGAAGGCGATCAGCGGGCGTCGCGCCCCGACGAGGACGCAGCCGGCGCCCGGGTCGAGCCGCGCGGGCCCGAAGTCGGGCGCCACATCCCCCTCGTCGAGGCGCCGCTGGAGCTCGGAAGGCCCGCCCCTGCGGAAGAACGCCGGGCCGCGCCCCGCACCGGACAGCCCGTAGAGGAAAACGGGAAGGCCGAGGTCACTCCCGACTCGCTCCGCGACCCGCTGGGCGGCCCCGAGCGCCAACTCGAGATCCTCCGGGCGGATCGGGACGAGCGGCACCACGTCGGCCGCGCCGACCCGCGGGTGCGCGCCCTCGTGGCGGCGCAGGTCGATCCGCTCGCGAGCGCAGGCGATCCCGGCCACAAGCGCCTCGACGAGCTCCTCCGCCGCGCCGACGAGCGTGAAGACCGACCGGTTGTGGTCGGGGTCGGCGTGAACGTCGAGGAGCCGCGCCTTCGAACCGAGGGCGAAGCGCAGCGCCTCCAGCGTCGCCGAATCGCGCCCCTCCGAGAAGTTCGGCACCGACTCGAGCGGGAACGCCACGGCGCCTCGTAGTCTAGGAGCGCCGTGAAGGCCTACTACCACGCCCGGGCCGAGGAGTACGACGACTGGTGGCTCGGCCGCGGCCCCTTCGCCGACCGGGAACGGCCCGGCTGGGAGACGGACCTCGAGGCACTCACAGCCACGCTCGCCGCCCTTCCGCCCGCCCGCACGCTCGACGTCGCCTGCGGTACCGGCTTCCTCACCCGGCACCTTCCGGGCGAGATCGTCGGGCTGGATCAGAGCCCCGCGATGATCGAGATCGCGCGACGGCGGACCCTGGGTGCCGAGTTCGTGGTCGGCGACGCGCTCTCGCTTCCGTTCACGGACGGAAGCTTCGATCGCGTCTTCACGAGCTACTTCTACTGCCACCTCGAAGAGGACGAGCGGACGCGCTTCCTTGCGGAGGCGCGGCGGGTGGGGCCAGAGCTCGTGGTCGTCGGCAGCCGCCTCTCGCCCGGCGAGGAGCCCGCCCGCTGGGAAGAGCGCGTCCTCTCGGACGGCTCGCGCTGGGAGGTGTACAAGCGCGTCTTCGACCCGGCGGCGCTCGCGGAGGAGCTGGGCGGCGGCCGCATCCTCCACGAGGGCCGCTGGTTCCTGGTGGTGGCCGCGTGACCACCCTCCGGGGCCGGGATCAACCGGGGGATCGGCACGGCCCGCACCCGGGCCCGGTTCAACTCCGGCTCGCCGGATGAGCAAGGTGTCCGTCGTCCCGTTCCTGCGCGTGGCCGACGCCGAGGCGAGCGCGCGCTGGTATGCCCGCCTCGGCTTCGAGATCGAATGGCGCCATCGCTTCGAGCCGGGGCTCCCGCTCTTCGTCGCGATCCGCCGCGAAAGCGCGAGGATCTTCCTGTCCGAGCACACGGGCGACGCCCCGCCGCGAGGGCTGCTCTACGTGTATCGCGAGGACGTCGACGCCGTCGCCGCCGAGTTCGGGGGCCGCGTCGAGCGGGCGTCTTACGGGTTACGCGAGGTCGAGGTCGTCGACCCGGACGGCAACCGGCTGCGCGTCGGATGGCCCGAGCCCTGACCCGGCGCCGGTCGTCGTACCGCTCGCTCGCCTCGCTCCAGCGCGACAACCGGGTGTGTCGCGCCTGCGCGCAGGCGGGCTTCCCGCTCGAGTCCCTGCCGGTCGTCCTCCCCTACGCCGGCCAGCGGGCCTACATGCTCGGGCAGGCTCCCGGGATCGTCGAGGGGGAGGAGCGGCGGCCCTGGCGCGGTCGTTCGGGCAAGACCTTGCGCCGCTGGCTCGAGCTCGAGGAGGAGGAGTTCTACGCCACCTTCTACTGCGCCTCGAT
Source organism: Gaiellales bacterium (assembly GCA_038237515.1). Classification (GTDB taxonomy): domain Bacteria; phylum Actinomycetota; class Thermoleophilia; order Gaiellales; family Gaiellaceae; genus JBBQDZ01. The sequence goes on from JBBRYP010000005.1 coordinate 46,948, forward strand.
CACGTGCTGCTACCCGGGACGCCTCGCCTCGGGCCGCGGCGACCGGGCGCCCGCGCCACGCGAGCAGGAGCTCTGCTCGTTCTGGCGCGAGTGGGAGTTGGAGCTGATGCGGCCCGGCCTCGTCGTGACGATCGGCGGCCTGGCAGCGCGGCGGCTGCTGGGCCTGCCGAGCATCAGCGAGTGCGTCGGGCGCCGCTACGAGCTGCAGGGGACGCCGGCGATCCCGCTCCCCCACCCCTCCGGCGCGAGCGGCTGGCTGAACGACGCCGCGAACCGGGAGCGGGTGCGGCTTGCCGTCGCGCTCGTGCGCGAGGAGCTCGCTCGCCTGCCCGGGTAGCCGAGACCGTCACCGCTAGATTTCGACGGTGCCGGAGCGTCCGCCGTATCGCGTCACCTTTGCCCGGCTCATCCGGTTCCTACGGCCCTACCGCTGGTCGCTCTGGGTCTCGGTCGCGCTCGCCGCGGCGTCCCAGCTGACCCAGATCGCGATCTTCGCCATGACCGGGCGGGGCATCGACGCGCTCAAGCAGCACGACCACCACGCGCTGTGGCTCACCGTGTGGCTGATCGTCGCGCTCGGCGCCGTGAAGGCGGTCCTGATGGTCGGGCGGCGCTTCATCTCGGGACGGCAGGCCCTCGGGGTCGAGTTTGACATGCGCAATGCGCTCTACTCGAAGCTCCTGCGCCTCTCGTTCCGCTTCTTCGATCGCCACCAGACAGGGCAGCTGATGTCGCGCGCGACCGTCGATCTCCAGACAGTCCGCTTCTTCCTCGGCTACGGGTTGATCTTCTTCGGCCAGCACGTCCTGACGCTCGTCGGCGTCACCGCCGTCCTCTTCGTCTACCAGTGGCAGCTCGCGCTGATCGCGCTCGCGATCACACCGCTGCTCGTCGGCGCCGCCTACCGCTACAGCCACGTGTCGCACCCGGTGCTGCGCGACGTTCAGCAGCGGCTCGCCGACGTCGCGACGGTCGCCGAGGAGAACATCGTCGGCGTCCACGTCGTCAAGTCGTTCGCCCAGGAACCGCAGGAGCAGACGCGCTTCGAGCGGCGTTCGGAGGCGGTGTTCGAGCAGAGCATCCGCGCGAACCGCCAGCGCGCCCTCTACGTCCCCCTCATCTCCTTCGTGCCGCTGCTCGCACAGGCGGCGGTGCTCGTCGTCGGCGGCCGCATGGTGGCGCGCGGGTCGCTCCAGATCGGCCAGTTCGTGACGTTCAACCTGCTGCTGGCCATGCTCGTGATGCCGCTGCGCATGCTCGGGATGTGGATCGGCCAGGCGCAGCGCGCCACCGCGTCCGGCGAGCGGATCTTCGAGGTCATGGACGAGCCGGAGGAGGTGTCGGATGCCCCCGGGGCGAGAGCGCTGCCGCCGGGGGGCGGTCACGTGCGCTTCGAGGGTGTGGGCTTCGCCTACGCAGGTGGGCAGCCGGTGCTCGAGGAGGTCGATCTCGAGGTCGAGGCGGGGCAGACCGTCGCGCTGATCGGCCACACGGGCTCCGGCAAGACGACGCTCACCTCTCTCGTCCCGCGCTTCTACGACGCGACGGCGGGACGGGTCAGCATCGACGGGGCCGACGTCCGCGATCTCCGGCTCGCCTCGCTCCGGCGCGCGGTCGGTGTGATCTCGCAGGACCCGTTCCTCTTCTCCGCCACCGTCCGCGAGAACATCGCCTTCGGCTCCCCCGATGCTTCGGAGGAAGAGGTTGAGCGTGCTGCGCGGCTCGCGCAGGCCCATGAGTTCGTCGAGCAGCTGGCCGAAGGGTACGAGACGCTCGTCGGGGAGCGCGGGATCACCCTCTCCGGCGGCCAGCGGCAGCGGATCGCGATCGCCCGCGCGCTGCTCGTCGACCCGCGGATCCTGATCCTCGACGATGCCACCGCCTCGGTCGACGCGTCGACCGAGGCGCGGATCCGCCTCGGGCTGCGCGAGGCGATGCGCGGGCGCACGACCCTGATCATCGCGCACAGGCTCTCGACGATCGCGCTCGCCGACGAGATCGTGGTGCTCGAGCACGGCCGCGTCGTCGCGCGCGGCTCGCACGACCAGGTCGTTGAGACGAGCGCCGTCTACCGAGAGATCTACGAGCACGGCCTGATCCAGAACCGCGTCGTCGAGGTCGCCGAGGCCGTGGCGCTCGAGGCCTCGGCGTGAACGGCGGGCGCGGCGCCCCCGCGCGCGGCTGCTCCGCGCCCTGGGGCGCAGGGCGTCATGCATCCGGCTTCGTTCGGTTGCAGACACGTGCGGGTCTCGGCGCTAGGCTCGTGCCATGGGTCGGGGAGGTGGGGTCTCCCGTTCCAGACGCGTGTGACAGAAGAGGAGGCGCGGCGTGAGGGTCTGGCAGCCCGGGTCGCACCTCTCGATGGAGCGGGGAGCGAGCGTCTCCGACTGGTCCTGGCGCCGGACCGCTCGGCGCCTGACGACGCTCGCGCGTTTGACTTCCCCCTACAAGGGCCGGACCGCGCTGTCCGTCGGCTCGCTCCTCGCCGCGACCGCGACCGCGCTCGCGCCGCCGTACCTCGCGAAGCTCGCGATCGACGACGGCATCCGCCGCCACGACCTCGGGCGGCTCTCGCTGATCGTGGCGGCTTTCGTCGCCGCGGGCGCCGCGAACTGGGCCACGAGCTACGCCCAGACCTACTTCACGGGCTGGACCGGCGAGCGCATCCTCGCCGACCTGCGCAACACCCTGTTCCGGCACCTCCAGCGGCTCTCGCTCGGCTTCTACGAGCGCAACCGCGCCGGGGTGATCATCAGCCGCTTGACGAACGACGTCGAGGCGCTCGACCAGCTCGTCACCGACGGCGTCTCGAGCCTCGTCCAGAACACGCTCACGCTCGCCGGCACGGCGATCATCCTCTTCCTGCTCGACTGGCGGCTCGCACTCGTGACGCTCGCCGTGCTGCCGCCGATGGCGGCGGGGACGGTCGCCTTCCGGGTCTTCTCCTCACGCGCCTACCGCGCGGTGCGCGAGCGTCTCGGGCTCGTCACCGCGTCGCTTGCGGAGGACATCGCCGGCATGCGGGTCGTGCAGGCGTTCACGCGCGAGCGGCGGAACGAGCAGCACTTCCGCGAGGTGAGCGAGCACTACCGGGCGGCGAACCAGCAGACGATCGTCGCGAACGGTCTCTACTTCCCGTTCGTCGACCTCCTCTCGTCGCTCGCGATCGCGCTGGTGCTCGGCTACGGCGGCCACCGCTACTTCGACGGCTCGATCACGATCGGGACGCTCTTCGCGTTCATGCTCTACCTCGGCAACTTCTTCGATCCGGTGCAGCAGCTCTCGCAGCTCTACAACACGTTCCTCTCGGCGACGGCGGCGCTCGACAAGATCATGGACGTCCTCGACGAGCAGCCGGAAGTCCGGGACGCCGAGGATGCGACGATCCTCGACCGGGTGCGCGGCCACGTCTCCTTCGAGGGGGTCAGGTTCGGCTACGGCAAAGGCCCGGAGGTGCTGCACGGGATCGACCTCGACGTGCGGGCGGGAACCACCGTCGCGCTCGTGGGCCACACCGGCGCCGGCAAGTCGACGCTCGCCAAGCTCCTCGCCCGCTTCTACGACCCCCGCCAGGGACGGATCACGGTCGACGGAGTCGATCTCCGGCGGTTGACGCAGGCGTCGCTGCGGCGCCGCCTCGGAATCGTCCCGCAGGAAGGCTTCCTGTTCGCCGGTACGGTCCGCGACAACATTGCCTTCGGCCGTCCCGACGCCTCCGACCAGGAGGTCCGCGCGGCGGCCCTGACGGTGGGTGCCCACGAGTTCGTCCTGCGCCTCGAGAACGGCTACGAGACGGAGGTCCAGGAGCGGGGCACGCGCCTCTCGCTCGGCGAGCGCCAGCTCGTGGCCTTCGCCCGCGCACTCCTCGCCGACCCGAGGATCCTGATCCTCGACGAGGCGACCTCCTCGGTCGACATTGGCACCGAGCGGAGGATCGAGGAGGCGCTGCGGGTGCTGCTCGCCGACCGGACGGCGTTCATCATCGCCCACCGCCTCTCGACGATCCGGGACGCCGACCTCATCGTCGTCCTCGAGCACGGGCGGATCGTCGAGCAGGGAACCCACGACGAGCTGCTCGCTCGGGGGAGCCTGTACCGCTCGCTGTACGGGGACTGGGCGACGGAGGTGGCGTAGACCGCCGGTGATAGCCGCTCCGACCCGCGGCCGGCGGTTGTCGTTCCGGCTCGCTTTGCGAGGCGAGCCGAGGGGTCTACGCTTAAGGGCATGACGCTCGATCCGGAGACAGAGGAGCGGATCGAGCAGCCGGTCTCCGAGGAGGCGCAGCGCGAGATCCGGCTCACCCCGGCGAAGGCGGTCGAGCGGATGCGGATCAACCTCCCCGCCCGCGGCAACCGGAAGCTGCGCGTCCTGCTCGAGCGCGTCAACGGTGACCGGCAGCTCAAGGGCTGGTGGCACGTCGCGAACGTGAACGCGGTGGCGCGAATGGAGATCAACGACCACTCCTGGGTGCACATCCAGATCGTCACGAACATCGCGCTCAAGCTCCTGCGCCAGCTCGAGAAGCACGGCATCGAGCCGGCGATGGTCCGCGACTACGGCCTCGAGCAGGCGGATGCGGAGGTCGTCGTCACCCTCGGGGGCCTGCTCCACTGCGTCGGCATGGCCGTCCATCGCGACGGACACGAGGACTTCAGCCTCTTCCTCGCCGAGCCGAAGGCCCGCCAGCTGCTCGACGGCCTCTACGAGGAGCCCGACCTGACGGTGGTCGTCTCCGAGGTGCTGCAGGCGATCACGAGCCACCGCGAGTACGGAAAGCCGCTGACGATCGAGGCCGGCATCGTGCGCGTGGCCGACGCGCTCGACATGGAGCAGGGGCGCTCGCGGATCCCGTTCGAGCGGGGCCGGGTCTCCATCCACTCGCTGTCCGCGGCCGCGATCGAGGACGTCTCGATCGGGGACGGCGAGGAGCGGCCGATCCGGATCGAAATCCTCATGAACAACTCCTCCGGCATCTACCAGGTCGACGGGCTGCTGAAGGCAAAGCTCCGCGGATCGGGCCTCGAGCCCTACGTCGAGGTGATCGCGCACATCGACACCGAGGCCGAAAAGCGCCTCGTCCCGATCTACCGCCTCGAGACCTAGCGCCTGGCGGACCGCCGTCGGCCCGCGCTCTGGCTGAGCTGCGGGGCTAGGATTCGAACCTAGACTACTCGGTCCAGAGCCGAGCGTCCTACCGTTAGACGACCCCGCAAGGGTGCGCGGATTGTAGCCGCGCCAGCTTCTGCGCTCGGTCGGCGAAGAGCCCGGGAGCGATGATTTTCGGCTCGCCCTCGGGTCGTAGACCACAGACAGGAAGTGCTGCCAACATCGAGGAGGGCGCAATGGGCAAGGTCGTCGTCGACGTCACGATGTCTCTGGACGGCTTCATCGCCGGCCCGAGCCCGAGCCTCGAGGAACCGCTCGGCGCGGGCGGCGAATGCCTGCACGAGTGGCTATTCGGGCTGAAGAGCTTCCGCGAGCGGCACGGCCGGGAAGGCGGCGAGGCGAACCGGGATTCGGATCTCCTCGAGGAGTCGTTCCGATCGACGGGCGCGGTCGTGATGGGCCGCCGCATGTTCAGCGGCGGCGAGGGCGGCTGGACAGACGATCCGAACGCAGCCGGCTGGTGGGGAGACGAGCCTCCCTTCCGCGTGCCGGTGTTCGTCCTCACCCACCACGAGCGCAGCACCGTCACGATGAAGGGAGGCACCTCGTTCACCTTCGTCACCTCCGATCCCGAGCACGCGCTTGCCGTGGCGAGGGAAGCAGCAGGAGACAAGGACGTCAGCGTCGCGGGCGGCGCGAGCACGATCCAGCAGTTCCTTCGTGCGGGCCTCGTCGACGAGCTGCAGCTCCACGTCGCACCGATGCTGCTGGGTTCGGGCACCCGGCTGTTCGAGGGCCTCGGCCCGGACGATGTGCGGCTCGAGGCGCTCCGGACGGTCGACTCTCCGAGGGTGACGCACGTCAAGTTCCGCGTCGTGCGGTAGAGCTCGCCGCGTGGACGCGGCGCCTCGCCCGGCAGCTGACGGGAAAGCGGGCTCTGGCGTCGACGCAGGGCCGGGAGACTCACAGCCGCTCGCGACCGGCAGCCGCCCTTGCGCGCCCTCTTCCTGGTCGCGGCGGTTGACTCGGGAGGCGGGCGGCGGCACGCTCAGCCGGCCGTGCGCTTCCTCCGCGCCTTCCGCCCCACGATCCGCTCGCGCCGCAGCCGGGTGACGCTCTTCCAGGCCGTCGGGCTCCTGATGGCCGCCGTTGCCCTTCTCGCTTATGCCTTCGGGTTGCTGCGCCCGCTCGAGCTCGGCGTCGTCGACGCCCACTTCAGCGTCCGCGGGACGCGCAAGCCGCCCGCGGACGTCGTGGTCGTCGCGGTCGACGCCGCGACATTCGACAGCCGTACGAGCGGCGGCCTCGGCCTCCAGTGGCCCTTCCCGCGCTCGGTGCACGCAAAGCTCATCGATCTGCTCCGCCGCGACGGGGCGACGTCGATCGCGATCGACATCCAGTTCACCGAACCCACGGTCGCGAAGGAGGACAACGCGCTGGTCGACGCGGTGCAGCGCGCGCACGGCCGGATCGTCCTGGCGACGACCGAGGTCGACGAGAACGGGCACACCAACGTCCTCGGCGGAGACGACGTCGTGCGGGAGCTGGGCGCGCGCGTCGGCGACTCGAACTACGAGACCGATACGGGAGGCACGATCAGGCGCGTCGCCTATTCGATCGACAAGCTGAAGGCGTTCCCGATCGTCGCGGCGGAGATCGCGAGTGGCCGCACAATCAAGCGATCCGCCCTCGGTGGCCGGTCGACCTGGATCGACTTCGCCGGCCCCCCAGGCACGATCCGCACCGTCTCCTACTCCGACGCGGTTCTCGGCCGGGTGCCCGCGAGCGTCTTCCGCGGCAAGGCGGTCGTCGTCGGCGCCTCGGCGCCGAGCCTCCAGGACGTCCACCCCACCTCGACGTCGGGGAACGGGGTCATGGCAGGACCCGAGATCCACGCGAACTCGATCGAGACGGCGCTGCGCGGCTTTCCGCTCTCCAGCGTCCCGCGCTCCGTGACCGGCGCGATCATCGTCTTCCTCTCGCTCGTCCCCGCGCTCGCGGCGGTGCGCCTGTCGGCGCTACGCGCGATCGGCGCCTCCCTCGTCCTCGCAGCGCTCTACGTCGTCGTGACGCAGTTCGCCTTCGAGCACGGCGTCGTCCTCTCGTTCGTCTACCCGCTTGGAGGCCTGCTCCTCTCCTCCGGCGGAACACTCGGCGTCCACTACGTCCTCGCCGCGTTCGAGCGGGAGCGGGTGCGGAGCGTCTTCGCGCGCTTCGTGCCCGAGGCCGTCGTGAACGAAGTACTGGCCTCGACCGACAAGGACCTGCGCCTTGGCGGCGTGCAGCGCGAGGGCACCGTGTTGTTCAGCGACCTCCGCGGCTTCACGACGTTCGCCGAGCCGCGCTCGGCAGATGAGGTGATCGAGATCCTCAACCGCTACCTAAGTTCGATGAGCGATGCGATCCTCGCCCACGGGGGGACGCTCGTCGCCTTCATGGGCGACGGGATCATGGCCGTCTTCGGCGCGCCGCTCCAGCAGGTGGACCATGCCGACCGTGCCCTTGCCGCCGCCTGCGAGATGCTGAGCGAGCGCCTGCCCTCCTTCAACGACTGGATGCGCTCGACGGGGCACGGGGAGGGGTTTCGGATGGGAATCGGCCTGAACAGCGGCCCGGTGATGGCAGGAAACGTGGGTCACGAGCGCCGCCTCGAGTACACCGCCATCGGCGACGTCGTCAACACAGCCTCGAGAATCGAGGGGATGACGAAGGGCACGGCGCACTCGCTCTTCCTCGCCGACTCGACGCGTGAGACGCTGCTCCGCGAGCCGCCTCCGCTCGAGTTCGTCGGCGAGTTCGACGTGCGCGGGCGGGCGGGGAGGATCAGGCTCTGGTCGCTCGTCTCCGACGGCGCGGCCGCACCCGTGGCAGTCGCGGCGAAGACACCACCCGATCCGGCCGCACCGGCGTGAGACGCTCCCTGTCAGACCTCCACGCCCGCGCGTTCCTCGGGCGTCGCTCGCAGTGTCCGGCCGGAGGAGACAGTACGTCTAGTACGGCTCCGGAGAGCCGGGTGCTGCGACCGGTGTCAGGCGGGCACTCGCGTTCCTGGCGTGCCGCTGGCAAGCGGCGGCGGGCGGGTCAGTGCTTTGCACGGCCCGTCCGTCGGCGCGCTGTCCAGCGGTGCGAGCGCTCGGCGGAGTCCGGCTCTGCCGGGCGGGAGCCGAGCGCGGCCAGGGGCGCGAGGGGCGGGGCCCGGCTCTGCCGGGCGGGTGCCGCCGCCGGCGAGGGGCGCGCGTGAGGACCTTCTACCACGCGATCGGGACCTTCCTGCACCACCTGACGACGATCGGCTGGACGGCCCTCGGGATCGCGCTCGGCCTCCATCTCCTGCGGCTCGTCCTGCGCTCGATCGCCTGGCGGAACATCGTCCGGGCGGCCTATCCGGAGGCGCGGGTCCCCCACCGCACCGTCTTCGGCGCCTACGTCGCCGGTGTCGGGGTCAACTCGATCGTCCCGGCGCGCGGCGGCGACGTGCTGAAGCTCTTCCTCGCCAAGCGCAGGCTCGAGGACGCGACCTACCCGACGCTCGGCGCGACGCTCATCCCCGAGACGCTCCTCGATTCCACCATCGCCGGGGTGATCGTGCTCTGGGGCTTCGAGACCGGGGCACTCCCGGGCCTCCACGTCCTGCCGCACCTGCCGAAGATCGACTGGGCCTTCTTCGCGCGCCATCCCGACGCCTCGGCGATCGGTGGCGGGATCGCGCTTCTCGCGCTCGTCTTCGGCCTCGCGCTCGCCGAGCGCAGGCTCCAGGCCTTCTGGCAACGGGTCGCGCAGGGCTTCGCGATCCTGCGCGACCGACGCCGCTACGTCCGGCAGGTCGCCTCGTGGCAGACGTTGAGCTGGCTGCTCCGCGGGGCGACGGTCTACTTCTTCCTGCACGCCTTCCACATGCCCGCGACGCTCCACAACGCTCTCGTCGTCCTCGCCGTCCAGAGCCTGTCGTCGCTCCTGCCGCTCACGCCGGGCGGCGTCGGCACGGTTCAGGGTCTGCTCGTCTACATCTTCAGGGGCAAGGTCGCCACCGGGACGGTGCTGACGTTCAGCGTCGGGATGCACATCGCCACCGTCGTCTTCAACCTCGCCCTCGGCTTCGGCGCGATCTTCGCGATGCTCCGGACGCTGCGCTGGAAGCGGATCGTCCGCCCAGAGGAGCGGCTGGCCGAACGGTGAATCGGCGCGAGATAGGCTCGCCCGGTGGAGACATCCCCGGCGGAGCACCCTGTGAGGATGGTGGTCACAGACGACCTGCGGCGCTCGCGGCTGACCGTCTTCTTCCGGGCGCTGCTCGCGCTCCCGCATCTCCTCTGGCTGGCGCTCCTCGGCTCGGTGATCACCCTCCTCGTCGTCATCGACTGGTTCGCGATCCTCTTCACGGGGCGCGCCCCGCGCGACATCCAGCGTTTCGTCGCCGGCTTCGTACGCTATGTCACCCAAGTCGAGGCCTACCTCTTCCTGGCCGCCAACCCCTTTCCCGCCTTCCTCCTCGGCAACCCGCCGCCCTATCCGGTCGACGTCGAGATCGACCTGCCGGAGCGCCAGAGCCGCGCGATGGCGTTCTTCCGGCTCGTGCTCGCGCTGCCCGCAATCCTGATCGTGACGGCGTTCGCCGGCGGCGTCGGCGGCTCGCCCCGCTACGTCGCCGGCGGCCTGCTCGGGACGGGAGCGTTGCTCGTCTGGTTCTACGCCCTCGCGAGAGCTGAAGCCCCCCGCGGGCTGCGCGACGTGATGGTCTGGAGCCTCGGCCACGCGGCTCAGACGCTGGCCTACCTGTTCCTCGTCACCGACCGGTACCCCTACAGCGGGCCTTGGCCGCACCTGGCCGGGGTTCACACCTACGATCGGGAGATTCTCCCGCCGCGGCCACCCGCGCGCCTGCACGTGACCGGTGATCTGCGCCGCTCGCGGCTGATTGTCTTCTTCCGGCTTCCGCTCGCGTTCCCGCACCTGGTCTGGCTCGTGCTGTGGGGCGTCCTGGCCACCGCCGCCGTCGTCGCCGGCTGGTTCGCGACGCTCGTGCTCGGGCGCGCGCCGAGGCCGTTTGCCCGCTTCCTCGCCGCCTACCTCCGCTACCAGACGCACGTCACGGCGTTCCTGCATCTGATTGGAGGCCCGTTCCCCGGGTTCACCGGAAAGGCAGGCACGTACCCGGTCGACCTCGTGATCGATCCCTTCGGACCTCAGCGGCGAGTCGTCACGCTCTTCCGGCTGTTCCTCGCGGTCCCGGCGATCTTGCTCAACTCGGCGGCCTACCTCCTGCTCTTCGTCGCGGCGCTCCTCGGGTGGATCGTCGCCCTCCTCCGGGGAGCGATGCCGGAAGGCCTGCGCGATGCGGGCGCGTGGGCGCTCGGCTACTCGGGCCAGCTGAACGCATATCTCCTCCTGTTGAGCGACCGGTATCCGTACAGCGGCCCCCTCCTACCCTCTGCGGACGCTGCCTGAGAAGCAGCATTCGCATGCCGGCCAGGATCGTTTTCGACTAACCGACGTCGCGGCGCAGCTCGGCGAGGACCCCCAGCGCGCCGAGCGCGGCGGCCTCGGCGGCGAGCACGGCCACGCCGGCGAGTGGCGGGAGCAGGTGCGCCGCCTCCTCGCCCGTCATCGCCTGACCCGCGGGGCCGGGCGCGAAGCGGCCGGCGCCCGGCAGGAGCCCGAAGAGGATGTTCTCGAGCACGAAGACCCAGACGACGACCCCGAGGATGGCTCCCACCTGGCTCCGCACGAGGGCGCCGACACCCGCGCCGACGGCCGCCCAGAGCGCCGCCGCACCGATCGTCCCGAAGAGGAGCACGAGCGCGTCGCCCGTGCCGAGGGCGAGGTGCGCGCCGCGCGCGGCGAGGACGCCCGAGCCCAGACCGAAGGCCACCCCTTCCGCGAGGACGCCGAAGGCCGTGCCGACCAGGAGGCTCGCGAAGAGCTTCGCGCAGACCACACGCTCCCGCCGCGGCGAGAACACGAACGTCGGCCGGATCGTGCCGTGCCGGTACTCGCTCGTCACCGACATGATCCCGACGAGCGCCGCGAAGATGACGCCGACGGCGCCCACCGCGAGCAGCGAGCGCTGCTCGCTGCGCGAGGCGAGCTCGACGTCGTGGATCGTCAACCCATGCACGAGGACGATCACGACCACGAGCAGCAGCATCGACACGAGCAGCGTCAGATTCGTGCGCGTCGAGCGCATCTTCAGGATCTCGGAGCGCAGCAGGCGGCTCAACTCGGCTCCCGTCCCGTCAGCTCGAGGAAGACCTCCTCGAGGCTCGAAGCCTCGGTCACGAGCTCGTGCAGGACGATCCCGGCGGCCGCGGCGATCTCGCCGATGCGCGCGCTCGGCGCGTCGCGGACAAGCAACTCTCCGGGCAAGCGTGTAGACGCCTCGATGCCGGCCGCAGCGAGCGCCGCGAGGAGCCGATCCGCCTCGGGGGAGCGCACCCGCACCGCCCCCGTCACGCCGGAGGTCAGGGCGGCGAGCGGCGCGAAGGTGACGAGCCTGCCCCGGTCGATGATCACGACCTGGTCGACCGTCTGCGCGACCTCCGCGAGCACGTGGCTCGAGACGAGGACGGTTCTTCCGCCCGCCGCGAAGCCGCGCAGGAAGTCGCGGAGCCAGCGGACGCCTTCGGGATCGAGCCCGTTCGCCGGCTCGTCCAGGATCAGGAGCTCGGGCTCGCCGAGGAGCGCGACCGCCAGGCCGAGGCGCTGGCGCATCCCAAGCGAGTACGTCTTCACCCGGCGGCGGGCGGCGCCCGCGAGGTCGACGAGGCCCAGCACCTCGTCGACGCGCGTCGCCGCGATCCCCGTCGCCGCCGCGAAAGTTCGCACGTGGTCGCGCCCGGAGCGGCCGGGGTGGAAGTCGGTCGCCTCGAGCACCGCGCCCACTCGGTGCGCCGGATCCTCGAGGTCGCGGTAGCGGCGGCCGAAGACGAGCGGCGTCCCCGCGGTCGGCTCGGCGAGGCCGAGCAGCATCCGCAGCGTCGTCGTCTTCCCGGCGCCGTTCGGCCCCAGAAAGCCCGTGATCGTGCCGGTGGCGAGGGTGAAGCTCAGATCCTCGACCGCGGTGGACCGGCCGAACCGCTTCGTCAGCCCCTGGACGGAGATCGCATGATCCGCCACCGGCGGGACCCTAGAGGTGGTGACGGCCGGGGGCCTGCGCTCAGTCGCCGCCGAGGTCCCGCGCGCGGCGCTCCTCGACGGACTCGCCCTCCTGCGGCGCGCCTGCCGGACCGCTCATCACGATCCCACCTTCCTCGACCACGTCACGCGGGTCCGCGTGCCGGTACTCGTCGCTCTGCACGCCGCCGCGCGGATCGTCGGGGCGATCGAGCGGGTGGACCTCGCCCTGCTGCTTGCCGGCGGTCTTCTCACCGTCGTTGTCTGCCATGTTCGCTCGCTACCCCTGCCGCTCGCGCTGAATCATCAGTGCCGCGTGCCTTCGGACTCCCGGACGACGCGGTAGGTGTGACCTCGCCGGCACTCGCCACTCGCGGCGTCCACCGCCAGGGGAACCTCGCCGCCGATGCGGACCTCCGCAAGCGCCTCCTCGGTCAGCCAGTGCGGCTCCGTCCGTCCCTGCCAGCCGGTCTTTTCGCTGACGCAGTCGTCGCAGAGCCCGGAGTACTCGGTCTGCCCCGGGTCGACGAGGATCAGCGTCGGCACGCCGCCGATCGTAGGCGATCGCGCAATCGAGCACCGCTACACTTGCCGCCGCCGGGCGCATTCGTCTAGTGGCCTAGGACACCGCCCTCTCACGGCGGCGGCACGGGTTCGAATCCCGTATGCGCCTCTCCTCGTTCCGCTGGCACATAGGCAGCGCGCGCTTGGGTACAAAGACGGTCGTGGCGCCACGCTTGGTACCCCTTCTCTTCGCCTCTGCGGGGCTCGCGGTCGCTGCGTGGCAGGTTCCGGCCGCTGCCGCGCCGAGCACCGTGTCGCGGGCGGCACAGTGTCCCGAGGGAAACCCGAACGCTCTGTTCCGCGTAAACCTCGACTCGAAGCGTTCGGTCCACGTGGCGACCGCGCGCTGGGGCGACTACATTCAGGATCTCTCGCCCGACGGCCGCTGGATCGCCTATGGCCAGGCGAAGCTGCGCGTCGCGATGACCGACGGTCGCTTCGCGCGCACCGTCACGTCGATGCCGACGAGGAGCGCCCGCTGGTCGCCGGACGGCAAGCGGATCGTGTTCGTTTCCGTCGACCCGAAGGATTCGGGATTTCCGATCTGGGTGGTCAACGCCGACGGGTCCGGCCTGCACGAGATCGCGGACCGCGGCATGGAACCCGTCTGGTCGCCCGACTCCCGCACGATCGCGTTCGTCAAGCCGCAGGGGAGCGGCAACGTGTACAGCATCTACAACGCGCGCCTGGTCGTCGCCGCCGCCGACGGCACGCACTCTCTAGACATCGCGCCCACTGCATTTGCCCCCGAACTGATTCCCGCGCGCCCGTCGTGGTCGCCCAGCGGCAACTGGATCGCCTACCCCGGACCCCACCTGAACCGCCTGGACCTGATCCACCCCGACGGGAGCGGGCACCACGTCCTCCGGAACCACGTCGGCGCTGACGCCACCTGGGCACGGATCGGCGACCGGCTCGTCTTCGACTACTTCAACGAAGGCCCGAACCAGCCGGAATTCGGCATCATCGACCTTCGCGGACACCGCTTGAGATCCCTCGAGCACGCCGGCGCCTCCTTTCCCACCTGGTCGCCACGCAGCGCGTGGATCGCCTACGCCGCCCCGGACCCGAACGACACCCAGCGGATGCAGATCTACGCCATCCGCTCCGACGGGAGCGGGCGCCGACAGTTGACGAACGACGACCTGATCCAGGACGCGGTCATTGCCGATGACATCGTCGAGATCGCCTGGGTGACACGCGGACCCGCTGCCGGTCGCTCGATCTACTACTTCCGCAACTACTGCACCGACCCGAACCCGTGACGGAGCAACAAGCGGCGATGCCCGCTTCGGATGTCGCCGAGCCGAACGGGACGATGTGCGAGACGAGCCGCCAAATCGGAGGCGTGGCAACCCGCGGGGTTTCCATATGTGCCATTGATATCGACTACCACGCAGTCGGGCGCGCGTCCCTGCGGCGCTCGGGCCACCGCAACCGAGGAGGACAGGATGGACCGCATTTCGCACCATCAGGAGGACGAGATCTGGGTGCGGCGCGCTTGTGAGCCGCCGCACCGACGCCGGTCGTACTTTGCGATGTTGGGCGCCGTGCTCGCGACGGCCGTCACCGCCATGGTGCTCGCATCGCCGGCCGCCTTCGCGGCTGGGCCCTCGGCGGACCTCTCGGTGACGAAGACGCACTCGCCAGAGCCTGCGTCCCCGGGCGCGACGATCACCTACACGATCATCGTCCGGAACGGGGGCCCGGACGCGGCGCAGAACGTCGCACTGCGCGACCCGCTCCCGCTCAACACGACCTTCAGCTCCCTGACGGCACCAGCAGGCTGGACCTGCACGACGACCGGAACTGTCACCTGCACGATCGGGACGCTCGCGGGCGGCTCTGCGTCTCAGATCTTCACGCTCAAGGTCGTCGTCGATGCTGGCGCCGCGGCGACGGACGCCGTCCTCAACACGGCGTCGGTGGCAAGCAGCACCTTCGACCCGAGTCTCGGCAACAACTGCGTGACCGACCAGACGACGCTGAACGCGGCGACAGCGGTCGAGATCCCCTGGTTCGCCGTTCGCACCTCTTCCGACGGCGTCCGCCTCTCGTGGCGCACGGCCGGCGGAAGCCGGATCGCCGGCTTCAACGTCTACCGCGACTCGAACGGCCGCTCGGCCCGCCTGAACCGCGCGCTCATCCGGGTCGCCCTCGGCGGAACGGCCCGCGGGCACGCGTACTCGCTCGTCGACCACGGCGCGCAGGCACGCGTGCGCGCGCTCGTCTACCGCCTTCAGGTAGTGCACCTGGACGGATCGGTGTCGTGGCTGCGGGCGCGTCTGGCGCGCTGAACAACCACCGTGCGGTGGGCCGCGACCCCGGGCCCCACCGCACCCTCGCGGCCACTGCGGTAGCGGCCGACCTCAGATCGACCGGTTTCGACTGATGTGCTATATATCGATAATGATCGATGCATGGAGCGGCGATGACTGAAACGCTGAGCACGATCGCCTGCTGTGCCCCGCTGGGCTCCCCGGTGCTCTCGAATGACGAGGCGGAGGCGACGGCGGCGTTGTTCCGAGCCCTCGGCGACCCCGCTCGCGTGCGGATCGTGAACCTGCTGGCGACGAGCGACGAGCCCGTCTGCGTATGCAACCTCGTAGAGCCGCTCGCGCGCTCTCAGCCGACGGTCTCGCACCACTTGAAGAAGCTCGTCGACGCCGGCCTGCTCGATCGCGAGCAGAGGGGAAAGTGGGCGTACTTCTCGCTGAGGCCGGAGGCCGTCGCGCGTCTTGCCGTCCTCGCCGACCTGGAAGGAGCGTGTTGCTCGTGAGCATGACTGCCGACGAGCTTCGTGAGGAGGTGCGCCGCCGCCACGCCGAGTCAGCGCGCGCGGTGACGGAGGATTCCGGAGGTTGCGGCTGCGGGAGCGGCTCCTGCTGCGCGGACGGCGCGTCGGACGCTGCGACGTTCGGCGAGGGCCTCTACGACGCCGAGCAGCGCGGCGGGTTGCCAGAGGCGGCGACACTCGCCTCCCTGGGCTGTGGCAATCCGACCGCAGTCGCCGAGCTGAAAGAGGGTGAGACCGTCCTCGACCTCGGCTCGGGCGGCGGCATCGACGTCATCCTGTCGGCGAGGCGCGTCGGCCCGTCGGGCCGCGTTTACGGGCTCGACATGACCGACGAGATGCTGGCGCTCGCGCGCAGGAACGCCGACCACGCGGGCATCGAGAACGCCGTCTTCCTGAAGGGCTTGATCGAGGACATCCCGCTCCCGGCGGCATCTGTCGACGTGGTCATCTCCAACTGCGTCATCAACCTCTCGGTCGACAAGGCGGCCGTCCTGACCGAGATCGCGCGCGTGCTGAAGCCGGGCGGCCGGGTGGGCGTCTCGGATGTCGTCGCCGAGGATCGTCTGACCGCGCAGCAGCGCGCCGAGCGAGGCTCCTACGTCGGCTGCATCGCCGGCGCGCTCTCCAGAGGCGAGTACGAGACGGGGCTGGGCGCCGCCGGCTTCGATCAAGTAACGGTCGAGTTCACCCACGCGGTGGCCGACGGGATCCACGGCGCGATCGTCAAAGCGGTGAAGACGGCGCAGCCGGACACGAGGGGCCTCCCGGTCATCCAACCGGCGGCGAAGGCAGGTTGCTGCTGATGACTGCGACTGCGCATGCTCATCCCGCGGAGGCGCGAGCCTGACGCCCACGGCCGTTGCGGCGACGCTCCACTGCCTCACCGGCTGTGCGATTGGGGAAGTGCCGGGGATGGTCCTCGCGCCTGCAGTCGGCCTCTGGAACGCGGCGTGGATCGGGCTCTCGGTCGTGGTCGCCTGCTTCTCCGGCTAGAGGTGGAGGCGCTCGCACGGCAGCTCGTCGCCGAGCTCATCGGCACCTTCGCGCTCGTTTTCGCAGGTGCCGGCGCGGTGATGGTCGACGCCAAGACGCACGCGCTCGGGCACGTCGGTGTCGCCATCACCTTCGGCCTCGTGATCCTGGCGATGATCTACGCCGTCGGGCACATCTCCGGCGCCCACTTCAACGGAGCGGTCACCTTCGCGTTCGCTCTGACACGGCACTTCCCCGTGGTCGCGGGCGGTCGCCTACTGGGCGGCGCAGCTCGCCGGCGCACTCGCGGCGGCGGCGCTCCTAGGCCCGGCGCTGGTGTCCGGGAACCTGCACGCCCTCTGGCTCTACATCGTCGCGCCGGTGCTCGGCACCTCGATCGGCGGCCTCGCCTACCAGTTCGTATGCGGCGAGCCGACCAAACCCGCCGGATTTCACACGGAGGAGGAGCCAGCTTGAGCAACGTTCTGTTCGTCTGCGTCGCCAACAGCGGCCGCTCGGTCATGGCCGAGCGCCTTTTCCGTCGAGCGGCCGGTGACCGCCATCAGGCCCGCTCCGCCGGCAGCCGCCCCGGCGACGCGCCGCACCCGGTCGTGCTCGAAGCGCTCCGGGAGGTAGGTGTCGACGCCTCCGACCACCTCCCCAGCAGGCTCGACGACGGGCGGATCGCGTGGGCCGACGTCATCGTCGCAACCTGCGACGACGCCTGCCCGATCATTCCCGGCAAGCGCTACGTGAGCTGGCAGCTCCCCGACCCGAAGGGCCGGTCTCTCGAGGAGGTGCGGAAGATCCGCGACGAGATCGCAGCCCGAGCCGAGAAGCTCGCCGCGGAACTTGACCGCGGATACCTTTCGTAGATGGCCGAGCGACTCCTCCAACTCACGGCTGCTCGCCCGCTGGCGGCACCTGCACCCGAGCGCGCGAGGCTCGAGCGGCGTGCCCGCCTCCTCGCCCACGGCGGCAACGCCTGGCACGTCGTCGAGTTCGCCGTGGCACTGGGCGCAGGGCTCGCCGCCGGCTCCATCGCGCTCGTCGCGTTCGGCGCCGACAGCCTGATCGAGGTGCTCGCCGCGGGCGTCGTCGTCTGGCTCTTCACCAGCGGGCGCGGCTCGTCGAGAGCTGCCGAGCGGCGGGCGCAGCAGATCATCGCTGGCAGCTTCTTTCTGGTCGCCGGCTACGTGGGCATCGAGAGTCTGCGCGACCTCGTGGGCGGCCACCACCCGTCGGCCTCCTTGGTCGGGATCGGCCTCGCCGCCTTCACCGCGCCGACGATGCCCTTGCTCGCGCGCGCGAAGCGCAAGGTCGGTCACGCACTCGGCTCGGCCGCCACCGTGTCGGAGGCGGAGCAGAATCAGATCTGCGCCTACCTCGCGATCGCTCTCCTCGTCGGCCTGCTCCTGAATGCTGTCGCCGGGTGGTGGTGGGCCGACCCGGCCGCGGCCCTCGTCGTCGCCGCCGTAGCCGCGAAAGAGGGCCGGGAGAGCTGGCAGGGCCGCACCTGCGAGTGCTGCTAGCCGAGCGTGATCCCCGCGCAGCTGCGCTTGCTCTTGTTGCCCGCCGCGTCGGTGCCCGTCACGCAGAAGTGCGGCGTGCCGCCGAGGTCGGCCGGCACGGGCCAGGTGAAGGTTCCGACCATGCCGAAGGCCGGCCCGAGCGGCACGGCATGCGAGGCGAGCACCTTGTTCTCGGCGCTGAAGACCACGACGAGCGTGCGTGCCTTCAGGCTGTCGTCGTAGACCGCGTACTGGAGCTTCGCGTCCTCGCCACGCTTGGCGGTCGCCGGGATCGCCGAGGCGTTCGGCGGGTACACGTCCTTGTAACGGCGCTTGCTCTTGTCCTTCGCTACCAGGGTCGAAGCGGCCGAGGCGGCCGCTGCGACGAGGCTGTCGGGGTCGCGGCCGGCCATCTTCACGCCCCGAAGGAGGCGGTCGGGTGTCGTGGTCGCGTGACCGTCGAAGTAGACCCCGAAGCCGCCCGGCATCGTGACGAGCAGGTGCCCGTGGAAGAAGAACCGCAGCTCCGAGCCCAGGAAGCGCGCGTACTGCGAGGGCTTGCCGAAGAGCGACGGGATCGTCCCCAGATCCTGCCGCGACGCGACGACGGCCACCTTGAGGCGATAGCCGGAGGCGTTCGCCTTCGCGACCGCGGAGATCAGTGCCGCAGTCGACGCGGCAGACGGCTTCGAGTAGGTGACGAAGACGTCGCTCGCGTACAGCACGTCGCTCGCCGGGTCGCCGTCGCCGCGTGCGACCCCTGCCGCCACCAGCACGGCGAGCGCGGCGACGATCGCACGCCTCCTCACGAGGCGTGCAGTCTTCGCCAGAGGAACGCGCCCGCGCCGGCCGCCGCGGCGGCGCTCAGGGCGATCGCGGCCAACGCGGCCGAGTCGAGCCCGCCGCCGGCGCCCCGGTGCAGGGCCAGCGGGTGGCCGGCACCCGCCGCCACGCGTACGACCGCGGTCTGCGCGGCCCGGGCGAGGTCCGCGGCATCTGCGGGCGAATCGAGCCCGCGCAACGCCCGCCTCGCGCTGGGCGTGTCTCCAGGTCCGTGCACCCCGTATCCCGCCGGCATCGCCACGACCAGTGTCCCTTTGTACCCGAGCGACAGCTCGCGCCCGAGGAAGGCCGCGTATGCCTGCGGGCGCCCGAAGAGGAGCGGGACGCCGCCGAGATCCTGCGACTGCGCGATCACCGCCACCTTGATCGGGAACCCCCCACGCTTCGCCTGCGCGGTCAGATCGTCGAGCGGCTTGCGAACGGGATCCAGCACCGGCAGCCGATAGGAGAGGAAGACGTCGGTGCCGTAGAGGACGTCGCTCGCGGGATCGGCGTCGGCCACGGCGAACCCCGGCGCGACGGCAAGCGCGACGACCGCGAGGAGCGCGGCACGCCTCAGAGGACGCTCCGCGCGAACACGACCACGACCACGACGGCGATCGCACCAACCGCCAGCGCCGCCAGCGCCGCCAGCAGACGTGTCCGGACGCTCAACCCGAGGCCCGGTCGACGATCAGGACGTCGAAGGGCGAGCCGCGTCGGGGCCGCACCTCGAAGGTGAGCGCCCAATGGCCGACCATGACGAGCGCGGGTGCGGTGCGCTCGAAATACCCGGCGCGCCGTTCCGGGAGGTGGTAGGCGAGCTGACCCATCTCCATGTCGAGCATCGCGAAGCGCGCGGTCACATCGGCTCCGCGCAGCGGCTTCCCGTCCTTCGTGATCCCGACGGCGAAGGAGTTCGGCAGCGCAGCGCGGTTCGGCTGGACGTGGAAGTCGAGGCGGTACGGCCCTTTCTCCACAACGCGGGTGACGGGGCCCGGGCCCACTTTCGCGATCGCCTTCCCGACCTGCGCGAGCGCCTTCGACGGCGGAGCCAGGCTGGAGAGGACCCCCGCGGCGAAGACGGCTGCAAGCACGAGGCCCACCTCGGCTCCGACGAGCCGGCGCAGCAGCCCCGAGGCGCGACTGGCCGCCTCCGGCGCGACAGCCGCGGCAGCCAAGCGGGGCCTCGTCCGCAGGAGGTTCACCGAGGCCAGCGCGACGGCGAGGACGAGCAGGGCGATCTTCAGCACGAGCGCCTTGCCGTAGTTCGTCTGCCACAGCGATCCGAGCGTCGGCAGGTGGACGAGGGAAGCGCCGATCCCGGAGCCGACGAGGACGATCACGGACGCAAGCGCGATCCGCGAGAAGCGAGGCACCACGACCGAGAGCGCCGCCACGCGAACCACCGCGGCGGCACTGCGCCAGAGGACGAGCAGCCCGAGCAGGCCTCCGACCCAGATCGAGCCGGCGAGCAGGTGCACCCAGTCCAGCGCGAGCGAGAAGCCGCGCGGCGAGGTCTGCGACGCGTGGCCTGCGAGGCCCGGCACGAGGAGCACCGCGGCGGCGGCCGCGACGGCCCCGATGATGGCGAGCAACTCGGCGGCGGAGCGCACCCGGCGCGATGGGCGGTCGACCGCGATCGCGATTCCCGCCGCGAGCGCGAAGAGGGCGAGCAAGAGCTCGAGGTCGAGGTAACCGCGACCGAACGAGGAGTCGCGCGCGAGCGGCACCACCGCCCCGAGGTCGAAGGCCGAGCGGAGCGCGAACTGGGCGGTCGCCAGATCCACGTAGACGGGCGTCGCCACGAGCGCGAGCCCGATTGCGACCGCGAATGCGACCGTGACGGCGCGCAGCGAGGAGCCGGGAAGGCGGGACACGAGTGGCCTCGCGATCGCGATCCGCAACAGGAAGAGTCCCAGGGCCGACATCACCGAGAGGAAGACGATCCACCTCGCGAAGAGGAGTGACGGCTTCGCCGCGGTCTCGCTCACGGACGGGATCACGAACTGCGGCGCCGGACCGGGATTGGGGCCGACCGCAAAGGTGAAAGCGCCGCGGACGGGATGCCCGTCGGCCGAGATCACCCGCCAGAAGACGAGGTACCAGCCCTCGCCGAGGAAGCGGAGGGGCGTCACGAGCTGCCGGGGATCCCCAGCCGCGCGTGCCGGCCGGCCGTCGCTCACCTGATGACCGCCCGCGTCGGTGACGGAGACGATCGCGAACCGCGGCTCGATCGGCTCGCTGTAGGTGAGCGCGAGCCTGCCGGGCGAGCTGTTGACGACGACGCTCGCGGACGGGACCGTCCGGAGGAGCGCGGCGTGCGCCGAGGCTGCCGCCGGAAGCACGAGCGCAACCGCCGACCCAGCGGCGAGAGCTGCAAGGGCGCCGCGCCGCGCGGTCATCCGACTTTCAACGTGAACGGGGCGGTCAGGACGTGGCCGTCGGCGCGCGACTGGAGGAAGAGCCGCCAGGTCCCGCTCACCGGTAGGAGGACCCCGACGCGCAGCCGCCCCGGCCGCACCGAGCTGCCGGTGATCCGTGACGGCCCGAGGACGCTCGTGCACCCGCTCGTGGCGGTGCCGCACACATGCGTGTGGAAGTAGTCGAGCGATCCAGCGCGGAAGAAGATCGCATGGGCAAGTGCGCCGAACCAGGGGCTGAAGCGAGCCCGCCGGCCGCGCGGATTCGTGACGGTGATGGTGAGGAATGCCGGCTCGATCGCCCGCAGGCGCGGTCGCCCGTGGAGCACGAACCGGTAGCCGCCGACCTTCGTCACGCTCGCGAACGGAGGCAGCGGCTCCGGCTTCGCCCCCGATCCGACCTGGATGCGGCCGAAGAGCTGGAAGTTTCGCGGCCCGCTCGCGGCCGAGGCCGGATACGCATCGACGACGACGCGGTAGCTGCCGGCCGAGGGGAAAACCACCTCCTCGGAGACCTTTCCGTCCGCGACGACCGGCGGGTGCCGGTGGATGATCGTCGCGAGGTCGCTCCGGACCAGAATCAGATGGATGCCAGTGTGCGGCCCGGAACCGCTCCTGTAGGCGGTCAGCCGCCGTCCCGACGGCTGCAGGATGGTGAAGGAGATCCGTACGGGCTTGCCCGGCTCGACGCGGGCCGAGGGGGTGAAGCCGGCGAGCCGGTAGATCCGCGCCGGCCGGATCGTCGGCGTCTGCGGCCCGGCGGCGGAGCCGCAGGCCGCGAGTACGAGCACCGCCGGTGCCAGCAGAAGCAGATGGCTCCGGGTCACAGGCCCCTCGAGAAGAGGTAGCGGACGTGCGGGCGGACGTAGCCGCCCACCTCGAGTACGACCTGCGCGTGGCGGCGAAGCGGGATCGCGCGCAGGTCACCCCTCCAGCGGCGGCCGGAGACGAAGGCCGCCACGCGCCCGCGAAAGCCGACGAGGGCGTTGCGGGAGAGAGGCTGGCCCCACACCTCGAAGGCCTCCCCGAGTGTCGGTGGCCGTCCCGCCTCGAGCTCGAAGACACCGGTCGGCTCGCGTGTACGTAGCGCGTAGGAGCAGCGGCCCCCGAGAACGTACGCGCCGCTCCGCCGGAGCGGGGCAGCGAGTCCGATGCCGGCCGGCACGAGCACGACTAAGCGGTTCGCGAAGATCTCGAGGTGCGCGCCGTAGCGCCGCCGAGAAGTGGTCGTGCAGCGATGGGTGCCGATCGAGCGTCCCGCCGCAGCTGCGTCTCCCGGCAGCGGGTGGTACAGCGAGCCGGCCCCGATCGGCCTCGGCACAGGAAGTCGCGCCCCCGCGGACGGTATGAGGAACATGCACGAGCCGAGCCCGGCTCCCCAGAGCACGGATCTCCTCGCAGCTTTCTTCTGGGCAGGCTGGAGCACTTGGGCTCTTGATTCGTGCAGGCGATGCCGCGACGTCGCCGCACCCCCGAGCGGCAACCGACGAGGTGCACCCTCAGGAAGGATGGAGACGCGCTGCCATGGGTGTCAAGGGACAACGGACGCTCCTCCCCGCCCGCAGACGCGCCGCGGCAGCGGCGGCCCTGATCTCGCTACTCGCCGCACCGGCCGCTCGCGCCGCCGACGAGGTGCCGCGATCGGCGCTCGGCTCGAGCTGGAGTGCGCCGCCGGTCGTCCTGGCGGGGGCGGCTCTCGTCGCCCTGCTCTTCGCGCAGGCGTTCGTCCGTCTCCGGCGCCGGGGTCGCTCCGATCTGGCCGGATGGAGACGCGCTGCGCTCTTCGCGGCCGGGCTCGCGCTCGGCGTCCTGCCGCTCGTCTCGCCCCTCGACCCCATCGGCGAGGACTACCTCCTGTCGGCGCACATGCTCCAACACGTGCTGATCTCCGATCTGTCGCCGGCTCTCCTCGTGCTCGCGGTGCGAGGCCCACTCGTCTTCTTCCTCCTGCCGAGGCCGGTGCTTCGAACCCTCGCGCCCCTCCGCCCGCTGCGCGCGTGCCTGCGCGCGCTCCTCAACCCCTGGGTGACCTTCTGGCTTTGGGTGGCGGTCATCGTGGGCTGGCACGTCCCGAAGCTCTACGACTACGCCCTCGCCCACGAGCATGTTCACCAACTCGAGCATGCGAGTTTCGTCCTCGTCGGCGCCCTCGCCTGGACGCAGCTCGTCGACCCGGCACGTCGCGGCCGACCCTCGCGGGGCGGGCGGATCGCCTTCGCGATCGGCATGCTGGCGCTGAGTCATCCTGTCGTCGAGGGCCTCCTCTTCAGCGGTACGCCGGCCTATGCGCCCTACGCCCGGCAGCCGGAGCGCCTGCTCGGCCTGTCGCCGCTCGCCGACCAGCGCCTGGCGGCTGGCGTGATGTTCTCCGAGCAGCTCGCGACCGTCGGTAGCTGCATCGTCGTCCTCCTCTGGCCGGCCCTACGCCGCCTGCACGCGCTGCCCCAGGGCGTCGAGCGTTAGCCGAGCTCGAACCCGCTAATGCGGGCCTCGGATCTCGGCTGCGGCCAACGCGACCGCCTGCCGTCCCTTCCGGCGTTCCGAAAACTCCCGTGTCACGCCGGTGGAGCGGGGCGTCGACGGGCTCGACCGTGACATCTCGCCTCCGGGTATGAGGCAGCGAGGTTTTGCAGTCCCCTTACATCCCCGTGACGAACCCCGGGCAATGCGGGGCTACAACCCGCCCGTGCCCCGCACCGAGATTCCGGTCTACAAGCGCAGTTTCGGCGCCGAGCAGGCAGAGCGGCTCCTGTGGCGCGCCGGCTTCGGGCCACGGCGCGGTGACGCCGCGAAGCTGGCGAAGCTCGGCGTCACCGGCGCAGTCAGGAGCCTGACGAACCCACCGGCGCTCCAGCTCGCTGGGCCGGAGCCGAAGGACGAGCGCGGGCGGCCGCTCGCGCCGGCCGACGCGGTCGGTCACGACCACCTCTGGTGGCTCGACCGGATGGTGCGCGGAAACCAGCAGCTCGTGGAGCGCATGACGCTCGTCTGGCACGACTGGTTCGCCACCTCGACCGTGGGCGTCAAGTCGCAGCAGCTGATGCTCGACCAGAACGAGACCCTGCGCGCGGGGGCCCTCGGGTCCTTCAAGGACCTGCTCCTGAACGTCACGAGAGACCCGGCGATGCTCGTCTGGCTCTCCGGCGTCCAGAACTCGCGCCTGAAGCCGAACGAGAACTACGGGCGCGAGGTGATGGAGCTCTTCACGCTCGGCGTCAACCGCGGCTACACCGAGTCTGACGTCCGGGAGCAGGCGCGCGCGCTGACGGGCTTCCGCGCCGAGCGCAACAAGGGCACGGGGTACTACAACTTCCGCTACGAGCCGCGCCTCCACGACGACGGACAGAAGACGATCTTCGGCAAGAGCGGCGCGTTCGACTGGCAGGACACCTGCCGCCTCTGCCTCGGGAACAAGAGCCACCCGTCCTATTTCGTGCGCAAGCTCTGGAGCTACTTCGTTCCCACCGCGGTGGGGCCGAAGACGCAGGCCGGCCTCGAGCGCCTCTACCTGAACGGTTACCAGGTCAGGCCCGTCGTGGAGGCGATCCTGCAGCACCCCGACCTCTACAACGGGCCGCGGATGACGAAGCCGCCGGTGGTCTACACGGCCGGGCTGCTCCGCGCCGCCGGCCGCGGGGTCGACACGAGCTACTGGTGGCGCCTCGACGCCCTTGCCGGGCAACGGCTCTTCTACCCTCCGAACGTAGCCGGCTGGAACGACGACCGCTGGCTCGACACCTCGACCTTCCGGGGAAGGTGGTTCGCGACCGCCCTCGCGTTCGAGCCGTACCGGACGGACGAGCGCTCCGGCGGCGACCATCCGAGCGACTCGAAGCAGCTCCTCTCGCGCGCCCTCTCGTTCCTCGGGAACCCCACGATCACCCCCGAGACGCAGAAGCTGCTGCTTGGATTCGCGAAGGCAGCCCTGCCGCAGGCCCACGGACACGGCAACCCGCCCGCCGTCGTCGAGGACGCGCTCCGACACCTGATCGCCGTCTCCCCGGACTATCAGACCAGCTGATGCGCGCCTGCGACTGCAACGACCACTCACGGACCGAGCTGATCCGGCGCGCCGTCGCCGAGGCGGGCCGGGGGCTGCCCTCGATCGAGCCGGGGATGCCTCTCCCCGCGGGCACGGGGCTCTCGCGGCGTAGCTTCCTGACCCGATCGGCCGGTCTCGCCCTGTCCGTCTACGGGGGTACCCGCCTCGCCGCCGCTGCGCTCGACGGCGGCATCGCCAGGGCCGCAGCGCTGGCGGGCAACGACCGCGTCCTCGTCTCGGTCTTCCTCGACGGTGGCATCGACGCCCTCTCGCTCCTCTTCCCGGACGGCGATCCCCGCTACCGCTCCCTCCGCCCGAAGCTCGCGCTGCCACACGACCAGGGAATAGCCTTCCCCGCCGACAGCCGGCTACTCTGGCACCCCTCCGCGGGCGGTTTCTCGACGCTCTTCAACGAGGGGAAGATGGCGGTCATGCCAGCCATCGGCTACGACCACCCCGACAAGTCTCACTTCACCTCGCGCCACTATTGGGAGGTCGGTGCGATCAACCCGGGGCTGCAATCGGGATGGCTCGGCCGCTTCCTGGACGTGAACGGCAGCGCGGACAACCCCCTCCAGGGACTGTCCCTCGACACGCGCCTCCAGCCCGCGCTCGCGAGCGTCAAAGTGCCCGTCGCCTCGCTCGAGAGCCCCGACCAGTACCAGTTCACGCTTCCGGCGAAGTTCGCGGCGCCGCTGCCGCTCGAGCGGCAGATGCTGGTCGCAGTCGGCAACCTCGGAGCGGTTCATGCGCGCTCCAAGGATGCAGGACTACGCGCCGCCGGAGAGACCGCGCAGCAGGTGAACCGGCTACGGGCCCAGCTCAAGCCCTTCAGCGGCACAGACGGCGAGGGCACGATCAAGAGCCCCGTCGCCTACCCGCAGTCGGCAGACGAATTCCCACACCGGCTGGCGGGGCTCGCCGCGATGCTCGGCGTCGGCCTTCCGATCCGCTGCGTGGCCCTCCGCGCCCCCGGCATGTACGACACGCACGCGAACCAGGCGACGGGACTCTCCCAGGCGATCAAGCTCACCGCCGACTCGCTCCTCTCGTTCCAGCGCGACCTCGAGGCGCGGAAGCTCGCCGACCGGGTCGTCGTCCACGTCTGGTCGGAGTTCGGGCGTCGCGCCTCCGAGAACGGCTCGCAGGGCACCGATCACGGCGCCGCCGGAGTCGGGCTCCTGATCGGGACGCAGGTTCGGAGCGGGCTCGTCGGCGAGTTCCCCGGCCTCTCCGGCGGACTCGACGAGCAGGGCAACCTGCGGGCGACCACCGACTTCCGCGGCGTCTACAGCGGGTTGATCGAACAGTGGCTCCGTGCCGACCCCGCCCCGATCATCCAGAACGCGAAGTCGTTCGCGCGGCCTGCCCTGATCAAATGATGCGTCGCGGGGCTCTCGCCGCCGCCGTCCTCGCCTCTTTGGCGGCTGCGCTGCCGGCCGCGGCGCTCGCTCCGCCTGCGAGGGTCCAGGTCGTCGCCGACGAGTTCCACCTGACACTGTCCCGCCCGTCCATCAAGGCCGGCGCGGCGATCGTCCAGCTCGTGAACTACGGAGAGGATCCGCACGACCTGCGACTGCGCCGGACGGGCGGCACGCGCACCTACGCGATCCGCGAGCTCGCTCCCGGCGCGGACGCCGATCTGGAGGCGAAGCTCCTGCCCGGGCGGTTCACGCTCTGGTGCTCGATCGCCGACCATCGTGCGCGCGGCATGGTGGCGACGCTGATCGTGAAGCGTTGACTCCCCGGCCCGGCGGCCATCCGCCCTTCGTGCCTGTCCTGGCCTCTCGGCGCCTCTCTGAGGTTCGTCTGAGGTCTCCCTGAGCCGAGGAACGGCTCAGGGAGGAGGCGCTCGCGGAGACGGCCCCGGCGGGCGGACGCTCAGGCGCCGAGCTCTGCGAGCAGCGGCGCGGTGTCGAGCGGCTCGCAGCCGAGGCGGCCGGCGATCTCCTCGCTCGAGGGCTTCGTTCCCTCGCGGAAGAGCGCGCGGAGCCGCTCGCCCGTTTCGGGCCGGCGCCACCAGTCCTCCCCGACCTCCCGGACGAGGTAGCGGCGGAGCTGCGCCGACCGGATCCAGGCACGGAGGTAGTCGGCCGAGTAGAAGCCTGCGTCCATGTCGGCGAGGTAGTTGTCGGAGCGGTAGACCAGCCCGGTCGCGTCGCTCAGGCGCTCGGAGTAGCCGCCGGAGGTTCCTCGATCCTCTGCGAAGCGCGACCAGAACTCGAGCTCGAACTGCAGCTTCGCCTCGTAGCGCCGGAACAGGAGCGCCTCGAGGAACACCGTCGCCTCCGCGTTCTCCGCCGC
Source organism: Gaiellales bacterium (assembly GCA_038237515.1). Taxonomy (GTDB): domain Bacteria; phylum Actinomycetota; class Thermoleophilia; order Gaiellales; family Gaiellaceae; genus JBBQDZ01. The sequence goes on from JBBRYP010000005.1 coordinate 74,599, forward strand.
CTCCGCGTCCGCGAGGCCGAAGTACTCGGCGTGCCAGGCCGGCTCGCGGGTGATCGCCTCGAAGATGTACGAGTAGATCTCGGTGAGCGCGTGATCGCGCGAGAGGCGCCGGAACGTGTACGGCAGATCGGGGTCGCAGCCGGCGTAGTGGAGCGCGTGCCCCGCTTCGTGGAGGAAGGCCTGGTAGTCGTGCAGGCCGCCCTGCGCTCGCGTGATCAGGTGCACGACCTTCGGAGGGTCGGAGGCGATCACACACGCCCGCGGCGCCTTCTGCGGCCGATCGTCGACGTCGAGGCGGATGTTCGGCTCGGACTCGAGCTCGAAGCCTAGGTTCGTCAGCGTGTCGAAGCAGACCCGGGTCGCACGCTCCTTGGTGTAGATGGCGGCCAGCGGCGAGAGCCGGCGCATGTACGCCGAGTGGAACGACAGCGGCCGCTGCTCCCGCTCGGGGCCGAGCAGGCGAGCGAACCACCGCTCGCGCATCGCCTCGTAAGCGTGCCTCGAATCCTCGCTCACCCGCCGGAGCGCCGCAGAGAGCTCCCGCAGGGAGATTCCCTTCTCCTCCTCGTTTCGCTCGACTGGATCGTCGATGCCCGAGAGCTCGGCAGAGAGTGGCTCGGAATCGCGAAGCAGGGACAGCCGGTCCGGGTTCAGGAGCGCCGAAGCCTCAGCCTGCAGCGCTCCGAGCTCCTCGCGGTCGCGATACTCGGGCAGCACGGCGAGCCGCGCCTGCGCGCTTCGGAGCGGCAGCTCCTCGCCGCGGAAGACGACCCTGCTCGCGAGCTCCGCGTTCTCGAGCGCGTCCTCGCGCTCCGCGAGCTCCGCCGAAACGAGGCCGCCCTCGCAGGTCTTCCGAAGCCTGTAGAGCCGCTCGCGATCCTGCGCCGAGCCCGCTTCGCCCTCCGCCTGCCGGAGCGACGCGAGCTGCTCGCGCGTGAAGAGGCTCGCGTAGCGGGCGATGATCCCGGCCTGCTCGGAGACCTCCTTCTCCCCCACCCGGACGGCGCGACCCTCCTCGGAGCGCTCGAACAGGAAGCGCTGGAGCTGCTGTTCGAACTCGGCGGGCTTCAGGATCGGAGGCGCGACTGGCACAAGGAGGAGTTTAAGCAGCAGCCGTGGCTGGAGCGGCGCACGATGGGATCGTGCCAGGGTACGCACCATGGGAGTAGCGGCGTCAGGCCGGTGTCAGACCGGCGGCCAGGCACCGGAGGGGGTCCCGATCTCCCACTCGTGCCCGAAAGGATCGACGATCCGTCCCAGGCACCGAAGGCCGACTCGTAGAACGCGACGGCCGCGCCGGCGCGGTCGACCCACAGCTCGGGCTGGATCCCCGTCATCGCAGCTCCTGCTCGAGCCCGATCAGTGGCTCGAGATCGCCGCGCGTCAGGAAACGGTCGTCGGCCGACCCGTCAGCCTCGCCGCCGTCGCCGCCAGGTCGTCCAGCGCGAACGGCTTCGAGATCACCGCGTCGGCAAGGCCTCGCTCCGCGACTTCGAGTTCGGCGCTGCCCGTGAAGAGGGCAACGGGCACCGTCGATCCGTCACTCCGGAGCTGCTCCAGGAAGATGCGGCCGTCGCCTTCCCCCACGTGGACGTCGAGCAGCACCCCGTCGATCGTCTCGGCCTCGAGGAGCGCCCGGGCCTCGGGCAGCGTCGCCGCCTCGAGCGCGCGGTAGCCCTCGAGTTCGAGATTCACGCGGCAGAGCAGCCGCAGCGAAGCGTCGTCGTCGACGACCAGGATCGTCCGGAGTGGACCCCCCAACGGCGCGAGTGTAGCTCGTGACGTAGCCGGCGAGGTCGACGGGCAACGCTAACCTGCCACATCAACGGAGGCGGCCCTCGCCCCGGACGCGGGACGAGGGTTATGATCGCGGCTCGGTGAGGCCCACACTCGGCACGGGCGAGGCGCAGGGTTATGCGGCGGCGATGGCAGGCTTGTGGCCCGCCCTCGCGCGCACGCTCAGGCGGCTCGAGGCGATCGCGGCGGTTCCGGAGACTCATCTCGGCGACGACGCGGTCGTCCGGAGCCTGCCGGGCCTCCAGTACGCTCTCCACACCGCCGGCGAGCTCGTTCACGGCATCGAGCCGCCGCCCCAGTCGGAGTGGGAGCACGCCGAGCTCGCGGCCGCACTCGCCGATGCCCGCGACGCGACTGCCGAGATCGGCGAGGCCTCGGAGGAGGGCGGCGTCGCGGCAGCGCTCCCACTCGTTGCGGAGTGGAGGGGCGCTCTCTTCCGGGTGCGCCTCGCGAGGTTGCGAGTGACGCCGCAACCGCCCCGCGCGCCCCTGCTGCGCGAGCGGCCACCCGACCCGCGCATCGATCCCGCAGCCCTGACCGCAACCCTGCTCGCACTCGTCGGGACGCTCGTCGTCACGACGGGGGCCGTGCTCGGCCTCTGGCCGTTGTGGGCGCTCGGGCTGGCGCTCGTCGCCGGCGGCCTCGTCGTCTACCGCCCGTAACCCCCCTTCCCGCCCCCGCGTTATCTCTGTGTGATGGCACAGGCACCGGCCTCGGAGGAGACGACGCGGAAGGCGGTGCGCGAGCGTCTAGCCGAGATCCTGCCTCGACCGTCGCCGAGCTTTCGCCAGAGCGCGTGGCGACGCTTCCAGCGCGAGCTGGACCCTCTGGCGGGCCCGAAGCCGCTGCCTATCCAACGGCAGCGCTGAGGCGCGCGAGCGCTCGTTCCCTTCCCAGCAGCTCGAGACTTTCGAAGAGCCCGGGCGACACGCGTGACCCGGTGACCGCCACCCGCACAGGCTGAAAGGCCGCGCGCGGCTTGAGCCCGAGGTGCTCGGCGAGTCCGCGCAGCGCGGCCTCGATCGGCGCGGCCTCGAACGGGTGCACCTCCGAAAGCGCTTCGGCCGCGGAGCGGAGGATTCGCTCGCCGCCGTCGAGAAGCTCGGGCGCGGCCGCGACGTCCCCGAACAGGAAGCCGGCGAAGGAGGCGAACTCCCCGAACCGCGTGATCTTCTCCTGGACGAGCGGGGCCGCGCGACGAACGAGCTCCTCGTCCCAGTCCACTCCCTGCTCGCGGAGATACCGGACGAGCTCCCCCGCGTAGGTCTCGGGCGGCAGTGCGCGCAGGTAGACGCCGTTCAGCCAGTCGAGCTTCTGGTAGTCGAACGCAGCCGGACTCGGGATCACGCGCTCGAGCGAGAACCGCCGGACCAGCTCATCCCGCGACATCACCGTCGTCTCCCCGTCCGGCGCCCACCCGAGGAGCGCGAGGAAGTTGACGAGCGCGGGCGCGTAGTACCCCTGCGCCCGGAGCTCGTCGATCCCCGTCGCACCGTGGCGCTTCGAGAGCTTCCGGCCGTCCGCGCCGAGGACGTTCGGAACGTGCGCGTATACCGGCGGCTCCCCGCCGGCGGCGCGAATCACGTTGATCTGCTTCGGCGTGTTCGAGATGTGGTCGTCGCCGCGGATGACGTGCGTGATCCGGTCCCAGACGTCCTCGAGCGGAGAGGCGAAGTTGTAGGTCGGGCGCCCGTCGGCTCGGACGAGCACGAGGTCCTCGAGCTCCACGTTCGGAAACTCGATGCGGCCCTTGACGACGTCGTCCCAGGCCGTCACGCCCGCGTCGGGCATACGGAACCGGACCGCGCCTTCGTCCTCGTAGGCCCGCCCTTCCTCGACCAGCCGCCCCGCGACTTCGCGGCAGTCCTCGAGGCGGTCGAGCTGGAAAGTCGGAGGGGCATCCCAGTCGAGCCCGAGCCAGGCAAGCGAGTCGAACGCGTGCTCCACGGCTCCCTGCACCTCCCGGCTCGTGTCCGTGTTCTCGATGCGCACCAGGAAGTCTCCGCCCGCGTTCCGCGCGTAGAGCCAGTTGAAGAGGGCCGTCCGGACGCCCCCGAGATGGAGCGCGCCGGTCGGGCTCGGCGCCATGCGCACGCGTACGGACATCGGGCTCCTATCGTAGAGGCGTGCACTTCGGCGCCCACGTCTCGACCTCGGGCGGGATCCACACCGCGATCGACCGTATCGAGAGCTTCGGGGGCGAGGCGGTGCAGATGTTCACGCAGAGCCCCCGGGCGTGGCGCCCCACGAATCACGATCCCGCGAACTTCGAGCGCTTCAGGTCGCGGCGCGACGAAGCGGGCATCCAGGGCGTGGTGTGTCACTCGGTCTACCTCGTCAACCTCGCGAGCCCGATGCCGGACATCTACGAGAAATCGGTAGCGACCCTGCGCAACACGGTCGACGTGGCCTGTGCGATCGAGGCCGACGCGGTCGTCTTCCACGTCGGGTCGCATCTTGGAGCGGGACTCGAGGTCGGTCTCGAGAAGGTCGTGCCCGCGCTGACCGAGGCGCTCGAGCGGTGCTCCGAGAAGACCTGGCTCTGCATGGAGAACTCGGCAGGAGCCGGCGGGACGATCGGCCGCTCCGTCGAGGAGCTCGCGATCCTCCTCGACCGTCTCGACCGCCACCCGCGGCTCGGCGTCTGCCTGGACTCGTGCCACCTCTACGTCTCCGGCTGCGACGTGACCGATCCCGACACGGTCGACCGGATGCTCGAGCAGCTCGACACGAGGATCGGCCTCGACCGTCTGCGCTGCATCCACGTGAACGACTCGCAGGCGCCGCTCGGCTCGAACCGCGACCGGCACGGGAACATCGGCGGGGGGCTCCTGGGCGAGAAACTCGGCGTCTTCGTCGGTCATCCCGACCTGCAGGGCCTACCGGCTCTCCTGGAGGTGCCCGGCAAGGAGGGCAAGGGCCCGGATGCCGAAGAGGTGCGGAAGCTGAGGGAGCTCCATGCGCGCTGGTGCCGCTGAACCCGGAGCTCTCCCAAAAGGTGGCCGGCTCCGCCGGCCGCCGCTCTACCGAAGGTAGAAGCCAGAATCGATCGAAGTGCGCAGCACCTCGGTCGAGGGCGTCAGCCCCGGAAGATGCGGAACGTCGGCTCGCCCACGGGCAGCTCGAAGAATTCCGGGTTGACGCAGCCGAGGTCGTCCGTGCGGCTCTCGTAGCAGCTCTCGACGCGCGAGCTGCACATCGGCAGCGGCCGCTTGTTCGCTCGCACGGCCCCGAAGCCGCCGCTGTGCATCTCCGCCGCCTGCAGAAGGTCGAGGTCGATCTCGACCCCGTACACCTTCTGGATACAGCCCATGTAGGTGTGCCCGTGCGCGACGTAGGAGTACAGAAACGGGCACGAACGATCGATGCAGGCGGAGGGATAGACGATCTTGTCGCAGTGCACCTCGCAGCGCCGGCACTCGACCTCGTGTTGCGGATGGAGGGGGAGCACCCTCTCCGCGGGGATCGTCCTCGGCTGCACTCCTGGATTGTCAGTGAGCCCACAGGGTCTACGCAAGACTTGACAAACGCGATGGTTTCAGGCAGGGGCGAGACCGCCTCGACCCGCGGCGCCGCGCTCCGGAGGCTCTCAGCGGCGGGAGTAGGGTACCGGCGTGGCGCGCAAGATCCTGTGGGCGCTCCTCGCCCTCGCGCCGCTCGTCGTCGTCCTGCGCTTCGCCGCCCACGCGGGGAACGTCGCCCTCTTCCTCCTCTCGGCGCTCTCGCTGATCCCGCTGGCCTGGCTGATCGGCGAGGCGACCGAGCACGTAGCGGAGCACACCGGCGCGGGCGTAGGCGGCTTCCTGAACGCGAGCTTCGGCAATGCCCCGGAGCTGATCATCGCGCTGTTCGCGATCGCCGAGGGGCTCCCGGACGTCGTCCGCGGCTCGCTCGCCGGCAGCATCGTCTCGAACATCCTCCTCGTCCTCGGAGCGGCCCTGGCCCTCCAGTCCGGCGAGGAGCGAGAGCTCGACCGGCGATCGCTGCTCGGGCAGCTCGGCCTCGTCACCGTCGCCGTCCTGCTGCTCCTGATCCCGTCGATCCCCGGCTGGCACGGCGATCCCGAGCGGCACTCGCTGGCGCTCCTGACGCTGCCCGTCGCGATCGTCCTCCTCCTCGTCTACGTCGGTTCGACAACGCAGTCACTGCGCCGGCACCGGCGCATCCACGCCGAATCGGGAGACGAGTCGCGGGCCGGTGCGTGGTCCCTGCCGCGCGCGCTGCTGATCCTCGGAGCGGCGACGGGCGTGACCGCCCTCGTCAGCGAGGTGCTCGTGCACTCCCTCAGCGCCTTCGCAGAGACGGTCAACCTCTCCCGGTTCTTCATCGCTGCCGTGATCGTCGCCATCGTCGGCAACGCCGCCGAGCACGGAGGGGCGATCGTGATCGCGCGGCGCGGCAAGATTCGGCTCGCGACGGAGATCGCGGTCTCCTCGAGCGCCCAGGTCGGCCTCTTCGTCGTCCCGGCGATCGCGTTGCTCTCGTGGGCCGTCTCGCCAGCGCTCCCACTCTCCTTCCGGCCCGTGGAGCTCACCGCCATGGCCGGTGCGGCGATGTTCGTCGGGCTCGTCGTCGCCGACGGCCGCAGCCGGCGGTGGGAAGGCTTCCTGCTCCTCGCCGTCTACCTGGGCGTCGTGGCCGGCTTCGGTATCGCCGGCGACCGGTAGAGGCGGCTCCCGGCCGCCGCCCCCGCGGTCGTGGACGACCGCCACCGGCATTGGCCTAGCCGGGCCCGAAGATCTCCGGTGTGCGCGTGCAGGGATAGGTCGCCCAGTACAGCTTCACCGGCAGTCCCGCCTCGTCTCTCACGACGCGCAGCAGCTCCCCGCGCTCCCGTCCCGAAGCGACCCGGAACCGCCCGGCCCCGTCCGGCTCGAAGACGGCGGGAGGCAACTCGCGCCGCGCGCCCTCGAGCCGAGCTTCGAGGCGCCCGTTCCGGTACGAGAAGATCACCTCGTTCCCCTCCGTCCACCAGCGACCGAGCAGCGAGGCCACCTCGTCCGGTGCGCGCTCAGCCGGGTGCCACTCGTCGAGGTCTGACGGGAGCAGCTCGATGGCCTTTTCGGCGAGTTGGAAGGGCAGCTCGCCGATTGCCGGCCACGCAGACGTGTTCGCGAGGACGACGGCGCCGATCGTCGCCTCGCGCACGTAGACGAGGTACGCCAGGAAGCCGGGCATCGCGCCGCCGTGACCGCCGAAGATCCGGTCGCCTCGCCGCGCGAGCTCCAGCCCGAGGCCCCACCCCCGCGTCCACCGGTCGGTCTCGGCCATCACCTGCACCGCATGCATCTGCTCGACCGTGGCGCTCGCCAGAACCGCCTCGTCAGGCTCGCAGAGGAACGCGCCCCAGCGGGCGAGGTCTGCGGTCGTACTCCAGAGCTGGCCGATGGGCGCGGAGCGCTGGAGGACGATGTCGGGCTCGGCGAGCAAGCCGTCCTGGTAGGGCTCCACGAAGTAGCCCTTCGCCGCCGGCGCCTGGGGCAGCCAGGTGGTTCTCCTCAGCCCGAGGGGGCCCAGGATCCGCTCGTCGACGAAACGCTCGCACGGCATTCCCGAGAGGCGCGCGACGACCTCGCCCAGGAGGGCGTACGCGAGGTTCGAGTAGTGCCAGTGCGCCCCGGGGTCGAGCACCTGCTCGGCCTCGGCGACACCGGCGATCAGCTCCTCGCGCGGAGGATCCAGGAACGTCTCCCACATGTCGTCCGGGAACTCGCGCTGGAGGCCGGAGCTGTGCGCGAGCATGCGGCGTAGCGTCGACTCCGGGTGAGCGACGTCGGGGAGGTGCTTCCCGAGCGGATCGTCCAGCGTCAGCTTCCCCTCGTCGCGAAGGGCCAGCACGGCCGCCGCCGTGAACGTCTTCGTGATCGAACCGATTCGGTACTGCGTGTCCGTCGTTGCCTGCGCGCCATCCTTCTCCGCAATACCGATCGCGTCGGTCCACACGACCTTTCCGGCGCTGAACGCCGCGGCGGAGACGCTCGGCAGCCGATCCTCCGACTGAGCTTTGCGCAGCAGCCGGCCGAGCTCGCCGGCGAGCGACTCAGGAACGGACGAGGGCATCGAGCGCTTGCGGGATCAGGTCGGCGGCACGCTCGACGTCGTCGTCGGTGATGTCGAGATGGGTGACCGCGCGCAGGATGCCGGGGTGGATCGTGCTCGAGAGTCCGACGCCGTGCTCACGGAGCCGCGCGGCGGCATCGCGGGTCGAGAAGCCGAGCGCCCCCACGTCGAGCTGGACGAAATTCGTCTCGACCTGATCGAGGTCGACGGGAAGGCCGGCTTCGTGAAGTCGCTCGGCGAGGCGGCGAGCCCTCTCGTGGTCGTCCGCGAGCCGGTCGACGTGGTGCTCGAGCGCGTAGACGCCGGCGGCCGCGACGATCCCGGCCTGGCGCATCGCTCCGCCGAAGCGATGCTTCTCGCGCCGCGCGGCCGCCATCAGGTCGCGTGTGCCGGCGACGAGCGCTCCAAGCGGGCAGCCGAGGCCTTTCGAGAGGCAGAGCGTGACGGTGTCGAACGGCTGGCAGATCTCGGGCGCCGGTATGCCGAGCGCGACCGAGGCATTCAGCACCCGCGCACCGTCGAGGTGGAGGCGGAGGCCGAGCTCCGGGGCAAGCGCGACGATCGCATCGAGCTCCTCGAGCGGCCAGATTCGCCCTCCCGAGCTGTTGTGCGTGTTCTCGACGGACACGATCCTCGTGCGGGGCGTGTGGCTGGAATCGCCCGCACGGAAAGCTCGGCGAACCTGGTCGGGAGTGAAGCGACCGGCCTCCGCCGGAACCGGCCTCGCCATCAACCCGGCAAAGGTCGCGGGGCCGCCGAGCTCGGAGATGAAGATGTGCGAGTTCTCCTCCGCAAGCACCTCCTCGCCGCGCTCGCCGAGGATGCGCAACGCGATCTCGTTCGCCATCGTCGCGGTCGGGACGAAGACCGCCTCCTCCTGGCCGAGAAGCTCGGCTGCCATGTGCTCGAGGCGGTCGACGGTCGGATCCTCGCGGCGCTGCTCGTCGCCCACCACAGCCGAGGCGATCGCGGCGCGCATCGCCGGCGTCGGCTGCGTCTGCGTGTCCGAGCGAAGGTCGATCATCGGCCCATTGTCGCAGGGGGCCGCACCCCCGGGCTCGTCGTCGCTCCCGGCAGGCGGGTGCCCACCGGGTCGTCCGGGGGCTACGACCCTCCTGGGTGCTCCCGCGCCGGGGCACCGGCGCGCCGGTTGCCGACGGCCACGAACGAGATCGCCGCGGCGACGAAGCAGACGAGGAGGACGCCGGAGCGCAGGAGCACGCCGCCGTAGCCGAGCTTGATCACGTCCACGAAGGGATAGGGATACCAGTCGGTGGCGGCGCCCCGCACGAGCGTGTAGACGAGCCAGAGAGCGGGGAAGGACAGCCAGAGCGCCGCGACTCCGAGTCGCAGGCGGTGGCGAGGGGGATCGACGAGCCAGTCGACGACGACGACGATCGGGATCAGCCTGTGGACGACGAAGTCGACCCACGGAAGCGTGGTCTGCAGACTCTCCTGCAGGCCCGAGAGCAGCAGCGCGAAAACGACGCCGGTGATCGCGATGTAGAGCGTAACCGCGCCGCGCACCGCGTCGAAGAGCGGCGTTCGTCCGCCGCGGGGCACGATCGCGGCGAGCCCGAGAATCGCTGCAGCGAAGACGTTGCTCTGGATCGTGAAGAAGCTGAAGAAGTTGCCGGCGCCGAAGCCGGGACGATCGCTGCTCGACGCGAACTGGTAGGTCATCGCAACGACGGCCGCGACGGCGAACGCGAGCCGGACGGCGGCTAGCAGGAGATCCGGTCGACGCACCCTCTCACCACTCTACGAGGTGGACCCGCGCGGCCACAGCCAGGGTCTGTCCCCGCCACGAGGTGTCCGGCACGGCCACGGCCGGGGTCTGTCCCCGCCAGGCGGTGATGGAGAGCGTCTGTGCCCAGAGAACCTCCTCGGCATTCATGGAGAACTGTTGGGAGTGCACGAGCCGGACGGCGAATGCACGTGCCCGGAGGGGGCGAAGGGGGGGAACCCCGTTCCCCCCCTTGGAGCGGAGGCGAAGCCGCAGCGACAACTCCGACATCTGCAACGCCGCCGGGGGGTCTCGGGGGGCGAGAGTCCCCCGGAAGAACGCAGCGATTTCACCGCCCCTCGCCGCGCTCGCCCCTCCCCGGTCGGACTCGTTGCGCTCCGCAAAGCCGCCACGTCGCCTCACCGAGGCGCAGCGGTCCACTCCTCGACTTCCTCGCGCCGCGAAGAACCGACCGTGGTTTGCCGCTCAGGCTACCGTGGCCGGGTGGATCTCCACCTCCTCGACCAGTGGCTCGCCGAGCGCGGAGAGCCTCCCTACCGCGCCGCTCAGATCTGGCGCTGGGCGGCGCGCGGAACGCCCGGCTATGCCGCGATGACGAACCTTCAGGTGGGCCTGAGGCGCGAGCTCGAGGACGCCGTACGGTTCTCGACACTCAGCCTCGAGCGTGAATCGGAGTCGCGCGACGGGACCGTCAAGACGCTCTTCCGGACCCATGACGGGCATCCCGTCGAGGCCGTGCTGATGCGATACCGGGACGGTCGGCGGTCGATCTGCGTCTCCTCGCAGTCGGGCTGCCCGCTGACGTGCGGCTTCTGCGCGACGGGCGCGATGCGCTTCGGCCGCAACCTCACCTCGTCGGAGATTCTCGACCAGGCGCTCTACTTCCGCCGGCTCGAGGCGATCGACCATTGCGTCTTCATGGGTATGGGCGAGCCGATGCTCAACCTCGCGGCAGTCCTCGGCGCCGCCCGGCGGCTGCCTGACGCGGGCGTCACCCACCGTCGCACGACCGTCTCCACCGTCGGCTGGCTGCCGGGCCTACGAACGTTCGTGGACGAGGTTCACGAGCCGATCCGGCTCGCGCTCTCCCTCCATGCGCCGACCGATGAGCTTCGCTCCGAGCTGATGCCCGTGAACGAGCGATTTCCCCTGCGCGACGTCGTCGGCGAATGCGTTCGCTACTTCGCGCTTCGCCGGCGCAAGGTCTTCGTCGAGTACGTGATGCTGGCCGGTATCAACGACCGGAACGAGCAGGCGCTCGAGCTCGTGAGACTGCTGAACCCGCGGTTCTTCAAGGTGAACCTGATCCCGTACAACCCGACCGGGCGCTTCGAGGGCTCCTCCCGCAAGGCGATCGCGGCCTTCAAGCACGTGCTCGACGACGCGGGCCTGCCGTCGACGGTTCGCCTCGCGCGCGGGCGCGACATCGCCGCCGCCTGCGGCCAGCTGGCCGCAGGAGCCCGCCCACGGGGCGCCAGGCAGCCGGAGGCAACCACGGCGTGACCGGCGACCTCTACACGCTGCCGGCCGGACTGCCGGTGCCTGCCCTTTCCGGTGGTGGCCGACCCGGAGCTACGGTTTGCCGCCGCACTGCGGCTTCCGACGTTCGAGATCGGCGGGCTCACCCTCTACAAGCGGGTCACGCTGGTGGTCTTCGACGGTGCCGTCGCCAGGGTCTTCTACGCGGTGTTCCGGCCCGACCGGACTGCGGCGGAGGTCGGCGCGTACCTCTCTACGCGCGCGTGACAGCCCCCGGCGGGGGCACCGGAGGCGCGATCGCTAGGTCGCCCGCGCGAACACCGCCGAGCAGCGCCAGGTTCCCCGGACGGCGACCTTCTCGTTGCCGATGATCCCACGCGCGCCCGTGATCGAGAAGCTCCCGCCGCGCAGGTCCTTGTTCAGGGTCACGGTTCCCGCCCAGCCCGGCTGGGCGACGGCGAAGCCCTTGTACTTGGCCGCGACCAGCAGCAGGTTCGCTCCGCCGCCCTTGGTGTAGAGCTTCTGCGGGCGGCCGACCTGCCCCGGGGCGTAGTAGAACGCGAAGAACATGCCCGGCCGGAAGTTGACGACATCGGGGTTCCCGAAGCTGACGTTGTAGGCGAGCGGTCGCCCCGGCACAGCGAACTTCGGAGCCGTGAACCGCGTGCACGCGTTCTTCGCGGGGATCTGGTCCTTGGCGTCCTCCGGATGTGTGCCGGTGACCGCGCCGCGGAACTCCCCGGTGATTGTGACTTTGACGATGACGCTCCCCGACGCGCCTCCGTGCGAAGCGGCGAGCGCGAACGGCGCGATCACGAGCGGGGCGAAGCTGGCGACTGCTAGCCGCCGCGGGCGCCTCGAGTTCCACCATCTCATCGTCAGGCGCCCTTCTGCGCCTCGAGCTGGCGCGGGTCGGCCGGCCGGAAGCCCGTGTCCGGGTGTTCCGAGAAACCGTATCTCACGACCGGCCGCCTTGCCGCCCTCACCTCGTCGAGACGGCCGACCGGCCGGCTAGTGGGCGCCGCCTTCACGGTCTCGGGCTCCTCGGCGGCCTCACGGGCGATCGCGAGCATCGCTTCCACGAACGCGTCGAGGGTCTCCTTCGCCTCCGTCTCGGTGGGCTCGATCATGAGCGCCTCGGGGACGACGAGCGGGAAGTAGATCGTCGGCGGGTGGAAGCCATAATCCATCAGGCGCTTCGCGACGTCGAGCGCGGTGATCCCGTACTCGCGCTTCAGCGACCGTGCCGAGAGGACGAACTCGTGCATGCAGAGACGGTCGAACGGCAACTCGTAGCCGTCCCGGAGCCGTGCCAGCAGGTAGTTGGCGTTCAGTACCGCAACCTCGGACATCTCGCGCAGGGCCGGCCCGTACATGCGGATGAAGGCGTACGAGCGGACGAAGACGCCGAAGGGCCCGCAGAACCCGCGCACCCTGCCGATCGTCTTCGGCCGGTCGTGGTCGAGTCGGAAGCGGTCGCCGTCGCGGACGATGGCGGGCACCGGGAGAAACGGCTCCAGGCGTTCGCGAACCGCGATCGGCCCGCCGCCGGGGCCGCCGCCGCCGTGCGGCTGCGAGAACGTCTTGTGGAGGTTGAAGTGGACGATGTCGAAGCCCATGTCGCCCGGCCTCGAGATGCCGCAGACGGCGTTCAGGTTCGCGCCGTCGTAGTACATGAGGGCGCCGGCGCCGTGGAAGATTCGCGCGATCTCCTCGATCTGCTCGTCGAAGAGCCCGAGCGTCGACGGGTTCGTCAGCATCAACCCGGCCGTCCCCTCGTCGACCAGCTCGCGGAGATGTTCGATCTCCACGTTGCCACGCAGGTCGGTTGCCACCTTCGACAGCTCGTAGCCGGCCATCGCCACGCTGGCAGGGTTCGTCCCGTGCGCGGTGTCCGGGACGACGATCTTGCGCCGCCGCTCGTCCTCTCCGCGCTCCGCGAAGTACGCGCGCATGAGCATGAGGCCTGTCAGCTCCCCCTGCGACCCTGCGGCGGGCTGCAGCGAGACCGCAGGCAGCCCTGCAACCTCCGCCAGGATCTCCTGAAGGCGCCACATCAGCTCGAGCGCCCCCTGGGCGCCGTCCTCCTCCTGGAGCGGGTGCAGGTCGCGAAACCCGGGTAGCGCGGCGGCCCTCTCGTTCACGCGCGGGTTGTGCTTCATCGTGCAGGAGCCGAGTGGGTAGAAGCCTGTGTCGATCCCGAACGTCCGCGTCGACAGCTCGGTGAAGTGGCGGACGAGCTCCGGCTCCGACAGCTCCGGAAGCCGCGGCGGCTCGCGTCGGAGAAGCCCGGGCGGGAGCTTCGGGACCGGGAGCTCTGGGATCGGGATCGTCGAGCCGCGCCGGCCCGACTGGGAGCGCTCGAAGATCAGCTTCACCGGCCTGCCACCTCGGTCAGGGTCTCGACGAGCCGGTCGACGTCGCCGCGCGTCCGCTTCTCGGTCACGGCGACGAGCAGCGCGTCATCGAGCCCCGCATGGTCGCGTCCGAGCGCGTACCCGGGATGGATGCCGCGCTCTCGCGAGAGACGAACCACCTCCGCCGCAGGCCGTCCGACGCGCACGGCAAACTCTTTGAACGTTGCCTGATTTGGAAACGAAAGCTCGAATCCCACCGCCTGCAGCCGCTCTTTCGCGTACGCCGAGAGCGCGAGGCAGGTCTCCCCCACCTCGCGCAACCCCTGCGGCCCGAGCCAGGACAGGTACACGAGCCCCGCGATCGCCAGCAGCGTCTGGTTCGTCGTGATGTTCGAGGTCGCCTTCTCCCGGCGGATGTGCTGCTCCCGGGTCTGCAGGGTGAGGACATAGCCGCGCTCGCCCGCGGCGTCTAGGGTCTCGCCGACGATCCTGCCCGGCATGCGGCGGTGGTAGTCCCAGCGTGCGGCGAGGAAGCCGTAGTGCGGGCCGCCGAAGGACTGGTGGTTCCCGGCTCCCTGTCCCTCGCCGATCGCGAGCGCGCAGCCGTAGCGGCCGGGGGCTTCGAGCAGGCCGAGCGAGAGTGGGTCGACGTGGGCGACCGGCAACGCTCCCGCGTCGTTCGCAGCGGCCGCGAGCTCCGGTGCCGGCTCCAGGCAGCCGAAAAAGTTCGGTTGCTGAAAGATGGCGCAGGCGGCCCCCTCGGACGCCGCCCGCAGATCCTCCGGGTCGGTCGTGCCGCCCCGGTGCCCCACCTCGACCACCTCGAGCCCGAAGCCCGGCGCGTAGGTCTCGATGACCTGCCTGACCTGCGGGCTCACGGTCTCGCAGACGACGACCGTCGAGCGGCCCGTGGCGTGCTTCGCGACGTAGCATGCGTCGGCGGCGACCGTCGTCCCGTCGTAGCCGGAGGCATTGGAGACTTCCATGCCCGTGAGCTCGCAGATGGCGGTCTGGTATTCGAAGATCGCCTGCAGGACGCCCTGGCTCATCTCCGCCTGGTAGGGCGTGTACGCGGTCAGGAGCTCGCCGCGCTGAAGGACGGCGTCGACGACGGCCGGGACGTAGTGGTCGTAGATGCCCGCACCGAGGAAGCTCAGCTCCGCCCCCGCGTGAATGTTCCGTCCTGCGAGCTCCTCCAGGTGGGCCATCAGCTCCGGCTCCGAGAGCGCCGGCTCGAGCTCGAGCTGCCTGCCGAGGCGAACGCCGCTCGGGATGTCGTCGAACAGCTCGGCGATCGAGGCGACGCCGATCGCGTCCAACATCGCGACGCGGTCGGCGTCGGTCAGCGAGAGGAAGCTCACGAAGCGGTGGCGAGGTCCGCGCGGCGGCCCGGGCTGCGCGGGGTGACGATCAAAGCTCGGCGACGTGGGCGCGATAGGCCTCGACGTCGAGCAGGCGGTCGGGCTCCGTGATGTCGCTGAGGCGGATCTTGATCAGCCATCCTTCCCCGTAGGGATCCTCGTTGACCGTCTCCGGGTCCTCGACGACCTTGTCGTTCACCTCGAGCACCTCGCCCGACAGCGGCGCGATCAGATCGGACACGGCCTTGACCGACTCGACCTCCCCGTAGGGGTTGTCCTTCGAGATCGTCGCCCCGACGTCCGGCGGCTCGTAGTGGACGAGCTCGCCGAGGGAGTCCTGGGCGTACCAGGTGACCCCGAGAGTCGCCTCGTCGCCGTGAATCGACGCCCAATCGTGCTCGGGGTGGTACTTCAGGCCGTCGGGATAGGTCTCAGCTGCTGCCATCGGTCAACGAGCCTCCTGTCGCTTGTAGATCGGCTTCTCGACGATGCGGGCGCGTCGTGGCCGCCCGCGCACGTCGATCGTGATCTCCGTGCCCGGCGAGCTCTGGACGCTGTCGACGTAGCCCATCCCGATCCCCCGGTCGAGGATCGGGGAGTGAGTGCCGGAGGTGACCTCGCCCGCAGCGCCCCCGGGTGCAGGCTCGATCGCCATCCCCTGGCGCGGGATCGCCTTCTCCTCCATGACGAACGCACTGAGCCGCCGGCGCGGGCCCGCCTCCTTGACGGCGCGAAGGGCCTCTGCCCCCGTGAACGTCTTGCCGAAGGCGCAGACCCAGCCGAGGCCGGCGGAGATCGCGTCGGTCTCGGGGGAGATGTCGTTTCCGTGCAGCGCGTAGCAGACCTCGAGGCGCAGCGTGTCGCGCGCGCCCAGCCCGCACGGCTTCGCGCCTCTGGCGAGAACGCAGTCCCACAACGCGGCGCCGTCGCCGCTCATGGCGAGCAGCTCTACCCCCGCCTCACCCGTGTAGCCGGTGCGGTTGACCATGCACTCGATTCCATCGATGACGCCGCTCGCGAACGTGAAGGCCGCAGCGTCCGGAAGCTCGAGCCGCTCCAGCGCTCGGGGCCCCGGGACCGCCAGCAGCGCGTATTCGTCGGAGACGTCGCGGACATCCGAACCGCGGACCTCGCGCTCCTTCAGCCACTCGAACACGCGTTCCCGGTTCGACGCGTTCACGATCAGCAGGAAGCGGAACGGGTCGAGGGCGTACACGATCAGGTCGTCCACGATCCCGCCGATGTCGTTCGTGAGCAGCGTGTACTGGGCCCCGCCGGGCTCGACGCGGTCGAGATCGTTCGAGAGGAGCGACTGCAGGAGCTCGCGGGCGCGCGGCCCCTCCACCTCCAGCTCGCCCATGTGGGAGACGTCGAAGACGCCGCAGTCGTTGCGGACGGCGAGGTGCTCCGGGATCACGCCCTCGTACTGCACGGGCATCTCCCAGCCGGCGAACGGCACCAACCGGGCACCGGCGGCGAGGTGGCGCTCGTACAGCGGCGTACGCGCGAGCGTCTGCACCCGCCGGATGCTAGTGATGTGGTCGACAAGGTTGGCCGGTTCGGGCTCGCGAGCGCCGAACCAGAGGCCGGGCGAACGGTCGCCGGCTACATCGCCGGTGGCTCGCAGGCGGGCAAGGGGCCGCGCCCGTCCTCCCGCGGCCATGCAGGTGGAACCCCCGGCGAGATCCCAGGCCGGGCACCGCGGGCGAGGCCCGCGCGCGTGTTCAGTCGTCGCGCAGGAAGGACGGGATCTCGAGGATGTCCGGCGGCAGGTCGAAGCCGGACGTCTCCTCGCGCCTCGGCTGGCGCGGCTCCGCGGCCGGGCCGGCGGGCACCGGTGTCGCGGCACGGCGCCTGCGAGCGCTGCGCGCCGCGCCGAAGCCGGTGGCGATGACTGTCACGCGCACCTCGTCCCCGACCGTCTCGTCGATGACGGCGCCGAAGATCACGTTCGCGTTCTGGTCGGCCGCGTTCGTCACCACCTCTGCCGCCTCGTTGACCTCGAAGAGGCCGAGGTCGGTTCCGCCCGTGATGTTGAGCAGGATCCCGGTCGCGCCCTCGAGCGTCGCCTCGAGCAAGGGCGACGAGACCGCGACTCGCGCCGCCTCGGCGGCGCGGTTCTCGCCGGCCGCAGTGCCGATGCCCATGAGGGCGGACCCGGCGTCTCGCATGATCGTCCGAACATCGGCGAAGTCGAGGTTGACGAGTCCCGGGATCGTGATCAGGTCGGTGATTCCCTGGACGCCCTGACGCAGGACGTCGTCGGCCATCTTGAACGCGTCGACGATCGAGGTCTTCTTCTCCACGACTTGGAGCAGGCGGTCGTTCTCGATCACGATCAGCGTGTCGACCCGGTCGCGGAGCTCGTCGATGCCCTGCTCGGCTTGCTGCGATCGGCGCCGCCCTTCGAACGAGAAGGGACGGGTGACGACGCCGACCGTCAGCGCCTCGAGCTCGCGCGAGAGCTCGGCGACGATCGGTGCGCCCCCGGTGCCGGTGCCCCCGCCCTCGCCGGCAGTGACGAAGACCATGTCCGCGCCCTTGAGCGACTCCTTCAACTCGTCGCGGCTCTCCTGCGCAGCCGCGCGGCCGACGGCGGGGTCGGCGCCCGCGCCGAGCCCACGCGTCGCCTTCTCGCCGATGTGGATCTTCATGTCGGCATCGCACATGAGGAGCGCTTGCGCGTCCGTGTTGACGGCGATGAAGTCGACACCGGACACACCGGCGTCGACCATGCGGTTGACGGCATTCGTGCCGCCGCCCCCGACGCCCACGACCTTGATCACTGCGAGGTAATTCCCGGCTTGATCTCTCACGGCTAAAGCTGGCTCGACCTGAAGCTGTGGTAGAGGATGCGGCTGTCGAGCCTCTCCTGTCGCTGGAGAGTAAGGATCGTTTTCAGCCCTGTCAATGGCGACACCGAGGCTTGCACCTCAACCTCAACCTTCGACTTGAGGGTTGGCAGTCGACACCGGACGCGCGGGAACGCTGATGTCGAGGTATCCGGGAGCGGCGAGCGTCGGCGCGATCCGGCGCGCGATCGCGAGCTTCAGACGGAGGTTCGACGTGCTGCCGAGCCGCAGCTCGAGGCCCGAGCGGAGGACGAGCAGCAGCTCGCCGCCGGTCGTGTCGACATCGCGAACGCGGCGTAAGAACGCAAGGCCACGCAGCGGTGCGAGCGCCCGTACCGCCGCTCTCACGCCGTTGTCGTCGATCGCTCCGCCGGTATCGACCGAGACGCCGCGCCGGAGCCAGATACGCGGCAGGTTCGAGAGCCGGGGGTGCTGCAGGGGGCGGAGAATCCTCCCCCCGGCCGAGATGACCCAGGCGTCTGCGCCCTGGCGGACGACCGCCAGCGGCAGCTCCGGAACGACGAGCACACGCAGCGTGTGCGGGAACCGACGGTCCTCCGTCACGCCCGCGACCTTCGGCAACGGCGCGAGGCGGGCCCGCACATCCGTCTCCGAGATCCGAAGGAGGCTTCTGCCGCTCAGGGGCTCAAGCGCTAACCGAACTTCCGCGGCGAGAGCGGGCGACGCGCCTTGGACCTCGATTTCCCATACGGCGAGAAGCGATGTGTCGCGCGCGAGGAGATAGGCGCCGCCGGCGGCGGCGATCAACGCGGCGCAGGCGAGCAGCGAACGCACCGAGGGCAGGAAACGGTCGCGCCGGAGCTCGGCCTTCCGCCTACCGCGCGTCGTCGCCGCGCGCGTCGCCGATGTCGCTCGCCTGACGGCCACGGAAGTCCTTTCGCCGCGCCGGCGCCCGGTCCTGGTCAACGTGCTGCTAGTGCGGCGTCTCCCAAGGCCTCACCGGAAACCGACGGCACCCGACGCCGCACTAGGTGGCAGCGTTCGAGCCGGAGCCGAGGAAGACCACCTCCCGCTCGAGGTCGATGCCGAAACGATCGAGCACACGCCGCTGCGCCTCCTCCATCAGGGCGACCGCGTCCGCGGAGGACGCGTCGCCCGCGTTCTCGATGAAGTTCCCGTGGCGCGGCGAGATCAGCGCGCCGCCGACCCGTTGCCCCTTCAGGCCGCAGGCCTCGATCATCTGTCCCGCGCCGAGCACGTGAGCCGGGTTCCTGAACACGCTGCCGAACGTCCGCCTGTTCGTCGGCTGGGTCGCCTTGCGGCGGGCCTGCATCGAGGCGACCGTGGCCTTGATCTCGTCGCGCTCACGCGCAGCGAGCGTGAACTCGACACGCGCAACCACCTCGCCCGGCTCGAGCGCCGACCGCCGGTAGGACAACTTCAGCTCGTCGCGGCCGCGCCAGTGCGTGCCGGCGGCCGACACGACGAGCGCCCGCCGCAGGATCCCCGCCCAGTCGCCGCCATACGCGCCCGCGTTCATCCGGACTCCTGCCCCGGCCGTGCCCGGAATCGCGCACGCGAACTCGAAGCCCCCGAGGCCGGCCGCGCGTGCCCGGTGAAGGCAGACGGCATTGGCCGCTCCGCCTCCCGCGACGAGTAGCTCTCCCTCCACCTCGGCGGCGGCGAGTTCGCCGGTCAGCTTCAGCACGAGCGCCTCGACCCCGTGGTCTGGGACGAGGACGTTCGACCCGAGCCCGATCACCTCGATGCCGATCCCTCGCACGCTTGCCCACGTCACCGCTTCCTGGAGCTCCTCGAGCCTCGAAGGCTGAGAGAACCAGCGCGCCGGTCCCCCCGTTCCGATCGTGGTGAAGCGCGCGAGTACGACGGCTTCACGGATCACCGTGCTCCCTCCTCGAGGAGGGCGAGGACGAGCGACGCTGCCCGATCGACGTCTCCGGCACCGAGCGTGAGGACGACGTCTCCGGCCCGCGCGCGTCCTGCCAGGAACCGGGCACCGTCCGCGATCTCCGGCGTCCACGCGAGCGGCATCCCCGGCCTCAACTCAGCCAGCGCGTCGACCACGAGCTTCCCGCTCACCCCGGGCACCGGCTCCTCGCGTGCCGCGTAGACCTCCGTCACCGCAACGGCGTCTGCCGGCGCGAGCGCCGCCGCGAGCTCCCGCGCGGTGTGCCGGGTGCGGGAGAACAGGTGCGGCTGGAACAGGGCGAGCACCCGTCCCCGCGTCTGCCCGCGGGCCGCGGCGAGGGCGGCCGCGACCTTCACCGCGTTGTGGGCGTAGTCGTCGACGACCGCGACGCCGGCCGCCTCCCCAGCGGATTCGAGGCGCCTGCCCACGCCGCGGAACTCCTGCAGCGCCGCGACGGCGGCCTTGCGAGACGCTCCGGCACGCTCGAGCGCCACGAGGGCCGCAGCGGCGTTCCGACGATTGTGCTCGCCCGGCACCGCAAGCGGAAAGTCGACAGGGTCGAGGTCCACCCCGCGGACGACCTCCGGCACCTCCGCGAGCCACCGCTCGAGGAGCGCGGCCACCTCTGCCCGGGAGCCGAAGACCGCATGGTGATCGAGGTCGACGTTCGTGACCACCGCGATCCGCGGACGTAGTGCCTCCACCGTCCTGTCCGACTCGTCGCCCTCGACCACGAGCCAACCGGAGCCGGCGCGGGCGTTGCCGCCGAGCTGCGGCACCTCGCCCCCGATCAAGAACGAGGGGTCGTCGCCGAGCCGGTCGAGGCAGAAGGCGATCATGGCCGCCGTCGTCGTCTTGCCGTGCGCCCCCGCTACCACGATCGCGGGCTGGAGCTCCACGAGCTCTGCGAGGAACTCGCCCCGGGCGCGGCCGGGGACGCGGCCGGCGTAGGCAGTCGAGACGATGCCTTCCCAGCCGGCGGGCGCCGGAACAGGGTCGGGGGAGATCCCCGCCTCGATTCCCGCAGCATCGACGTGCGCGAGGTACGGGGTGCGGACACGATCCCAGCCGGCCACCTCCGCGCCCCAAGCCTTCGCGAGCACCGCATACGCCGACAGCCCGGCGCCCCCGATGCCGACGAACCACAGCCGCCGCCCCTCAAGTGCGCGCAAGCTCCACCAGCTCCTCCGCGATCGCTCGGGCGGCTCCCGGGCGCGCGACACGGCGCATCGCCGCCCTCATCTCCTCGAGCCGGCGGGGGTCCGCGAGGAGGTCGCCGACGAGGCGCGGGACGCTCCCTAGCTCTCGCTCGCGGACGCAGACGGCACCCCCGGCGCGCTCGAAGTACGCGGCGTTCAGTCCCTGGTGGTCGCCCGTGGCGTGCGGGTACGGGACGAGGATCGCAGGGGTCCCCGCCCCAGCGAGCTCCCAGACCGACCCGCCGGCACGACCGAGGGCGAGCGTCGCCGCCGAGAGCGCGGCGCCGAAACGATCGGTCGAGGGGAGCAGCTTGTAATCGTCCCGTCCGACGCGCGGTAGGAGAGAGCGGTAGTCCCGCTCTCCGGCCAGGTGAAGCACCGGCGGCCCCGTCCGACCCCACGCCTCAACCGCGAGCTCGTTGAGAGCCCGCGCGCCGGCCAGGGCCCCCGCGACGAGGAGCACCGGCCCCTGCTCCGGGAGGTCGAACGCACGGCGCGCCTCGGCCCGCTCTACGGGACGGGAGCGAGCGGGGATCGGACGGCCGACCACGCGGTACTTCGAGGTGCTGCGGAGCGGGTAAGCCAGGAAGACGCGGCGCGCGAAGGGCGCGGCGAGCCGGTTCGCGAGCCCGAGGTGCGCGTCCGCCTCGGAGAGCGCGGCGGGGATCCGCCGAACCGCCGCGGCGGCGACCATCGGGCCGGCCACGAAGCCGCCGCCCCCGTAGACGACGTGTGGGCGACGCCGCTCCAGAATCCGCAGGCAGGCAACGGGCGCTCGGGCCGCGAGGAGGACGGCGCGAACCTGGGCGGGGCCGGGTCGCCTGGGCAGGCCACTCACGCGGAACGTGTCGAGCTCGAAGCCGGCCTCAGGAACGAGCCGCGCTTCGGCGCGATCCGGCGACCCGGCGAAGCTCACCGTCAGGCCGAGGGCCTGCAGCTCCTCCGCGACCGCGAGCGACGGCAGGACGTGTCCGGCCGTTCCCCCGGCTGCGATCAGGCACCTGAGTGGCTCGCGCGACACCATTCCCCCGCGCGATGTTAAGGAGGATCCCGACACAGCTGAGCGCGACGACGATGCTCGAGCCCCCGTAGGAGACGAAGGGGAGCGGGATCCCGGTGAGCGGCGCGAGCCCGAGAACGGCGGCGAGGTTGATGGCCGCCTGGCCGCAGACAAGCACCGTCAGCCCCGCCGCGAGACGCTTTCCGAAGGGATCGCGGCAGAGGAGCGCGATCTTCAGGCCCGCGTAGGCGAACGCGACGTAGGCGGCGACGACGACGGTGGCGCCCACGAGGCCGAGCTCCTCCCCGATGATCGCGAAGATCATGTCCGTCCGCGCCTCGGGGAGATAGAAGATCTTGGCGACGCTCTGCCCGAGGCCCCGGCCGAGGATGCCGCCCGAGCCGAACCCGAGCAGCGCCTGGACGCTCTGAAAGCCCGCGCCCTGCGCGTCCTGCCAGGGGTTGAGGAAGCTGAAGATACGTGCGCGGCGGTACGGCTCGAACCAGATCGCAGCCAGGCCGAGGGTGCAGGCGATGCCGCCGCCGGTGGCGAGCGTCCGCACCGGGGTGCCCGCGACGAGCAGCATGCCGCCGAGCATCACGAGCAGCGCGATCGCCGTTCCGAGATCGGGCTCCGCGAGCAGCAGCAGGCAGAAGATGCCGGCCAGCAGGCCGACCGGGCGTGCGAGCTCCTTCAGGGTGCGAGGCGGCTCTCGCCGGCTGAGATAGGAGGCCGCCCAGACGGCGAAGCCGAGCTTCGCGAGCTCGGAGGGTTGGAAGACGGCGGGCCCGAGGGAGATCCAGCGCTTCGCACCGTTGATCGGATGTGCGAGGACGAGGACGGCGAGCAGGAGGCCGATGCTCGCGAGGACGAGCGGTGGGGCGAGACGCTGCCACATGTGGAAGCTCACGCGCGAGGCGACGATCATCAGCGCCACGCCGAGGAGGACGTAGATCAGCTGGCGCTCGAGGTAGTAGTTCGGGTTCGAGCCGCCGACGGCCGCGGGCGCGGAAGTGGCGCTGTAGACCATCACGAGCCCGAAGGCGACCAGGGCGAGGGTCACCAGGATCAGCAGATGAGACTCGAAACCCCTCCTCACCCCCCGAGACTTCGCACGAGCCGCTTGAACTCCTCGCCGCGCCGCTCGAAGTTCTCGAACTGGTCGTAGCTCGCGCACGCGGGCGAGAGCAGGACGACCTCGCCGGGCGCCGTGTCCCGGGTCGCGGCGAGGACGGCGCTCTCGAGGTCGCCGGCCCGCTCGTAGGGAATCCGAGCCTTCCCGAGTGCGGCGGCCAGCTCGTCCGCCGCCTCGCCGACGAGGTACGCACGGATCACGTTGGGCCCGATCGCGCGCGACAGCGGCTCGAAGCTCTCGTGCTTCGACGAGCCGCCCAGGATCAGCCTCACCGGATCGTCCTTGTAGGTCAGGAGCGCGCGCTGTGCGGCAGCGACGTTCGTCGCCTTTGAGTCGTTGACGTAGCGGGCGCCCGCCACCTCGGCGACGAGCTCCAGCCGATGCTCCACTCCCGAGAAGCTGCGCAGCGCCTCTGAGATCGGCTCGTCTTCGATGCCGGCCGCGCGAGCCGCCGCCGCTGCCGCAACGGCGTTCTCCCGGTTGTGCGTGCCGGGGATGCGCGGCTCCGCGGGAAGAGCATCGGCCGCGGCGAACTCGACGCGCCGAGCGAGGCCCGGAACCGGGTCGAAGCCGCGTGGGACGACGGCGGAGTCCGCCTGCAACTGGTTCTCGAACACCCGGAGCTTCGCGTCCCTGTAGTCACCGAAGGTGCCGTGCCGGTCGAGGTGATCGGCCTCGAGGTTCAGCAGCACGGCGACCCGGGGCCGGAAGGCGACGACGTCCTCCAGCTGGAAGCTCGAGAGCTCGCAGACGATCCAGGCGTCCGTGGCGAGGGCCCCGTCCAGAGCCGTGAGCGCATGGCCGATGTTGCCCGCGACGGCGACCTCACGCCCGGCGGCGCGGAAGATCGCGCCGAGGAGCTCGCAGGTCGTGGTCTTGCCGTTCGTCCCGGTCACCCCCACGATCGGGTTTCGCAGCAGCCGGTACCCCAGCTCGACCTCGCTCCAGAGCGGGATGCCACGGCGCCGCGCCTCCGCGGCGAGGACGTGCTGGGAGGGCACGCCAGGGCTCTTGACGAGGAGCTCGACGCCGTCGAGCAGGGTCGGGTCGGTGTCGTCGCCGAGCCTCCGGTCGAGCCGGACGACCTTTACCCCTCGCCGCTCGAGCGCACTTGCCGCCGCCTCGCCCGAGCGGGCGAGCCCGAGCACGGCCGCACGGGACGGAAGCCGCATCAGCCGCGGAAGAAGCGGAAGTAGTAGCGGTAGTAGAGGACGAAGGCCACGGCACAGAGGATCGCTCCCAGGATCCAGAAGCGCACCATGATCTTCGTCTCCGACCACGCCTTCATCTCAAAGTGATGGTGGATGGGGGTCATCAGGAACAGACGGCGGCCGAAGTACTTGAAGCTGACGACCTGGAGGATCACGGACAGCGCCTCGATCAGGAAGATGCCGCCGATCAGCAGCAGCAGGAACTCGGTCTTGTCGACGATCGCGAACCCGGCGAGCGCGCCGCCGAGGGCCATGGAGCCGGTGTCGCCCATGAAGACCTCGGCCGGGAAGGCGTTGTACCAGAGGAAGCCGATCATGGCCCCGATCAGCGCGGCGCCGATGATCGAGAGGTCGAGGTAGAGCGAGCTGCGGTGGCCGACAGGCCCCGACCGGATGTAGGCGATCACGTTCATGGCCGTGAACGTGAAGACCGCGATGATCCCGGTGCCCGCGGCGAGGCCGTCGAGGCCGTCGGTGAGGTTCGTGCCGTTGGCCGCTCCGGCGATGATCAGGAAGAGGAGCACGTACCAGAACCACCAGAGCTGGAGCTTCCCGTCGAGGACGGGGATGTAGACGGCGGTCTTGAACTCGCGGTGGTGGGCGACCCAGCCGACGACGACGGTGATTCCGGCGAGGAGCAGCAGCTTCCAGCGCCCGGAAAGCCCGAGCGAGCGCCGATGGGTCAGCTTGACGAAGTCGTCGAGGAAGCCGACCGCTCCGCAGCCGAGCGTGACGAAGAAGACAAGGAGCGCGTTCGTGGTGTAGCTCGACAGGGCGAGGAAGGAGGCCGCCATCGAGAGGACGATCAGCAGCCCACCCATCGTCGGCGTCCCCTGCTTGGCGATGTGGTGGGAGGGCCCCTCCTCGCGGATCTGCTGCCCGTACTCGCGGCGCCGGAGGAACTCGATGAACTTCGGGCCGAGGCCGATCGAGATCACCATCGCGAGGATCCCGGCGAAGAGGACGCGGACCATCTATGCGGTTACGGCAGCCAGGGCCTCGGCGACGACCTCGAGGCCCACCGCCCGGGACCCTTTGACGAGGATGCAGTCGCCGGGCTCGACGAAGTCGCGCACCACCTCCGTCGCGCGGACGGCGTCCGGGGCCCAGGTCGAGATGGAGATGCCGTCGGCGAGGTAGGCGCGGGCGAGCTCTCCCACGCCGATCACCACGCGAATCGGCAGCCGCCGCGCCACCACGCCGATCTCCTCGTGGTAGCGCTCCGCCTCGGGGCCGAGCTCGGCCATCTCGCCGAGGATCGCCACCGTCCGCCGCCCCTCGGCCCGCGCCTGCAGGTGCTCGAGGGCGGCGCGCATCGACACGGGATTCGCGTTCCAGCAGTCGACGATCATCAGGCCGCCGCCCGGCAGAGGCACCTCCTCGCCTCGCCAGGCGGAGAAGTCGACCTCGACGCGTGCAGGAGGCTCGACGCCGAGCGCCCCGGCCGCGACGAGCGCCGTGAGCGCATTCCGAGCCTGGTGGCGCGCCCTGAAGGAGAACTCGACGTCCCGGCCCTCGAACCGGATCGTCGTGCCGCTCTCGCCGGGCTCCGCGTCGGGCACGCCCACTCGCAGGACAGCCACGTCCTCGCGATCGATCGCGAAGTCGTCGGGGACGATCGCGGTTCCACCCGGCGGTAGGGCCGCGACGAGCTCGCCCTTCGCGCGTCGAACCCCTTCCAGCGAGCCGACGAGCTCGAGGTGAGCGGGGCCGACGTTCGTGATCACGCCGACATCGGGGCGCGCGATCTCACAGAGCGCGGCGATCTGGCCGAAGCCGCGCATCGCGAGCTCGACGATGCAGATCTGGGTGTCCGACTCGAGCCGGCAGAGGGTCAGCGGCACGCCGAGTTCCGCGTTGTAGCTGCGCTCGTTCGCGATCGTGCGCCGCTGCCGCGCGCAGAGCGCGAGCAGGATGTCCTTGGTCGAGGTCTTGCCGGTGGAGCCCGTGATGCCGACGACGCGGGCGGCCGATCGAGCGCGCACGGCGCCTCCGAGTGCCGCGAGCTCGGCGTGCGCATCCTGCGGTGCGAGGGTTGCCGCTGCGCCGCGCGCGCGCGCGTCACCCAGGTGGTGGAGACCGCGCCCCACCGCGACGAAGAGGTCGCCGGGCTCGACGCGGCGCGAGTCGATCGTGACGCCTGTGATCCGATCCGCACCCGGCGCCGCCCTCAGCTTTCCCGTCGTGAGCTCGCGAACTTCAGCGAGCGCGAGCGGGATCAATGCCTCCTCCGGAAAGCCCCGCCTGCGGGAGACTCCAACGTCTGTGGACGAGGTTTCACGCTTCCGTCTCTACGCCGGCACAGCCGTGTCACCTTCCTTTGGGTTCGACTGGGTAGCCTCGGCCCCGGAAGGGGGCTTCGGGCCCCCCGCGAGACGCGTGTACCAGAACTGTGGCTCACGCGGGCGTTCGGAGCCGTCGGAGAGCCTCCCGGGCCACCTCGCGGTCGTCGAAGGGGAGCTTGCGGCCGTGGATCTCCTGGCCCTGCTCGTGGCCCTTGCCGGCGATCACGACGACGTCGCCGGCGCGGGCCTGCTCGAGCGCCCGCGCGATAGCGGCGCGGCGGTCGGGCTCGACGTCGGAGCCCTCGCCGGCGCCCTTGCGGATCTCCTCGATGATCGCATTCGGGTCCTCCGTGCGCGGGTTGTCCGAGGTCACGATCACGACGTCAGCCAGCCGGCTGGCCACACTCCCCATCAGGGGTCGCTTGCCGCGGTCGCGGTCGCCGCCCGCCCCGAAGACGCAGAGCACCCGCCCCGCCCCCAGCTCTCGCGCAGCGCGCAGGGCGTTCTCGAGCGAGTCCGGAGTGTGGGCGTAGTCGACGAGCACCGTGAACGGCTGGCCTTCCTCGATCGGCTCGAAGCGTCCGGGAACCCCAGCCATTCCCTCGAGACCTCGCGCGATCGCCGCCTTATCGACGCCGAGCAGCCGGGCGCAGGCGATCGCCGCAAGCGCGTTCAGGAGGTTGAACCGGCCCCGGAGGGACAGTCGTACCCCCTCGAGCGCCTCCGGCCCGACGTCCACTCCCGTCCCGAGGCCGTACGTGAGAGCCTGCGGCAATTCACCGGCGAGGCGGCGCCCGTACGGGTCGTCGACGCAGACCGCGGCGGCGACGCCGTCGACGAAGAGCCGCCGCTTCGCCTGGAAGTACCGCTCCATCGTCCCGTGGAAGTCGAGGTGATCCTGCGTCAGGTTCGTGAAGGCGAGCGCCTCGAAGCGGGTGCCGTCGAGGCGACCGAGCTCCGACGCATGCGATGACGCCTCCAACACGCACGTGGCGTCTCCGGCGTCGACCATCTCACGAAACAACCGCTGAAGGTCGATCGCCTCCGGCGTGTTCAAGCCTGCGGGATGCGCCACGCCGCCGACGCGCCGCTCGATGTTCCCGAGGAGCGCCGGGCTCAGCTCCGCCGCCTCGAGGATGGCGAACAAGAGGAAGGACGTGGTCGTCTTGCCGTTCGTTCCCGTGATCCCGACGACTCGCAGCTCGCTTGTCGGGTTGCCGAAGAAGGCCGATGCGGCCGCCGGCATCGCCGCCCGCACGCTTCGGACGACGACCTGCGGCACGTCCAGCTCGAGCCTGTGCTCGACGACGAGCGCCGCCGCTCCTCTCTCGACCGCCTCCCGTGCGAACTCGTGACCGTCGGCGGTCGCCCCCGGGACGCAGAAGAAGAGGGAGCCGGGCGCCGCGTCTCGAGAGTCGTACGCGAGCTCCTCGATCTCGACCGTAGCGCGCCCATGCAGTGCGGTCGGGGCGAGCGCGGCGATGACGCGCTCCAGGTTCATCGCCGGCCGAGTCTACCCTCGGCGCCGGCCGCGACTCCCCGCGAGCGGGCTACCGCGCCGCGACCACGTCGGGTGAAACCTCGAGGTACTGCAGGTCGAACTTCGCGATCTGGGCGAAGGCCGGCGCGGCGACCGAGCCGCCCCAGATTGCACCCCGCGGCTCGTCGACGGCGACGAGGATCACGAGCCGCGGCTTGCTGGCGGGAACGAAGCCGACAAAGGAGGCGACGTAGCGGGTGTCGGAGTAACCACCCTTCGCGTCCGGCTTCTGTGCCGTGCCCGTCTTGCCCGCAACCTGGTACCCCGGCACGGCGGCCTCCGTCCCGGTGCCTTCCCGCACGACATTCTGGAGCATCCCCTTCAGCTCCGAATCGACGACCGGTGAGACGATGCGCTTCCGCTCCCGCACGGGCCTCGGCTCACCGACGACGTGGTCGAGGAGGTGGGGCCGAACCCTGATGCCGCCGTTCGCGATCGCGGCGTACGCGGTTGCCATTTGAATCGGCGTCACGGCGATGCCCTGGCCGATCGGGACGTTGCCGATCGTCGATCCGGACCAGCGCTCGGGAGGGAGGACGATCCCGGGGCTCTCGCCGGGGAAGTCGATGCCTGTGCTGCTGCCGAAGCCGAAGCGGGCGATCCAGGAGGCAAGCCGGGCGGTTCCGAGACGCTCGGCGAGCGTGATCGCGCCGACGTTCGAGGAACGGGCGAGGATCTCCGCTACCGTCATCGTCTCCGTCCCGCGCTGCTCGGCGTCGTGCACGACGCGGTCCGCGACCTGGATCGAGTACGGGAGCGTAAACGGCGTCGACGGGGTCACGATGCCCTCCGAGAGGACGGCCGCGACCGTGACGAGCTTGAACGTCGACCCGGGCTCGTAGGTGTCCGTGAGCGCGCGGTTTCGCAGCAGCGACCGCGGCGCCTCGGGATAGCGGTTCGCGTCGAAGCTCGGCGCGTTCGCCATCGCGAGGACACCGCCCGTGCGCGGGTCGAGCACGATCGCCGTCGCAGCCTTGGCGTGCCATTTCGCCACGGTTCCGCGGAGCACCGCGTCGGCGTTCGCCTGGATCGTGTGGTCGAGCGTGAGTCCAACGTCTCGGCCGGGCCGCTCCGGCGTGGATTTGACGACGTCGAGGACGCGGCCATAGGGATCCTTGACGATCGTCTGAGTGCCTGCGCGACCCGTCAGCGCGCCGTCGAGCCCGAGCTCGAGGCCGGCAAGCCCACGGTTGTCGACTCCGGCGTAGCCCAAGAGCTGCGCGGCGACCGTGTGCTGGGGGTAGGTCCGCCGCTCCTCGGGGTAGAAGCCGAGACCCGGCAGCCTCTGCTTTTGCAGCGCCGCCGCCCGTGCCGGATCCGCCTGCCGAGCCAGGTAGACGAAGCCTCGGGAACGGTCAGCGAGAAGAGGGTAGAGCACCTTCGGGTCGAGGCCCAGCGCCCGCCCGGCCGAGTTCGCTGTCGCCTGCGGGGTCCGCACCTGCCGCGGATTCGCGTACACCGTCGTCGCCTGCTCACCGAGCGCCAGCTGGAGCCCCATGCGGTCGAAGATCGTCCCGCGCCCGGCCGGAACCGTCACCACCTCGCGGTGCTGGCTCGCCGCGCGCGTGCTGAGCGCCTCGGCGCGGACCGCCTGCAGCCAGAAAGCGCGCACGAGTGTGACGCCGAAGCCGATGCCGAAGACCGCGAGCAGCAGGCGGATGCGGCGGTTGTGGAGCCTGGCGCTCACCTCGCGTGGCGCGGGATCCGTATATAGGTCGTCTGCGCCTCCTCGGCCGGGACGAGGCCTAGCCGGGACCGGGCGAGCTGCTCGATCTGCATGGAGGAGCGGGCGCTCGAGAGGCGTGACTCGAGCGCGGCATTGTCGCCCTGGAGCCTCGCCCGCTCGCGGGAGACGTGGTCGAGGCTCAGGTTGAGACGCAGGACCGCGACGTTGACGGCGACGACTCCGACCAGGAGCACCGCCGCCACGCCGATCCACACGACCCCACCTGCGACCCGGCGCTGCTGGGCTCCCCGCGGCCGGGGACGCGGCCGCGCCTCGGATTCGGAGGAGGGTCGTCGCCGCGGCCGTGGAGCAGGGACGGGCGAGGGAGCGAGCGACGCCACGCCCTAGATCTTCACCGCGACCCGCAGGCGAGCCGACCCTGCGCGCGGGTTCGCCGCCACCTCGGAGGCGCTCGGCCGGATCGGCTTGCGCGAGGACACCCGGAGCAGGGGCTCCCGGCCGCAGGCGCAGATCGGGAAGTCGGGGGGACAGACACAGCCGCGCTCCGCGTCGCGGAAGAAGTTCTTGACGATCCGGTCCTCGAGCGAGTGGAAGCTGATGACGGCGAGGCGTCCGCCCGGGCGAAGCATCTCGAGGGCGGCGGGCAGCGCGTCCTCCAAAGCGGCCAGCTCGCCGTTGACCGCGATGCGCAGCGCCTGGAACACCCGTTTCGCTGGATGACCGTCGCCGAACCTCGCCGGAGCGGGGATCGCTGCCTTGACGACCTCCACCAGGTCACTCGTGCGCTCGAAGGGACGCTCCCGGCGCCTGCGGACGATCGCGCGGGCGATCTGCCGCGCGTAGCGTTCCTCGCCGTAGCGTCGGAAGATCGTTTGCAGCTCCCGCTCGCTCGCCTCGTTGACGAGGCTACGGGCGCTCGGTTCCGTCGAGGGGTCCATGCGCATGTCGAGCGGCGCATCCGCGGCGTAGGAGAAGCCCCGTTCAGGGCGATCGAGCTGCATGCTCGAAACCCCGAGGTCGAGGAGGATCGCGTCCGAGCGCACGTCGTTCGACGCGAGCTGCCCGAGAACGGTGGAGAAGTCGCCCCGCAGCAGGCGCGCCTGCACGCGTGTGTGCCGACGGAATCGTTCGAAGTAGTCGCGGACCGTCGGATCGCGGTCGACGGCGATGAACCGACCCTCCCCGCACAGGTCGGCCGCGAGCAGGCCCGCGTGGCCACCCGCGCCGAACGTGGCGTCGACGACCGTCTCGCCCGGCCGTACGGCGAGGAGGCGCCGAACCTCGCCGGCGAGGACCGGTACGTGGTCAGTCCCGTTTGTTGGCAAGGCGTTCGGCAACATGCTCAGCGCTCCCTTCCACCTCTTTCAGATGCTCGCGCCAGGCGCCGCGGTCCCAGACCTCGACGTGATCGCCGACGCCGGCGACGACAACTTCGCGTTTCAGCCCCGCCCGCCGCGCCAGCGGCGCCGGAACCATCACCCTCCCCTGCTTGTCCGGCTCGGATTCGGCGGCCGCGGCGAGGAAGAAGCGTTGCATCAGCCGGGTCTCGCGGCTGAAGGGATCGAGGGCGGCGAGCCTCGTCTCGAGCATGCCCTCCCAGTCCGCGCGGGCGTAGGCGTAGAGACAGCCGTCCAGGCCCTGCGTCAGCACGACGCCGCCTTCGAACGCATGGCGAAACTTCGCCGGGAGCGTGAGCCGGTTCTTCTCATCGATGGTGTGTTCGAACTCGCCTAGAAACATCTCCCACTTCGAACCACTGTAAACCACAATCTCCCACTCTGCAACACGATCCGGTCGATCTCGACGTAGAGCTCGAGCTGGTTACGCTGCCTCCGGCAACGACGCGGGGACGTTGGTATGCCGGTGCTGCAGATCCGGGGCGGCGACCCTATCGGTGAGTTCACCTAGTGCGGCGTCTCCCAACGTTTCGCTCGAAACTGAGGGTTCGCCGACGCCGCACTAGTCCGACCGCTCTGCGGCCGGCGGCCGCGAAGCGGCCGAGTAGTGCGGCCTCCACCTGCCCTTCGTTTCCGGTCGAACGTTA